>JADBJJ010000012.1 GCA_014874475.1 Chloroflexota bacterium
CAGGCCGATGTGAAAGACATCCACGACAAGGGGACTCTGGGGACACTTCGCACCACCCATCTGCGCCGCCATCACCTGCCCCGATATCAATGGACGGCCTGCGACGGGCGCACCCGCCTGCGCTTTCTGGCCTTCAGTTACGCCCTGAACAGCACCTGTGGACTGGCTTTCCTGATCCTGGTGTTGAGCTGGCTGCGGGCCTTTGGGGTGGAGCAAAAGGTGACCTTCCAGACCGATTGGGGGCAGGAGTTTGGGGGAGACAACCCCCACCGGGTGCAAGCATTGAGCGAGCGCTTCCTGGCTTCTCTGGGCGGGGCCTTGCGGCGCTACCCTCCAGGACGCAAGGGCTACAACGGCCGGGTGGAGCGCAGCCACCGCACCGACGACGAAGAATTCTACCTGCCCTATTTGCTGAAGGTGCAGGATGTGACGCAGTTCCTGCGCCTCAGTGCCCGTTGGGTGGATGTGTACAACCGGCTGCGCCCCCACACCGGAAAAGGGATGGACAATCAGCCTCCACTGGCCGTACTGCGGCGCCTGGGCTATAATGGGGATGATCGGATTGCCCTCTTCCCACCGGTGATTCTGGACGAGATCAGCGCTGATCTGCTCCTCTCCTGTGACCCAGAGACTGGTAACGATCTATTGGCCCATTACACGCGCGGGGAGAAGACGAAGCGCCCCACTGATCACTTGCCACTAAATGCTTCTATGATATACTTTGTATCGGAAGGCCATGATGGATTCATCGCTGCAACTGCTGAACCCTGATCGCGCCCGGCAACTGGTGGAACTGGCCGAGCAAGCCCGGCGGCAACTGGAACGGTTCGCCGACCAGCCGGTTCAGTACGACGCTACCGCGCTGCAGTTACTGGACGAATGGATTGAGCGGACCCCATCGCCGACAAAGCCGCTCCAGATTCTCTGGACCGCCTTCCTCGGTGAGGTCTTCCGAAGACGCCACCACGGGGAGTGGGCCATCTACCAGGGCGATGGTGGGCAACTGACCGTCGTTTGCCCGACCGAACGGGGTAGACTCTACCCGGTGGACGTGGCCGCGCAGGTGAGCCGCCGCATCGCCAGCGGCATCGCCGAATCCCTGGCCCTCTATTACGTCCGCCAGAGCATCCTCCTGCGAGAGCATGAGGATATCGCCTGAAGACAACAGACGATAGACCACGAACCCCAGACGATGGACAATGGGCCTGCGCCCCGGAGTCCCAACGGTAGCCCGGCGGCAAGTGTAACGGAGCGCCGTCCTCCGCGACATGCGCCCCGCGCTTTGTGCCCTGCAACCCGTGACCCGCGACCTGCTCCCTGCGACCTGCCAGCCCTCTTCATCCTCTCCACGGCTTGCCTGGCCTTTGAAGTCAACCTTACCCGCCTCTTCTCCGTCGCCCAGTTCTACCACTTCGCCTTTATGACGGTTAGCCTGGCGCTGCTGGGCTTCGGCGCCAGCGGGACGTTCCTCAGCCTGGCCGGGGGATGGATTCGCCGCCCGGAGCGGGCGCTGGCACTTCTGGCCTGGGGCTTCGCATTGGGCGCGGTCGGTTCCTATGGGCTCACACAGGCGCTCCCCTTTGACTCCTTCCGCGTCGCCCTGGACGGCCGACAGTGGGGTATCCTGGCTCTGCACTATGTGGCCCTATCTCTTCCCTTCTTCTGCGTGGGGGCAGCGACGGGGTTGCTCCTCTCCCTTCAGCGGGGCCGGGTGGGACGGACCTACGCAGCCAATCTGACCGGTTCGGCGCTGGGGTGCCTGCTGGCGGTGGTCGCACCGTCTCGCACCGGCGCCGAGGGCATGGTGCTCCTGACCGCCGCACTGGGCGGACTTTCGGCCCTCCTTTTCTCCCGTTCCCGAGGGCCTGCCGCTCTCCTCCAGTCAGTCCTTGTCGGGGGATTGCTGCTGATGGCTTTCCGACCTCCGCCCGTCCTGGAAATTCGCCTCTCCCCCTACAGGGGCCTTTCCTACGCCCTCCAGTATCCGGATAGCCGTCTCCTTCTTCGGGCCTGGAACGGCGTCTCGCGGGTGGACGTGGTAGAGTCCTCCCTCATCCGCAGTCTCCCCGGGCAGGGCATTGCCTGCCGTGGACAGCCGCCACCGCAGCGAGCGCTCTTCGTGGACGGAGACGACCTCAGCCCCATCACCCATGTCTCCGACCCGGCGGAACTGGCCCCTCTGACCGATTGTCTGCTGACGGCGCTCCCATACCGCCTGCGGCCGGGGGCCCGGACATTGGTCCTGGACCCGCGCGGCGGCTGGGACCTCTGGGTCGCGCTGGCGGAGGGGGCGGGGTCAGTGACGGCAGTGGAGCCCAACCCTCTGGTCGTCGCCGCCGTCCGCGCGCAGGGGGCCTGGGCAGGGGACCTCTACGACCGCCCCGAAGTGGACCTCTTTGTGGAGGACGGGCGGGCCTTCCTGGCCCGCGCAGGCCCGGAGTACGAAGTCATCCTTATGGCCCTCTCGGCCCCGTACCACCCCGTCACCTCCGGCGCCTACAGTCTGGCGGAGAACTACCGCTACACCGTGGAGGGCTTTGTCGCCGCAATGCGCCGCCTGACCGATAGCGGCCTGCTGGCGGTGGTCCGCTGGGCCCAGTCGCCGCCTTCGGAGGAGGTGCGGGCTTTCGCGCTGGCGCTGGAGGCAGTGGAGCGGACCGGCGGCGATCCAGCGCAGAGCCTGGTCGCCCTGCGCAGTTACAACCAGGTGCTCATTCTGGCCCGCCGGGGCCCTTTCACCGCGCCGGAACTGGCCGCGATTCGGGAATTCGCCGCCGCCCGCTCCCTGGACCTGGCTTATGCTCCAGACATCCGGCCCGAGGAGGCCAACCGCTACAACATCATGCCTACCCCGGAGCACTATCTGGCCTTCGTCGGGCTGATGGAGGCCGAAGACCGCGCCCGTTGGCTGGCCGATTATCCCTTTGACGTTGCCCCACCCACCGACGACTGCCCGTTCTTCGGTCACTTCTTCCGCTGGCGGCAAATGCCGGAGGTGCTGGCAATGGCTGGCCACATCTGGCAGCCGTTCGGCGGGGCGGGATATCTGGTGCTGCTGGCACTATTGGGGATCGCCGTCGTCGCGGCGGTTGTCCTGATTCTCCTGCCGCTATCAGGGCGGAAAACGGTGCGGGCAGGCCCCGCGCCCGTCCCAGGAGGGCAACCGCAAAGGTTGCCCCTCCAGTTGGCCCCCTTCGGCTTCCTGGGGCTGGCCTTTATGCTGGTGGAAATCCCTCTGCTCCAGCGGTTCATTCTGTTTCTGGGGCATCCGGCCTATGCGATGGCGGGGGTTCTGGGGGCGCTGTTGCTCTCTTCGGGACTGGGAAGCCTGTTATCGGAGCGCGTCCCCCTACACCGGGCGCTGGGAGGGGTGGTGGGGATGGTGGTCCTCTACGGCCTGGGGATGCCCCTGCTCTCGGGGCCGCTATTGGGGCTTCCCTTTTGGGCGCGTGCAGCGGCAACGGCTCTGGGCCTGGCCCCGCTGGGGATCGCGATGGGTATGCCCTTCCCACGCTTATTGGGGGCCCTCCAGGAGCGGGAACCGGCGCTGGTGCCCTGGGCATGGGGCGTCAACGGGGCGCTCTCCGTCGTCGCCTCCGTCCTGGCGGCCCTGATGGCCCTCTCCTGGGGCTTCCGGGCCGTCCTCATCGCCGGCGCGGCGGCCTATCTGGGGGCGTGGCTCACTTCGGCCTGGGCGTGGCGGTCTCCTGCATCCGGTGCTGCTGGACCCCTGGCCCGGTGAGGGGAACGAAGGCCACACCGCCGTAATTGTAGGCCTTCAACTCCCCATCCGGTTGTTTGACCAGTTTCCAGAGCACCTGATACCCGCCCGGCGGCCCCACCGGGATGACCATCCGCCCGCCCACGGCCAGTTGCTCCACCAGCGGCGGAGGGATATGGTCCGGCGCGGCGGTGACGATGATGGCGTCAAAGGGAGCGTACTCCGGCCAGCCGTAGTAGCCGTCCCCCTGCCTGCAGGTCACCTTGTATCCCAACTCCCTCAGCCGTTCCTCCGCGCTGCGGGCCAGTTCGGGGATGATTTCTATGGAGTAGACCTCCACCCCGGGGATGGAGGCCAAGACAGCGGCCTGATAGCCGGAACCGGTTCCGATTTCCAGCACCCGGTCGCCGGTTTTCAGGTCCAGGAGTTCCGTCATCAGCGCAACGATGTACGGCTGGGAGATCGTCTGGCCGAAGCCGATCGGCAGCGGGTAGTCACCATAGGCCTGGGGGCGCTCCTCCTCCGGCACGAAGAGGTGGCGAGGGACGGTCCGCATCGCCTCCAGCACCCGTTCGTCTCGGATTCCCCTGGCTTGGATGGTCTCAATCACCATTCGCTCCCTCATCTGGACGTAGCGGGTGTCGTCCACCGGCACGGCCGTCGGCGGCGGAGTGGGCGTGCCCACCGGCCGACACGCGACGGCCAGCAACAGAAAACAGGCAAAAAGCGCTTTCCGTATCATCTTCGCAGAAGTCCCCTTCGGGGGCTAAATGGCTCAAAGGCTTCGTCCTTTTGAGCCCGGACGTAAACGTCCGGACGGAATAGGCAGTGTGGCGGCGACTTTTAACGGGAGAGATGGGCCTCATCGGCCTTCCCTTGGCAGCGCCTCTTCCAGTTGTCGGCGTGCGGCGGCGGGCATCGCTTTCGCAGTGCCAGGGCCTCGCAGCCAATCCTTGAATTTGCGCGCCAGCAGGGTGGGAACCGGCGGGTTTTCGACTTCCAGTTTGACATTCGGGTGGGTGAACAGAACGACCCCCCGCATCGGGACCGAAACGTCGGGCAGAATTTTGCCCAGGTAGCGGGCCATCCGCCGCAGTTCGTAATCCACATCCGCTTCCGGCACGCCCAGCCCCTCCTGCCCGGCCAGCGAGCGCAGGAATTTGAACCGCTGCCGCCACTTCCAGCGGCCGTTCTCATAGGTTACCTCACCGGGGATGGAGCGGACTACCAGCACTGTCAGGCCGTCCGGCCCCAGAAGAACGTGCGGGGAGGGAAGGACGTGCTGATAGAGGGTGTAGCGGTTATCCAGCCCCTTCAGCGCCTCCCGGACGCTCCGGTAGTGGGCGCGCGGCCCCTCAAACCGCTCAGCATAGTAGCCGCCAACAATGGAAAGTCCGACACCGATGAGCAACGCCAGCCACATCCCCAGCGGAATCAGGGCCGACTCGCTCGTCCAGAAGATGGAAAGGATGAACGATACCAGCAGGACCAGAAGCCCGGCGATACTGGCATAGCGCCCAATAAAAGCGCGGCGGCGAATGTATTTTTCGTTGGCAATAATGCGCATCTGTCCTCCTGACCGTGGTTTCTACCCCTCCCAGGCCCTGAGAATCACACAGGCGTTCTGTCCCCCCAGCCCAAAGGAGTTGGAGAGCACTACCCGCACCCAGGTCCGGCGGGCCTGCCCGGGGACGTAATCCAGGTCGCACTCCGGGTCTGGCTCCTCCAGGTTGACGGTTGGATGGATGACCCGATCCCGCAGAGTCAGCACGCAGACTACCGCCTCTATGGCTCCCGACCCGCCCATCGCGTGGCCGGTCATAGACTTGGTCGCGTTGATCGGGACTCGGTAGGCATGGGAGCCGAAGACCCCCTTAATGGCTCGCGTCTCCACGACGTCATTGAGGGGGGTCGCCGTGCCGTGGGCGTTGATGTAATCCACTTCTTCTGGGGCTATCCCCGCGTCCGCCAGCGCCCAGCGCATCGCCCGCATCGCTCCTTGCCCTTCCGGGTCCGGCTGGGCCACGTGGAACCCGTCCGACGATGTAGCCCACCCCAGCACCTCTGCCAGGATGGGCGCGCCGCGCGCTCGCGCGTGCTCCAGACTTTCCAGGACCAGGATGCCCGCCCCTTCCGCCAGCACAAACCCGTCCCGCTGCGCGTCAAAGGGACGGCTGGCCCGCTCCGGTTCGTCGTTGCGGGTAGAGATAGCCCGCATAGCCGCGAAGCCCGCGATGGCGACCTCATGGACGAACCCTTCCACCCCTCCGGCAACCACCACCTCGGCGGCGCCGCGCCGGATGACCTCCGCCCCCTCCCCCACCGCCTGGGTCCCGGCCGCGCACGCGGTGACAGGGGTCAGAATCGGACCCAGTGCCTGTGCCCACTGACTGATGTGATGGGAGGGCATATTCGCCAACGAGGCCGTGATGGCGAACGGGCTGACTCGCTCCCATCCCCGCTCCCAGAGCAAGCGCGCCTGGGCGAAGGCCCATTCCAGACCACCGATACCGGTGCCGACGACCACTCCGGCCCGCTCCCCCAGCGGTGGAGTCAGTCCTGCCATTGCCAGCGCTTCCTGCGCCGCTGCCAGGGCCAGTTGAGAGGCGCGGGACACGCGCCGCGCTTCTTTAAAGGGCATATATCGGGCCGGATCAAAACCTTTGACTTCCCCAGCGATGCGCACCGGCAGGTGAGAAGGGTCAAACTGAGTGATGGGGCCGATGCCGGAGCGGCCCGCCAGCAGCCCCTGCCAGGTCTCCTCAGCGGTCAGGCCCAGCGGAGTGACCGCGCCCACGCCGGTGACGACAACACGGGGACGGCTCATTCCTCCTCCTCGGAGACGGCCTGCGCAGCCCCTGCGCGCACCACATTCAGGACGTTGCCCATAATGGCCCGCCGGGCCTGCCCGACGGCGTTCTTCACTGCTTTGGCGTTGGAGCGCCCGTGCCCGATGACGACCACTCCGTTCACTCCCATCAGGAGCGCGCCGCCGTATTCGGCGTAGTCCAGCCGTTTGGCCACCCGCCGCAGGGAAGGCACCAGCAGCGCCAGCCCGGGCAACATCGCCACCAGTCCCGGCAGCAGCAGCACCAGCGCGACTTTGTTCAGCGGGCCTCCCATCAACTCCCGCCGCAGGAAACGGAAGAGGAACGATGCGATGGCCTCTGTCGTCTTCAACATCACGTTGCCGGTGAAGCCATCGGTGAGGACCACGTCGGCGACGCCCCGGGTGACCTCTTTGGGCTCCACGTTGCCCACGAAGTTGAGGCCGCTCTGGGCCAGCAGGGCGTATGTATCCCGCACCAGCATGTTCCCCTTATCCGGCTCCTCACCGTTGGAGACCAGTCCCACCCGGGGATTGGGAACCCCCCAGACTCGCTCCACGTAGGCGATGCCCATTCGGGCGAACTGGAGGAGGTATTCGGGCTTGCAATCGGCCGTAGCGCCGTTATCCAGGAGGAGGACAGGGTTCGGGGCGACCGGGTAAATCGTCGCCAGGGCGGGCCGTTTGATGCCGCGAATGCGGCCCAGGTCAAAGATAGCGGAAGCCAGCACAGCGGCGGTGTTCCCGGCGGAGACGAAGGCATCGGCCTGGCCGTCCCGGACCAAGCGCATGCCGACGCGGATGGATGCATCCCGTTTCCGCTTTACCGCGTCGGTATGTTCGTGCATATCAATGACTTCGGGGGCGTGGACGACGGTGATGGATAAGCCCTTGGTATCATGCTTTGCCAGTTCGGCCTGCACCACATCCTCGGGGCCCACCAGGATGATTTCGTCGCCCCATTCCCGCGCCGCCATGACCCCTCCGGCGACATCCGGCACCGGCCGGCCATCCGAGCCCATCGCGTCCAGAACGATGCGCATATTTGTTCCTCCTTAACCTGAGGTACGCCTTCTCCCCTTCTCATCCCCGTCGCGGGAAGGGCGAAAGGGTTGAGGGACAAAGAGAGGGAATCGCTGCCCGCCGTGACACCAGGCGATTCCAGTTGCCCGTGGCACAAGTTACGCGCCGCCATTCCGCTGCGCTTCGCGGCCGAATTGCAAGTCTGAATACGATGATACTTCCAAACTCGTCATTTGACAAGTGGAGAAAGTCAACTTATACTTCAGGGAGCAGGGATATGAGGGTGGGGAGTATGAGGGCAAAGCGCAGTATTTTCTGCATCGGGTTTCTCATCCTGTGGCTCTTCCTGCCAGGGACGGCAGGAGCGCGGGATATGCCCGCCAGCGCGGCCTCGGACCTTCTGGCGGAGGAGGAGACTCGCCTGCTTTCCCCCTCCATCCCTGGCACCGGGGTCAGTGATATTGTCTGTACACCGGGGCGGCTCTGGCGCTGGCGGTCGTCCTGCCCGGACTACGGCCCCAGCGCCACCGCCTTCCGGGTCGTCCATATCCGTCTTCCCAATCCCCTCCCTCAACTGCCGGTGGTGGAACTGAAGCCTGACCCCGAGGAGGAGGTGGTCCCGTACACTTATGCCTACGTCCATCGTCTCCCGTTAGAAATCTACCGTCATCCAATGGAGGCTGCGCTGGGCCTGCCGCCGGTGCGGATCCTCTATTCCGGCAACCAGTGGGTCAGTGTGGTGGGCCGGGTGGAGTATCAGGGGCAGACGTGGATTCAGATTAATGCCAACGAGTTCGTCCTCGCCGACGCGCTGACATTCGGGCGCCCTTCTCGCTTCCAGGGGATCTATCTCTCCGGACAGCCCGAATACCCCTTCGGCTGGATCAACCGCCCCGTGCGCCCCTCCCGTGTCCCCCAGGGAGCGCCAAACCCGGCTGCGCCGCTGTATCGGCGTTACCAGGTGGTCACCATCTACGCCCAGGAGTTCCGGGCACCGGACGAACTGTGGTATCTCATCGGCCCCGACCAGTGGGTGGAGCAGAAGTACATTTCCAAAGTGACGGTGGATCCGCCGCCCGCTGGGGTGGCGCCGGGCGTGCGGTGGATAGAGGTAGACCTGTTTGAGCAGACGCTGGCGGCGTATGAGGGGGAGCGGATGGTCTATGCTACGATGATCTCCAGCGGCCGACCCGGCTCCACCTGGACGCCGTCCGGGTTGTTCCGTATCTGGGGCAAGTTTGCTGCTGCCAAAATGAGCAACCCCGACACAACGGATGGAAGTCCCATCTGGTACTACCTGGAGGACGTGCCATGGACGATGTATTTTCACAAGACGTACGCGCTCCACGGCGCCTACTGGCACGATTCCTTCGGGTTTACCCGTAGTTATGGGTGCGTGAACCTGCCCCCCCGGGATGCCCGCTGGCTTTACGATTGGGCCGAGGTGGGTATGCCGGTCTGGGTTCACTTCACGTCTCCCTTTCCTCAAGACGCAGACCGATGATGCTGCAATGCTGCCGCAACGTCCCCATCTCTTTGGGCTGAGGAGGGCCCATGAATTCTTTAGAAAAACGGTTGCGGCAACTGGAGCGCATCCTGGAAGTCAATCTGGAACTGGTCTCTACAGTGGAGATAGAGCCTTTGCTGGACCGCATCGTCTCCATCGCTGCCGAACTGACTGACAGTGAAGGGGCATCCATTCTCCTGCTGGATGAGCAGAGCGGCGATCTACGCTTCTGTACGGCGGCCGACCCGCAAATAAGCGCCCGCCTGAAGGAGATTCCCGTGCCTGTACACGGCTCCATCGCGGGCAGGGTGTTGACCGATCGACAGCCCATGATTGTGGCCAACGCGACAACCGACCCCAGCCACTTCCGTCAGATTGGCGCGCAGATCGGCTTTCTAACCCGCTCCCTTCTGGCAGTCCCGCTTCAGGCCAGGGATCGGTGCATCGGGGTGCTGGAAGCCGTCAACAAACGGGACCCCAGCGGTTTCACCCAGGAAGACCTGGAGATTCTGACGGCGCTGGCCGCCCAGGCGACCGTCGCCATTGAGAATGCCCGCCTGGTGGAGGCGCTGCGGGCCGCCTACCGGAAGTTAGGGGAACTGGACCGGATGAAGTCGGATTTCATCGCCATCGCGTCCCACGAACTCCGGACGCCGCTCAGTCTGGTCCTGGGCTACGCCTCTCTGCTCCAGCAACAGGGCACTGGAGGTCGGGAACTGGAAGGGGTCCTGCGCGCGGCAACCCGTCTAAAAAATATCATTGAGACAATGCTGAATTTGCGCTATCTGGAAACCGGGGAGATGGTGCTCTCCCGAGAGGTGTTTGACCTGCGGGAGGAGGTGGCTCTGGCCTGTGAGACTTACCGCTCCCTGGCGGAATCCAGCGCGCTGACCATAGAATGCATTCTTCCAGAGACGCCGCTCATTGTCCGGGCGGACCGGGAGAAGATTCGTCTGGTGCTGGACAATCTGCTCTCCAATGCGGTGAAGTTCAATTCTCCTGGGGGGCGGGTAAAGGTACGCGCCATTCACCGGCCCGAGATGGCTGAAATCGTCGTCGCCGATACGGGGATAGGCATCCCGCCAGAAGCGCTCCCACGCATATTTGAACGGTTCTACCAGGCAGAGGACCCGATGACCCGGCGCTATGGGGGACTGGGGCTGGGGCTTTCCATTGTCAGAGAAATGGTGGAACGGCACGGAGGGCGGGTGTGGGCAGAGAGCACGCCGGGCGAGGGCAGCCGCTTCTACGTCCGGCTCCCGCTCTCCACACCAGACCGGTAGGAGAAGAGGCGGGGTTGGGGGATAGCAGTGCAACGGCCACCCCCAACCCCCTCTTTTTACCCCTACCAGGGGGGTGAAAACAGCCAATCTTGCCTGGCGAAGGAGCCAATATGGAATTTGAACTCTCTGAAGAACACCGTATGATTCAACGCACGGTGCGAGAGTTCGCCGAAAAGGAGATCGCTCCTCGCGCCGAGGAGATAGATGAGACAGACCGGTTCCCCGAAGACCTTTTCCGTCGGATGGGAGAACTGGGCATCCTGGGATTGCCGTTCCCGGAGGAGTACGGCGGCTCCGGCGGCGACTACATCGCCCTGGTCCTGGCTCTGGAGGAAATCGCCCGCGTCTCCGGCACTATGGCGATTATACTGGACGCCCATACATCCCTCTGCTGCGAGCCCATTTACCTCTTCGGCACCGAGGAACAGAGGCGGAAGTACCTGGTACCCCTGGCGCGCGGGGAGAAAATCGGTGCCTTCGGCCTGACGGAGCCACAGGCCGGCTCCGATGCGGGCGCCACCCGCACCCGCGCGGTCCGCGAGGGCGACCACTGGGTCATCAACGGGCAGAAGTGTTTTATCACCAACGGCTCCGTCGCCGATGTGGTGGTCCTCACTGCCAAGACGGACCCCGAAGCGGGCACCCGGGGCATTTCCGCCTTCATCGTGGAGAAGGGAACGCCGGGGTTCCGCCCCGGACGGGACGAGAAGAAGATGGGGCTAAAGGGCTCCGTCACCTCTGAACTGTTCTTTGAGGACTGCCGCATTCCGGCGGAGAACTTGCTGGGGAAAGAAAATGAGGGGTTTAAGCAGTTCCTGACCACCCTGGACGCCGGTCGGGTGGCGATTGCCGCGATGGCGCTGGGGCTGGCTCAGGGAGCCTTTGAGCGCTCCGTGGCCTATGCCAAGCAGCGAGTCCAGTTTGGCCAGCCCATCGCCAACTTCCAGGCCATCCAGTGGATGATTGCCGAAATGGCGACAGAGATTGAAGCGGCCCGTCTGATGGTCTACCGGGCCGCCCTGATGCGGACGAAGGGGGTGCGCTTTACCAAAGAGGCCGCTATGGCCAAACTCTTCACCACCGAGATGTCGGAGCGGGTCTGTCGGAAGGCCATCCAGATTCACGGCGGCTACGGCTACATTCGGGAGTACGCAGTGGAGCGGATGTACCGGGACCAGCGTCTATGTGCCATCGGTGAGGGGACCAACGAAATCCAGCGCCTGGTCATCGCCCGCCATGTGCTGCACGACTGAAAGCGAGTGGAGTGAGGCGGACATTCGCGCTGCGATGCGGCGCCCCCTGCCAGGGATAACAGCGCAGGTCACCATGGCCCCGCGCCCCCGCCCCTTCCGCCCTCCGGACGGGTCCACGCCCCGCCAGGCCGGAGTGCTGGTTCTCCTCTATCCGGTTGGGGGCCGGTTGCATCTGGTCTTTACCGTCCGCCCGACCAACCTGGACCATCATGCCGGACAGGTCTCCTTTCCGGGCGGCGGTTGGGAAGAGGGAGACACCTCTCTGATGGAAACGGCGCTCCGGGAGACGCGCGAGGAACTGGGCATCCCCACCGGGGAGATAGAGGTGCTGGGCCCGTTGACCCCCCTTTACATCCCGGCCAGCCACAACATGGTTCATCCGTTCGTCGCCCTGGCTCCGCACCGCCCAGCCTTTCAGCCCGACCCGCTGGAAGTGGCGGAACTGCTGGAAGTCCCCCTGGCGACATTTCGGGACCTCGCCGTCCGCAGGGAGGACCGGGTGGAGCGGGACGGACTGGAGATGGTGATTCCGTACTACGCAGTGGGCAGCCACAAAATCTGGGGGGCAACGGCTGTCATCCTGGCGGAGTTTCTGGCCCTGCTGGAGGAGGGGCCTCTGTGAGAAAAGGGAATCCACCTCCCTGTGCCCGCGCTGGACAAATTTGCAAAATCGTGTATTATTGAATAAGTAGCCCGGGGAATTGGGGTTTGATGCCGTCGCTCAAGCCAGATATCTGTGGGAGGGGTTAACCCTGTGAATCCTCCTCGCGCTTTTGCTTTTATGCGAAATTTTTCCGGTGTCCCATCAGGAGGCAAAATGGACCCTACACTGGAACTCCTATGCACACTCACTGAAGCCCACGGTGTCCCTGGATATGAACACGAAGTACGCGCCCTGGTACGCAGTTATCTGGAACCGCTGGGCTCTATAGAGCAGGACCGCATCGGCAGTCTCATCTGTCGTCAGGGAGAAGAGGGCCCTCGGGTAATGCTGGCCGGTCATATGGACGAAATTGGATTTATGGTCCATCATATCACCAAAGAGGGATTCCTGAAGTTTATCCCTATGGGCGGATGGTGGGATCAGGTCCTCCTGGGCCAACGGGTCATCGTCAAAACGCATAAGGGTGATATCCCCGGCGTCATCGGTGCCAAGCCACCTCACCTCCTGCCTCAAGAGGAGCGCAACAAGGTAGTGGAGAAGAAGGATATGTACATTGACATCGGCGCCACCTCCCAGGAGGAGGTGGAAGCCGCCGGAGTCCGGTTGGGCGACCCGGTGGTGCCGGCAGCGCTGTTCCAGGTAATGGCCAACGGAAAAGCATACCTGGGCAAGGCGTTTGACGACCGGGTCGGGGTAGCGCTGATGGTGGATGCGCTGCGTCACTTTGCCCGGGCACCTCACCCCAATATCCTCTACGGCGTCGCCACGGTGATGGAGGAGGTGGGGACGCGGGGTGCCAAGACCAGTGCGGAGGTCGTCAATCCCGATGTGGCCATCATCCTGGAATCCGACATCTGCGGGGATGTGCCCGGCATCAAACCGGAAGAGTCGGCGGTGAAACTGGGCGGTGGCCCCACCCTGGTGTTGGTGGACGCGCGCATGATCCCCAACCTCCGCCTGCGAGACCTGGTGATAGAGACGGCGAAAGCGCTGGATATTCCCCTCCAGTTCTCCGCCCTCACCGGTGGCGCAACGGATGGCGCGATGATTCACCTTCACGGTACTGGCGTTCCTACCGTGGTCCTGGGCGTCCCGGCCCGCCACATCCACAGCCACTCTGCCATTATCCACCGGGACGACTATGACCGGGCCCTCCGTCTGCTCATCGGCGTTGTGGAACGTCTGGACGCGGACACTGTCCAGCGACTGACTACTGACCGTTGATGGCTACCGGCTAACGACTAACGGCTCCTATGGCTCGCGAACAGCGAATCGGCTCCATACTGGCTCTGGATTGCGGCACTGTCCTGACCAAAGCCATCCTGCTGGATCAAGTGGAAGGCTCCTTCCATTTTGTCGCCCGGGGTGCCGCCCTGACGACAACGGGCTCTCCGTGGCGGGATGTCGCCCTGGGAATCCAGCACGCCATAGAGCAGGTGGAAGACATCACCGGGAGGGTGCTGCTGGATGACGCCCGCCGCCTGATTATCCTCCAGCGGGAGGGAACTGTGGGGGTGGATGCCTGCGTGGCCGTCAGCAGCGCTGCTACCCCGTTGCGGGTGGTACTGGCTGGATTGGTGCCTGAACTGAGCCTCTCCGTTGCCCAGCGCGCCGTATCCGGCACTTACGCGCTGGTGGAGGACCTGATCGTCCAGGACCCCCGGCGCAAGATGAGCGAGGAGGAGCAGATTCGCGTTGTGTTGCAGCGCCGGCCCGATGTGCTCTGTGTAGTGGGCGGCACCGACGGCGGAGCCGTACTGCCAGTCCTGGAACTGGTGGAGACACTGGCGCTGGCCTGCTCTATGCTGCCGGAGGGGGAACGCCCGCAGATGCTCTTTGCGGGCAACACCGCGCTTCGCCAGAAGGTGGTGGACCTGGTGGGCGGACAGGCCTCCGTCCGTTCGGTGGATAACGTCCTCCCCTCCCCGACCCTGGAAAATCCGATCGGCCTGCAGAGCGAACTGGAGAATCTCTATCGCCAGAAGCAACTGGCCCAACTGCCAGGCGGGGAAATTCTCCAACGCTGGTTGAACGTCCCCCTGATGCCCGTCAGTGAGTCCTTTGCCCGGTATATCCAGTATATCTGGTACCTGGACGAATCCCCCAAGGGGACGCTAGGAATAGAAGTGGGGGCGGCCCATACTCTGGTAACGGCTGTCTTCGGCGGGGAGCCAGCGATAACGGTGCGGGCCGGGCTGGGCTCCATATACGGAGTGGAGCGCCTGGTAGAGCAACAAGGGGCAGAGACGTTTCTGCGCTGGATGCCCGTCCCCTTCAAACCCGAACAACTGCGATCCGTTTTGCACTACCGTTCCCTCTGGCCGGCCAGCGTCCCTCAAGAGGCGGAGGAAGTCTGGCTGGAGCAGAGCATCGTGCGGGAAGTTCTCCGGGAAGCCCTTCGGTCCGCCCGCCCGGCCTGGCGCCCCGGAAAAGCCCTACCGTACCCCCGGTTATCCCCCCTCTTTGATCCCATTCTGGTCGGCGGAGGCGCGCTGGCCTCAGTCCCCCGCCCCGGCCAACTGGCCCTGATGGTCCTGGACGCGGTGGAACCGATCGGAATTTCCACCCTCCTACTGGATGCTCACGGCATAGCGCCAGTGCTGGGAGCAGTGGCTATACTGAAGCCGATAGCGGCGGTGGAAGTAGTGGATAACGGCGGTCTGGTCAACCTGGCGACCGTCATTGCCCCGGTGGGCACGGCCCGGAAGGGGGATATCATTCTGCGGATCCGGGTTCATTACGAAAAAGGCGGCACTCTGGACGCGGAGGTTCCGTACGGCTCCTTGGAGGTCCTCCCCCTTTCGCCTGGAGAGGAGGCCGTGCTGGAACTTCGGCCGCGCGGCCGGATAGACGTGGGGTTGGGACCGGGGCGCGGCGGCAAACGGCGGGTCTGTGGCGGTCTGGTGGGACTGATCGTGGACGCTCGCGGCCGTCCGCTCCAACTGCCCGCCGACCCGTACGCCCGAATGGCCCAGGTCCAGCAGTGGCTCTGGGACGTGGGAGGATGAGGAATATGCGCTTCTATCTTCCTCAGACAGTCATCTCGCCCCTGACCATTATCCGGAAGGAACGGCTACTTCCCGGCGAGGGGGAGATTCTGGTGCGCGAGGGAGACCGGGTAGAACCCGTGCAGGTCATTGGACAAGCCGCCGTGCCCGGGGAGTTCCGGATCGTCAACCTGGCCCAAATACTGGGCGTGCCTCGTCGGGCCGTCCGCCGCTACCTCAAGGTGAAGCCCGGACAGGAGGTCCGGCAGGGGGATGTCCTCGCTGCCCGGGGGGGGCTAACCCAGCGGGTTTGTCGGGCGCCCATCACCGGGACAGTGACGGGCATCGGCGGCGGACGACTCATCCTTGAGGCCCCTCCGCAGATTGTAGAGGTCCGTGCGGGCTATCCCGGCGTCGTGAGACGAGTCATCCGGGGGAAAAGTGTGACGATTCAGGTAGCCGGCGCCCTCATCCAGTGCGCCTGGGGCAATCAGCAGGAAGGGTTCGGAGTCCTGCGCGTCCTGACGGATTCCCGGGAGAAGCCCCTACGGGTGCGGATGATAGATGCTTCATGCCGAGGGACGATTCTGATCGGCGGCACCCTGGCAGATGGGGACGCCCTGGATCAAGCCATAGAGATGCAAGTGCGGGGGATTGTCGTAGGGGGACTGGCGCCAGAGTTGCTGGAGAAAGCGCACCAGGCTCCCTTTCCTGTGTTGGCCACTGAGGGGCCGGGGAATGTCCCCATGTCCCCCCGATGTTTCCAGTTGCTGTCCACCTACAACGGACGAGAAGCGGTGTTAGATGGACGTTGTGCTGGCGGGCGCTCTGTCCTTCGCCCCGAAATTATCGTGCCTCTCCCTGCGGAGCCGGGGACTGGCCCCCTGGAACTGCCCGACATAGCGCTCAGTGTGGGGGACATGGTCCGGGTTATCCGGGCTCCGTACGCGGGTCAAACCGGCACCGTGGTCGCTTTTATCAACGCAGGACGTCCGACCACGGGAAACCACCTGCCGGTCGCTAAAATTGCGGTATTAGGGGAAGAGTCCCCTTTGATCGTGCCGGTCTTCAACCTGGAAGTCATCCGATCCTGACGACAGACCACGGACGACAACGTTGGTCAGCGGCCAGTCATCTGTGGTCCAATGGCCAAAAGGAGCGAAGTATGCTAGAAGATATAGACCTGGAACTGGAGGAACCGGTGGAGGCGGAGGCCGAAGAAGCCGGTGAGCGACAGAACCGGACCTTCATCATCCTGGTCGCTGTGATGGGAGGCCTGCTTCTGATCGGCATCATCGCCTTCTGCGTCTGGCTGTTCACTGTTGGCCGGGGGGTCATATTCGGCGGACAGGCAGCGATTCCGCCCACCGCCACCCCTGAGGAGATGATCGTCGGGATGGCCGAGACGGCCACTGCCGAAGCAGCCCTGGCTCAGGCCTACCCCGAGCCAACGGCAACGCCGGAACCTTCCCCGACGCCGGTTCCGCCCACACCGACCCTGCCGCCCACCATTGCGGCACCGCAGGCAACGCCGACCCCCCGGGTGACCCCCACCGCGACGGCCACGCGTGCGGTGACGGCAGGTGCAGGGACAACCTCGGGCGCGGCCACACCAACCCCCACCGCCGTCCGCCCACCAGCCCAAACCGGTATCGGGGCCTACACCGCGCTCATCCTGGCCGCCGGGCTCATTATTCTACTGGTTATCTCCCGTCGCCTGCGGACTGCTCACGGTCGGTGAAGTTGCTACAGGAACCACGGATGGCGCAGATTGCGCCGATTTTAAGGAAAAAATCCGCATCATCCATATAATCTGTGTAATCCGTGGTAATCCGTGGTTTCATCCGTGGTCCTTCTTGTAGCAGAAAGGAGGCGCATGCTCTCCTTCCGCCTCTGCTGGATAAGCGTCCTGCTTGGGCTCTTGGGGGCGCTGGTGGGAGTCGCCCTCTCCCGCTCCTCAACCGACGCTTCCCCCCTCCCTTCTCCCTCTGCTATGGAAATCACTGGCGGAGGAGAGCCCTCCTCTCCCGACCCCCACTGGCTGGAAGTGATTCGCACCCGTGACGCCTCCGGAGTCCGCCTCCAGGTCACTTTCCCCTCCCTCCACGTCCATCTCACAGACTGGATTGTCGCCGGGCGGATCCCCTCCCCGGCCCCCGTCTTCGTCCGGGTGAGCCGGGGGGAGGCGACCCTCCGCAGCGCAACCGTCCAGCCCGTTCCCGAGGGCGATGGCTATCTGTACATCGCCGCATTTTCCTTGGCAGGATATGGATACTGCGTTGACCCCTTCCTTCCCGGTGATGTCGTCTGGGTCGTTCAGGGCAGCACCGTCCTTAGCCTCACCGTCCCGCCGCTCTCCGCGCAGGCCGACCCCGATGCGGAGGTCATCTCTGGCACCGCTCCGCCCTCGGACACCCTGGCCCTTTACCTCTACCCCCGCGCCGCCCCTGAGCAGGTCCTGACCCAGACCGTTGTTGCCGCTCCGGAGGGGACCTATCAGGTCGGGTGGGCCGACCTACGCCCCGGCGATACCGGCTTCGTCGTCTGGAACGAGGCCCCCCATCGGGCCGCCTACCTGCGCTTCGTTGCGCCGCTCCTTCAGGTCCAGGTGAATGGTCCGGAAGTGATGGGGATGGCTTCTCCGTGCTCCGCAGTTACCCTGGATGTGACCGATGCGGCGGGGAGATTGCTCGAAGCCTGGGCCTGGGCCGGACAGGATGGCCACTTTCAGGACTGGCTCTGGTGGTCGGAGAAATGGGAGGGCCTCCCGCAGTTGCTCCCCGGCTATCAGGTCCGGGCCCACGCCGCTGGCCAAACCTTTTCCACCACCGTTCTCCCGGTGACCGCTTGGACTGACCGGGCGGGAGGCCAGGTCCTGGGGGAAGCCCCGGCAAGTACGCCGGTATGGGTGCAGGTCTTCCGCGGGCCTCTGGAATGGTCTTATGAATCCATCCGGCAACGGGAACCTTATGCCTCGGTCCGGGTCACTGCGACGGCCCAGGGCCGCTACACTGCGACAGTTCCCCTCGCCTCCGCTGACTTCGGCGCCGCCTTCGCGCAGGGCCCCGACGGCCACGAAACCTTCGCCCGCTTCGCCGTCCCCTACCTCCGGGTCTTGCTGGGCCGGGAACGGTTCTGGTACGGCTCCCGCTTCCAGGGACAGGTGGACGGGACGAACATTCCGCTCACCGTCACTATCCAGGGGCCAGCGGGCGCACTGAAAGATGTCCGCCTTCTCCGTTCATCAGGCATCGCGTTCTTTGCGGACCTGAGCCAGGAGACTGACCCAGTCCTGGAGAGCGGGGATATCCTCACGGTGGAGACGCCGCGCGGCGTCCAGGCCGCGCTGACCCTTCCCAACCTGACCGCGCAGGTGGACGTCCTCTCCGATACCGTCTCCGGGGAGGCGCCGCTAGGGGCCCAGTTGACCCTGCGCGTCTGGGCAGAGGCCGGGATGGCTGGTCTCTTCGCTGGCGGGTTGCCGGGCGGAGCCTCCGCTATGGGCGGCGGGGACCCTTCTCCTCCCCCGCCTCTCGTCTGGGTCTCCCAGGTCGTTACCGCCGGAGCCGATGGGACCTACGTTGCCGACTTCCGGGGGCTGGCGGACCTCACCCACCGCAGTGCCGGAGAGGTCTCCCTGACCACTTCGGAGGGACACACCGTCCTGCGGCCCTTCCGGACCCATTATTGCCGGCCCGTCCTCACCTCCGTCTTTGTCGGCGGTAACTACTTGAGCGGCATCTCCGGCCAGGGCTGTCCTTCCGCTACCATCCGGTTGGTGGACCCCGCCGGACTGATCAAAGCCCAGGCCTATGCTGACTTTTCCTGGAACGACACCTTCTGGTTGTACTTATACCTCCACGAAGTCTGCCCCTGGCCGGGGGGATGCGATAGCCGATCCATCCCCATCTTCATTTTTCCCGGCGACCGGGTGGTGATAGAGAGCGGCGGGGCCGTCTACACTACGACGGTGCCTACCCTGACGCTGTCGGTGGACCGGGAGATGCCCGCCCTCTTCGGCCAGGCCCCAGCGGGGGAGACGTTGCGAGGGGAGATCGGTCGTGATGACGAACTCCGTCACTCCTTCACGGCGACCGTCACCTCCCAGGGTCGCTACACCATTTCCCTGACCGGCATCTACACGCCGACGGCGGGCGACCATATCGCCGTCTGGTGGCAATCTGAGGGGACCAATTTCTACGTGTACGATGTCCTCCCCCGCCTGGAAGCCGGACTTTTCAACAACTATCTCTACGGCATTCTGCATCCGCTGACCTCCTACACCGTCATCCCTGGTTTCGCCTCGGGTTATGCCGGGCCGGAAGGACATTTCAGCGCCGCGATGGGGAACCCCTTGCGCCCTGGTGATACGGTGACCGTCACCACCGCGCGGGAAGAAATCACCCTGACCATCCCCTGGCTGACGGCGCGGATAGACCGGGCGACAGCGACCGTCTCCGGGCAGGCGCCGCCGAATAGCCCTCTGGAGGTTTCTATCAACGCCCACCCCTTCTACCTCTCCCGCCAGGTGACGGCGACGGCAGCCGGGACTTACACCGTCTCCTTCCCGGAGGCAACGATCTCCGCGGATATGTGGGGGACCGTCCGATACACCAACCCTCAGGGGCATTGGGTCTTCCTGCAATTTGGCGCGCGGGCCTGGTTCGTCACTCTGGGGGAACCATGCGCCAGCGGCTATGCCGGCATGACCAGTGCGCCCTTCACCGCCACCCTCCAGGCCGCCGACGGGTCCACGGAGAGCCTTACCGGGACGGCCTCATCGTACAATGCTTACTTCTCCGTCTGCTTCTCCCGTCCGATCGGGGCCGGCGATCGGTTGGTGCTGGTCCAGGTCGGCGAGGAAGCAGAATGGGTTGTTCCTCGCCTGACCGCCAGCCACGACTGGGCGGCGCAGATACTGGAGGGAGAGGCACCGCCTGGCAGTCTGGTAGAAGTGACGTTCCCCCGGGGGTGGACTTCGGTCTCCCGCCGGACGGTGGCGGACGGGTCGGGCCGCTATCGGCTGGATACGCGCGACCTGGGCCTGCGGGTGGGGGATTCGGGGGTCGTCTCGGTGGCCGACGCCGTGGGGAACACGACCCGGCTGGCATTCCAGGTCCAGGGGTATCGGGTGTATCTACCTCTGTGCAGAAGGGCGACTCCGTAGGAGTTGTCCTGGGGTTGACAAAATGGCCGCCTGAGGGTACAATTTGCCCCGTTAATGGCGGAACGCATTCCCCGATTGAATCGGGACCGGCTGTCGGTACTGATCGCGCTGATCCTGTTGACCAGCGTGCTTTTCCGTTTCGTCCAGTTGCCCCAGGTCACCCGGCGGTTTCACCTGCTGGGCTCTCCCCTGGAGGTGAACCTGACGGGTCAAGGGCTTCTGGTTGTCCTGGTCGCAGGCCTGGTGACTATGGGGACCCGCTATATCCTGGCGGCCCACCCCGATGCCCCCGACCGTTTGCCGCGCCCCCTCTATTTCTCCTGGGTGCTCCCGGGCCTCCTGGGCGGAATGGTGGCCTATCTGGTGGAACTTGCGCCCACCGAGATCGTCTGGGCCGGGGGACTTCTCCTTTCCACGATCGTCATTGGCCTGGCCGTAGAAGCCGAATTCGCCGCGCTTTCCCCCCGCCATCCTGCCGCCACCCGGGCTCGCCTGGGCCTGAACATCCTGGCCTATTTGCTGGCCCTGCTCTTCTTCTACCTGATTTACCGCACCCGGGCCCGCAGCCTGATCACCGCGACGGAAGTGACGCTGGTGGCATTTCTCATCGCGCTGGACTTGCTGGGAGTGGCGGAGACCCGCGCGGCGCGGGTGGTCCTCTATTCCGCCGTCATTGGCCTGCTGGTCGGGGAGATAACCTGGGCGTTGAACTACTGGCGGCTGGATAACTGGACAGCCAGCCTGCTTCTGCTGCTGTCCTTCTATCTGGCGACGGGTATCGCTCAGCAATATCTGCTGGATCGCCTCAAACCGGCCGTCCTGCTGGAATTCGGTCTGGTTACTGCTGCTGTCCTCACCCTGATATTAGTGTTGGGAACGAGATAGGGAATACGGAGCCTGGAGCAGGGAGTATGGGAGAAATTCCGGCTGTCATTCGGGAGAAACTGCCGCCCCGCATAGAGCGGTTGGTAGACCTGGCCTACAATCTCTGGTGGTCATGGCATCAGGACGCGCGCGACCTCTTCAAGATGTTTGATTACCCCCTCTGGCGCTCCACCGGCCACAACCCGGTGCGGATGCTGTTGGAGGTCACGCCGGAACGGGTCCAGGAGGTCGCAAAGGACCCGCTGTTTCTGCGCCAGTACGACGCGGTCGTCCTGGCCTTTGACCGGGATATGGGCAATGGCCACCTCTGGGGGCGTCGGGTCTATCCGGACTCGCGACCGATTGCCTATTTCTCCGCCGAATTCGGCATCCATTTTTCTCTCCCCATCTACTCCGGCGGTCTGGGCATCCTGGCAGGCGACCACGCCAAAGAGGCCAGCGACCTGGGCCTGCCACTGGTGGGTGTGGGATTCCTCTATTCGCAAGGCTACTTCCGCCAGCGTGTCCCTTCTCACGGCTGGCAGGAGGCGCTCTATCAGCCTCTCCGCATAGAAGAAACCCCGCTGCTTCCCATCCGGGATACAGAGGGGAACCCGGTCCGCGTTCGGGTCCAACTGGGCAACCGTTCAGTTCAGGTTGCTCTCTGGCAGGTCCAGGTTGGGCGGATCTCCGTCTGTCTGATGGATACCAACCTGCCGGAGAACGAGCCCTGGGACCGGATGCTTACCTCCCGCCTTTATGGCGGCGACCGGGAGACCCGCATCAGCCAGGAGATTGTGCTGGGCATCGGCGGCGTACGGGCTGTCCGAGCGCTGGGGGTCAACCCCATCATCTGGCATATGAACGAAGGCCACTGTGCCTTCCTGGTCCTGGAGCGGATTCGGGAACTGGTTGCCCAGGGATGGGCGTTTGATCAGGCGGCAGAAGCGGTACGGGCAACCACCATCTTCACCACCCACACACCGGTCCCGGCTGGGCACGACGTCTTTGACCTGTCGATGGTGGAGAATTACTTCCACGGCTACTGGCAAGAACTGGGACTGAGCCGGGGGGAATTCCTGGAACTGGGCCGGCTGAACGGCCCGGATGGTCCCCAGTGGAATATGACTGCGCTGGCGATGCGCTTTGCCGATTACCGCAACGGTGTCAGCCGCCTGCACGGCGAGGTCACCCGCCGGATGTGGCACGTCCTCTGGCCGGACAAGCCCGAAGAGGATGTCCCCATCACCCACATCACCAACGGCGTTCATCTGCCCTCATGGATTCCCGGCCCGCTGAACCGCCTGTTCCGCAAGTATCTGGGCCGCGACTGGCTGGAGCGATATGATGAACCAGACCTCTGGGAGCGGCTGGACGATATTCCGGACGAAGAACTCTGGGCCTTGCACGAGGACCAGAAACGGAAGATGATGGCGTTCATCCGGGAGCGGGCCCGCCAGCGGCGCATCTCCGGCGAGATGGACCCCGACCAGGTGCTGATAGCGGGGGCCTTCCTGGACCCGGAGGCGCTGACTATCGGCTTCTCCCGGCGGTTTGCCACCTACAAGCGAGCCAACCTGCTCTTCCACGACCCGGAGCGGCTGAAACGCATCCTGCACAACCCGTATCGTCCGGTTCAGTTCATTTTTGCCGGGAAAGCCCATCCCGCTGATGATGCCGGTAAATATCTCCTGCAGCAGGTCTATACTTTCGCTAAGGACCCGGAAGTCGGCGGACGGATTGCCTTCATTGAAGACTACGATATGCATGTGGCCCGCTATCTGGTGCAGGGCGTGGACGTCTGGATGAATACGCCCCGCCGTCCGCTGGAAGCCTGCGGTACCAGCGGGCAGAAGGCGGCTATCAACGGGATTCCCCACCTGAGCGTGCTGGATGGCTGGTGGGATGAGGGGTATAACGGTGTGAACGGGTGGGCCATCACCCCGCTGGAAGACGCCGACCCGACGGCTCAGGATGCCCACGACGCGGCGCAGTTGTACTCCCTGCTGGAGGAAGAGGTAGCGCCGCTTTTCTACCACCGGGACCCCGATGGTGTCCCCCGAGGATGGGTTCGGGTGATGAAAGAAGCCATCCGTTCGGTGGCCCCGGCCTTCTGTACCCGCCGGATGCTGAAGGAGTACACGCTCCAGTGTTATGCTCCGGCGGCCCATGCGGCGCAGGAGCGGGGATTGTAACACAGCGTCCTGCAGGCTGTTGGGGAAAAGGAGTGGGGGCAGTGGCTTCGTCGCCGCCCCCAGACCCGGATTCCCCATCTCTCTCCTCTCTTGCTGCCCAATACGCGGCGAGCCCTTCACCGCGTGGTTGATGGGCCTCGCCTTTGCCGCTGTTTGCCATTTCTCCATCTCATGCTATAATTTAGGTCGTTTTGAGCCGCAACTCCATATGCTCTTGCAAGGAGGCCGTCCTTGTTAGAACAATTCACCTTTGTCGGCTTACTCTTCCTTGTGGCTGCGCTCTTAGGCGTTTTACCCCCTGCCCTGGCCTGGCTCCTTCGGCCCAAAAAGCCTCATCCCCGTAAAAGCGAACCGTACGAATGCGGTATTTACCCCCACGGTGAAGCCTGGGTCCAGTATAAGGCTCAGTACTACATCTTTGCCCTGGCCTTTCTGGTCTTTGACGTGGAGGCAATTCTCCTGTTCCCCTGGGCGCTCATCTACAACTGGCTCCCTCTGTATGCTGTGATAGAGGGGGTCCTGTTCCTCCTGCTCCTGCTGGGGGCCCTGCTCTACACTTGGAAGAAGGGCGCGCTGGAGTGGGCATAACAGAATACGAGGTACGGAGTGCGTAATATGGACTGGCTCACCCGTCTGCTGGCTTTTCTCTCCAACGCCATCGTCAACATCGGCGACTGGCTCCAGGGGGTGCTGATGGGGTGGGGGCTTCCCGAGGCCTCGGCGCTTCTGGTCGTCCGGGCCGTCGGCGCGCTGGTGGTGGGTTTCTTCCCCCTCATCGTCGTCATATTTCTCATCTGGGCCTACCGGAAAATTGCCGCCCGCATCCAGGGGCGGCTGGGTCCCAACAGTTCCGGCACCTGGGCCGGCCCCTGGGGCATCTTCCAGACCTTCGCCGATGCCATCAAGATGATCGTCAAAGAGGACATCCGCCCGCAAGGCATTGACCCCATCCCTTACAACCTGGCCCCGATGCTGGTGGTCTTTGCGTCGGTGATGCTCTGGGCGGTTATCCCCTTCGGCCCCGGTAGATCCCTCATCGGCACCGACCTGAGCATTGGCATCTTCTACATCCTGGCCTTCTCCTCCGCCGCGCTTTTCGTCTTCCTGATGGCCGGCTGGTCGTCCAACAACAAGTACGCCACCGTCGGAGCGTTCCGCGCGGTGGCCCAACTGGTGGGCTACGAAATCCCCCAGTTGCTGGCCGTCCTGACGGTGGTGGCTGTCGCCGGGACGATGAAGATGCAGGGCATCGTGGACGCGCAGAACGTAATTTTCCTGGCTGCAATGCCGCTCACCGCGTTCATCTTCTACATGGCCAGTCTGGCCGAAATCAACGCCCGTCCCTTTGAGTTGCTGGAGGCGGAGTCGGAACTGGTCTGCGGCTACTTCACTGAGTACAGCGGGATGAAGTTCGGGATGTTCTACCTGGCCGAGTTTATGAACTCGGTGGCTGTTGCGGCCATCTTCACTACCCTCTTCCTGGGCGGCTGGCGGGGGCCATGGGTGGACCAGGCCCCGATTCTGGGGACCCTCTGGTTCTTCATTAAGATGGGGCTGGTCATCCTGACCTGGATGTTCATCCAGCTCACGCTCCCCCGGCTGCGAATTGACCAGATGCTGAATTTCAACTGGAAGTTCCTGACCCCGCTGGCGATCGCCAACCTCTGTGTGACGGTACTGGTGAACAAGGGGATTACGGAGGCCTTCCCCGGCGGCGCACCGGTCTGGACCCGGGCGGGGATTCTCCTGCTCTCCAACGTCCTGCTGGTGCTGGCGGTCTGGGGCGTGAGTGCGCTGGGCCGGCGGCAGGAGACGCGGCGGGCCTGGCGGGCAGCCCAGGCCACCGAACTGGAGGTGACCGCATGACTATCACGCTCTCCCATATTCTCTTCGCCCTCTTCGGCCTGATGGTGCTGGGCGGGGCGATCGCCGTCGTCACCGTCCGCAACCTTTTCCACGCCGCATTGTGGCTGATGCTGGTCCTCTTTGGGATGGCCGGCCTCTACGTTCTGTTAGAGGCCCCGTTTTTTGCGGCGGCGCAGTTGTTCATCTACATGGGCGCCATCGGCATCCTGATTATCTTTGCGATTATGCTCACCCGCGCCTTTATGCGCCAGCCGATGCCGCGCGCCAACGAGCAGTGGTGGCTGGCAGCCCTGCTGGCGGCGGTGCTCCTGGGCGTGATCGTTTTCCTGATCCTGCAGAACATCCGCCCCAACATCGTGGCGGAAGCAGTCCCGGAGAGCACCATCCATATCCTGGGAGTGACGCTGGTGGACCCCACAGGGTATGCCCTTCCCTTTGAGGTCGCCTCGGTCCTTTTAGTAATGGCCCTCATCGGCGCGGTGACCATCGTGCGGGAAAGGTAGCGGCACGCGGATACGCGCGGATTCAGAAATCTGCGTTTTTCCTGGGCCGCTCTGGGCGTTCTAATGGTTGGATGAGCAGGAAGAAGTGGTCGGTTATATTCAAGGTCTTGTTGGCCCTGGTCTGCCTCTACCTGCTGCTGGGGTTGGGATTCCCCATCGGCGGGAAGAGACGCGGGAGTCCTATCAAGCCCAGATAGCCGCTTGCGGCGAGTTTCTGGAGCCGGAGGTGTTCTGGGGCCCGCTGACTCTGGCCTTTGACCTGACCGGGTGGCCCATCTACGCCTGGGCAAACTATCACGACGGCACTATTTTTGCAACGCCGTGTACGCATTGAACTGAGGAGGAACGCTCGCGATGATTCCCCTATCCTGGTATCTCATCCTGGCGGCTGCTCTTTTTTGCATCGGCATCTATGGCGTGCTGGCGCGGCGGAATGCCATCGCCATCCTGATGGGCGTGGAACTGATGCTCAACGCCGTCATCCTCAACCTGCTGGCTTTCTGGCGATACGGTGAGCCGACGACGGCCGTCGGACAGGCTTTCGCAGCCTTCGTCTACGCCGTCGCGGCGGCGGAGGTCGCCGTCGGTCTGGCTCTCATTGTCGTCATCTACCGCAGCCGCCGGACCACCGACATAGACCAGATCAACCTGCTGAAGTGGTAGGAGCAACGATATGGACCCTCGCCAACTCCTGGAACTCCTGACCGTTCTGATCCCGCTACCGCCGTTCCTGGCCTTTGCTCTCATCATCCTCTTCCTCAATCGCTGGAAGCGGCTGAGCCACTCGGTTGCTATTGGTGCGATGGCTCTCTCTTTCCTGATGGCCCAGTATGTCTTCTGGACGGTCGTCGACTGGGGCGGTGAGGCACTCTACGAGCACCCGATTGCCGTGAGCATCCCGTGGCTTCCTTCGGCGAACGTGGCGCTGGAGATGGGGGTCTTCGTGGACCCGCTGACAGCGATCACCCTCTTCTTCGTCTCCATCACCTGTCTGGCCATCTTCATCTACAGCGTGGGCTATATGCATGGCGACCCCCGCTACAGCCGGTTCTTCGCCTACATCAGCCTCTTCGCCACCGGGATGCTGGGGCTCACCGTCTCCGACAACCTGCTGATACTCTTCATATTCTGGGAGATTATGGGCCTCTGCTCCTACCTGCTCATCGGCTTCTGGTTTGAGAAGCCGTCGGCCTACCGGGCGGCGATCAAGGCCTTCCTCACCACCCGCATTGGCGACGTCATTATGCTCATCGGCATCGCCTACCTCTACACGGAGACAGGCAACCTCAGTTTTGATGCCATCCTGCGGAACAAGGAGGTGCTGCGCGAACTGGCGATCACGCCCTCGGTGATTCCCACCCTCTCCGTCGCCGCAGCGGTGGGGCTTCTGATTTTCGCCGGGACGGTGGGGAAATCGGCCCAGTTCCCGCTCCATGTGTGGTTGCCGGACGCAATGGAGGGCCCCACACCGGTCAGCGCGATGATCCATGCCGCGACAATGGTCTCCGCGGGCGTCTATCTGGTGGTGCGGACGTTCCCGCTGCTCTCGGTGGGGCTGGAGCACGCCGTCGGGACACCGCCGATGCAAGCGATGGCCCTCATTGGGACTTTCAGCGCGGTCTTCGCGGCCACCATCGCCGTCGCCCAGAACGACATCAAGCGGGTGCTGGCCTATTCCACCATCAGCCAGTTGGCCTATATGGTCGCGGCGCTGGGCATCGGGGCCTACATCGCCGCTGCGTTCCACCTGGTCACCCACGCCTTCTTCAAGGCGCTCCTGTTCCTGGGCTCCGGGTCGGTCATCATCGGCACTCATCACGAGCAGGATATGATGAGGATGGGCGGGCTGGCGAAGCGGATGCCGGTCACGTTCTGGACCTTCCTGGTGGGCGGGCTGGCCCTGGCCGGGTTCCCGATCATCACCGCCGGGTTCTGGAGCAAAGACGAAATTCTGGCCCACGCCTGGGCCCACAACCCGACGGTCTTCTGGGCACTGGCGGCGGGCGCGCTCCTCACCGCGTTCTACACGATGCGGCAAATCTGCCTGACCTTCCTGGGCCATCCGCGCAGCCACCATGCGGAGCATGCCCACGAGACGCCCTGGGTGATGACGGGGCCGCTGGTGGTGCTGGCGCTCTTCGCCCTCTTCTTCGGCTTCGTGGGTGTGCCGGAGGACTTCCCGGTGCTGGGCGAGGTGGGCAAGGCGCTGTTCCACGGTAACTGGTTCCACCACTTCGTCGGCGCGACGCTGGGGAAGGCACCGAAGGCGCCGCCGTTCAACCCGGCTCCGGTCGCCATCTCGGTGGGGGCCGCGCTGCTGGGGCTCTTGGGCGGCTGGCTGGTCTACGGGCGGCGCCCGCTGGCAGAGGGCGAGACCGACCCGCTGGTCCGCTGGCTGGGGCCGGTGCACACCGTCCTGCGCAACAAGTATTACATCGACGAATTCTACGGCCTGGTGGTCATCCGGCCCACCCTCTGGCTGGCGAAGGTGGCCTACGAGTGGATAGACCAGGGTATCATAGACGGTATCCTGCACGGTTTTGCCCGCCTGGGCGAATTTTGGGGTATTCTCAACCGCTGGGTCCACCGCTACGTCATTGACGGCGGGATGGTGGACGGTTCGGCGAAACTGGTCGGCCTGATCGGTCGCGAATTCCGCCAGGCCCTGCAGACGGGCCAGGTGCAGCACTATCTGGTCTCGGTGCTGTTCTTCCTGTGCACGTTCGCGCTGCTGTATCTGCTCTATCTGGGGGTGACGCCGTAGTTTCTGGGATATGAGCGGCGGCTTTGCCGTCGCTCACCCCTCTCCGCGATTTTCACGCAACGGAGGTCCGACCGTGGAGTTCTTCTGGCAACATCTGCTCAGCCTGATTCTCTTCGTCCCTCTGGTCGGGGCCGGACTGGTGATGCTCCTGCCGAAGGAGCAGGACCGGCTCATCAAGTGGGTCTCACTCCTGATCAGCCTGATCCCGCTGGCCATCTCGGTCATCGTGTGGATCAATTTCCAGCCCGGCGCGCCCGGTTTCCAGTTTGAGGAGCGGGTGGAGTGGTTCCCACAGATCGGTTCTTCGTACCATGTGGGGATTGACGGTATTAGCCTGGTGATGGTACTCCTCACCACCTTCCTCGCGCCGCTGGCGCTCCTGGTCTCCTTCAGCATCCACGAGGAGGTCCGGTCCTACTTCGCCCTCTTCCTGTTCCTGGAGACGGGAATGCTGGGGGTCTTCTTGGCGCTGGACCTGCTGATCTTCTTCCTGTTCTGGGAGATTGGGCTGATCCCGATGTTCTTCCTCATCAACCGCTGGGGGAGCGAGCACGGAGAGCGGGAACTGTGGCGCGGGTACAAAGTCCCAGCACGGACCTACGCGGCTTTTAAGTTCCTGCTCTACACGATGGCGGGGTCGCTGGGACTTCTGCTGGCCATCCAGGTCATCGGCCTGACGGCGAAGACCTTTGACATCGTGGAGTTGCAGAAGGTCTGGCCGGCGTTCAGTGGCTCCCTCTTCGGCCTGCCCATCTCGGTCATTAAGACTATCGGGTTCTGGGCCTTCACCATCGCCTTCGCTATCAAGGTCCCTATCTGGCCCTTCCACACCTGGTTGCCCGATGCCCATACCGAGGCACCGACGGCCGGTTCAATGATTCTGGCCGGGGTACTCCTGAAACTGGGGGCCTACGGTTTCCTGCGGCTGGTGCTCCCGCTCTTCCCGGAGCAGTCGGTGCAGTACGCGTGGGTGCTGGCGCTGCTGGGGCTGGCGGCGGCGGTGGTCGGCGGCTTCTCCGCTCTGGGCCAGGACGACTTCAAGCGGCTGGTGGCCTACTCTTCGGTGGGGCATATGGGCTTCGTGATCTTGGGGGTTGCGGTGGCGGCGAAGGCGCTGGGCGGCGAGGTGAACGTGCTGGACGCAGCGCTGGCGACCAACGGCGCGGTCCTGCAGATGTTCAACCACGGTATCACCGCAGCAGCGATGTTCGCCCTGGTCGGGGTCGTCTATGAGCGGGCCCACACCCGCAATCTGAAGGACTTTGGCGGTCTGGGGGTGGTGGTGCCGGCCTACGGTGGCATCTTGCTCTTCTGCACCCTGGCCTCGCTGGGGCTGCCGGGGCTGAACGGCTTCGTCAGCGAGTTTATGGTTTTCCGGGGGGCCTGGGCGGTCTTCCCGGCCATCACCGCTGCTACGACCATTGGGCTGGTGCTGGTGGCGGCCTACCTGCTCTGGACTATCCAGAAGGTCCTTCTGGGGCCGCTGAACCCGCGCTGGGAGACGATGCCGGAGATCAACGCCCGCGAGGCCATCGCCCTGGCGCCGCTGATGGCGCTGATGTTCATCATTGGTGTGTGGCCGTCGTGGCTGATCAATCTGTTCAATGCGGCGGTGATGCAGTTGATCGGGTAGAGAATACCCGTAATTCGGAAACCACAAGGTGAGGTGACGATGAATTTCCCATTCCTCAGCGTCATCATCTTCGCACCGGTGATTGCGGCGGTTCTGATTCTTCTGTTGCCCAAAGACCGGCAGACGGAGCCGAAGGTGCTGGCGGCAGCCGGTGCCTTCATTTCTCTCTTCATGGCCGTCTGGGTCTTTCTGGCCTACGACCGGGCCCTGGGCGGCTACCAGTTCGTGGAGCAGGTGCCCTGGCTTCCCGTCATCGGCTCCTCGTACTACGTGGGCGTCAATGGGATGGGGGTGATGCTGGTCCTGCTGAACGCGCTGCTCCTCTTCTGCGCCGTCCTTATCTCCTGGCATATAGAGGAGCGGCCCCGCGAGTTCTTCGCGCTCCTGCTCCTGATGGGCGTGGGGGTCTTCGGCGCGTTCACGCTCCTGGACCTTCTCCTGCTGGTCCTCTTTTACGAACTGGTCCTCTTCCCCATCTACTTGCTGATCGTCAACTGGGGCTGGAAGCCGCTGCGGGAGTACGGGGCGATGAAACTGACCCTCTACCTGCTTCTGGGGAGCCTGGTCGCCGTGGTCGGCATCCTGGCCATTTACTTCACATCCGGCCTGCGGACTTTTGACATGGTCGCGCTGGGCGGGGTGAAGTTCTCGCCGGAGTTCCAGCGGACGTGGTTCTTGCCCATTTTTGTGGGCTTCGGCGTCTTGGCGAGCCTCTGGCCCTTCTACTCCTGGTCCCCCGACGGATACGCCGCCGCGCCCACTGCTGTCTCTATGCTCCACGCGGGCGTGCTGAAGAATGTCGGGGCGTTCACCGCCTTCCGGGTCGCGGTGCTGCTGCTCCCGGAGGGGGCGAAGTTCTGGATGCCCTACATCGTTTTCTTGATGGTGATGAATGTCGTCTATGCCACGTTCATCGCCCTGGTTCATACCGATTTCAAGTACATCATCGGGTTCGCCAGTGTTGCCCACCTGGGGGTGGTGTTGATGGGCTTCGCCGCGATGAACGAACTGGGCTGGAGCGGCGCCGTCACTATGATGTTTGCGCATGGCATTATCGCCGCTATGTCCTTTGCGATTGTGGGGATGGTGTACGACCGGACTCACATCCGTGAGATCAAAGAACTGGGCGGCATAATCCGGCGGCTGGCGCCGGCGGCCCTGGGCTTCGCCATTGCGGGTTTCGCCTCTATGGGGATGCCCGGTTTCCTGGCCTTCGTCGCCGAGGTGCAGGTATTCCTGGGACTGTGGAAGGCGGCGAGTTTAGCGCCCTGGTATCCGGCCATCGCCATCATCTCGGTGCTGGGGATTATCGGGACGGCGGCTTATATGCTGCGGGCGTTTCAGTATGTATTTATGGGCGAACTGAAGCCGCAGTTTGCCGACATCCCGCCCGTCGGCCCGCTGGATAAAGTCGCGATCGCATTGATGAGTCTGCCGCTGATTGCGGGCGGCATCTACCCGCTCCTCGTCCTGCCGGTCATTCAGTCCGGCGTCCAATCCGTTCTGGCTGTCCTGGGAGGTGCATAAATGGGCTTCACAGCCTTCAATCCGACCTGGCTTCTCTCTATCCTGCCGGAACTTCTCCTTCTCGCCCTGGCGATCGTGGTGCTGGGAGTGGACCTGGCGCTGCCTGCGGAGCGGAAGCGGACGCTGGGGCTCTGGACGGCGGCGGGGCTCATCGTTGTTCTGCTGGTCACGCTGCTGGTGCCGTTGCCGCAGGGGCCGGCCTTCGGTGGCGTGGTGCAGATAGACGGCATCGCGGGGGTTTTTCGTGTCATCTTCCTGCTGGGCGGCATCCTGGTGGCGCTGATGTCTATGGACTTCCAGCCACTGCGCCAGGACGGCCCGTACTATGGCCTGCTCCTTTTCTCGCTCCTGGGGATGTCGCTGATGGCGATCGCCGAAAATCTGGTGATGCTCTATGTGGCGATGGAACTGACGGGCATCAGCGCCTACGTCCTGGTTGGCTATATGCGGGAAACGCCGCAGTCGGCGGAGGCGGGGCTGAAGTACTTCCTGTTCGGGGCCTTCAGTTCGGCGGTGATGCTCTACGGCTTCTCCTGGCTCTACGCCTTCGCAGGTGGGACGGGGTATGCCCAAGTGGCGTCGGCGATAGGGTTTGTGCGCTTCCCGCTGGCCGTGCTGGCCTTCCTGATGGTACTGGTGGGCTTCGGGTTCAAGGTGGCGATGGTGCCCATGCACTTCTGGGCGCCGGATGTCTACCAGGGTGCGCCGACGCCCATCACCGCGTTTCTCTCCGTGGGCTCCAAGGCGGCAGGGTTCGCAGTGCTTCTGCGGGCGCTGCAGTTCCTCTTCCCTGCGCTGGAGATGACCTGGGTGGTGCTCCTGGTTGCCATCTCTATGGTGACGATGACGCTGGGCAATACCTTTGCGGTCTGGCAAAAGAACATCAAGCGGCTGCTGGCCTACTCCAGCATCGCCCAGGCCGGGTACGTCCTCATCGGCGGGGCAGCGGCCTCGCAGATGGGGGTGGCGTCTGCGGCTTTCTATCTCATCGTCTACACGGTGATGAACATCGCCGCGTTCGCCGTGGTGGTGCAGGTCTCCAACCTGACCGGGAGCGAGGAGATAGAGGGTTTCTCCGGGCTGGCGCGGCGGTCGTCGTTTCTGGGGTGGAGTTTGATGCTGGCGCTCTTCTCGCTGGGGGGCGTGCCGCCCTTCGGCGGGTTCGTGGGGAAGTTGCTCATCTTCGCCAGCGCAATCCAGAGCGGCCTCATTGCGCTGACGGTGGTGGGCGTGATCAACGTCATCATCGGCCTGTACTACTACCTGAATGTGGTGAAAGTGGTCTTTGAGCGCCGCTCCGAACAGGAGCAAGAACCGCTGGAGGTGCCCGCACCGTCCAAATGGGTACTGGGCATCACGATGGCAGCGATCGTCCTGCTGGGTATTCTGGCCTATCCGGTCTATCAGTGGGTGTGGCAGGCCAGCGCAGGGTGGTTCTGAGAAGTTTAACCGCAAGGAACGCAAAGGACGTTTGCGCCCTCTGCGGTTTCAAGGTGGGAGGAAATCGGCTGGCTAAGGCCTTCATTGAGCGTGTGCCATTGGGGGGGTGAGGTAAATGGGTGAGCGGAAGGGGTTGGGATGGCGGGAGGGGGTGTTTCTGGCGGAGGCGGCTGCGCAGGTTGGCTGCCTGACGGTCGTGGTCATCCTGCTGGCACTGGGTGCAGGCCTTTGGCTAGATAGCCGTCTGGGGACGAAACCCTGGTTCACCCTGGGGCTGGTACTGGCAAGCATCCCGGTCAGCCTCTATCTGGTGGTTCGGTTGGCCCTCTCTGCGGCCCGGCGGGCCTATCCGCCTGAGGAGCGAGGGGACGAAGGGGCGGAAGAGTAAAAAATCTGCGATCATCTGCATCCGCCCATTTTCCGGAGGTGGAGATGAAGCGAGTAGGCACGGTTCTGGCGATTATTGTTCTGATTGGGTTGTGTGCGTTTTCGTGCGTCATCGGCCCGCTGGGAAATAAATGGGTTGTGCAGCCACATATTCAGATGGCAGCGGAGACCTTCCCGGTGGGACCGGTACGGGTGCCGAACACGCTGCTGGGCCTGCTCATCGCCGACCTGGTACTCATCGGCCTCTTTCTGGCCGGTACCCGACATATCCGCGCCGGACGCCCCGAGGCGATGGTGCCGCGAGGGCTGCAGAACCTGGTGGAGGCCGTCTACGAATTCCTTTCCAACTTCCTGCGCGGCATCCTGGGTGAGCGGGCGGAGAAGATGCTCCCACTGCTCGTCACCTTCTTTCTGTTCATCCTGGTCGCCAACTGGATTGAACTCTTTCCGGGCTTTGACACCGTCGGCCTGATAGAGCATGTCTACAAAGGGGAAGGGCATGCGGTCCGGCAGGTGGGGCCGCTTCTCCTTTTGACCCACGAGAAAGGGGAGTACACGCTGGTCCCCTTCCTGCGGGCAGCCAACACAGACCTGAACGTCCCGCTGGCGCTGGCGCTCATTTCGGTCTTTATGACCCAGGTCTACGGCGTGCAGGCGCTGGGATGGGGATACTTTCTCCGCTTCATCAACATCAAAGCGCTGACCAGCGGCGGCCTGATGGGGGTAATGAACTTCCTGGTGGGTCTGCTGGAGATGCTAAGCGAGTTCACCAAGATTATTTCCTTCGGCTTCCGGTTGTTTGGCAATATTTTTGCTGGGATGGTCCTGTTGCTGGTCATCTCGTCTCTGGTGCCCTTCGTGGCTCCGGTGGCCTTCTACATCCTGGAGTTATTTGTGGGCGCGGTCCAGGCGCTGGTCTTTATGATGCTGACAGCGGCTTTCACAGCCGTGGCAACTGCGGGCCACGGAGAGCAACACTAATTCAGCAAAACGTGAAACGTGAAGAGTGAAACGTGAAGAGTGAAGAATGAAAAGTTAAGGAGGAGACTATGGAGATCAGCACGGATGTTATCAAATTGCTGGCGGCCGGTCTGGCGATCGGTCTGGGAGCCATCGGGCCGGGAATCGGCATCGGGCTGGTCGGTCTGGGCGGGGCCCAGGCGACCGGACGGAATCCCGAAGCGTCGGGTACTATCCTGACCAATATGATTCTGGCCATCGCGTTCGCCGAGGCCGTTGCCATCTACGCCCTGGTGGTCGCGCTGATCCTGATTTTCGTCGTGTAGTGAGGAGGCCAGCATGGAAGGTCTGGGAATTAATCCCTGGATGCTGCTGGCTCAGATTGTCTCGTTTCTCCTGCTGCTCTTCATCTTGAACGCCGTCGGGTATAAGCCCATCCAGCGCATTCTGCAGGAGCGACAGGCGCGCATCCAGAAGGGGATGGAAGAGGCGCGAGCGGCGGAGGAGGCGCGGGACCGAATAGAGGCGGAGCGGGAGAAAATCCTGGCTCAGGCCCGCGCAGAAGCGGAAGGGCTGATCGCTGAGGCCCAACGGAGGGCTCAGGAGGAGCGGGAGAAACTCCTGGCCCAGGCGCGGGAGGAGGCAGAACGGATCCGCACGACAGTCCACCAGGAGGCGGAGGCGGAACGGGCACAACTGCTGGGCCAGATGCGAGAGCAGATCGTCGCGTTGGCGATGGCGGCGGCCCACAAATTGGTGGGCGAGGCGCTGGATGAGCAACGTCAGCGCGCGCTGGTGGCGGAATTCTTCAGCGGGGTGCGTGCAGGCCGGGTGGAGATTCTGCCCGAGGGGATGGAGCCCGCCGAGGGGCCGGTGGTGGTCACCACCGCGGTCCCGCTGACGGAGGCGGAGGCCGCCGTCGTACGGCGCGAACTGGCCGCGCGGCTGGGCGAAGAACCCGAGGTCGCCTTCCAGGTGGACCCAGCCGTGCTGGGTGGGCTGGTGGTCCGCATCGGCGACCGGATTGTGGATGCCAGTTTCGCCGGGCAACTGGAGCAGATCCGTCGTGCTCTGATGGAATAATAGCGGCATTCTGTGTCACCTCACGGATTGCGGGGGGCAACCGTCCGTCGTTGCCCCCCGTTTGTGTTCACAGGCAGTGAAGATGGTACCTCTGGCCTATTGAAAGGAACCCGTTGGAGGTGTATTATAAAATAAGCCCATGTTGTCGGTGGCTCGGCAGGCGGATTGTTCTTTGTCGGGGAGAAAGGAGGTGAGTATTATGGTATATATTCCCCAAGAGGATGGGCAGGGCCTGGTAGAGTATGGGTTAATTCTTGTTCTCGTGGCGATTGTCGTTGTTATCGTTCTCACTCTGGTAGGCACCCAAATCAGCCAGGTGTTCTCAAGAGTTGCCGATAGTATACCGGGTGGGGGGTAACCCGGAATCCCAACCTGCCATCCTCAAGTGTAGAGGCATCTCACAGCCACCATAGACAGCAAGGAAGGGTGAAACCCCAGAGGGCGCGGGCGGGGAAAGCAGGGACGGGCGGCGCAAGGCCGCCCGCCCCTACTTTGTGGTATGGGGTGTGAGACCCTATGCGTCCATATCCGGCACGCTGCGCCGGAGAGTCTCGTATTGCTCCAGGGCCTTTCCGGCCCCTATTGCCACACAGGCCATCGGCGCTTCTGCCACCCAGGCCGGCACCCCGGTCTCCCGGGTGACCAGTTCATCTATTTTCCGCAACAGAGCCGTTCCACCCACCAGCGCGATACCTCGCTCAATGATATCCGATGCCAGTTCCGGCGGGGTGCGCTCCAGCACTCCTTTGATGACCCCCATCATCGCCATCAGCGGCTCGTTGATGGCCTCCACCACTTCATCCGAACTCAGGGTCACAATGCGCGGAAGCCCTGTCACCTGGTCCCGCCCCTGGACTTCCATTTTGAGAGGAGGGTCCAACGGGAGCGCGCTGCCGATGCGGATTTTGACCTCTTCCGCCGTCGGCTGGCCAATGAGCAGGTTGTACTTGCGGCGGACGTAGGCGATGATAGCGTCATCCAGTCGCAGTCCACCGACACGTACCGAGTTGGCGGCGACAATGCCATTCATCGCAACGACGGCGGCCTCGCTGGCCCCACCACCCAAGTCCACCACCATGTTCCCCGACGGAGTGTCCACCGGTAAACCGGCGCCGATCGCTGCAGCCAGAGGTTCGGGGATCAGGTGGGCCCGACCTGCACCCGCATCCAGCGCGGCCTCCCGGACCGCCCTCCGCTCCACACTGGTCACCCCATAGGGGACGCTGATCATCACCCGGGGGCGGAAAAGCCGGGACGCGCCGCCCGCCTTGCGGATGAAGTAGCGGAGCATCCGTTCAGTGACGGTGTAATTGGCGATAACGCCGTCTCTCAGAGGGCGGACGACCTCCAGGGTGACTGGAGTACGGCCCAGCATCGCCCGGGCCTCCTCGCCCACCGAAATGATTTTGCGCTCATGCACCGATACCGCTACAACTGACGGTTCCTGCAGAACCACACCCTGGCCCCGCACATAGACTAAGACGTTGACGGTGCCCAGGTCAATGCCCATTTCTTTGCCTGGCAAGTTGGCCTCCTAAAGTGAGAACATGAAAAGTGAAGTGCGAAGCGCGGGTTAGGGGTTTTCCTCGGTGGGACGGCGAAGACGATGACGATGGGTAACCCGCAGTCGCAGTTGGGCCTTCCGTAGAGCCATCATCGCCTCAGCCCGTAACTCCGGCGGCGGCTCCTTCTTGAGGAGTTCCTCCGCCTCCTGACGGGCTCGTTCCGCCTGCTCAGCATCCACCTCATCGGCCCGCTCCCCTACGTCGGCCAGCACGATCACCCGGTCCGGAAGGACCTGGATGAAGCCGCCATAAATGACAAAAGAGAGTTCTTCCTCCCCCCGCCGCGCAAGCAGTTCCCCCATCGTCAGGGTGGACATCAGAGGCGCGTGGTGAGGCAGAATGCCCAGTTGCCCTTCTGCCCCGGGGGCCAAAACCGAATCCACTTCGCCACTGAAAAGTTGTCTCTCAGGTGTTACCACTTCCAATCGGAAGCCCATATGTCTTCTCCACTTGGTGCAGAAAAAGGTGGGTTGGGGAGACGGCAGTGAAGCCGCCGCCCTCAAACCTATTTCTTCAATTGCTTTGCCTTCTCCACCGCTTCGTCGATCGTGCCGATCATATAGAACGCATCTTCGGGCAGGTCGTCGTGCTTTCCTTCCAGGATTTCCCGGAATCCCCGGACAGTCTCGGCGATGGGAACGTAGCGGCCAGGCCGACCGGTGAATCGTTCCGCCACGTGCATCGGCTGGGTGAGGAAGCGCTGGATTTTGCGAGCCCGCGCGACAATGAGCTTATCCTCATCGGAGAGTTCCTCCACACCCAGGATGGCGATGATGTCCTGCAGGTCCTGCTGACGCTGGAGCACCCGCTGGACCTCGCGAGCCACGTTGTAGTGATCCTCGCCCACAATGCGCGGGTCCAGAATGCGGGAGGTGGAGGCCAGCGGGTCCACCGCCGGGTAAAGCCCCTGGGCTGCCAGCCGCCGCTCCAGCGCGATGGTCGCGTCCAGGTGGGCGAACGTTGTCACCGGGCCAGGGTCGGAGTAATCGTCGGCGGGGACGTAGACGGCCTGCATAGAGGTGATGGAGCCGCGCCGGGTGCTGGTGATGCGCTCCTCCAATTCCCCCATGTCGGTCCCCAGGGTGGGCTGGTAACCGACCGCGCTGGGCATCCGGCCCAAGAGAGCCGAGACCTCCATCCCCGCCATCACGAAGCGGTAGATGTTATCAATGAAGAGCAGCACGTCCATCCCCTGGTCCCGGAAGTACTCCGCCATCGTCAGTGCCGTCAGACCCACACGGAAGCGGACGCCCGGCGGCTCGTTCATCTGCCCGAAGACCATAACCGCCCTGTCCATCACGCCCATTTCGGTGAGGGAGAGATAGAATTCGGTGCCCTCGCGGCTTCGCTCCCCCACGCCGCCAAAGACAGAGACGCCGCCGTGGTATTTGGCGATGGTGTACATCAACTCGGCGATGATGACCGTCTTGCCGACACCAGCCCCGCCGAAGACGCCGGTCTTGCCGCCGCGCGTGAAGGGGGCAATCAGGTCAATGACCTTGATGCCGGTCTCAAAGAACTCGCTGAAGGTAGCTTGCTCTTCATAGGGCGGGGCAGGGCGGTGGATGGGCCGGTACTCTGTCGCCTCCACCGGACCCTTGCCGTCTATCGGCTCGCCCAGAACGTTGAAGATGCGGCCCAGCGTTGCCGGTCCCACCGGTACTTTAATCGGCTCGCCAGTGGTGTAGACCGGCAGGCCGCGCCGGAGGCCATCGGTGGTATCCATAGCCACGCAGCGGACCCAGTTGTTAGGCAGTTGCTGTTCTACTTCCAGAACCAGGCGGCGTCCGTTCAGCGGAATTTCTACCGCACTGTAGATGTCCGGGATGTCTTCGGGGGCGAACTCCACATCCACCACGCCGCCCTTGACCTGCATCACTTTGCCGACTACCTGACGGGGCATAGAGTTTACCTCCTCCTCTATCTGGTCTCAATCTGGGTTCTGCGACAGAAACCACTCCTCCACAAAGCGTAGATATCCCGCATTCGCTCTTTAAAAGTCTGGCCGTCGTCCATAATGACCAACATCATCCGGTTTCCTGCAGTTGCCGCAGGGCCTCGGCGCCGCCGGCGATATCCAGCAACTCTTTGGTGATGGCGTGCTGGCGGGCCTTGTTGCGGATGATGGTCAGGTCCCGGATGAGTTCTTCGGCGTTGTCGGTGGCGTTGCGCATCGCCGCCCGACGGGCCGCATGCTCGCTGGCTGCCGCCTCCAGCGCCGTCTGGTAGACCTGCAATTCAGTGAAGCGGGGCAGGACGACATCCAGCAGCGCTTCCGGCGACGGCTCATAAATGTAATCCGCCACCCCTGCAGGTCGCATATCCACCACGTACTCACAAACGACCTGGTCCTCCAGACATGTGGGCCGCAGCGGCAGCAGCCGCTTCACCACCGGCCGTTGGCGAAGTAGATTAATGAAGTCGGTGTAGGCCAGAAAGACCGCATCCACTTGACCAGAAAGGAACTCATCCATTGCCAATCGGGCAATGGCGGTAACATCCGGAAGGCGGGGGACAGCGGGCAGGCCGGAGAAGTGAGCGATCAGCGGCGCGCGCAGCCGCCAGAGGATGTTTCGCCCTCGCTTGCCCACTGCAACATAGCGCACCGGCACACCCAGCAACCGGGCATAGTCGGTGGCTGCGCGGACCACGTTGTGATTGTAGGCGCCGCAGAGTCCCCGGTCGCTGGAGAAGACGATGATGAGGGCCGAACGGACCGGCTCCCGGATGGTCAGAAGCGGGTGCAGGGGGATGCCCCGCACGGTGGAGAGATTGACGATGACCTCCCAGGCCCGATGGGCGTAGTAGCGGGTCGCCAGGACTGCCGCCTGGGCCTTCTGCACCTTAGAGGCAGAGATGGCCTCCATTGCGCGGGTCATCTGGGCCAGGTTCTGGACGCTGCGGATACGTCGGCGGATTTCCCTCAGAGTTTCCATACGGTCGGACTCCTCGGCAAAGGGTGCGGGATGAATCCCGCGCTATCTCAGCCATTGCTGGTTAAACTCTTCCAGCGCGGCCTTCAGGGCCTCCTCAGTCTGAGGGGTGATGACCTTGCGGGCGGCGATATCTGCTCCCACCTCCGGGTGCATCGTCCGCATAAAGTTCAGGAACGCGCGCTCGTACTCCCGGACTCTCGCCACCGGCACGCGGTCCAGGTAGCCCTTGGTGCCCGCGTAGATGATCATCACCTGCTCTTCCAGCGGGACCGGCTCGTACTGGGGTTGCTTGAGGATTTCCGTCAGGCGACGGCCCCGATCCAGTTTCCGCTGGGTGGCCTCGTCCAGTTCTGAGCCCAACTGGGCGAAGGCCGCCAGTTCCTGGTAACTGGCCATATCCAGCCGCAGGCCGCCCGCGACCTGCTTCATAGCCTTCGTCTGGGCGTCGCCGCCGACACGGGAGACGGAAATGCCCACGTTGATCGCGGGGCGGACGCCCGCATTGAAGAGGTCCGTCTCCAGATAAATCTGCCCGTCGGTGATGGAGATGACGTTGGTGGGGATGTAGGCGGTGACGTCGCCCAGCAAGGTCTCCACGATGGGGAGCGCGGTCAAACTGCCGCCGGTTCCGGGGACTTTGCGGATTTCGTAACCGTCGCCCAGTTCCTTCAGCCGTTCTTCCGCCCGCTCCCAGCCCAGCGGGCCGACGTAGACCTGACCGTCCACCCCCTCCCGGACGTCCGCCGGAGCGTCCTTCGGGGCAATGATATAGTGGTTGGCCAGACGGGCCGCGCGCTCCAGCAAGCGGGAGTGGAGATAGAAGATGTCGCCGGGATAGGCCTCCCGGCCCGGCGGACGGCGCAGGAGCAGACTGACCTGGCGGTAGGCCCAGGCGTGCTTGGAAAGATCGTCGTAGACGACCAGGGCGTCCTTCCCGCTCTCCATAAACTCCTCGCCCATCGCGCAGCCTGCATACGGGGCAATGTACTGAAGCGCCGCAGGCTCCGAGGCAGAGGCCACCACAACAATGGTATGCTCCATCGCGCCGTACCGCTCCAGCGTCGCCACAACCTGGCGAATCTGGGCCCGCTTTTGCCCGATAGCGACGTAGATGCAGTAGAGGTCTTTCCCTTTCTGATTGATGATGGTATCTATAGCGATGGCGGTCTTGCCCGTCTGCCGGTCGCCGATGATGAGTTCCCGCTGGCCCCGACCGATGGGGATCATAGCGTCTATCGCCTTGATGCCGGTCTGGACCGGGGTATCCACGTTCTGACGCCTGACAACGCCCGGCGCAATGCGCTCAATAGGGCGGTACCGGTCGGTGCGGATGGGGCCTTTGCCGTCCACGGGGCGGCCCAGTGCATCCACGACGCGGCCCAGCAGGGCCTCCCCCACCGGCACGGAGACGATGCGCCCGGTGCGGCGGACCAGGTCGCCTTCCCGGATGCCGGTATAATCGCCCATAATGATAATGCCGACGTTGTCCACTTCCAGGTTGAAGGCCATTCCCATAGTGCCGTCCGGGAAGGTGACCAATTCGCTCATCTGGACGGTGGAAAGTCCGGAGACGCGGGCGATGCCGTCCCCGACCTCCACAACGGTGCCGACATCTTCGGTGACGACGACAGGCTGGAATTGCTGCAGGCGCTCCAGCAGGGTAGTGGCGATGGATTCCATTGAGTTCGTGGTCATTCTCACCTCTCCTCTGGACAAACGAATTCCAGAATCGTATCTCGCAGAAATGCATAGGCGTTAAGGCAGCACCCTCTCCTTAACCCACATTGTACCCGGACTGTCTGCCGGAGAACCTTCTCGTGGTCACATTTTACCCCACTTCGTGCCATTTGCCAACACCGCTGCCCACTACCGGCTTCCCGCTATCAATTCCGGTACCCTGCTCTTCAAATCCCGCCATGCCGGCAGCCCTCCGGCTCCCTCAGCGGTCTTCGCCGCGCAGACGATGGCCTGAGCGACGACCTCCGCCGCATAGGCGCCGATCAGGTTCACCTCGGCGGGATGCTCCCCCGTTGCCAGGGCGAAGATGGTGTCGCCATCGTAAAGGGTATGGGCCGGTCGGATGGCGCGGGCGACCCCGTTCTGCGCCATCTGCGCCACTTTATTGGCCTGCTCCTTGGTCAGCCGGGCGTTGGTGGCTACCACGCCGATGACGGTGTTGGTGGGACGGGCAAAAGGGGATGCGGCCTGGCTCAAGAGCGTCCGCATCAGGACCAGCGTATCGGCCGGTTCGTCGGAATCGGGGCGGCGCGCGCCGGCCAGAATCGCGCCCGTGGTCGGGTCCACTACATCGCCCAGGGGATTGACAGCCATCAGCGCGGCCACAATCAGCCCGTTCCCTAAATCCACCGCCGCTGTGCCGGTGCCGGTCTTCATCGCCCGTGCGATGCCCAGGATTTTCCCGGCGGTAGCACCGGCGCCTGCTCCCACGTTCCCTTCGGCCACCGGGCTGTCGGTGGCGGCCTGGCAAGCAGCGTACCCCATCGCCGCATCGGGGCGGGCGCGGGGGTCACCGATGTTCAGGTCAAAGAGAATCGCGGCCGGGACGATGGGTACTCGGGCAAAACCGGTGTCGTAACCGATGCCGCGTTCCTCCAGATACTGCACCACACCGTCGGCAGCGGCCAGACCGAAAGCCGAACCGCCGGACAGCAAGATGGCGTGAACCTTCTCCACCAGGTGCATAGGGCGCAAGAGGTCCGTTTCGCGGGTGCCCGGCGCCCCACCTCGCTGGTCCACCCCGCCCACGGCTCCCTCTTCGCACAGCACCACGGTACATCCCGTCAGCCCGACCGGGTCGGTGGCGTGACCAACGCGGATACCCGATACAGCAGTCAGTCCCCAGGATTCACTTCGCTCGCTCATATCCTCCGCCTTAATCAGAGAGTTTAGCCACAAACCTCAAACTGATAATCTGTGCAATCCGTGTAATCCGTGGTGCAATCCGTGCAATCCGTGTAATCCGTGGTGCAATCCGTGCAATCCGTGTAATCCGTGGTGCAATCCGTGGTTCAATCCACCGAACCCATCTCCTCCCAGTTCGGCCCCACGCTCAGGTCCACCTTGAGAGGCACGCGCAGGGGATAGACGGACTCCATCACCTCTCGCACCAGTGGAGCCACAATGGGAAGTTCTTCTTTCGGCACCTCTAGAACCAGTTCATCGTGGACCTGCAGGATCATTTGAGTGGCCTGGTGGCGCTCCCGCAGCGCACGATGCAGACGAAGCATCGCCAGTTTGAGCAGGTCGGCAGCGGAGCCCTGAATGGGGGTGTTCACTGCTTCCCGCTCCGCGCGCCTCCTGGCCTGCTCTTGCCCCGGCGCCACGCTCTGGAGAACGGGGAAATACCGTCGTCGGCCCAGGATCGTCTCCACGTATCCCTGATTCTTGGCCTGCGCCAGGGTCCGCTCCAGGTACTCCCGTACCTTCGGGAAACGCCCGAAGTACTGGGCGACGAAGTTCTCCGCCTCGCCGAGGGGGATCCCGGCATCGCGGGCCAGACGCTGGATGCTCATCCCGTAGATGAGACCGAAGTTGACCTGCTTAGCGAACCGGCGCTGTTCTGGGGTGACCTGGTCTATAGGAACATCAAAGATCGCTGCTGCGGTGGAGGCATGGATATCCTCTCCCCGCTGGAAGGCGGCGACCAGGCCAGGATCGCCGGAGATGTGGGCCGCGACGCGCAGTTCCACCTGTGAATAGTCGGCGCTCAACAGAACCCAGCCCGGCCGAGCGATGAATGCCCGCCGCACCTGTCGCCCCAACGGGGAGCGGATGGGGATGTTCTGCAAGTTCGGGTCGCTGGAGGAAATGCGCCCCGTCACCGTGCCGGTCTGGTGATAAGAAGTGTGCAGCCGCCCGGTGTCCGGGTTCACCAGAGCAGGGAGCGCGTCCAGATAGGTGGACTTCAGTTTCGCCAGTTCCCGGTGTTCCAGAATGAGGTCTACGATGGGGTGGGCTCCTCGCAGGGATTCCAGGACTCCCGCCGTCAGCGAATAGCGACCCGTGGAGGTCTTGGGGACGCCCTTCGTCGGCAGTCGCAGGATGCCGAAGAGGATTTCTGCCAGTTGCGGACCGGAGTTAATGTTGAAGGGCATCCCGACTATCCTGTGAATTCGCTCCTCCAGTTCCGCCATCTGCGCGCCCAGTTCGGCGGACATCCGCTCCAGGAAGCCCACATCCAGCGCCACCCCCGTCATTTCCATTTCCATCAGGACCTCCACCAGCGGGAGTTCCATCTCCACGAAGAGGTCCCAGTGGCCCTTCTGGCGCAGTTCCGGCGCCAGGACCTGAACCAGCCGGTGGGTCATATCCACGTCGGCGGCGGCGTAGGCGGCGGCATCCCCTATCTCCACTTCGGCCATCGTCACCTGCTTACGCCCGGAGCCGATGAGGTCCTGGATGGGGCTCATCTCCACACCCAGACGGATGAAGGCCAAACTCTTCAGGCCCAGGTTGTGGCTGGCGGGGTCACAGAGCCATTCGGCAATCATCGTATCAAAGGCCAGACCCCGGACGTGGATGCCATGGCGGGCCAGGATGGTCATATCGTACTTGGCGTGGTGGGCCTGCTTGGGAAGACGGGGGTCCTCCAGAATGGGCCGGACGGCCTTTAGGACGTATTCCAGCGGGAGTTGACGGCCCCGGCGGTGGCCGACGGGGATGTACCAGCCCTCCCCCTCCCGGTCGGTGAACGCCAGGCCCACGAGATGGGCCCGCATAGGGTCTTCGGAGGTGGTCTCGGTGTCAAAAGTGACAGCGGGCGCACGGGCCAGCCGCCCGACCAGCGCGGTCAATTCCTCCGGTTCTTGCACGATGTGGGGGACGGTCGGGACGGCTCGGCGGGTGGGCTTCCTGGCGGACACATCAAAAAGGGAGAGTTGGGTGGGACGGGAGGGGCCGGAAGTGCCAGATACTTCCGGCAGGCGGCCCAGGAGGGAACGGAATTCCAGTTGGCGGAAGAGTTCGGTCACCCGTGCCCGGTCGTAGTTGCGGACAGTGCACTCCTCCAGATTCAGTTGGACCGGCAGGTTAGTGCGGATGGTCGCCAGCCGCTGGCTCAGGAAGGCGACGTCCCGACCTTTCTCCAGCGCCTCGCGGTAGCGGGGCGGGGTCACCTCATCCAGGTGGCTGTAAATTTCCTCCAGAGAGCCGTACTTCCGGAGGAGTTCGGTGGCAGTCTTCTCGCCGACACCGTTCACGCCGGGGATGTGATCCGATTTGTCGCCGACCAGAGCCTTATAGTCCCGGAGTTGGGCCGGGGAGAGGCCGCCGTAGCGAGTGCGGACGGTCTCCTCGTCGTAAACGGTTCCATCGGAGAGGTGGCGACCGGCCAGGAAGACCTTGACGCCCGGCGCGACCAGTTGCAGGAGGTCCTTATCGCCGGTGACGATGATGGTCTCCAGGTCCTGGGCGGCGGCCTGCTGGGCCAGCGCGCCCATCAGGTCGTCGGCCTCTACGCCGGGAATCTCAAAGATGGGAATGCCGAAGGCCTGGACAATCTGACGGATGCGGTCCATCTGGATCCGCATCTCATCGGGCATGCGGTCCCGGTGGGCCTTGTATCCGGGGTATATCTCATTCCGCCCGGAGTGGCCCGCGTCAAAGCAGACGGCGATGTAGTCGGGTTTCAGTTCCTGGAGGATGTAGAGGAGGGTAGAGGTGAAACCGTAGGTGGCGTTGGTCGGTTCGCCGCCACGCGTAGCGAAGCCTTCCAGCGGCAGGGCATGGAAGGCCCGGTAGGCCAGAGCGTGACCGTCTATCAGAACCAGTCGCATAGCGTGGGAGCAGGGCGCAAGATCAAAGGCTTTCTGGCTCTTTGGGAATTCGCAGATGCGCTGCCCGTTTACGGGCAGTCTATTCCACTTTCCAATAGGGGCGCTCCGCTTCCCAGCGGGCGCGGAATTCCTCGGGGGCCACTGTCAGCAGGGCCTCTCCCTCGGCGGTGACGGTGCCATCGGGCAGGCGAATCTGTCCGGCTACTTTGGCGCCCGCCCCGCCGATTTGCTCCACCCATCCCACTGCGACCAGGGGCGTGCCCGTCGGAGTGGGACGGCGATAGCGGATTGTCAGGCGGAGAGTCGCCATAAAGGTCTCCGGGGAGTTGTACAGCATGACTGCCCGCCCGGAGACCTCGTCCAGGATGGCGGCGATCACGCCGCCGTGGGCGATGCCCGGATAGCCCTGGTAGGCCTCCGAAAGGGTGAACTCTGCTCGCACGACCCGGTTCTCCGGGTCTTCGTAGCACTTCAGTTTCAGGCCGAAGGGGTTTTCGCGACCGCAGACGAAGCACATTCGGGACGTGGGTTGGGGACGCATAGACACCTCTTTGTTTAAGATTCCGGCAGAGGCAACAGGATGTGGACGGTCGTTCCGGGCAGGCGCACCTCATCCCGCCCTTCGCTTTCTATCCAGATTCTCCCTTTGTGGGCCTCAATAATCCCCCGCGCCAGGCTGAGCCCCAGGCCCAACCCGCCCCCCGTGAAGGCCGTCTTGCGAGAATGGTGGAGCATTGTATCCTCCACCACGCAAAATCGGTCAAAGATGCGTTCCCGGTCGGCCGGGTCAATCCCGATACCGGTATCCCGGACGCTCAGGTGGACGGTGCGCTCCACCACCCGCCCGGTAATCCGGATGGTGCCGCCGTCAGGTGTGTATTTGACGGAGTTGCTGACGACATGCCAGAGGGCCTGGAAAAGCCGTTGGGAGTCCCCTGTAATCATTGGAAGGGTCTCCAGTCCCTCAAACTCAAAGGTCAACTGTCGTTCCGGGCCCAGATTGCGGATATTGCGCACCACGCTCTGGATGAGGGAATGCAGGAAAACGGGCCCCATACTCAGTTCCAGTTTGTTCGCCTCAATGAGGAACACGTTCAGGATGTCATCCACTACCTGATTCAGGCGACGGGTAGCCTGTACGACCTGATGCAGCAGATGGCGGGGGCTTCCTTCTGCCTCTGGATCGCCAGGGACGTCGGGCATAGAAAGGAGAATCTGGCTGTAGCCGTAGATGGCAGAGAGGGGAGTACGCAATTCGTGACCGGCCAGGATAATGAAGTCCGTCTTCATTTTATCCAACCGCTGGAGTTCCGCGTGGGCCTTCTCCAGTTCGTGGATTTTCTCCTCCAGCCGCTCCACCAGGCGGCGGCTGTATTCCACCAGATAATCCGCCTTTTCCTGGGGGGATTCTATACGTTCCCGCAGGCCCTCTAGGAACGCCTCCACCTGCTGAGGGAAGCGGTCCACGTCAATGGGTTTGGGGATGTAGCCATCGCATCCGGCGATGAGCGCTCGCTCCCGGTCCCCGCGCAACGTGGCGGCAGTCACGGCGACGATGGGGATGTCCTTCAGTTCTTCCAGCGCGCGCAGGCGGGTGGTGACCTCATAGCCATCCAGGCCACTGATATTGATGTCCATCAGAATGAGGTCAGGCTGGAGTTGTCGGGCGGCCTCCAGGGCGGCGATCCCATCGGTGGCGATACGCACGTCAAAGCCTTCGGCTTCCAGAACCCGCTGCACCAGCCGGGCGCTGGAGGGGTCGTCCTCCACATAGAGGATGCGGGCCCGCGATGTCCGATGCATATTCCCTCTCCTTGCAACTTTATCGCTGTGCCTTGTTGGGATTGACATTCCTCGGCGGCGAGAGCGGGCAAAACCGCTCTCTGCCCACCCGGAACCAGGGCGATGCAAAACCTGCCTCTCTCACGGACGCCTGCCGGGATGGGGGCAACCGCAAGGGTTGTCCCTACAGGCTTTCTGTTGCCCCGCTGATTTCACGGAGCAGTTCCTCATCGGTGAAGGCGCCTTTCTGAAGCAGCGCCTGGATGTGGCCATTCAGCCGGACCCGCTCATCAGGCGTCAGTTCTTTGGCAGTGACGACGATGACCGGAATATTATACAATTCCTCGTCGGCCTGGAGCACTTCCAGCACCCCGAAGCCATCCAACTCGGGCATCATCAGGTCCAGCAGAATGAGGTCGGGGCGTTCCCGGCGGATGAGTTCCAGGCCCTCCCGACCGTTCTCCGCCTCCAGAATATGATAGGGGCCCCGGGCCTGGAGAATACGCCGGAGGAGGCGGCGGGCACCAGGGTCGTCTTCCAGAATGGCCACCCGACGGACATTCCGGCCCAGCAATTCCAGCGATGCCAGCAAACCCTCTTCGGGAGCCGGCGCGCGGGCGGGGGCTTCCACCGTCTGTACCCAGTCTTCCCCCAACAGGTGTTTCTCTACCGGGAAGGTGTGGCCGGAGCAGTTGACGACGACCACTTCGTCCCGCCGGATGACTCCCTTACTGAGCAGTTTAAAGAGGCCGGCGAAAGCGACGCCTGCCGCCGGCTCCATAGAGATGCCCTCCAGTTTTGCCAGGACATGGATGGCGCGAAAGGCTTCTTCGTCGCTGACCATCTCAAAGGCGCCGCCGTGCTCCCGGATCACCCGCACCAGGAAGGTGTAGGCCGGGCCAGGGTCTCCGGTGGCAACGGTAATGATGCGGGTGCGGGGGTTGAGGATCGGTTCTGCCTTCTCCAACCCCTTCTCAAAAGAGTGGACCATCGGAGCACACCCTTCAGCCTGGATGCAGGCCAGGCGGGGCATCCGGTCTATCAAGCCCATCCGCATCAGTTCCTCAAACCCTTTCCAGACCCCCACCGGCCCCAGTCCGCCGCTGACGGCCTGAATGTACCAGTCCGGTGCGCGCCAGGGGGTGGGACCCGGACCCAGGTGGGCGGCCAGTTGCTCAGCAATCTCAAAGGCCACTGTCTTCATACTCTCCCGCGCGGCGATAGAGCGGACGCCCCGGTCCAGATAGAGCCCGCGCCGCTTCGCGAAATCCGCTGCCACCTGCTTGGTCTGGTCGTAGGTGCCGGTGACTTTAATCACTTTGGCCCCATAGATGGCGACCTCGCGCATCTTCTCCGCCGGGACCAGGCTGGTGAGGAAGGCCCAGATTTTGATGCCCGCCAGAGCGGAGTAGGCAGCGTAGGAGATGGCGACATTGCCGGTGGAGGCCAGAACCGCCTCAGTAATCCCCAGTTCCTTCATCACAGAGATAGCCAGGGCAGCCTGTCGGTCTTTAAAAGAGCCGGTCGGCCCCTGTCGTTCGTCCTTGATGTAGAGATGGGAGCAGCTCAGCATCATCCCCAGATTGACGGCCCGCAGGAGAGGGGTACCGCCCTCGCCCATGCTGAGCCGGTGAGCATCATCCCGGAGGGGAAGAAGTTCCCGGTAGCGCCACATCGTCTGGGGGCGGCGAGGTAATTCCCGTTGCCAGATACGGGCCACGCGCGGGTAATCGTAGAGAACATCCAGCCAGTCCCCGTCGCACTGAGGGCAGCGCTCCAGGGGACGGGTAAAGGACTCGCTGTAGCCACAGCGAGCACACTGCAGGCGGGGATAATCGTTTGTATTCATTGAATTCAGCCTCTTTGCCAATGAGAACGGTCGTTTCAGCCTTCGTCGTAGCTAAAATTCATTGATGAATAGATGGGATGATTCATTCGGCAAAAGTGTCACCCGTTGAACTATCCTACCATCATCGGTCAAAATTTGCCACTCCCAAAGAAAAAGTCTTTTCCCCTTCGGAGCAATGAGAAGGTCAAGCCGGTCGCCCCAATGCACTCATCCGCCTTCAGATGGAGGCCTCTCCTCCGACACCGGCAGCCAGACGGTGAAGCGGGTACCTTTTCCCTCATCGCTCTCTACCTGAATCCGCCCACCGTGGCGGTCCACAATCTCTTTGACGATGGAGAGGCCCAGGCCAGTGCCAGGAATTTGCATCTGGCGCGGCCGCTCTCCCCGGAAGAAACGGTCAAAAATATAAGGCAGTTCGTCTTTGGGGATGCCGATACCGGTATCGGCGACAGCGATCGTGGCCCAGCGATGCCCGTCCAGTTCTTCCTCTCCAGTGCTCACCTCCACCCGCCCGCCCGGAGGGGTGTACTGAAGGGCATTCCGTACCAGGTTGATCAGTACCATACGGAGCGCGTCGGGGTCGGCCCGGGCGACAGGTTCTACTTCCGCCAGATGGCACTCCAGCACCAGCCCCTGGGCCAGCGCCAGGGGCCGCTGGGCATCCACCACCTCCGTAACCACCGTGTTAAGACCCACCGGGCCGAATTGCATCAGGAAGGCGCCCGAGTCCAGCCGGGAAACTTGCAGCACATCCTCCACCAGGCGGGCCTGCCAGTCCGCTTCCCGCTCCAGAATATCCAGGTACTCGGGAAGCAGTTCGGGCATCTCCCGCAGGAGGTGAAGGTACGTCTTAATAGTGGTGAGGGGGGTCCGCAGTTCGTGGGAGATATTGGAGATAAAGCGGGCGCGCAGCCGCTCCAGCGTTTTGTACTGGGTCACGTCATGGAGGACGATGACGGCCGCTGTCTCCCCATCGGGCCCCTCAACAGGGGATGCCCGGACCTCCAGGTCCAATCCCGATAACTCCACCACCTCTTCGGGCCGCTCCCGGGCCCGCCGGGCTACCCGCTGGACCGCCTCCCGTAATTGCCGGGCATCATCCGGTGCCAGGTCCCGGGTCAGCCAGCCCTGAGCAACGGGGTTGGCCTGGAGAATCTCCCCTTGGACATCAGCAAGAATGATCCCGTCGGCCGTACTGCGCAGAATGGCCTCCCGTTGAGTGTACTGGGCCGCCAGTTGCGCAGTGCGCTCCCGCACCTGCTCCTCCAGCGTCGCGGCGTATTGGCGTAGTTCGGCGTAGAGTTGGGCGTTCTCCAGCGCGATGGCCACCTGATCGGCGAAGGCCTTCAAACGGGCAGCATCGGCGGGGCCGAACTGGTGGGGGCGGGTGCCGTCCACATTCAAAAACCCCACCGTGATGCCCCGGATCACAATGGGCGCGGCGACATAGGAGCGAATCCACTCCAGGCCCTCCATCCGGGTCCAGTGGAGGTCGGCGTGGGTATCGGGGATGAGGACCGGCTCGCCAGTCCGCACCATCTCCCACAGGTTGGGCACATCGGCGATGGAGAGCGCCAGCGCTGCGACCCTCTCCTCTGTCCCGAACTGTTCATATCCCCGCCAGCGGATGATGCGGGCGGTGCCGTTTTCCACCAGCATCACGTTGAACGCGTCGCCGGGCACCACCCGGGCAACCTGTCCCAGAACCTGCTCCAGCATTTGGGTCGGGTCCAGCGTGCGGGTGATAACGGCAGCGGCCTCCGCCAGCGCCTGGGCCAGTTCCCGCTGATCCCGCTCCGCCTGGTAGAGCCGCTCGTTCTCCATCGCCACTGCCAGCGCGTCGGCGACCCGCTGGAGGAGGGGAACCTGCGACTGGCGGAAGTGGTGCTCCTGACGGCTGACAAGGTGGAGCGCGCCGAAGACCCACCCACCCACCCGTAGCGGCAGGCTGATGTAGGAGCGGAACCCCGCCTCGTAGAGGGCCTGGATGGCTGCGTATTTCAATTCGGCGCTCATATCGGGGCAGAGGTAGGGCCGGCCCTCCAGGAGATCGCCCCAGACCGGGGTAGTGGAGAGGGGCAGAACAGTACCCTCTTCCAGAACGGGGACAGGGGTCTCCAGGACGTTGATGCGGAAATGGCTCCCGTCCTCCAACAGTGCCACGGCAACCCGGTCGCAGCCGGTGAGGGTGTGCAGGCCGTGGAAAAGGATGCGAAAGGCCCGGCGGACTTCCAGGGTGTTCAGCGCGGTGGCGATGAACGCCAGTGTCTCCTCTTCCTGCGCCCGACGCCGCTCCTCCTCGTAGAGGCGCGCGTTCTCCAGCGCAATCGCCACCTGGTCCGCCAGCGCACGCAGGAACTCCATATCTACATTCCGGAACGCGTCCACTTGCGGGCTCTGGAGGTCCAGGTTGCCCAAAATCCGGTCGCCCCGCAGAAGCGGGATGACCAGTTCGGAGCGGGTAGTGGGGAGCAGTGGGAAATAGTCCGGGTCGTGCCGGACGTCGGGGACGTAGTAGGCCAGATGAGTACGGTAGGCGCGGGAATTGATCCCCTTCGTCAGGCTGAGGGGCCGGGCGAGGGCTCGTTCCCGCTCCTGAGGGGAGTAACCCTGCAAGGAGCGGCGCTCAAAGACGCCCCGCTCCGGGTCAGGCACCAGGACCGAGCCGTGAGTGGCGCCGGTGGCCCGCATCGCCTCCACCGTCAGCCGATTCATAATCGCCTCCGCATCCAAGGTGGAGTTGACAATCTGGCCGATGCGGTAGAGGGCCTCCTGGCGCTCCCGAGCGGCCCGCTCCTGTTGGTAGAGACGGGCATTCTCCACCGCTGCGGCGACGTGGCCCGCCAGAGTCTCCAGCGTCGCCACATCCAGCGGGGTGAAGGCGTTCAGCCGGGCGCTCTGGAGAGTCAGCACACCCACCAGCCGCCCATGGTACTTCAGGGGGACATCCAGTTCGGCGCGGGTCTCGGTCAGATATGGGGCGATGTAGCGGGGCTCCAGGGTCACGTCATTGGCCAGGAGCGTCTCACCCGTCCGGGCCACCCATCCGATCATTCCCTCGCCCACCTTCTGGCGGAAGCCTGGCGGGGTGAGGCCAGCCCAGATTCCCGCTCCGGCGACGAATTCCAGTTCCCCCGCCACCTCGTCCAGGAGCATCAGACCGACGTAATCGTACCCGAGGGCGCGGGCGATGCCTTCTACCGCCTCCTGCCAGACCGCCTCCGGCTCCAGGATGGCCGCCAGGCGTTCCCCCAGTTCGGCCACGGCGGCCATCCGGCGGGCTCGCTCCTGTTCGGTCTCGTAGAGGCGGGCGTTAAGGAGGGCACCCGCCAGGACGGCCCCAGCGGCCTCCAGGAGGCGGGCATGGTCGGCAGTAAAGGCGGCCTGCCGTATGCTCCCCAGCGACATAACGCCCACCAGTTCCTCTCCAAACAGGAGAGGCACACTGACGGCGGATCGGACGTGTTCGTCCATCCCCTGGACCACAAGCCAGCGTTCGTCCTGAAGCACGTTGTCCACCACAGCGGTCTGCCGGTGAAGGGCGACCCAACCGGCCAGCCCTCGCCCAACGGTCAGTTGCAGGCGACGGTCCAATTCCTCTGCTCCGGAATCTCTATGTCCGAAGGCGGCGACTAACCGTAGGCGGGAAGTCTCCGGTTCCAACACGTAAACGACCCCCTGCTGGGCTTCCATCATCGCGCAGAGAGTCTCCAAGGCCTCTCGGGAAACGGCCCGCACGTCCACCGTGCCGGTTAGACGTTGGCTCAGTTGGTACAGGAACTCCAGCCGTTCCCGTTTCTGCTCCACCGCGGAATAAAGGCGGGCATTGATGATGGCGACGGCGGCCTGAGAGGCGAAAAGGGTCAGCAAGTCGGCATCTTCCTGAGAGAACGTGCGAGGTGGGTCGGCCAGCACAATCAGAACGCCCAGCATCTCCCCCCGCCAGCGCACCGGCACACCAATGACGGCCGTCCAGGGATAACCGGCATATTTGGCCGCGCGGCCCTCCCGGTGCAGATAATCGTCCACCCAGAAAGGCTCACGGGTTTCCCAAACCCGGCGGCCGATTCCCCCATCCTCCGGTCGCAGGACGGTTCCCACCGGAGGTAGGTGGGGGCCTACGGAAACCATCCATTCCAGTACATCGTCTTCCGGACGGTAGAAGTAGAGACCCCCCGCGTTCCCGCCCACCAACCCAACGGCCCGCTCCACAATGGTGCGAAGCAGTGTCTCCAGGTCCCGCTGGGCGACCAGTTCCATCCCAATCTGGCGGAGGATTTCCCGCTGTTCTGCCTGGCGCTGGATGGCCTCCTCGGCTCGCCTCCGTTCGGTGACATCCAGCACGGTGCCCAGAATGGCGGGCCGTCCCTGGTAGTCCACCCGTGTTCCTAACACCTTGCAATCAAACGTGGAGCCGTCTTTGCGCAGGCCACGAACGTAATAATGGGCGCTTTCCACTTCGCCGACCATCCGCCGCCGGATCTGCTCCCGGACTATCTCCCGATCCTCTGGGACGACAACGTCCAGAGGGCTCAGACGGTCTACGAGTTCCTCCGGTGTATAGCCGAACATCCGGGCCCCGGCGGGATTGACATACCGAAGCAGGCCATCCTGGATCAGATAGACACCGACCAGGGCGTGCTCGGTCAGGAGACGGAAGAGCACTTCGGCCGCCCTTCGTTGCTCTTCTTGCTCCAGGGCGTGAAAGGCAAAGGCCAGGTCGCCAGATACTTCGGTCAAAAGGTGCTGTTCTTCAGGGGCAGGAGCGATGCCCGGCGGCATCGCGACGCGGAGGACGCCGTAGGTCCGGTCGCCGTGGGCTATGCGGATGGCCAGCGCGGTAGTGCCCCGGTAGGCCAGATGGATGGGACAATCCGTGCAGGCTCCCGGCTCAGGAATGATGAGCGGGTCGGATATGGCCAGTGCCTGGCAGGCGCAGAAGGGGAGTTGCCCCGCCTTCCAGGCCTCCAGCAGCGCGGTAAAGTCCTCCGCACTGACCCCAATAGCGGCCCCGGTTTCAGGCCGACCGTCTGAGCCGATGAGGACAGCCCAGGCCCCGGCGTACCCGCGCGTCTGGACCAGTTCGTCGCAGGCGACCTGCAGAAGGCGCTGCCGGTCCTTCTCGCGGGTGATGGCCTGATTGATGTTGCGGATGGCTCGCAGGAGAGCATTGAGGTGGGTCAGTTCCTCCCCCACTCGCTTCTGCTCGGTGATATCGCGGGCGATGCCCTCTACGACGATGGCCTGGCCCGTTTCGTTGTAGAGGACGATGTGGCGATGTTCAGCCCAGACCGTCTCGCCGTTCCGATTGACCCAGCGCAGGATCAGAGGCCTCTCTGGCGGCACATCCTTATGCAGGGCGGCTCGCAGGGACGGCAGGTCTTCCGGATGAACGATATGGAAGAGGAAACGCCAGTTCTCGTAAAAGGCCTCCGGCGGATAGCCCAGGATGCGGATTACTGCCGGGGAGACGTATTCCACGCGGAAGGGAGAAAGCCGGAGGCGATAAAGGACGTCCGGGGAGTTTTCGGCCAGGCGAAGGAGTTGGGCTTCCCGCTCCTCCCGCTCCCGCCGGGCCTGCTCCAGAGCAGCCAGCGTCTCGTTGAAGGCCCGGGCCAGGTCGGCCAGTTCGTCCCGGCCAGGCAGGGCGACCTGGCCGTGGGGCTCTCCCTTCGCACCGATGGCCCGGACCTGCGCGGCCAGCGACGCCATCCGGGCCAGGACGTCCCGGTCCAGGAGCAAGATGGCCGCCAGGGTGACCAGTAGGGCCACCGCAACAGTGGTGCTAACGGAGTAGCGGAGGGCCAGCAGACCCTGCTGGTAGATATCCCGGGGGCCCTCAGTGCGCAGGATTAGCGCCGGGCGGCCGTAGAGATCCATTATCAGGCCATATCCGGCGACGATGGTCTCACCCAGCGGCTGGGCCAGGACCGGGGACTCAGGGGAGAGGTGGGGATAGATAGCCCGCAGGTCATCGGGCCACTCCTCGGGGCGGTCGGCCCGGTGGGCGGTGACGGAGAGGTTCAGGTGCTGGCCGATCCAGTCCAGAAAGTCGGCGTTCAGGTAGCGCCCGAAGATAAGAGTGCCGCGCGCGGGGCCCTGGTCCTCGGAGGTCAGAATAGGGCGCGCCGTTACCAGCAGGACTCCTTCGGGCAGCAAGAGCAGGCCGCGCAGTCCCTCTTCGGTGGCGCGGGTCAGGACCGGCAGCGCGTCGGAAATGCCCTGGGGGACAGGTACCTCCTCCCCGGTTTCCAGGTCGTACGCGCGGGCCAAAACGACCCGGCCGGAGGTGTGAATAAAGAGCATCAGGTTGAGATAGGTGTTGAGAAACGTCTGATCGGTAATGTTGGAGCGAATGTAGGCCGGGTTAGCGTCCTCTATAAAGGCGTAAGTGTCATCCCAGGAGGCCCAGTCGTGGTTGAGGATGTCTATGGCCCGCAGTTCGTCCTCCAGGAAGACTCGCGCGTGGCCGACGTCCGCCTCCACATTCCGGAGTTCGGCCTCCGAGAAGGCGCGCAGGAGAGTCTGGGAGAGGAGAAGGCCGATCAGCGCTGTCAGCAGGACCGCTGTCAGACCAATGGTCAATAAAGTTCGGATTCGCAGGGACATATTTCAGAAATTGTGAAGGCGTGAAGACGTAAAAACGTGAAAGTGTGAAGACGTGAATCGGTGTCCTTTGCAGGGAAAAACGGCTACCGTTCCAGCAGGATGGTGACTGGGCCATCGTTGTAGATTTCCACCAGCATGTGGGCGCCGAAGACGCCGGTCTGAACGGGAACGCCGGCGGCAGCCAGTTCGTCGGCGAAGCGGCGCACCAGGGGCTCCGCCACCTCCGGCGGGGCGGCATCAGTGAAGGAGGGGCGGCGGCCCCTGCGCGCGTCGGCGTAGAGGGTGAACTGGGAGACGACCAGCGCCTGACCGCCCACGTCCAGAAGGCCGGCGTTCATTTTGCCGTCGGCATCCTCAAAGATGCGCAGGCCGGCCACTTTCTGGGCCAGCCAGCGGGCTGCCTCATCGTTGTCGTTGTGGGTTACCCCCACCAGCACCACCACCCCCGGGCCGATGGCAGCGACGGTCTCCCCGCCCACCAGCACCTTTGCTTCCTGAACTCGTTGTACGACCACCCGCATGGCTTTTTCCCAACCTCGCGCGTTCTCCCTACGGCAACCCCACCGCCGCCTTAACCTCAGCGATGGTCTGAGCAGCGATGGCAGAGGCGCGCCGGGCTCCCTCGGCCAGAATTTCCCATATCGTGTTCGGATTGGCGGCCAGCGCGGCCCGCCGCTCCCGGAACGGAGCGAAATATTCGGTCAGGTTGCGGGCGAAAATTCGCTTGCAGTCCACGCAGCCGATGCGGGCGGTCCGGCAATCAGCGTCAATCTGGGCCAATTCGTTTGGGGAGAAAAACCGGTGCAGGGAGAAAACATTGCAGAATTCGGGCCGTCCGGGGATGTGGCGATGCGTCCGCTGTGGGTCGGTGACCATCTGCATCACCCGCTCCCGTATCTCCTCCGGCGAGGCGGCAATTTCAATATGGTTGTTCAGGGACTTGCTCATTTTCTGCTGGCCGTCAATGCCCAGAACTTTGGGAAAGTCGGTGTGTTTGGCCTGCGGCTCCACCAGAACGGGGCCGAAGTGGGCGTTGAACCGCCGGACAATCTCCCGGGTAAACTCTAAATGGGGCGCCTGGTCCACGCCGACGGGGACCGTATCGGCCTTGTAGAGGGTGATATCTGCTGCCATCAACACCGGATAGCCCACCAGGCCGTAGTTGACATTGTCGGGCTGCTGGCGTACTTTCTCCTTGAACGTGGGCAGGCGGGTCAGCCACCCCAAGGGGGTGACCATAGAGAGGATGGTGTGCAGTTCTGTCACCTGCGGGACATGGGACTGGATAAAGATGATAGTCCCCCGATCCGGGTCCAATCCTGCTGCCAGCCAGTCCAGGACCATTTCATATGTCCACTCCCGCAGGTATTCGGTGTCCTTCAGAGTCGTCAGCGCGTGGAAGTCCACGACGCAGTAAATACAATCGTAGTCATCCTGGAGGGCGACATAGTTGCGGATGGCGCCCAGGTAGTTACCCAGGTGCTGGCGGCCCGTCGGTCGGGCACCCGAAAAGACACGGCCCTTCTTTTCGCTCATTCTTCGGCCTCCTGACCAATCTTACAGAGGGTTACTAAAAAGTTTACCACACAAAAAGGAAAACACAAAATGCCTGATATTCCCCGTTCACTGGACCAGGATGAACTGGGCCAGTTCCCGCATCTCCTGCCCTGTCGGCGCGGTGTTCTGCATCATCGGACGGCAGTATAGCATCCGGTAACATTTTACGTGAAGAACGCCGCCCGGTGGCGAATGCTTCATTTTTGTGGTAAAATTACATCCAACGCGGTAAAACGCAGAGGCAATTTTGCGGGAACCCACTCCTGTTTTCAACCCGCCACCCCAGAAAGGAGGCCGCTGTGTCGGACGGAACCTGGCCGTACCCCGTCGTAGAACGAGGCAGCAAACTGGGCGTACATACCATCGCCCCGGGCCCTACCATCTCTTATCTGCGGCAATTGCTGACCAGTGGTACCCGCTTCCCGCTTGTCAAGGCGGTGGACAATCTAAGTGTGTTGGCCGAAGTGAAAACCCTGGCCCCCGACGTCATCACGGTGGGGCGGATCACATCGGCCATAGAGGCCGCCCCGAACATCATGGGCGCCGACCTCAATCAACTGGCCACTTCGCTGGTGCAGTTGATTGTGAATAAAATCGCAGTAAGCCCCGAACTTCAGGGCGGGAGAATGGTGGACTACTGGGAAATCTGTAACGAACCTGCTCCTCCCGGGGTGGCCGGTTATCGCCGCCTGGCGGAACTGATGATTATCTGTATGGAAAAGGCCGAACGGCACGGCCTGAAACTGGGCATCTTCGCCTTCAATGCTGGCACTCCGGAATGGGCCGAGATGCAAGCCATGGTGGAGACGGGCGTCTTCGGGCGCGCCCGTCGGGGTGGCCACATCCTCACCCTACATGAAGGCACTTTTCACGATTGGCCCGTTGACCAGTGGTGGGGCCATCAGATTCCCGGGTCGCCCATCGTCGCGGGAGCCGGCGCCCTCTGCTTTCGCTACCGCTACCTCTATCACCTTCTAAAGATGCGCGGCGAGGTGATTCCGCTGGTGGTCAGTGAATTCTACCCGGTACGGGCCGGTGGCCCCTATACGGGTTTCTCCGCCGAGGAGGTTGCCCGCCGGGTAGCGTGGTACGATGCGGAGGCCAGCAAGGACTATTACCATTGGGCCTTCTGTCCCTTTACGATTGGCCCATCCCCAGGCTGGGAGGGCTCCAACTACGAGTTCGCCTATCCCCGCTTGCTGGAACATATGATTTCTGTTCGGGATCAGCGGAACGCCCGTCCGGAGCCGGAGATTCCGCTTGGGCTTCCCAGGGACCAATACGCGCGCACTTACGTCCTTCTGCACCCCGGAGCAGACCGGGAGTGGGTGGAGGCCATTCTCTCCAGCGGCGCCTGGGATCGCTACCGCTGGACCATTGGCGGGAGCGCCGACGATGCCGGGATCGGCGCGCTGGACGCCCGCACCGTCATTGCCATCAACCCCGACCAATGGCCCGGGGACCTGGCCGCCTTCTTCCAGACCTACTACCCCGGCATCCGCTATATCCCAGTACAAGCGGCAACGCCGCAGGAGCTGATCCAGCAGTTGAGCACGCTGAGCCTGTAGCCTGCGACGGGCAACTTGCGAATGGCGACTATGAAAACCACCATTATTCTCGTCCGTCATGGCCAGACGGCCTGGAACGAACCCGGCGAACGCATTCGCGGCCAGAGCGATGTCCCCTTAAGCGAGGAGGGAATCGCTCAGGCCCGGGCCACTGCCCGCTACATCGCCGCCCGCTGGCCCCTCACCGCCGTCTACTCCAGCCCCCTCTCCCGGGCCGTGGAGACCGCCCGCGCCATTGCTGAGGCCCAGGGACTGGAAGTCCGCCCGCTGCCCGGGCTCCTGGACCTGGGTTTCGGCGATTGGGAGGGGCTGACCATCTCCGAAGTCCAGGCCCGCTATCCCGACTTCTGGCGGGCCTGGCAGGAGGCGCCCCACACCCTCCACTTTCCCGGCGGTGAGAGCCTGGATACCGTCCGGGAGCGCGCTATGGCCGCCCTGGAAGAGGCTGTCCGCCGCCACCCCGGCGAGACGGTTGCGATGGTTGCCCACCGGGTGGTCAATCAGGTGCTTCTCTGTGCTATCTTGGACCTGGGCAACGACCATTTCTGGCACGTGGCCCAGAACACCTGCGCGGTCAATCAGATTGAATGGAACGGGAGATTCTACCGCCTGGTACTGATGAACGACACCAGCCACCTCTGGCGGCCGCTGTAGGGGCAACCCTTGCGGTGGCATCCGATGCTGCGGCCTGTGTGCGCGCCCTGGCCGCCTCGGCCGCGCGCCTGACGCCGAAGCGGGTAGAAGCCATCATCCGCCAGTACCCCCGTCCCGGCGGTGGCCTCTACTCTCGTGACCAACTCCTGAGTGTTTACCGCCGCCTCTGCGCGATGGGCGAACTGACCCCCGACCCGCGCCTGGAGCAGGCCCTGAGCCGCAAACCCACCCGCACCATCTCCGGCGTCGCCCCCGTCTCCGTGCTGACCCCGCCGCACCCATGCCGGGGCCGCTGCTTGTACTGCCCGTCCGTCCCCGAAGCCCCCAAGTCCTACCTGCCCGACGAGCCGGGAGTTCAGCGAGCCATCCGCTTCAGTTATGATCCCTTCGCCCAGACGGCGGGCCGCCTGCAGGCGCTGGAGAACATCGGCCATCCCACCGATAAGGTAGAACTGCTCATCCTGGGCGGCACCTGGTCCGACTATCCCCCCGACTATCAGGAATGGTTCGTCCGCCGCTGCCTGGACGCGCTGAACGAACAGGACTCGCCGACCCTGGCAGAGGCTCAGGCCCGAAACGAGACTGCGCCCCACCGCAACGTCGGGCTGGTGGTGGAGACCCGGCCCGACTGTATCACTCCCGAAGAAGTCCGACGGTTGCGCGCCCTGGGCGTGACCAAAGTCCAATTGGGCGTCCAGAGTTTGGACGACGAGATTCTGGCCCTCAACCGGCGCGGACACACCGTCGCCGAGACCCGGGCCGCCGTCCGGCGGCTCCGCCTGGCCGGCTTCAAAATCGTCCTGCACTGGATGCCCAATCTCTACGGCGCCACGCCGGAGCGGGACCTGGAGGACTTCCGGCGGTTGTGGGACGACCCAGCGCTCCGTCCCGACGAACTGAAAATCTACCCCTGTCTTTTGCTGGAGGGCACCGGTCTCTACGACCTCTGGCAGGAGGGGAAATATCAGCCCTACGACGAGGAGACGCTGGTCCGGTTGCTGATGGCCTGCAAGGTGACTGTCCCCCCGTACGTCCGCATCAACCGGCTGATGCGGGATATTCCCGCCCCTGATATCGTCGCCGGGGTGACTCGCTCCAATCTGCGGGAGGTGGTGCAGGAGGAGATGGCGCGCGCAGGCCTGCGGTGTCGGTGCATCCGTTGCCGGGAGGTGCGCGGTCGGATGGTGGACCCGTCGTCCTTGACCCTCACCGCCATCTCCTACGAGACTGACGCCACGACCGAGTACTTCCTGGCGGGCGAGACCTCAGATGGGCACCTGGCGGGCTTCCTGCGGCTCTCTTTCCCCCGCATGGAGCCGGAGTTGGAGGAACTGCGCGGGAGCGCGGTGGTGCGGGAGTTGCACATATACGGACCGATGATGGAATTGAGCCAGCGGCGGGACGGGCGGGCCCAGCATACCGGGCTGGGCACCCGCCTCCTGGAGCGGGCAGCGGATATAGCCCGGGAGGCCGGATACCGGCGGCTGGCAGTGATCGCCGCCGTCGGCACCCGCCCCTACTACCGGGCGCGCGGCTTTGAACTGGAAGGAACGTATATGGTCCGACCCCTGCGACCTGCAAGCACGCAGAGCGTCGGGCAGGCTGGCGGGTAGCCTGCATTCCAGGCCCGGCAGCCTGTGCCCCGCAAGCGATTGTCGTTTCCGGCCTGCTGAAATGTGCCCCGCGCGATGGGATACTCGTCGTTGAGCCACGAAGCCTCGCAAGGGAGCATTTGCGCCCTGTCCTTTGAACCTTTTCAGCCTGCAAACCGTATTATATAATGGAGTGTAAGCGTCTTCATCGGTGCGAAAGGAGGTGATGCCTGGGAGGAGAAGCCGAATCCGCCCCGCTCAGCAGATGCCTACTATATATCTACCAATCTATCAATGTGCTAAACCAGGAGGAGAGACGATGAAACGCGGACTGTTAGCCGTAACGCTGTTGGTGATCGTCGGGCTGATGCTGGCGGCCTGCAGGCCGACCCCGACGCCGACGACCCCACCGCCGGCCAAGCCGACGGAACCGCCGACCCCGGTGCCGCCGACGCCCACGCCAGCCCCTCGCTACGGTGCCTGGCTGGATGAGGTTGTCTTCATCGGTATCGGTGGCGATGAGAATGCGCTGCCCCGGCTGGAAGGTGGAGACATTGACCTCTACGGCCACGGGATCGGCGGCCCCGAGAACCTGGCTAAGGTGAAGGCAAACCCGGATCTGACCTATACTATGGCCTTCGGGTCGTACAACGAAATCACCTTCAACCCGATTCTGAAGTTCAAAGATGGCCGCCTCAACCCCTTCGGTGACCCCCAGATTCGCGAGGCTATGAACTGGGCGGTGGACCGGAACTACATCGTCCAGGAAATCTTCGGCGGTTTGGCGACCTCCAAACTCCTGCCTCTGGTCTCCGCCTTCCCGGACTATGTCCGCTACATCGACGTCGTGCGGGCCCTGGAGGCCAAGTACGCCTACAACCTTGATAGAGCCAAGGAGGTCATCTCCCAGCGAATGACCGAACTGGGCGCCGAACTGGGGCCAGACGGGAAGTGGACCTACGAAGGGGAAACCATCACCCTCGTCTTCATTATCCGGACCGAGGACCAGCGGAAAATCATCGGCGACTACGTCTCCAACCAACTGGAGGCTCTGGGCTTTGCGGTGGACCGCCAGTATAAGACCCGGACGGAAGCCTCCCCCATCTGGGTCGGGTCGGATCCGGCGGAGGGTCTGTGGCATTTGTACACTGGCGGGTGGATCACCACTGTGGTAGAGCGGGATGCAGGCAGTAACTTCGCCTTCTTCTATACGAACCTGTTATACCCTATCCCGCTACATCAGGCCTACACGCCCAGCGAGGAGTTCTTTAATGTCGCCCAGCGGCTCGCCAACAACGACTTCAAGTCTATGGCAGAGCGGGACGAACTCTTCCGGAAAGCGTTGGAACTGGCTATGCAGGACTCGGTCCGGGTCTGGCTGGTGGACCAGTTCTCCTTCACGCCGCGCCTGGCGAAACTGGAAGTGGCGGCCGACCTAGCAGGTGGGGTGGAGGGCTCCCAGTTGTGGCCGATGACCCTGCGCTGGAAGGATCAGGTGGGCGGCAGGGTCCGCTGGGGTCAGCCAGACGTGCTAATTGACCCCTGGAACCCCATCGGTGGCTCCAACTGGGTCTACGACACCGATGTCCAGCGGGCTCTCGGCGAGTACGCAGTGGTCTCCGATCCCTACACCGGTCTGTTCCTGCCGAACCGCATTGAGAAGGCCGAGGTGGTGGTCAAGGAAGGGCTGCCGGTCGCCAAGACGCTGGACTGGGTGAGCCTCCAATTCGCCCCGGAGATCCAAGTGCCGGCCGACGCCTGGGTGGACTGGGATGCGGCCAATCAGAAGTTCATCACTGCCGGCGAGAAATTCACCGAGACCCAGACCGCCAACGTCAAGGTAACGGTCTACTATCCGGCGGACCTCTTCCAGAAGGTCAAGTGGCACGACGGGAGCCCGTTGACCATCGGGGACTTCCTCATGACGATGATTATGACCTTTGACCCCGGCAAGGAGGAGAGCCCCATCTTTGACGAGGCTCAGAAGAGCGCCCTGGACAACTTCCTGACCCACTTCAAGGGTGTCCGCATCGTCTCCACCGACCCGTTGGTCATTGAGACGTACGATGACCTCTTCTACCTGGACGCCGAAAACAACGTCACTGCCGCCACCACCTGGTGGCCGTACTACTCCTACGGTCAGGCGCCGTGGCACGCCTTGGCTATGGGCTATCTGGCCGAGGCCAATAAGGAACTGGCCTTCACCAGCGACAAGGCGACCGCTCTGGAGGTGGAGTGGATGTCCTTCGTCGCCGGGCCGAGCCTGGATATCCTGAAGAAGTATCTGGACCAGGCGGCGGCGGAGAAGTTCATCCCCTACGCGCCCACGCTGGGCCAGTTCGTGACGGCCGAAGAGGCAGCAGCCCGCTACGCCAATATGGCCAAGTGGTATGACCAGTACAAGCACTTCTGGGTCGGTACCGGGCCCTTCTATTTGGCCCAGGTGGATGCCACCGCTAAGACGTTGCTGCTGAAGCGCAACGAGGCTTACCCCGACCCGGCGGAGAAGTGGGCCGGCTTCGGCGTGCCGAAGATCCCGGTGGTGGAGGTGGAAGGCCCCGGTCAGGTGACCAAGGGTCAGGAGGCGAAGTACGACGTGTACGTGACCTTTGAAGAGGAGCCGTACCCGTCGGACGAAATCGCCAACATCGTCTACTTGATCTTTGACAGCCAGGGCAACCTGCTGACGAAGGGCAACGCCGCTTTCGTTGCGGAGGGCCAGTACCAGATAGTCCTCTCCGGCGATGTCACCTCCCAGTTCCCCGCTGGCGCGGCGAAGATGGAGGTGGCGGCTACCTCCAAGATAGTCAGCACGCCAGCCTACGGCACGGTTGAGTTCGTCGTGGTGGCTCCATAGTCTGCTAGGGCCGACCACAGGATAGCATAGTGTTGAGGAAGCGCGAGCCCGATGGGGGTCATCCGGGATCACTTCGCCCCCGTCGGGCTTTTCTTACAAAAAAGCAACCCCGCCCGGACGCAAACGGCCAGGTCCAGGAAACGAAGCCCTCCGGGCTATTCAGCCTCTGGAGGGGCGCTTCGCAAGGTGAGATCAGCCGTTTTGCGACTTAACGTATTATTCCGGCCATAGCCTCTTTTGACTCCTATCATCCCCAGTCGGTAGAATGAGGAGGCGGCGGGCGGAAAGGGGTGCTCAAATATTTGATTTCGGGCAGCAGAGTTTGAACCAGTCGGATTTGTAAGGGGGATTCCAATGTCTGATCAGGTTCTGGCGATTCCGCGGAAGAGAGCCGGTACATCCTTTGTGCAGAGCAGCATGGTTCGCGTCCTGCGATACACTCTGGTGCGTGGGGTCACTCTGTTCATCACCGTGCTCGTCGGAGTCTACCTGACGGTCCTGGTCGCCAATATGGGCGGCTACGTGGACCAGATTCGCAAAGGGGAAATCCGGGAGAACATCATGATTCAGGTGATGAACAACCCGGCGCTCCGGAATTTGAGCCCGGACGCTAAGCGACAACTGGTTGAAGAGAGGGTTCGCCTGGAGGAGCGCCGGCTGGGTCTGGATCAACCTTTCCTGATTCGGAGTTTTCGGTTTCTGGAAAACGCGCTCACCCTGCGCCTGGGTTTCGCCCAGTTGATGAACAGCGACTCCGGCTCCCGGCAGGTGAAGTTGATCCTCCTGGAGCGATTGCCCGCAACACTTCTGCTCTTCGGTACGGCTAACCTTTTCATTTTCTTTCTGAGCCTTTTTCTTGCCCTCATTCTCTCCCGCCAATACGGGAGTTTGTGGGACCGGTTGTTTGTGGTTCTTTCGCCCACCTCTTCGGCGCCCGGGTGGTTCTACGGCATCTTCCTGATCCTCATCTTCGCAGGCTGGTTGCGCCTTCTGCCCTTCGGTGATCTGGTGGATGCTCCGGCGCCTCAATCACGCATCCTCTACGCGCTGAGCGTGGGGAAGCATATGATTTTGCCAATTATGGCGCTGACGTTGAGTTCCATCTTCCTCAGCGTCTACAGTTGGCGGACGTTCTTCCTGATTTACTCCAGCGAAGATTACGTGGAACTGGCGAAAGCCAAGGGGCTGAGCGGACGGACCATTGAGCGACGCTACATCCTGCGGCCCACCCTTCCCACCATCGTGACCAACTTCCTGCTGACGATCATCAGCCTGTGGACGGGCGCCCCGATTTTTGAGACGGTCTTCAACTGGCCCGGCCTGGGACGGGCGCTCTACCAAGCGGTGGGCTTGTTTGACGTCCCCGTCATCGTGGGCTCCACAGTGATTTTCGCCTACCTCCTGGCGGTTACCGTCTTTCTGCTGGATATCATCTACGCCATCCTGGACCCACGAGTTCGGGTCGGCGCATAACGAGGGAATGAGAGGATGCAAACCGTAAAGGATGCACTTCGGGAAATTCGGCGATACCCTTCGGCTATTGTAGGGTTACTCATCGTCATCCTGCTGGTCGTTCTTTCCGTTTACGTGGTCATTGCAATTCCCTACCAGGAAGCCATCACCCTCTGGCGCGGTGGGGATGACATCTGGCGTAGCCTGCCCCGAACCGTCCCACCAGCGTGGATCAATCACTTCCGGTCGCAGAAATTGCCGGAGACCATCGCTCTGGATTCCCGCAAAGGGGCTGCGGAGCGCCATGAGGCCCCCCTGGGCGATGGCAAGTCCATCACGCTCCTCTACTCCTTTGACTACCAGGCAGATGACTTTCCGCGAGAGATCAACATCTTCTTTGAGACCTCCTTTAAAGAGCGAGCGCCTTTCGCTTCCATCACGTGGTATACACCCGATGGGCGGGAAATCTCCATTGCGGATATTGCCCTCTCGGTAGGTTCCAGCAGTTACCGCTTCAATCAGGACGATAAACTGCTCCGCCGAATCCGGCGTCAGGTTGGAGACGTGCCGGTGGAGGTGGGGCTCCTTGTAGCCCCCGATCCGGGGGAAAACCCGCAACCGCTGAAAGGGACCTACCAGGTAAAAATCCAGGTCACGGCGTTTGACCCGGAGACCCAATTGGATGCCGAACTGGTCGTTTATGGAAAAGTTCACGGCATCGCCGGCACTGACCACCTGCGGCGCGACCTGAAAATCGCCCTTCTCTGGGGCGCACCGGTGGCCCTGGCTTTCGGCCTGCTGGCTGCTGCTGGCACTACCATCACCACGATGATTATTGCGGCTATCGGCGTCTGGTTCAGCGGGTTGGTGGATAACCTGGTTCAGCGCATCACCGAGGTCGTAATGATGCTCCCCCTGCTCCCCATCCTGATTATGGTGGGCACCTTCTACTCCCGGAGCATCTGGATCATCCTGGGGGTCACCATCTTGCTGAGTGTCTTCGGGAGCGGTATCAAGACCTACCGGGCCGTCTTCCTGCAAGTTCGGGAATCCCCCTACGTGGAGGCTGCCCAGGCCTATGGCGCCGGGGACTGGCGGATCATCTTCCGGTACTTGGTACCCCGGATTGTGCCGATGCTGATCCCCAATCTGGTCACGCTGATCCCGTCCTACGTTTTCTTGGAAGCCTCTCTGGCTGTGCTGGGGCTGGGTGACCCCCAGTTGCCCACGTGGGGGAAGGTCATCCAGGACGCCGTGGCTAACGGCGCGCCGTACAAAGCGCTCTACTATTGGGTCCTGGAGCCAGCCGTCCTCCTGATGATTACCGGTCTGGGTTTTGCTATGCTGGGCTTCTCCCTGGACCGCATCTTCAATCCACGCCTGCGGGAGATGTAGCCATGCGCGAAAGGGAACCGGTTCTGCGAGCAGAGGATCTGGTTTTGTATTTTGTCACCACCAAAGGAGTGGTGCAGGCGGTGGATAAGGTCAACCTGTCTATCCCTCACAATCAGGCCATTGTGGTCTTGGGGGAATCGGGATGTGGCAAAAGTTCGCTGGCGCGAGCCCTTCTCCGCCTGTTGCCGAGAAATGTGTACCGGTACTCGGGCAAAGTCTATCTGGACGGCCGGAATGTGATGGAACTGGATGAGGAAAACTTTGCCCGCGAAGTCCGGTGGATGAGCATTTCTATGGTCCCCCAGGCCGCGATGAACGCTCTCAATCCAGTGCTGCGGGTGGGGGACCAGGTGGCGGAGCCCGCCATCCTCCATCTGGGAGTGAGCAAAGATGAGGCCTGGGATATGGCCCGTAAGATGTTTGACTACGTAGGCGTCCCGGAAGGGTTTCTGCAGCGGTATCCCTTTGAACTCAGCGGAGGGATGCGGCAGCGGGTTGCCATCGCGATGGCTCTCATTACGATGCCCAGCCTGATTATCCTGGATGAGCCCACTTCCGCTCTGGACGTACTGACCCAGGCCAGCATTATGAACACGCTCAAGCAAATCAAGCAGGAGATGCCCATCAGTTATATGCTGATCACCCACGACATCGCGACCTCCTCCGACCTGGTGGAGCATGTGGCGGTGATGTACGCCGGACAGATTTTGGAGGTCTCCGCAGCGGAGTTGTTCTTCAAACAACCGCTCCACCCCTACTCCCGGAAACTGCTGGCGGCAGTGCCACGCCTCTACGAGAAGCAGGCCCTGGAATTCATCCCAGGCAGGCCACCGAGTTTGCTGAATCCGCCCACGGGCTGCCGCTTCGCTGACCGTTGCCCGTCTCGCTTTGAACGTTGCGACCAGGACCCGCCTACCCTGACGGTAGAGGGTCATCTGGTCAAATGCTGGCTCTATGCGGGTTGAACAAGCGCACCGATTGATCTCTGCATCCAGGTGGGAAAATGAACGATTACTGCCCTCTTCCAGAACCTGTACCCGGAGTGCCGGAAGATATTCTCCTCTCTGTCCAGAACGTGCGGGTGTGGTTTGAGTTGCGCCGGTTTGGATTGGGCATTGCAGGCTACGTGCGCGCAGTGGACGGAGTGAGCTTTGACCTTCGTCGGGCGGAGGCTATCGCCATTGTCGGAGAAAGCGGCTGCGGGAAATCCAGCCTGATGCGCACCATTCTGGGCCTCCACCAGCCCAGGGAGGGCCGCATTCTGTTTGACGGACGGGACATCTCCCGTTTCAGCCGGAAGGAGTTATGCTGGTACCGTAACCGAGTGGGCTACGTCCAGCAGGACCCTTACGGAGCACTCCCGCCGTTCATGAACACACAGACCCTGCTGGAGGAGCCCCTCATTGTCGCCCGGATGCAGGACCGCTACCAGCGAGTGGAGCGCATCCGCAAAGCCCTGGAAGAGGTCAAGATGACCCCCGTAGAAGACTTCCTTAGCAAGTTCCCCCATCAGTTGAGCGGGGGGCAGCAGCAGCGGGTGGTCATCGCACGGGCGATTCTGATGGACCCCCAATTGCTGGTGGCTGATGAGCCCGTCTCTATGCTGGATGCATCAGTGCGGGTGGAGATTCTCACCCTGTTGCGGGAGTTGCAGGACCGCCACCGGCTCTCGGTAATGTATATCACCCACGACCTTTCCACCGTCCGTTACTTCTCCGAGCGCATCTTCGTGATGTACGCGGGCAAGATTGTGGAGAAGGGGCCAGTAGACGACCTAATTCAGAACCCCCGACATCCCTATACCTGGGCACTGCTGGCCGCGATTCCGGAACCCGATGCGGAGAACGCAAAGCGGTTCCGGCCGATACCGCCTGGGGAGCCTCCCAGCCTGATTCATCCCCCGCCCGGGTGCCGGTTCCATCCCCGTTGTGAGCGGATGATTGCCGGATTGTGCGATACCCAGGAACCGCCGGAATTTGAGGTCGGCCCCCAGCACCAGACCGCATGCTGGCTTTACCAATGAAGATCCCCTCCCCCTGGAGACTGATCGTTCTGGGCTTTGTCCTGGTAATGGCAGGATGGATACTCCCATTCCTGATGGTGATTCACTGGATTCCGTCCACTCTCTTCCTGAACTTCTTTGCGTATATCGCCTCCGTCTTAGGCCTCTTCCTGGGCATCTGGGGCGCAGCGCTTTATGCCCAGTCCAGGAGAAAAAGGTAGAGCGGAGCCGCACGGGAATGGAGAATACAAAGAGGTTCTGCAAAGCAGAACCTCTTTGTATTTCCCACGCGGGGGATGAGAGTCGGGGGATTTTGCCGGCTACATCCCCCACCGATGCACATCCTTGCGCGTGGGTGGAGCCTCCACCGCCACCTCTTCCGCCGCCGCGCCCGCAAAGACCCCCAGCGGAACTTCCACGAAGAGGGGCCGCCGCACGCTCTCGGTGACCTCTTCCAGCGGGACCCCCTCCTCCCGGAAGATGCGCAGAATCAGATGGGTGCAGGTCTTGCCGCCACAGGCGCCCATCCCCGCGCGAGTGATGCCCTTGATGTGATTCATATCCCGCAGGCCCGCGCGGATCAGCGCCCGAATCTCCCCCACCGTCACCCGCTCGCAGCGGCAGACAATCTCGTCCTCCAGCATGCGGGAGACATACACCGCCTCCGGCTCCGCCACCGCTGGCTCCTGGACGCGGATGCCCGCAATGCGGCGGGCGATCCCCCGGGGTGCCCGTACCCGCACCAACAGCGCCCGGTCGGCAAACTTCGGTGCTCGTACCTTCACCACCTCCACGTTGCCCAGGACGCCCCCTTCGGTATCCAGAACCGTCACCACATCCCCTTCGCGGATGGTCTCCCGAGAGAACTCGTAAGGGATGGTGACGGTCGGGAACTCCGGGTCCTGGCGGTAATCCACCAGCGTGATCGCCAGACCCGGACAGATGGCGATGCACTGCTCGCAGCCGATACACTCGTCGCCCGCATATTCCGGCAGTCCCCGAATATCCTCCCCTTCAATGACGATGCACTTCTGCGGACAGACAGAGGTACAGGGATTGCAGGGAATCTCCTGAGCACAGTGGAGGACCGGGAAGACTCCCTCTTCCTTCTCCGGGATGTCCTCCCGGACCACCGCGCCGGGGCGGGATTTGAGGACTTCTGCGGTGCGGTGCCATTCCGGCGGCACTTCCCCCACATCCCGACCCAGGGCGCGGGCGATCTCCAGCCCCCGGATGCGTCCGGTGAACATCGCCGCCGATGCCTCGGCGATCTCCTCCGCGTCCCCAGCCGCGTAGACCGGCAGGCCGAATTCCTTCGCTTTACGGTAGAACTCGTCCACCGGATCCAACCCAACGGCGATGAGCACTGTATCGCAGGCGAAGGTCTTCTCAGTACCAGGGATCGGCTGCCAGCGCTCGTCAATGCGGGCAATGGTGACCGATTCCACCTCCGCCTCGCCGTTGGCGCTGAGGATGGTGTGAGAGGTGTAGATGGGGACGCCCATGCGGGCCAGTTTGTCTTTGTGGACCTTGTAGCCGCCGCACTCCGGAAGTGCCTCGCAGAGGCCCACCACCTGGATGCCGGCCTGAAGGGCGTGATAGGCCGCAATAAGCCCCACATTTCCACCTCCCACGACGAAGAGCCGCTGAGCCGCGCGCACCAGGTCCCGGTTCACCAGCGTCTGGAACGCACCCGCGCCGTAGACGCCAGGGAGCGTGTTGCCCCGGAAGACCAGTGACTTCTCCAGCGCGCCCGTCGCAACCAGCAGGACGTGGGGCTGGACCAGGACATAGCGGTTACCGTCCCGCAGGACCCCCACCTTCCGGTCCGAGAAGACCGCCAGGGCAGTGGAGTTCAGCCAGACCTGCACGCTCTCGTATTGGCGGACTTCCTCTTCCAGTTTGGTGGCGATATCTATGCCGCGCGTCCCGGCGTAGCAGGCGTCCACCGACCCGAAGAACTTGTGGGTCTGGAGGACCAGTTTGCCGCCCGGACGGTGCTTATCGTCCACAATGAGAGTGCGGACCCCGGCCCTGCCCAGTTCTATCGCAGCGGAGAGGCCTGCCGGGCCGCCGCCGATGATAAGACACTCCACCTCTACCGTCTCTATGGGGCGCATCTGGGAGACACTCTGGACATTGGGGAGGACGGGCTTGCCATCCAGCGGCTCCACGCGCATCCCGGGGCGGACCAGCGTCATACAGGATTTGACCGGCAAGCCGTCGGCGATGACGGTGCACTGCGCGCACTGTCCGTTGGCGCAAAAGATGCCCTGAGGGGCCTTGTCTTTATGGTGATGTCCGAAGATGCGGACGCCGTTGGCGAAGAGGGCTGAGGCGATGGTCTCTCCTTCGCAGGCTGTCATCTCCTGTCCCTGCCAAAAGAAGGAGAATGTCGGTCGGGGCTCTACCGGAAGAATAGGGTGAGCAGTGATGCGGAAACTATTCGGTGACATATTCCCTCCGAGTTGAAGACGGGGAAACCCAACCCGTTGTCTATGGTCTGTCGTCCATCATCCGCTGTCCCTATTGTATCGGGATTTGGCATGGACGCAAGCGGCATCTTGCGGAGATGGGGTTCTGTGTTAGAATTGACCGCACAGGGAACGAGTATGTGGAGCGGACTTTCGGGATTCAGTCTACGGCGGCTGCTTATCGGCAGTCCACTGGCGACGGCCCAACTGAAGCATGAGCGGCTGAACAAAGTCAAGGCGCTGGCAGTCTTCGCCTCAGACGCGCTTTCCTCTACAGCCTACGCCACAGAGGAGATTCTGCTGGTGCTCATCCTGGTCGGGAGCGCGGCGGTCCAACTGGCCTGGCCTATCGCGTTAGGCATTGCCGCCCTGCTGGCCATTGTTGCCTTCTCCTACTACCAGACCATCCAAGCCTACCCTGGCGGCGGTGGGGCCTACATCGTCGCCCACGACAACCTGGGGCAGTTGCCCGGTCTGGTGGCGGCAGCAGCCATCCTTACGGACTACGTCTTGACCGTCGCCGTGAGCATCAGCGCGGGCGTGGCAGCGGTGACCTCCGCGTTCCCGAACCTCTATCCGTACCGGGTGGAGATGGGCCTGGCGCTCATCGCCATCATCACCATCCTGAACCTGCGGGGAGTACGGGAATCGGGGACGATTTTCGCTATTCCCACCTACTTTTTCGTCACGATGACGATGGGCATGCTGGGTGTCGGGTTATATCGCTGGATTGCGGTGGGGATGCCTCCGGCGGCCCCACCCCGGATCGATTACCCGGCGGCCCATCCGTTGACCGTTTTTCTCATCCTGCGGGCCTTCTCCAGCGGCTGCGCCGCTCTGACTGGCGTGGAAGCCATCGCCGACGGGGTGCCCGCCTTCAAGCCACCGGAATCCCGAAACGCGGGCCGGACGCTGATCGCGATGGCTTTGCTCCTCATCACCATGTTCCTGGGCATCACCTTCCTGAGCCATCAATTTGGCATCGTCCCCGACGAACGCACGCATGAGACAGTGATCTCCCAACTGGGGCGGGTGGCCCTCGGCGACGGCACAGTTCTGTACTACCTCTTTCAGGCCGCGACGATGCTCATTCTGGTCCTGGCGGCCAATACCGCCTTCGCCGATTTCCCACGTCTCTCCTACTTCCTGGCCCGGGACCGGTATATGCCCAACCAGTTCGCCCTGCTGGGAGACCGACTGGTCTTCTCCAACGGGATTCTGGCACTGGCGCTGGCCGCCTCCATACTTCTGGTCATCTTTCAAGGGAAGACGACTCACCTGATCCCTCTCTACGCAGTCGGGGTTTTCCTTTCGTTCACACTGTCCCAGTCTGGGATGGTCGCGCACCGGTTGCGACGGCGAGGCTCCTACTGGTGGCTGAAAGCCCTTATCAGCGGATTTGGCGCCACTGTGACAGCCGCGGTCCTCATCATCTTCATTGTCACCAAGTTTGTCTACGGCGCCTGGATCGTCGTCGCCTGGATTCCTATTTTCATCGGGTTCTTCCTGGCGGTCCACCGGCACTACCGGGCCGTGGCCGCCCAACTCTCGCTGGAAGCCTTCGGGAGCCCGCCGCCCGTCCGACGGCACCGAGTGATTGTCCCCATCGCCGGTGTCCACCGGGCCGTCATCGCGGCGCTCAATTATGCCCGTTCCCTTTCGGACGACGTGACCGCCGTGTATGTGGAGACCGACCCCAATGAGACGCCGAAAATCCGGCGCAAGTGGGAGGAGTGGGGGGACGGCATCCCGCTGGTCGTCCTCCCCTCGCCGTACCGCTCCATCGTAGGGCCGCTGGTGGAGTACGTGGACCGTATAGATGACCGGCAGCGGCGAGACCAGGTGGTGACTATTGTGTTGCCCCAGTTCGTTCCGGCGAAGTGGTGGCATCATCTTCTGCACAACCAGACGGCCTGGCTAATCCATCTGGCCTTTCTGTTCCGACGGGAGGTCATCGTTACCCACGTGCCGTTCCACCTGCGTGGAAATCACCGCTGAGTCAGCACCGTCATCGCAAGTCCCATATCATACAATCGTAAAAAGGAGGCTAACGTGTTCGGGAGAGAAGAAAAGAAAACCGAAAGAAGGTTGCAGCCCCCGGTTGCCGCACCGGCGGCTCCTGCAGCAACCGCTGCTCGCATTGAGACAGTCATCGGCCCCAATGCCCATTTCCGGGGAAATCTGATCTCCGAAGGAGGCATCCGCATCGATGGCATCTTTGAGGGGACTATTGAGACGACCGGCAACCTGGTGATCGGAGAGTCGGCCAAAGTCATCGCCGATATTCAGGCCAACAACATCTCCATTTCCGGGGCTGTAAAGGGGAACATCACCGGCAACCGGGTGGAAGTGCTGGAGACCGGGCGGGTCTGGGGAGACCTGACGGTGAACTCCCTCCTGATCAGTGAGGGGGCTTATCTGCGGGGGCAGACCACGATGCATACCGATATTGAACCCCCGTTGATTGAGCCCCCCAAGCAGAGCGCGGCACCTGCGGCTGGACCTTCCCGCCCGACCCCGGGAACCATCGTGGATGTGGAGCCAGCACGTCCGGAAGAGGAGATTTAATCCTCCGGGCCATTTGACACCTTGGGCGTCTTGTGTTATGATAAATGCCGCATTACAGAAAACGCCAGAATCCAGGGAACCCACGAAAGCGAGGCCGAAATCAAACGTAGACCGCCCAAAAAATTTAAGCGTGACCTGCGTTACGCCTACCGCATTAACCGCGAGATTCAGGCTCCGCAGGTGCGGTTGATTGGCCCGAACCGGGAGCACATCGGGATTGTCTCTCTCCAGGAGGCGCTGGAGCAGGCCCGCAAGGCGAATCTGGACCTGGTGGAGATTTCCCCGAGCGCCAACCCGCCGGTGGTCCGCATCGTAGATTACGGAAAGTTTATCTACGAGCAGACCAAAAAAGAGCGAGAGGCGCGACGCTCCCAGAAGTTGGTGGAGGTGAAGGAAATCCGCCTGCGTCCGAAAACGGACGACCATGACCGGGCCATCAAAGTGCGAGATGCCCGCCGCTGGCTGGAAGAGGGCATGAAGGTCAAGGTGCGGGTCCGGTTCCGGGGCCGGGAGATTACCTACCCCGAACTGGCCATGGAGCAGTTGCAGATAGTCGCGAAAGAGTTGGCCAACATTGCGGTGGTAGAGCAGGCCCCGAACATGGAGGGGCAGACAATGTTGATGATTCTGGCGCCGAAGCCGAAAAAAGCACCGGGAGGTCAGCAGAGCGAGGTGAAGCGTGCCGAAGATCAAAACCCATAAGTCCACGTCCAAACGATTCCGCATCAGTCAGGGTGGAAAAGGAAAACTGATGCGTACCAAATTGGGAAAATCCCACCTGCGCCGCAAGAAGAGCGCGCGGGCCCGGCGACTCTACGACGAGATGCTGGTCGTGGAGTCCCCGGCGATCCGAAAGCGGGTGGAACGTCTGGCGCCGTATCTGAGAGAAAAGGGGAATTGAGGCCGTGAGAGTCAAGGGAGGATTCCGAACTCGTCGTCGTCACAAGAAAATCATCCGCCAGACCAGCGGCTACTATGGCACCCGCCATCGCCTCTGGCGTCGGGCCAACGAGGCATGGATGAAAGCGATGTGGTACGCCTATCGGGACCGCCGACAGCGCCGGCGGGACCTGCGGCGGTTGTGGATTCTGCGCATCAACGCGGCCGCCCGCCAGCATGGTCTCTCCTACAACCGCTTCATTGCTGGCCTCAAACGGGCCGGTGTGGCGCTGGACCGGAAGGTGCTGGCCGACATCGCCGTACGGGATGCCTCTACGTTCGCCCGTCTGGCGGAGATGGCCCGTCAGGCGTGAGCCTGCGCCATCGCGTTCTATTCCGGTACTAGAGAAGGGCCGCCCCGGCCCTTCTTTATTTATTTCGGAGCCGCAAACCCTCATCCGGACTGGCGTTTTTCCCCGATTCGGGGTAAGATTATACCCGAAGTAGAACAAAGCAGATTTGACGCCTGCAGAAATTGTCACCCTTTTCGGCCAGAAAATGGGCCAGCCCGATTCCAGGGAGAGACTATTTTGCTGAGGCGGCCAAATAGACCCTTCTTAGTCCATAATCCGTGAGGCAGATCAATGAAAGTTCTGGTCACCGGCGGAGCGGGCTTCATCGGCTCCCACCTGGTGGATGCTTTGATGGCCCAGGGGCATCAGGTCACTGTCCTGGATAACCTCTTCGTGGGCAAGGTCGCCAACATCGCCCACCACCTGGGGAGCGAGCGGTTCCAGTTCGTCAACGATTCCATCCTCAACACCACTATGCTGGAGCGGCTGGTCCGCCGGTCCGATCTCATCTTCCACCTGGCCGCCGTCGTTGGCGTCAAGTACGTGGTGGAGGACCCGCTGAACGCGATCATCGTCAACGTTCGGGGGACGGAAAACGTCCTGGAACTGGCCTACAGGTACTGGGTGCGCACCGTCATCGCCTCCAGTTCCGAGGTCTATGGGAAATCCGCGGAGGTTCCGCTGCGGGAGGACGGGGACCGACTCCTGGGCCCGACCACCGTCCCCCGCTGGTCCTACTCCGATGCCAAAGCGATAGACGAATACTTCGCCCTGGCCTACGCCAGAAAGGGGCTGCCGGTCACCGTAGTGCGGTACTTCAACGCCTACGGTCCGCGCTTGGACCCGCGCGGCTATGGGAGCGTCGTCGCCCGCTTCTTCACCCAGGCGCTGCGAGGCGAGCCGCTGACGGTCTACGAGGACGGCCAGCAGACCCGCTGCTTTACTTATGTCGCAGACACGGTGCGGGGCACCATCCTGGCGGGGACCGTCCCGGAGGCCGCCGGGGAAATTTTCAATATCGGCTCCAACCGGGAAATCGCCATCGCCGACCTGGCGCGGCAAATTCTGACTCTGACCCAGTCTCAGTCGGAGATTATCCACGTCCCCTATACCTCTGCCTATGGCCCCGACTTTGAGGAGACCCGCCGCCGGGTGCCGGATGTGCGCCGCGCGCAGGAGATTCTGGGCTTTAAGGCCGAAGTGCCGCTGGAAGAGGGCCTGCGGCGGACACTGGAATGGTTTCAGGGAGAGACGGGATGAACACCACCCGATTCAGCGCAATTCTGGACGGCATTCTGGAGGCCGGCTGGCTGGCCGCCATCATCGTTACGCCGCTGTTCTTCAACATCTACTCCAGCCGCGTCTTTGAGCCCGATAAACTGACCACCCTGCGCTCCATCGCCTTGGTGATGGCCGCCGTATGGTTAGCCCGCTGGGTGGAGGAACGAGCCGCCGGAGGGGGCCGCCTGCGCTTCTCCTGGCGCACCCCGCTGGTCCTGCCGACCCTCTTCACGGTCCTGATCTACCTGATCAGCACCGCCTTCTCGGTCACCCCGTATACCAGTTTCTTCGGCTCCTACCAGCGGCTTCAGGGGACGTTCACCACCCTTTCCTATATTGTCATTTTCCTCATCATCCTGGACCGGATGCGCACCCGCGCCCAAGTGGACCGGTTCATCACGACGCTCATCCTCAACAGTCTGCCCATTGCTCTTTATGGATTCGTCCAGCATGCCCGCCGGGACCCCCTCCCCTGGGGCGGCGACGTAACTCAGCGGGTGGCCTCCAATATGGGCAATCCCATCTTCGTCGCCGCGTATATGATTATGGCCGCGTTCCCCACCCTGGCCCGCGCAGTGGACGCGTTCCGCTCTTTGCTGACCGATGAGAAGGCCGGGACGTCCGAGGTCCTGCGGGCCGCCGCCTATATCTTCATCTTCCTGGTCCAGGTCATTAGCATCTGGTACACCCACAGCCGAGGGCCGCTGATGGGGCTGGTGATGGGGCTGGCGGTCTGGGCATTCCTGGGACTGCTGGCACTGCGGCGGGCCGCTCTGAGGCAAACTCCCCACCTGGGGACGGCCCTTCTGGAGGACGTCCGGGCTGGTATGGCTTTCGGGCTGGGAAGCATTGCCGGGGCCGGGGTGGTGGGAGCCGGGCTCTATCTGGCCCTGCGCGGCACCGCGCAGGCGAACCCGTCCCTTCAGTGGGTACCGGCCATCGGCGCCTTGCTGGTGATCGCTGGTTCCTGGCTGACCTTCATCGTGAACGGGAAGGGCTGGCGCTGGCTCTGGGCAAGCGCGCTGATCACCGTCCTCCTCTTCGCCGCCGGCTTCCTCACAGTCAACCTGGCTGATCCGGTTCACGCCTGGGCCCAGGAACAACCCTGGATGGGCCGGCTGGATGACGTCCTCCAGGCGGAGACCGGCACCGGTAAGGTCCGCTCCCTCATCTGGGAAGGGGCGCTGCGCCTGATTTTGCCGCACGAACCCATCCAGTATCCGCCCACCATAGCCGACCCCCCTGGCCATCCCGACCCCTTCAACATCATCCGCCCGCTGGTGGGCTACGGCCCGGAATCTATGTACGTGGCCTACAACCGCTTCTACCCACCCCTTCTGGGCCACTATGAGTCCCGCACCGCCTCCCCAGACCGCTCCCACAACGAGACGCTGGACTCGCTGGTCACTACAGGACTATTGGGATTTGTGGCGTATCTCTGGCTTTTCGGTAGTCTCTTCTACTACGGTCTCTCCTGGCTGGGATGGATTCCGGACCCTCCCCGGCGACGGCTCTTTTTCACTCTGCTGGTGACGGGCGCACTGGCCAGCGTCGCGGCCGTCATCCCCACTGTCGGCCCCCACTTCTTCGGGCTGGCCATTCCGGTGGGGATGATCCTGGGGATGCTGATCTATCTGGTCATCTGTGGATTCACTTCTCCTGCGTCTGAGCCGACCCACCCCGACCAGATTCTGCTCATTGGCATCCTGGCCGCCTTCGTCGCCCACCTGGTGGAGATTAACTTCGGCATCTCCATCGCCTCCACCCGCACCACTTTCTGGGCTCTGGCAGGGGTCTTCGTCCTGCTGGGTACCCAACGGATTGCGAAAATGGAAGAGATACCGACGGCCGCCGAGCCGACGAAATTGCCTCCCTCTTCCAAGACTGCCCGAAAGAAACGGCGTCGCCGTCCGGTGGCTCCCGCGCCGGCCCCGTCGGCTAAGGGGGTTCCGACCTGGCTCTGGCCCGCGCTGGGCTCAGCGCTCATCGGCGCGCTCATCCTGGGCACCCTGTCCTACGACTTCGTCAACAACGTGGAGCGCCTGAGCAACCCCATGCAGATTTTCTGGCGTTCATTGACGGTCATTGCCATTGGTGGCCCGCCGCGCCAGTCCCTGGGCATCCTCCTGGTCTTCGGCATGGCCTGGGCGATGACGGCCCTCCTGACCGTCACCCAGATGGCCCATCGGGGGGTGTTCGGCGGGCGGCGAGGGGACCTGTGGGCGGCAGCGGTGGTCGTCCTCCTGGTCTCCCCAATGGTAGGGATGACCTTTGGGCTGCTGCTGGCAGGGCGCCACGCGGCTGTTCTGCGGATGAGCGTCCAGAACGTCAACGATCTGCTGCGCCTGGCGGAATACATCGCCGGTCAGATCGGGGCCTATTACGGCTTCCTGACGGCAGTGATTGTGCTGGGCGGACTGGCGCTGGCCGGGGAGCGGTTGATGCCCAGCATGCGGAGCACCGTCTGGGGGCCGGTGGCACTGGTGGTCCTGCTCCCGCTGGCAGCCCTCAACGCGGTGCAGGTCAACCTGCGTCCCATCCGCGCCGATATTATCTATAAACAAGCCGACCCCTGGGACCGGAGTGGGCAGTGGGGAGCGGCCGTCCCCCACTACCAGCGGGCAGTCCAACTGGCCCCTCACGAGGACTTCTACCACCTCTATCTGGGCCGCGCGCTGTTAGAGGCGGCGTCCGCTACCACCGACACGGCCCAGCAGGAGGCGATCCTGCGGGAGACGGAGCGGGTGCTCCTGCAGGCGCAGGCGCTGAGCCCGCTCAACACCGACCACTCGGCCAACCTGGCCCGGATGTACCAGCGCTGGGCCGACCTTCCTGCCGGACAGGCGCAGCGGGAGACACTCCTGGCCCTGGCCTCCCGGTACTACGAAGCCGCCACCTCGCTGAGCCCCAACAACCCCATCCTCTGGAATCAGTGGTCGACCCTCTACCTCTACAGTATGGGGGACGAGGAGGGTTTCTGGCGGCGCATCAACCACTCGCTGGAAGTGGACGACGGCTTTGAGCAGACCTGGCTCATCCTCGGAGACGTGCGGGCTATGAAGGGAGACCTTCCGGGAGCGGCGGAAGCGTACCGGAAAGCGCTGGAGATTGTGCCGAGGATGCCCCAGGTCTGGAACGCGCTGGCACGGATCTACTTGCAGCAAGGGCAGAATGATCAGGCGGTAGAGGCGTTGAACCGCTCGCTGGAACTGGAACCGACGGGCGCCTGGGCCTGGGACGCCCATCGGTTGCTGGCGATTGCCTACTACCAGATGGGTCTCCCGGAGATGGCGCTGGCAGAGGCCCAGACGGCGCTCCAGATGGCGCCGGAGGATCAGAAGCCGGCCATAGAGCAACTGATCGGCCAACTTCAGCCCACTATGCCGGTCACTCCGTGAGTAGCGCTAGTGGCATCGCGCTACTACCGACGGCTGAGCCAATGATTCTGGCAATCATCTGCAAGGTGATGCTGGTCTCCCCATCCACTCCTCTCCCCCTTCTCCCCCGAAACGGGAGAGAAGAGGGAGTTGGGTGGCAGCCTTCGGCCGCCGCCCCCAATTCCCAATGTCCCTCTCCCCGCCGCTGCGCGGTGCAGGGAGGCCAGGAAAAAAGGCAGGGCCCTGAATCTCGGGGGCGGATTGCCGGAATGATTTTTCGGTCGCAAAATCTTGCGCTAAATTTCGCGTCTTTGTGCCTTCTTGGTGAGATATGAGTCTTTCCGTCTCTTCCCGACCGGATGGGCGACGACCTGACCAACTCCGCCCCGTCCGCTTCCTCCTGGACTATGTAGACTACCCGGAGGGGTCGGTCCTGGTGGAGTGGGGCCGGACGCTCGTGCTCTGCAACCTCACCTTGCAGGAGGAGGTGCCCCGCTGGCTGGCCGGTTCGGGGCAGGGCTGGCTGACGGCGGAGTACGCGCTGCTGCCCCGTTCCACCCACACCCGCACGCCGCGCGAGAACGGCCTGACCGGTGGGCGGACCCAGGAAATCCGCCGCTTCATCGGCCGTTCCCTGCGCGCCGGTTTGGACCTGGCCCGGCTGGGAGAGCGGACGCTCATTCTGGATTGTGACGTCCTTCAGGCCGACGGCGGCACCCGTACCGCCGCCGTCACCGGCGGATACGTTGCGCTGGCCCTCGCCTTGCGCCGCTTAGCCGTCCAGAAGGTCGTCCCCCCGGACCTCATCCGCACGCCAATCGCCGCGGTCAGCGTCGGCGTTGTGCAGGGAGACGTCCGGCTGGACCTCTGCTACGAGGAAGACAGCCTGGCTGAGGTAGACCTGAACGTGGTGATGACCGGGGATGGGCGGTTCGTAGAGGTGCAGGGGACGGCGGAAAAATCTCCTTTCCCCCGCACCGTATTGAGCCAGATGCTGGACCTGGCTCAGCGGGGGATTGATACACTCATCGCGGCCCAGGAGGAGGCGCTTCGGTGAGGGGGTTCACTCCCCGCCAGCGGTTGATTCTGGCCCTGATGGCGACCGCCGTCATTGCCGTCTTCGGTCTTTTCGGCTACGTCGTGATCATCACCACGCGGCAGATGGAAGCCCTTTCTCCTCTCCCGTCGTCGCAGGGGCCAGCATCGCCTATGGAGTCGCCCACGGTGATCGCCGAGCCCTCTCCCACCACAGGGGTGGCTTCCCCGACGGCCGCTCCGACTCCCACGCGGGCGGTTCCTCTCTCTCAGATTCAGAGCGCCCGCGCCGTCCACGAAGTGGCCCGTATCCTGGCCCAGGTGCGGGACCTCCCGCCGGTGGAGCAGTTCCCCGTCTCCTTCCCGTCGGAGCGGGAGATCGCCCTCTACCTCCTCCAGCGGTACGGCGAAATCCGGCCTCAGGAGGCGCTGCCCCTCCACGGTCTGCTGGGGTTGATCCCCCGGCTGAATTCGCCGCCGTTGCCGGACGTCACTGCGCAGGCTGCCCGGGTGTTCAGCCTCTACGCTCCGGCGGGACGGCAGATTTTGCTGGTGGCGGGTCGGGGGCCTGCCACGCCCGATGACGAATTGGCCCTGGTCCACACCCTGGCCCATGCGCTGCAGGACAACGCGTTCGGGCTGGGCGCGGACGCCGAGCCGCCGCGCGTCCCGCTGGCCTCCGCCTGCCGGCCCACCACCGACGCCGCGCTGGCTCTGCGGGCGCTGGTGGAGGGAGACGCCGTCCTCACCACTGCCCGTTATGCCGGAGTGGCCTCTGATATGCAGGAAGTGGACCGCCTGGCGGGCCTGGCGGCAGGGGCCGAAGAGCCGACCTACGCGCCCCTGGCGAACACCGCCACTTTTGAGGCGATTCGCCTGTTCCCGTATCGGGATGGGGCGCGCTTCGTCGCCGCCCTCTACGCCGAAGGGGGGTGGGAAGCCGTCAACCGTGCCTACGCCTCCCCGCCCTGCACGACCCAGGAGGTGCTCCACCCAGAACGGTATCGGGACCGCCGTCCCCCGCTGGAGCCAGCCGTCCCCGACCTTTCCGCGTCGCTGGGGAAAGGCTGGAGTTTGAGCCGGAGCGATACGGTGGGCGAGTTCCTCATCGGCCTGCATCTGGCGGCCTATCTGGACGATGATGCAGCAGCCCGCCGCGCCGCCGATGGCTGGGCCGGGGATACCTTCACCCTCTGGACAAACGAACAGGGCCAGGAGGTCATCGTCTGGCGGCTGGCCTGGGAGAGCCGGGAGGAAGCGGTGGAGTTTGAGCGCGCCTATGGGCTGCTGGTGCCCCGATTTCGTACATCCCCGCTGATCGCCGCCGACCCGCCCCTGGGCCTGACGGGGCAGTTCTGGAGCGGACCGGCGGGTGCGGCCTATCTCCACCGCACCGGCCGCGTCGTCACCGTCGTCTGGGGGCCGGACCTGGGGACAGTGGCGGCGGTGATCCCGGCATTGCCGTAGAATGGGACACGGAAAAACACGGACGGACCCAGAAGAACAGAGACCCGTGCAGAGCAGCGCAGAAAAACTCAGAGGGCACCCGCGTCCATCCGCGCTCGTCTGCGTCCTTCTCCTCTCGGCCCTGAGCGCGGCCGGAGTGTGGACGCTCTGGACGCTGACAGTGCGCTACCAGGGGATCATCTACACCGACCCGGCGGCGGTGCCGGAGCGCCCGGTGGCGCTGGTCTTCGGTGCTGGCTACTGGCCCGACGGTACACCCAGCGACATCCTGCGCGACCGGGTAACAGTAGCAGTGGAACTCTACCGGGCCGGGCGGGTGCGAAAACTCCTCTTCAGCGGCGATAACCGCTTCGTCCACTACAACGAGCCCGCAAAGATGCGGGAGGTCGCGCTGGCGCTGGGGATGCCGGAGAAGGACATTGTCCTGGACTACGCCGGGCGGCGCACCTACGACACCTGCTACCGGGCGAAGGCCATTTTCGGCCTGACGGAGGTGGTGGTCGTCACCCAGCGCTACCACCTGCCGCGCGCCCTCTACACTTGCCAGCGCCTGGGCCTGGACGCCGTCGGCATTGCGGCCGACCGGCGACCCTACATCCGCATCCGCCAGTACCAGGCCCGTGAGGTCCCGGCCCTCTGGCTGGCCTGGTGGGACCTGTGGATTCGCCATCCCAAACCCATCTTGGGAGAACCGATTCCGATATTTTGACACGTTGCGCAGGGTGTGTCCCAACACTTGCGCATTCCATTTCCTGGAGGTCACTATGCAAGTTACCCGAGAGAATGCCTGGAAACTGGTCACCGAGTACATACAGAACCCGAACCTGCTCAAGCACATGCTGGCGGTGGAGGCGGCTATGCGGGCCTACGCCCGCCGTTTCGGAGAGGACGAGGAAAAATGGGCCGTAGTGGGGCTTCTTCATGACTTTGACTACGAGCGCTTCCCCGAAGACCACCCGCTGACCGGCGCCCGCATCCTGCGGGAAGAGGGCTGGCCTGATGAGATTGTCCGCGCTGTCCTCTCCCACGCCACCGAACAGACCGGCGTGGAGCGGGAAAGCCGGATGGAGCAGGCCCTCTACGCCGTAGATGACCTGACCGGCCTCATCGTCGCCGTGGCCCTGGTTCATCCCTCTAAGGACATCCGCCAGATTACGGTCAAGAGCGTCAAGAACAAGTGGAAAGATAAACGGTTCGCAGCCGGCGCCGACCGGGGCGCAGCGGAAAAGGGCGCTATGCTCCTGGGTGTGGACCTGTGGGAGCATGTGGGCGTCGTCCTGGAGGCCATGCAGTCCATTGCAGCCGACCTGGGCCTGGATGGGCAAATGGCCCAATGACCAAGTGAACCATGACCCATTTATCCCCTGCCGATTCACCGAGCCGAACCTGCCCGACCTGCGGGGCGAAAGTGGCCGCGCAGAACTCCACCTGTATCATTTGCGACACGCCGCTGGAGGAGGCGCCGGAAGTCAAAGGCTTGCCGTCCCGCGCGCCTGCCCGCCACTCCTCCTGGCTCTTCTGGCTGGCGGCCCTCGCTGTTACGGCGCTGGTCCTGGGGATTGCGTACCGGCTCCTGGGGCCTCTCTTTCTCCCCCAACTGGTCTCTTCCCTTCCTCTCACTCCCACCGTCGTTCCGACCCGGACGGCTACCCCGAAAGCCACGGCTACCCCGACCCCCACACCGACAGAGACACCGACGCCCACTCCGCTACCGCCCCGGGCCCATCAGGTCCAGCCGAACGACACTCTCTCTTCCATCGCCGTCCGATACGACACCACTGTGGAGGAAATTATCACGCTGAACCCGGGTATCAATCCGGACGCCCTGCAAATCGGGCAGGTCTTGCTCATCCCGCCGGCCCGTCCCACACCCACCCCTTCGCCCGTTCCGGGGACCGTCACCCCGACCCCCACGCCGGGCGATTACATCATCCATATCGTCGCGCCGGGGGAGACCCTCATCTCCATCGCGCAGAAATACGGTGTGACCATCTCCCTGATCCGGGCGACCAATCCGGAAATCCCTGCCGGGTCGGACACCATTCGCGTCAATCAGCCGCTGATCATCCCGATAGGGACGCCAATGCCCACGCCGACGCCCACCCCCAACCCCTATGCCACGCCGACACCCATCCCGCCCTACCCGCCGCCGCCCCTCCTCTACCCACCAGACGGAGCCATCTTCGGCGGATCGGACGCTGTCATCCTCCTTCAGTGGGCGTCCGTCGCCGTCCTGCGCCCCAGTGAGTGGTATGAATTGCGCATCACGCGGCCAGGCCTGCCCCTTATCCGGGTGCGGACCCGGACAACAGCCTACCGACTTCCCGCCGACCTTTTCCCTCCTCCTGGCTCGCAGGCGCGGGAATTCCAGTGGGAAGTGCGGGTGGTGCGGGAGACCCAGAAGGGCGTCTTCACCACCGCGTCGGAGGAGGGAATGACCCGTCGCTTCCTCTGGCTGGAATCCCCGCCGACGCTAACACCAACGCCAACACCGTAGGGGCAGGGCCGGCCCCTGTCCTCCACAGGGCAACCGCAGGAATTGCTCCCACCGGAGGTATCCTATGCCCAACGGCTACTGGGGCAAAATTCTCTTTGTCAACCTCTCCACCGGCGAAATCGCCGTGGAGACACCCCCCGAAGAGGTCTACCGCCGCTACCTGGGCGGGTACGGCCTGGGGGTCTGGGCCCTCCACGAGCGCATCCCGCCCGGAGCCGACCCACTGGGGCCGGAGAACGTCATCGGCTTCCTGCCGGGACTCCTCACCGGGAGTGGAGCGCTCTTCGGCGGACGCTTCATGGTCTGCGCCCGCTCCCCCCTCACCGGCGCCTGGGGGGATTCCAACTGTGGGGGGAACTTTGGCCCCGCTCTCAGAGGCACTGGCTACGATGGCGTCTTCATCGTCGGACGGGCAGAGCGGCCCGTCTACCTCTGGATAGACGGCGAACGGGCCGAAATCCGGGACGCGACCCATCTTTGGGGTCTGGATACTCGCGAGGCAGAGGCGGCCCTCCGCGCGGCCCATGGTCGGGATGTACGAGTCGCCTGCATCGGCCTGGCGGGGGAGAAACGCTCGCTCATCGCCGCCATCATAAATGACGAAGGACGGGCCGCCGGACGGTGCGGCTTGGGAGCGGTTATGGGGGCCAAAAACCTCAAGGCGGTCGCCGCGCGGGGGAAGGCCCGTCCACCTCTGGCCGACCCCGAGGGCTTCCAGCGCATCACCGACGAGTACCGGCGGCTGTTCCGTCGCAAGCCGTCCCCCTGGGCCTCTCGCATCTCTGGCTTTCTCCTGCGCGCCCTGCCTGTGATGCGACGGTTGCGCATCCGGCCCAGTGGCGGCCCCACCCAGATTATCATAGACACTTATCGCCTCTACGGGACGGCCGCCGGGACAGCCGCGCTGGTGGAATTGGGGGACACGCCCGTGCGTAACTGGACCGGCATCGGCTATCGGGACTTTCCCCTGCACCGGTCCGCCCGCCTGAGCGACGAGGCGGTGATCCGCCCGAAGATTCGGGGCTACGGCTGTTCCTTCTGCCCGGTGGCCTGCGGCGGCATTGTCCGCCTGCCCGACGGCGACACCGACCACAAACCGGAGTACGAGACGCTGGCAGCCTTCGGCCCGCTTCTGCTGAACGACGACCTGGATGTGGTGATGCGCTGCAACCGTATCTGCAACCGAGCCGGTTTGGATACCATTTCCACCGGCGTCGCCGTTGCGTTTGCGGTGGAGTGCCGGGAGCGGGGGTGGCTCCCACCGGAACTGGCGGAGGAGTTGCCGTTGGTCTGGGGAAACGGCGAAGCCATTGTGGAACTGACGGCGCGCATCGCCCGGCGGGAGCCGGGTCTGGGGGAGTGGCTGGCCGACGGCATCCGGCGGGCAGCGGAACGGCTGGGGCCGGAAGCGCAGGAGGCAGCCGTCCACGCCGGAGGGCAGGAACTGCCTATGCATCGGGGCCTCTACGAGCCGGGAGTGGCCCTGGGCTACGCGGTGGACCCGGCTCCAGGTCGCCACACGGCCACCCTCTCCGGGACGGTGGAATTGCCGCCGTTTACGCCGTACTTTGCGCTGGCAGGAGTCAAGCCCGGCACCCGCTATGATGACGAAGCCAAAGGGCGGATGATGGCAGTCGGGATGGCTGTCCTGCGGGCCTACGAGAGCCTCGGCCTTTGCCAGTTTGCGCTTTATATGGGCGAGCCGCCGTTCCTGGCCTGGCTGAACGCCGCTACGGGCTGGGGGATGACGGAATCGGAGTTCCTGGAGGCCGGAAAGGCTATTCAGCGGTTGCGCCATGCCTTCAACGAACGGCATGGACTCCCGCGCGAGGTCTCGCTGCCGGGGCGGGAGCGGGGCGAGCCACCGCAGGAGGCGGGGCCACTGGCAGGGATCACGCTGGATGTGGAGACAATGGTCCGGGCCTACTACCGGTGGTTAACGTAGCGCCATTGGCCCAGGATGAATCCGGCGCCACACAGGGGGCAGGCGGTGACTTTGAGCCGCCTGCCCCCTTTTCTCATCTGGGGGTCGGGCGGGGGCTTTAATACGCATTCGGCGACCGGAAGATGTTGACCAGCGTGCGCAGGAGAATCTTGATATCCAGCAGGAGCGACCAGTTCTCAATGTACCAGAGGTCATATTTGGTCCGCTCGGCGATGGAGGTATCTCCCCGCAGGCCGTTCACCTGCGCCCAGCCGGTCATGCCGGCCTTCTCCCGGTGCCGGTCCATATAGCGGGGGATAGAGCGGCGGAATTGGGCCACGTAGACAGGCCGCTCCGGGCGGGGACCCACCAGACTCATCTCCCCCAGGAGAACATTGATCAACTGGGGCAACTCGTCCACGTTCAGACGGCGCAGGATGCTGCCCAGGCGGGTCACCCGGGGGTCACCAGGGCGGGTCCAGCCCGGCCCCCGAGCCTCCGCATCCTGACGCATGGAGCGAAACTTGAACATCAGGAATGGGCGGGCGTCCAGGCCCATCCGCTCCTGGACATAGAAAGCCGGGCCGGAGGAATCCAGTTTGATGAGGATGGCGGTGAGGAGCATCAAGGGGGAGAGAAAAATCAATCCCACCGTTGCGCCGACAATATCCATCAGCCGTTTGGCGGCCCGTCGCCAGCCCCGCAGGGCGACCTCGCGCACGGTCAGCAGAGGAAGCCCGCCCAGATCGCCGATGCCCATCGGCCCGGCGATGATCTGAAACAGGTCGGGGAAGACTTTAATGGTGGCCTTGCCCCGCTCGCACTCAGAGATGAGGGTGAGGATCTCCTGGTGAGTCGCCTCCGGCAGCGCGATGATGACCTCATCCACATGGTGCTGTTCAATCAGGTCGCCCAGGTCGCGGGCATTGCCCAGGATCGGAGCCGGAAGCGCCACAGTCGGGTAGCCCTCCACCTCCACCGCTCCCACCACCTGGTAGCCCAGGCCGGGGTTGCCCAGAATCTTGTGGAGAATCATCCGCGCCACGTCGCCGGTGCCCACCACCAGCACCCGATCCCGTCCCCAGCCCCGGGCCTGAAGGGCGGCCCGCAGCCGCCCGTGGGCTAGCCGCCCCACCGTAATCAGGATGATGGTCAGCATCCAGGCGTAAATCATCATCGCCCGGGGGTAATCCACCTCCAGGGGGGTGTTTTTGTACAGGAAGTAGGAGAAAGCGATGCCGGTGACGGTGCCCGTCGTGGCGGCCCCGATGGTCTGGTAGAACTCGTCCACCCGGGAGGGGCTGCGGGCCAGGACATAGAGGCGGTTGAAGGCCAGAGCAATAAGGACAGCCGCGACGTGGGCCAGCATAACGGGCGCGTAGGCAGGGGACTCAGCCAGGGTGACCGCTTCCGCCGGAAAGGGGATTATCGCGCGCAGCCAGTAGGCGCCATAGAAGGCCGCCCCGGCCATCAGTGCATCAGTCAGGAGCAAGGTCCCGATAAAGAAAATTCGGGCGCGACGCTTTTTCATCTCACACCCCGGATGCAGGATGAAACTTGCACTACTGATGCTACCCGTTTTTGCTCCATAGCCTCTGCAGCCTCTGCGCAGCGTGTTTTCTGTTCATTACGTATAACACCCCGCCCCAGAGAATATAACATGCCCGGGCAACATAGTCAACAATCCAGTCTCCTACCTTAAACCGGCGCGCGGGGATCAAAGGCCTGCGTCAAAGACGACCGTGAGCATCTCATACCTCAATCCCCACCATCCGCCAGCGCAGCCGTTCCAGTTGAGTCCGGGTCCGGACGGCTGCCAGGATCAGGACGTGGACCGGCCAGGGCGTATGGGCTGCGTAGTGTTTGCGGTAGAAGTACTCCATCGCCCGCCAGAACTCTACCTGGGCGCGGGGGTTGCGAGTGCTGGCGGCCCGCTTGATGTGTAGAACTGTCACCTCCGGGTTGTAGTACACTTTCCACCCTGCCGCTTTAATGCGGTAGCACCAATCCAGGTCCTCCCCGTACATAAAGAACCCTTCGTCCAGCAGGCCGACCTGAGCGATAGCCTCCCGGCGCACCATCATAAAGGCTCCCACCACTGCGTCCACTTCTACCCTCTCGTCCGGGTCCAGGTAGGTGAGGTTGTAACGCCCGAAGCGTCGGCTGCGGGGGAACAGGCGCGCCAGGCCAGAGAATCGGTAGAAGGAGACCTCCGGCGACGGGAAGGAACGGCGACAGGCCAGGTCCAGGGAGCCATCTTGCCGCACCAGTTTGGGCCCGACGACGCCCACTTCCGGATGCGCGTCCAGAAAGGCGACCATCTTCGCCAGCGCGTCGGGAGGGAGTTCGGTATCCGGGTTGAGGAGCAGGGCGAACCGGGGCGCATCGGCGCCGTCCGGGAACCCCACCAGGCGCAGCCCCTGGTTGTTGGCTGCCGGATACCCCCGATTATCCGGGTTGAGAATCCGGCGGACCTGGGGGAACTCCGCCTCCAGCATCTCCCCACTTCCGTCGGTGGAGCCGTTATCTACCACGCAGACCTCAAAGGTGAAGTCCCCCTGGCTGGCGTAGACAGTATGCAGACACGCCCGCAGCAGGTCGCGGGTGTTGTAGTTGACAATGACAATGCCCAGATCGCAGGGTCGCATATCGCAAATCACAAGACGAAGGGGACGGGGCTACTGGGGGTAGAAGTCGGCAACGGGCTGAGGGGTGGTGTAGGCGATGGTTGCCGCCCGGCCGCGCGCCGCCTCCGGCGCAAACCCCCGGGGCCCCAGAACGTCCCCTGATACCGCCAGAGCCACTAGGGTGCGGTCTGGAGAGATCCAGTAGCGGGGCTCCCCGCCGTCATCAAAATTCTGCCGGCTGGCGTCCCAGAGCAGAAGGTACGGGTGGAATGCGCCATCGGTCGGGTCGTAGTAAAGCCCCGCGGCGACCTCGTCCCCCAGGCCCTGGTTGACCGGCCGGCTCCCCGGAGGACGGCCCGTGCCCGCATTCCCGTCCAGGTCCAGGACAAAAAGCCAGTCCACCCGCACCGGCAACCCCTCCGGGATGGGGGTGTAGAGGGCCATCCAGAGGACAGTCTCCCCCGCCTGGGCCCATCCGACCAGTTCGGCAGGCATCCCCTCTGCCTGGAAGCGGCCGTCGGCGGCGAAGGAACTGTTGCGGATGTCTATGCTGTCAAAGGGGAGAGAGGCAGCGGCGCCGGTGGCATAGACGAAGAGGTCGTCCGCCGGGTCCGCCTCTGGGATGGGCGTGGGCGGTGGCGTGGGCGTCGGGGCCGGGGTTGGGACCGGAGTGGGCGTGGGGAGTGGGGTAGGCGTGCAGGCAATGATGTGGATGTAGGCCCGGCCGCGCTCCCCGCCGGGTCCGACAGCCTGGACTTCGTAGTTTCCGGGAAGGTCACCAGCAACGTAGCGGCCATCGGTGCCAATGGTACCACCGGTGGCGGCCCAGCGAGACGCCGGAAGCGGCGCAGCAGCAAAGACCACCGCCTCGCCCGTGCAGAGGGTCACCTCCGGCGGCGCGATGGAAAGCGCCGGTCGTTGTTGGGCCGGCCGGGCCAGCGCTCGCAGTGCGCTAGCCAGGCCGCTGATAAGCATCACCGCGACAACCAGAATGGTCAGCCAGGTCAGGACGGTTCGTATCGTAGGATTCAGCATCAGAGTTTCTCCGAGGCGGCCAGGATGGCCGGGATGAAATCTTCCGCCACCGACTCCCGGGGTTTCTGTCTTTGTCCGTGCCTCTCCGTGTCTGATCCCTGTGGATGCCCAGGGCTATTTCTGCTGCCGACAAAACCGCAATCGGGCCACCTGGCGGGTCTCAGGGCGGACGGCAGCGGTCTCCGAGACGCGCCAGCCGCAGACCCAGAGAATCTCCCCGTCGCCGGAGACCAGCAGGGGGAGCATATCCCGCACCGCGCGGGGAACCCGGGCGTTGATCATCCAGTCCTTCAGCAGAGGGGCATGGCCGCCCAGACCGTGAGGGCGGAAGCGGTCTCCGGAGCGACGGGTGCGCAGGACCAGCGGCCCCTCCAGTCTCTCCGCATCCAGGTAGGCCGTCCAGCGGTCCGGGTTGCCCGTCACCTCCGCCAGGGTCCAGGTCGGGGGAAGGTCCGCTTCCAGGACCCACTCCCCGCCCGGCAGGGGAGTCCGGCCCGGCAGGGCCACCGGCATCGCCGTCCCTGGGGGAAGAGTTGGGCCCGAGGGCGGCGGCTCGTATCCGGCGTCGGTGATAGTGAGCATGTCGTAGCCGACGGTTAGGGCCAGACCGCCGGGGAGGGTGGCCTGCGCGCCGGTGGTGCCCGCGCGGGCCACCTCTACCGCCGCCTCTACGTGGACAAAGTCCACATCCCGCAGGTACGGGCGCAGCCGGTAGGCGGCCTCCCGGATGAGTGCCCGCTGCAGCGATAGTGGCTGCGCCCGCCATTCGGCCCGGCCCAGGACGATGGCATCCTTCGTCTCCTCCCGAACGACCTGATCCCAGGCCCAATCCCGCATCTGGATCAGGAGTTCGTAGTCGGCGGCGACGACCTCCGCCGTGTGGCAGAGGCGACGGCGGATGTTGGGGTTGTAGGTCTCCAGGAGCGGCAGGAGTTCGTGCCGCAACCGGTTGCGAAAATACGTCGTATCCAGATTGGAACGATCAAAGCGGGGCGAGAGGCCCTGTTCGGCGCAGTACGCTTCTATTTCAGCGCGCGGGGTGCTCAGGAGCGGGCGGATGAGCACGGGCAGGCGGTCCGGGAGGGGGAAGCGATCGGTCTGGGGCAGGAGACGGTACTCGGAGAGGGGCGTCGCCGGACGCATCCCCCGCAGTCCGGCCAGCCCTGCGCCGCGCAGGAAGTGCATCAGCACTGTCTCGGCCTGGTCGTCGGCGTTGTGGCCCACGGCGACCTTCGCCGCGCCGACCCGTCCGGCAACGTGTGCCAGGAAGGCGTAACGGACGCGGCGGGCGGCCTCCTCAAAGGCCAGTTTGTGGGCGCGCGCGACCGCGGGAACGTCCTCCCGAACCAGGGTGGCGGGCAGGCCCCACTCCCGGGCCAGGTCAGCGACGAAGGCGGCATCGGCGTCCGCTTCCTCGCCGCGCGCGCCGTGGTGGAGATGGGCCACGTGCAGTTGCAGCCGGTACTCCTCCTGCAGGCGCAGCAGCAGGTGGAGCAGGCAGAGGGAGTCCGGCCCGCCAGAGACGCCCACCACTACCCTGTCGCCAACGCTCAGCAGGTCGTGGCGGTGGATGAACTCCCGAACCTGACGCAACAGGTCTGATGGCACGCTATCGCTATCCGGAAAGTTGGGAACACGGGTAAACCCGGATGGCTTGACGGCAGAGGGCCCAGAGGACGCGGAGATTTCCAGAAGCAGGACGCAAGTCGCAGGATATCACTCTATCTCCTCTGGCCATCCTGCAACCCTGTAAGTCCGCAAACCCCGATGAAATCTGCGCAGTTCCGTGTCCTATGAGGTCACCACTTTATAGACCCGATCGCCGGGACGGGCGCGGAAGGCGGCACGGATGCCCACTTCGTCGCCCGGGCCGGCCTCGGCGATGTCCTGATGCCAGGCCTGCATAGAGGTGACCCGCTGGGTGAAGTCGGTGGTGTGGCCGCGCACGCGGATGGTGTCGCCGACGGCCAGCCGCCCGGTCAGCCTGACGCCCATCACGCTGATCTTATCGTACCAATGGGAGACTTGCCCGACCAGTTCCTCTACCGGTTGTTCGTCCATGCTCCATTTCCTCCTTCCCAGAGAGCGGATTTCAGGTACGCTTCCATAAACGCATCCAGTTCTCCGTCCAGCACGGCCTGAGTGTTGCCGGCCTCGTAGCCGGTGCGGTGGTCCTTGACCATTTGGTAGGGATGGAGGACGTAGGAGCGAATCTGGTGGCCCCAGGCCGCCTCAACGTGTTTGCCCTTGATTTCCGCCAGTTCCCGCTGTCGCTTCTCTTCCTCCATTTCCATCAGACGGGCCCGCAGAACCCGCAGGGCCGTCTCCCGGTTCTGGGCCTGGGAGCGCTCGTTCTGACAGGTGACGATGATGCCGGTGGGGAGGTGAGTGATGCGGACAGCGGTCTCGTTTTTCTGCATGTGCTGACCGCCCGCGCTGGAAGAGCGGAACGTCTCAATCTTCAGGTCGTCCGGATTGATGTGAACGCTGGCCGCCTCCGGTAAGTCGGGCCACACCTCCACCAGGGTGAAGGAAGTGTGACGGCGATGGGCAGCGTCAAAGGGAGAGAGGCGCACCAGCCGGTGGACGCCCCGCTCCGCCCGCAGGTAGCCATAGGCGTAGGGCCCGGAGACAGCAACGGTGGCCCGTTTGATGCCGGCCTCTTCTCCGTAGAGCCGGTCCACCAGGTCGGTCTTGTAGCCGTGGGATTCGGCCCAGCGCAGGTACATCCGCAGGAGCATCTCGGCGAAGTCCTGCGCGTCGGTGCCGCCAGCCCCGGCGTGGATCGCCAGAAAAGCATCGTTCCGGTCGTAAGGACCGGAGAAGAGAAGCCGAAACTCCAGTTTTTCCAGTCGGTTTTCTACCTCTTCCGCTTCGTGCCGCAGTTCCTCTATCAGGCTTTCGTCGCCCAACGCGGCCAGTTCCAGGGCATCGGCAACCCGGTGTTCCAGGGCGACCCAGGGCTCCAACTCGTCGCGCAGGTCGGACAGGCGCTGCATGACCTGCTGAGCGGCCTCGGGGTCATCCCAGAAGTCCGGCGCGGCAGCCTGCTCTTCCAGACGGGCGATTTCCTGCTCCTTGCCGTCCAGGTCAAAGCCGCCTCCGGATGTCCTGAAGTCGGGCCCGCAGGGCTAAAAGACGACCTTGCAATTCGTCCATTAACTGGTTTCCCCCTCCAGATGGGATGTACAATACGGGCAGCGGGTGGCCTTCAGCGGGATGGTGGAGAAGCAATACGGGCATTCTTTCGTCGTCGGCGCAGCCGGCGCAGTCTCCTTAGCCCTCCGCAGGCGGTTCACCGGGCGGACGATAAAAAAGAAGACCGCGGCCACCACAATGAGGAAATTCAGCACCGTGTTGATGAAGACGCCGTAGTTAATCGTCGGCGCGCCCGCTGCCTGGGCCTCCGCCAGGCTGGCGTATCGGCCCGATAGGCTGATAAAAAGATTGGAAAAATCCATCTTGCCCAAGAGAAAGCCAATAGGTGGCATCAAGATGTCGTTGACCAGGGACGAGACTACGCTGCCGAAGGCAGCGCCGATGATGATACCAATGGCCATATCCAGAACGTTGCCCCGAAGAGCGAATTCTTTGAATTCTTTCAACACGGCGACCTCCTTCAAGAAATTGTGTCATTTGCAACATTCTTTCCGCGGGATGCCAGCCTTTGGTGTTGTATAAGCGTAAATATGATAACACAAAACCACGATTTGCGCCAAGTGCTGAGGGCATCGGGGGTCAGCGCCTGACCGTCAAAGGCCCGGCAGATGGAGCCGACAACGGTGTTCTTTCTGTCCGACGAGAGCCCTCAACGCGGCGGCCCGGGTTTCCGGCAAACCAGGCCCTGGAGAGGGAGCGGCCGTCAGCCCAGAAGGGAATCGGACTTTCCTTCGCGCAGGGATAGGCCCGCTGGACATTCGGGGGGTCTGAGCGCGCCGGACCCTCGTATCCCACCTTCGGGCGCAAAATGAACCCTGCGCTACTCCTTCCCTCCGCTCTCTCACCCTTTTGGCAGCAGGTCATCCGGGTCTATCCCGCAGAGGCGGCGCGCCAGCGCCTTCTTCCCCTCCAGGTCCGCGTAGCGCTGGATGACAATGCGCTGGGTCTGCGGGGAGCCAGCCCCATGCATGGACTCTACCAGATACCCCACTGCCAGAGAGCCCATCGTCATCGCTTCTATGAGCCGCAGTATACGCTGGCGGTGCTCCGGCGGGAAGGGAGATGCCGGGGCCAGGTACTTGCGACACAACAGCCCCACCTCTGGCAGAGAGAAGTCGGCATCGGAGGGCATCGTCCCCAGCAGCCCTCCGGCGATGTCCTGCGCCAGACGGGCAATCTCGTACGGAAACCGGGTCACATTCTGCTTGCAGACGTTCGCCAGAAGGACGTTCACAAGATAATTTCCTGCCGCCGTCCGGACGCCCTCAGCGGAACAGGCGATGCCACAGGCGTAGAGGGTCTCGTTCAGGTGGACCATTTCGGTCAGTTTCTCCCGGATGTGGCTGGCATTCGCCACCCCGTGGTACTCCGCCACCGCCGCCGCTGCGCCAATAAGGACGTCCCCGTTTCCCACCTTGCAGCCCCCGTAGGACTGTCGGTGGTATGCGGCGAATCGCTCCACCAGCATTCCGGCGAACTCCGTCTCCCCGCACATGAAGACCCGCTCCCAGGGGACGAAGGTCTCGTTGAAGATGATGATGCCCTCCTGTCCCCCGTAATGGATGTTGCCCATATCCACCGGGCTTCGCTCCAGTTTGCGGGTGTCCGAGGACTGACGGCCGTAGATGTAAATAAGGGTAGGGTCATCGGCAGGGACGGCGAAACAGACGGCGTAATCCGCATCCTCCGGCTTCAAGGCCAGCGTGGGCATTACCAGAATCTGATGAGAGTTCAGCAACCCCGTCTGGTGGACTTTGGCCCCCCGGACGATAATGCCGTCCGCCCGGCGCTCCACGACGTGGACGTAGAGGTCGGGGTCGGCCTGGGCGGAGGGGCCCAGAGCGCGGTTCCCCTTGGGGTCCGTCATTGCCCCGTCCACTGTCCAATCCTTCTCCTCCCATTCCAGGACAAACCGGCGGAAGCGCTCTTGGTAGGAGGTGCCGTACTTCTGGTCTATCTCATACGTGGCGCTCCAGACGGCGTTCAGCGCGTCCAGTCCGACGCAACGCTGGAAGCAAGTGCCGGTCAACTGCCCCAGAAGCCGCTGCATCTTCACCTTTTTGACCAGGTCCTCCGGACTCTGGTGGAGATGGACGAAGCGGTTGATCGGGCGCCCCGTCAGCGCCGAGGTGGCGGTGGCGAGGTCCTGATACTCGGGGATCTCCGCCAGGCGGTAGGTCATAGCACAGGCGTTGACGGAGGGGCGAATCATCGGGTGGTCTACCGGGTTCTCCACCCGTTCTCCGAAGAGGTAAACGGTACGCGGCCCCAGTTGTCGCAGGCTCTCTATGTACTCCTCAGCCGTCATCATCGGCACCCTCCTCTTTGCATTCCCCGCAGAGATGCAGAGTTTTTACCACGAAAGCAGGACGGCCTTTCCAGACCGTCCAGACAGGCTGAAAAACCCACCCTACAAGTAACGGCATCCAGACAGGCCGAAAGGGAAAAGAACCAATCCCCCTCCTCGCATGGGGCAACCGTGGGGGAGGGGGCAGAGGGGTAGGGCCAATATGGATGGTACGCCCGCCCTTATCCAGGAAACGGAACCCGGCATTCTTGCGCAGCGGTGAGGATTCAGCAACCCTCTAGGGGGAGACCACCTCCGTGTTCCTACAGTTAAACTCTGGCGGCTCGCTCTATCGCCTGTACAATTTTGTAGTAGCCAGTGCAGCGGCAAAGGTTCCCGGCGATGCCGTAGAGAATCTGCTCCCGGGACGGGGTGGGCAGTTCCTCCAGCAACTTGGCCCCGCTCATTAAAAAGCCCGGTGTGCAGTAGCCACACTGGACGGCCCCCTCTTCTATGAACGCCTGCTGGAGAGGAGCAAGGTGATCGCCCCGGGCCAGCCCTTCCACAGTGATAATCTGGGCGCCGTGGGCACGCGGGGCCGGGACCAGGCAGGAAAGGACGGCAACGCCATCCAGCCAGATGGTGCAGGCGCCGCACTCGCCCTCGCCGCACCCCTCTTTGGTGCCAGTCAGTCCCAGGTCCTCCCGGAGCATCCGCAGGAGCGTCTTGCCGTTAGCCCCGCGAACGACATGATTCTCGCCGTTGACGGTGCACTCTATGGGCTCGTCCCCGCCGGCGGTGTGGCGGACGGTCCGACCAGCCAGGCGGGGGAACCGGCCATCGCTGCGGCCCCAGAGGAGGGGAGGGTGGTCCGGGAAGCCCTCTCGCTCCCGCCCTTCAGCCAGCGCGGCCAGCGCCCGCCGGACCAGCACGCGCGTCATCTCCCGGCGGTACGCTGCCCCAGCGCGGATGTCGTCTATGGGGACGGCGGCGCGCGCGGCCAGGTCCGCCGCCTCGGCGATGCGGTCTTCCGTTAGCGGACCGCCCACCAGCACCCCCTCGGCCTCGCAGGCCCGAATGACAGTGGGGGCTACGCTCCCCAGCGCCACCCGCGCCCGGGTGACCCCGCCTCGCTCCAGCCGCAGGATGACCGCTGCGTTGACAACGGAGACCGCCAGCGCCCGCCGCAGGCCCAGTTTCAGAAAGATGCCCCGCTCGCCAGGGGCTGTCGTCGGTACCCGGATTTCGGTCAGCATCTCATCGGGGGCCAAGTCTACCTGTCGCACCCCTTTGTAGAACTCCCGGATAGGAATCTGCCGCTCCCCGCGCGCCGAACGAAGGACAAGAGTGGCCCCCAACGCTATCAGCGGGGGAATGGTGTCATTGGCGGGGGAAGCAGTGATGAGGTTGCCGCCCAATGTACCCCGGTTGCGAATGGCCGGCGCGCCGACGCTCCACGCCGCTTGCGCTAACAGGAATGCCCGCTCCCGAACGATCGCCGAAGCCACCAGCCGGTTGTGGGTGACCAGCGGGCCCAGGCGGAGGGTTTCGCCATCCAGTGCAATGCCATCCAGCCCCGGCACCCGGCTAATGTCAATGAGGACAGGGGCTTCCCGCATCCCCCGCTCCAGTTCCAGCAACAGGTCAGTCCCACCGGCAATGATGCGGGCATGAGGGCCGTGTTCAGCCAATAACTGCAGCGCTTCCTCTACGGAGGTCGGTGTGTAGTACGTTTCCCAGAGAGTCATCGTAAACCTCCGTCCAAAAGTGGTCTGGTTAGAGTATACTCTTTTTACAGCGGTTCTGCAAATGGGGGTAACTCTGTGGGCAAAGCGGATGTGGCCGTCTCCCCTCTGAGTGTTGCCGAAAATATAACGCTGTTGACTCATCGCCAAGTCTGTGCTGGCCTCAAATGGGGTCCCTTCACAAATCAACAACAGCAGATTTGCCTTTTCCCCACTTTCGTAGTACACTTAATAAAACTCTCGGGGTTTGCTGAGTCCCAATCGGAGGCGGTGGTCTGATGAAGGAAGAAGGGCGGCAAAAAGCACTGGAAGCGGCTCTAGCGACGTTGACCAAGCGGTTTGGCGAAGGGGCGGTCATGCGTCTGGGCAAGGCCACCCAACTGGCGGTGGATGTCATTCCCACTGGAGCGCTCTCCCTGGATATTGCCCTGGGCGTGGGCGGCATCCCGCGCGGCCGGGTCACCGAAATCTACGGCCCCGACGGCGCCGGCAAGACCACCCTGGCCCTCCACATCGTCGCCGAGGCCCAGAAGCGCGGCGGCGTGGCAGCATACATTGATATGGAGCACGCCCTGGACCCTGAATACGCGGAGGCGTGCGGTGTGGATGTAGATAACCTCTATATCGCCCAGCCGGATACGGGCGAGCAGGCGCTGGAGATCGCCGAAACCCTCGTCCGCAGCGGGGCAGTGGATGTTATCGTGATAGACTCGGTCGCCGCGCTGGTCCCCCGCGCCGAGATTGAGGGCGAAATGGGGGATTCCCACCCTGGCCTCCAGGCCCGGCTGATGAGCCAGGCCCTGCGGAAGCTTTCCGGCGCCATCAAACAGTCCAACACGGCTATGATTTTCACCAACCAGTTGCGGGAGAAAATTGGCGTCGTCTTCGGCAGTTCGGAGACGACCACTGGCGGTCGGGCCCTGAAGTTCTACGCCAGCGTACGGTTGGACGTCCGACGGGTAACCGGTATCAAGGAGAAGGGAGAGGTCATCGGTAGCCGCACCCGTGTGCGGGTGACCAAGAACAAAGTCGCGCCTCCCTTCCGGGTCGCAGAGTTTGACATCATCTACGGCAAAGGGATCAGTCGGGAAGGGGACATCCTGGACCTGGCCGTCCAGTACGGCCTGATAGAGAAACGGGGATCGTTCTACAGTCACCAGGGGCAGAACATCGCCCAGGGGCGGGAGAACGCCAAACAGTACCTGCGGGACCACCCGGAGGTCACTGCCGAACTGGAGCGACTGGTTCGGGAAAGGGCAATGGAAACCCCTCCGCCCCTCATCACCGAAGACGTGGAACCGGCGTAGAATGGCCGGGCCACGGCGAGGCGTACTGTCCTGTCATCCGATCCGACAGGTGATTTTCCGGGCCACATCGGCACTCCTGTGAGTAGCGGTATGGACGCAGAACATTTTCTCTCTACGGCGTAAGATAAGCGTCCCGCACCGAGACCCAAGGGTTCACTGCCGTTGAACCCCGGGTGAGAACAGGCACTCTTTGGCTGTGCCTGTGCTATGCCCGATCTTTGAGAAGAACCGTCCGGGTCGGATTCATTATGGGCATACACCGCGCGCCGTGGCATCTCCACGCCACGGCGCGCGGTGTTATAGGGGACCAATGGGCGGACGGATTACAGCGCTCAGGGTTCAGAAGCGCAACCGGAATCGGGTCAACGTCTACCTGGACGGCCGCTTTGCCTTCGGGCTGGCCGCCATAGAAGCCGCGCGCTTGCGGGTGGGCCAGGTCCTCTCCGATGAGGACATCGCCCGTCTCCGGCAGCGGGATACGGCCGAACGGGCTGCTGAGCGGGCACTGGGCCTCCTCTCCTATCGCCCCCGCAGCGAGGCGGAAATCCGGGAGCGGGTGACGGAGCGGTACGACCAGGAAACAGCAGTGGAGGTGCTGGAACGCCTGCGCCGCAGCGGGCTGGTGGACGACCGGGAGTTCGCCCGTTACTGGATCCAAAGCCGCTTCCAGCACAACCCCCGGGGAGCAATGGCTCTCCGGCAGGAACTGTACCGGAAGGGGGTGGACGAGTCAATCATAGAAGAAGCGATGGCGGAGTACGACGAGGAAGAGGCTGCCGCGCGGGCCGCGGAAACAGCCCGCCGCAAACTTCGGGGCCTCCCTTTTGACATCTTCCGCCGTCGGTTGACCGAGTACCTGCTCCGGCGGGGCTTTCCCTACGGCATCGTCCAGACGGTCATCCAGCAGGTCCTGGCCGACGCCGGCCCCGAAAAGTTCGCCGAATAGACGAATTATCTTACGTCTTGTTCTTGCATCCTGTATTGAGGAAACGGATTATGGACACTGTACTCTGGATAATCGGTTTGTTGTTTGCAGTTGGTTTCGGCATTGGGATTGGATACTGGTTTGCCGCTTCCCGCAAAGAGGGCATCATCCATCAGGCCCAGAAGGAATCCCAACGACTCCTGGAGGAGGCCAGTAGCGAAGCCCAGCGGACCGTGCTGGCGGCTCATGACCAGGCCATGCAGATCCGCAGCGAGGCACAGGCGGAGATAGAGCGCTGGAGAAACAATCTGCGCAGGGAGGAGGAGCGAATCCAGCAACGGCGGGAGAAACTGGACCAGCGGCAGGAAGCGCTAGATAGGCGCGAACAGGCGCTCAACAAGCGGCAGAGCGCGCTGGACCGGCAGCGGAACGAACTGGAACGGCTCCAGGAGGAACGGACGAAGGCGCTGGAGGAGGTCGCCCGGATGAGCCAGGAGGAAGCCCGGGAGGAACTTCTGCGGATCGTCGCCGAGACGGCCCGTCAGGAGATGGCGCGGGTCATCCGGGAGATTGAGCAGGAGGCCCGTGAGGAGGGCGAACGCCGGGCGCGCAAAATCCTCACCACCGTCATCCAGCGGATGGCCAGCGAGCAGGTGGCCGAACTGACCGTCTCCTCAGTGGACCTCCCCTCCGACGAGATGAAGGGCCGCATCATCGGGCGGGGCGGGCGCAACATCCGCACCTTTGAACAGATCGCCGGGGTGGACGTGGTGGTGGACGACACACCGGAGACCATCACCATCTCCTGCTTTGACCCTGTGCGGCGGGAGGTGGCCCGCCGGGCTATGGAGCGGCTCATCACCGACGGCCGCATCCATCCGGGCCGCATTGAGAAAGTTGTGACTGATGCCCAGAAAGAGGTGGACCAGCAGATTCGCGAGGAGGGCGAGCGGGCGGTCTATGAGAGCGGCGTCGCCAGCCTCCACCCCGAACTGGTTAAACTGTTGGGGAAACTTCGTTTCCGCACCAGTTACGGGCAGAACCAGCACGCCCACGCCATTGAGACGGCGAAACTGGCGGCGATGCTAGCGGCGGAACTGGGAGCCAACGTGGAGGTGGCCCGTCTGAGCGGCCTGCTCCACGACATCGGCAAAGCAGTGGACTTTGAGGTGGAGGGTACCCACGCTCTCATCGGTGCCGAAATCTGCCGCCGGTACGGGGTGCCCGAGGAGGTCGTCCACTGCATTGAGTCCCACCACCACGAGGCCGACCAGCAGAGCCTGGAGGCCATCATCGTGGAGGTCGCCGACGCCATTTCCGGTGCCCGTCCGGGCGCCCGGCGGGAGAGTTTGGAGCAATATATCAAGCGCATCCGCGCGCTGGAAGAACTGGCCTCCTCCTTCTCCGGCGTCGCCGAATCTTTCGCCATCCAAGCCGGACGGGAAATCCGCATCATCGTCAAGCCCGAGGACGTGGACGACCTGGGTGCCATCCAACTCTCCCGTGATATCGCCCGCAAGATTGAGGAGAGCATGGAGTACCCCGGTCAGATTAAGGTGACGGTCATCCGGGAAACCCGCGCCGTGGATTACGCCAAATAAGATTCAACCGCAGAGGGCGCAGAGAACGCAGAGAAAAGACACAGAGGACGCAAAGGAACATGAAGTTTTTTCCACCAATGATACACTTCGTCTCCTTTGCAGGCACTTTGTGCCCTTTGTGGTAAGAATCTCCGCGCCCTTTGCGTCTCTGCGGCGAGACGAAATGACACGACGGCAATGGACCGCCAACCTGATGCTGCTGGGAGCAGCGCTGGCCTGGGGGAGCACCTTCGTCCCCTGCAAGATTGCCGCTGCCTATCTCGGGACCTTTTTCTTCAACGGTCTCCGCTTCCTGCTGGGCGGGCTATTCGTCCTGGCGATGGCCGGGCACCGACTGCGCGGCCTCTCCCGGCAGGAGGTCGGCAGCGGCGCGCTGGCAGGACTGGTCCTCTTCGCCGGTGCGGCCTTCCAGCAGGCGGGGCTGGCCTTCACCACCGCCGGGAAGGCCGGCTTCATTACCGGCCTCTACGTCGTCCTGGTGCCGCTGCTCCTGACGCTCTTCTGGCGCCAGTGGTCGGGCTGGAACGCGTGGCTGGCCTCCCTACTGGCATCGGTGGGCCTCTTTCTTCTAAGCGCTGAGGGCCGCCTCTCCCTGGCCCCGGGCGATAGCCTGGTGCTGGTATCGGCGGCCCTCTACGCGTTGCACGTCATCCTGATCGGCCAGTGGGTCGGGCGGATGGAGCCCCTTCGGCTGGCCGCTATGCAGTACCTGGCCTGTGGGTTCCTGAGCCTGGCCATCGGCCTGACGCTGGAATTCCCCTCATGGAAGTCGCTTCAGCCCGTCTGGTGGACTGTTCCCTATACCGCTGTCTTCTCTGTTGTCGTGGGCTACACCCTCCAGATGCTGGGCCAGCGAGACGCGCCCCCCACTGTTGCAGCCGTCATCCTGAGCCTGGAATCCGTCTTCGCCGCCCTGTTCGGTGGGCTGTTCCTGGGAGAACGGCTCGCTCTGTCCCAGTGGGTCGGCGGTGGACTGATGCTGGTCGGGATGGTGCTGGCGCAGGTGCCGATCAGGCAGCCGTCTTGGCCTCGCCCTTCGTCACGCCCAACATACAGAGAATCGCCAGCACAAAGAACGCCGGAGTGACCAGGAAAATCATGTTGTAGTTGCGCCCCGTCAGGTCAATCACCCATCCGTTCAGAATGGGCCCCACCACGGCCGCCAGCGTCCCCGCCACATAGTAGAGCCCTGTATACGTCCCCAGCACTTTCTCGGAAGTGGACGTATCCACCACCATCGGCAAACTGTTGATGTTGACCAGCGACCAGGCCAGGCCGCCGATGGCCAGCAGCCCGATAATTACCGGGACGATGGGCGTGAAGAAGGCAACCACCAGCACAGTCGCGAAGACGACCAGCCCGATGAGGATGGTGCGCTTCCGCCCGATGCGGCCGGCGATAATGCCGCTGGGGATGGAAAACAGGATAAAGGTCACATAGGCGACGCTGAGAATCATCCCGGCGGTGGACTCGCTGACGCCCAGGACCGCCACGCCGTATGAACTGAAGAAGGTCTCCACCGCGTTGTAGCCGACGAACCAGAAAAAAATGGCCAGGATAAGGAAGGTCAGGCTGCGAGCGTTCTCCCGGGGAATGTTGCGCAGTCCACGGAAGACGCCCAGTCCCTCTTCGCTGCGGGCCGCCTCCACCAGTTCTTTCGGCTCCTTGACCTTCCAGAAGAGAATGGCGACGGCGATGAGGGTGAGCAACCCGCCGAACCAGAAGGGGAAGGGGCGGTAGATTTTGTAGAGCAGGCCGCCGATGAGGAAGGCCAGAATCCCGCCGAGGCCCCCCATCAGGTTGATGACGCCGTTGGCTTTGGAGCGCAAAGGAGAAGGGACCAGGTCGGGCATCAGCGCGATAACGGGCGTCCGGAAGATGGCCATTGCCAGGAGCATCACGCCGAGGGAAATCACGAAGAAGGTGAAGAGGCCGCCCAGTTTGTCCACCTGTCCGTTCAGTTGGGGCGGGATCATCTGGGGAGCCAGTGGGATCAGGGCGAAGGCCAGGACCGCGATGGGCGCGCAGGTGATGATGTAGGGCATCCGGCGGCCGATACGGGTATAAGTGCGGTCGCTGATGGCGCCCATAATCGGCTGGATGAAGAAAGCGGCGATGTTATCCAGCGTCATAACGAAGCCGGTAAGGGTGGCACTGAGGCCGAACCCGAAGGTCTGCACGGCCAGTTTGGCATCAAAGGCCGGGTCGCCGGCCTGGAGGAAGATGGGCACGTACGTGTTGTAGATGGCCCACATCACACTGGTGGAGAAGAAGCCGAAGCCGATGAGGAAGACCTTCTTGTAGTCCAGACGCATGAGAGCCTCCTTGGGTGGGGGATATATCGGCGGCCGGACGCCGCGCGGGAAGAGTTTAGCATCATCGGGGCGGACTGTCAAGAGGGTCATGCAACTGCGGCAGGAGATGTATGACCTGATTGAGGAACTGTTCTCTCTGCCGGGAGCGATGCCAGGGGTAACCGAGAATGTCTTTGAAACCCTGAATCTGCCATCGGGCCTGCCAGAAGAGCTCCTTGCCCCGGTAACATTGCCCGCCCCAAACTCACCCCTCCCCTACAGGCCGACACAGCCCGACCGTCCCCAAACCCGGAGGGTGTATCCCCACGGGATGAAGTACGTCGTCGCTACGGCCATCAGGGTGATGCCCAGGGTGTTTCCCCAATTGGCCTGATGGGGAATCCAGAACCAGACGAAGCCGTACACCACGTAGGAAAAGACCACGGTCAGGCTGAAGAGGCTGGCCTGGAGCGGGGCCTCCGGGCGGGGGAAGAGGGCCGCCAGCGCCACCGCCCAGGTGACGTACCAGGGCTGAAACCACGGGGTGGCGAAGAGTAGAAGAAAGAGCATCAGGTCAAAGGCGTGGCGGAGGACAGCCCCGGGCCGGAGCCAGGTCTGAGCCAGTTGGAAGATGAAGGCAACGGCAAAGGCGCCCAGCGCGGCCAACTGGGCCACCTTTCCGGCGGCCATTTCGCTCAGCCCAATCAGCCGCAGGGTGAGGGAGAGGGCCGCCGGAAGGGAATGGGTGAGGAGGCCGGAGCGGGTGGAGAGGTTGGTCAGCGCGTCCAGCGGCCGCGGCAGGGAGAGGTACGCCAGCGCCACCAGCCCGCCGCTCATGAAGAGAGCAGGGAGTATATGAGCGGGACGGCGCTCCGCTGCACCGCGTGTCTCACTCATCGTATCGCGGGCACAGGCTAGCAGGAAAAGGGGGAGGAGCGGCACCGTCGGTATCTTGACCAGGAAGGAGAGGGTGAGGGCCGCCGTCATCAGCAGGGGGCGGCGGTGTTGCCAGAAATAGATGCCCAGAAGAGCGAAGGCCATCATCGCCGCGTCGTTGTGGCCGTTGGCGGCGAACTCGTAGAGGACCAGCGGATTCCAGGCGAAGAAGGCCAGCCCCGCTGGGGCCAGGTCGGGGTGGCGGCGGCGCAGGACGTCATAGATCAGCAACGCCTGGACCAGGTAGGCCGCAATAGCGACGCCCTTAAATCCCAGCAGATTCAGCGCCAGGCTCTCCTGTCCCAGCGCGCCGACAACCAGCGCGCTGATCCACGTCCAGAGGGGGCCGTAGTTGGAGGGGGCCATGCGGTAGGCCGAGTAACGGGCGAAGGCTGTATCCGGCAGATGCCCCGGCGGCACGACCAGCGGGTTCTCCCGGTAGTAGAACAGTTCCTCCCCGTGAGTGACGTAGTCCACCACATCTCCTGCGCCGACTGGATAGGTGAGGCTCAGAAGGAGCGCCAGGGTCAGGCCGCAGAGAAGAAGCAGGGCCGGGGAGACCCTTCGGGGATAACGGCGGCAGGTCCGGTAGACCAGCGCGTAGAGGCCGAAAAGGGCCAGGAAAGTCGCCAGGAAGGTGAGGGCGGGGAGAGGACGCCGTTGGGCGATCTCCGGGAAACTGATGGGGGTGTGCGCGACGTGGGCAAAAAGGGAATAGGACAGGACTAGGCCGAAGAGATAGAGCAGAAAAGAGGCCGCGAAGGCGGCGAATATCACCGCTGGGGGGCGAAGGGCGGACTTCATCGGTCCCGAAAAGCCAGTTGTTGCACCAGGTCGGTCAGGGCGTCGGCAGCGGGGCCGCTCAAGCGGGCTTCCTGCAGAGCCTGGACAGCGCGGGAGGCTTCTTTCAGCACCTGCTCCCGAGCCGCCTCCTGGGCTCCGGAGCGGTTGATGAGGGCCATCGCGGCCTTCAGATCGCCGGAAGAGCATGCGGCATTAGAGAGAAGATGGTGAAGGCTGGGCTCTTGGCCCAGGGCGTAGAGGACGGGGAACGTCTTCTTGCCGCGCCGGAGGTCGGAGCCCACTGGCTTGCCGGTGACGGCAGGGTCGCCCCAGAGGCCCAGGATGTCGTCCTGAATCTGGAAGGCGATACCAGCGTGGTGACCGAAAGTCCGCAGTCGCCCGCGCGCGTCGGCGGAAGCGCCGGCTACCAGAGCCCCCAGTTCGCAGGCCGCCGCGAGCAGTGCCGCTGTCTTGCGAGCGATCATAAAGAGATAATCCTCCACAGAGACCTTCTCCTGTTCCTCAAACCGCAGGTCCAGAAACTGCCCCTCGGTGAGACGCTGGCAGGCCACCAGGAGAATCCGGAGGGCCGCCAGGATCGTCTCCGGAGGGACGCCCTGGTCCGCCAGCCGGAAGAGGGTCTGGTGGGCCAGGGTGAAGAGAGTGTCCCCGGCGTTCAATGCTTGAGGCACCCCCCAGACTGACCAGACAGTGGGACGGCCGCGCCGGGTGCTATCGCCGTCCTCAATGTCGTCGTGGATGAGGGAGAAGTTATGGACCAGTTCCACAGCGGCGGCAGCGGGCAGGGCCCGTTCCCAATCGCCGCCACATGCCTCGCAGCAGAGGAGGCAGAGGACAGGGCGGATGCGCTTGCCGGTGGGTTGTGGGCCGACGATGGACCGGAATTCCCGGTCCTGCCAGCCCAGATGGTAGCGGAGCATGCCGTAGAGGTCGCGAAGGGAAGGCTCTGAGGTCGCTACCACGGCCTGCATCTCCGCTTCCAGTGCAGGGAGATAGTGGTCCAGGTAGTCCCGAAAGGCCATAAATCTCCTCCCTTTTCGGGAGAGGGGGGCGGCGGCCTGCAAGCCGCCGCCGTAAACCCCATCCTCTCAACTCCGCAGAATTCGCCAGATTTCCCGCATAGTCGGGCGTTTGCCGTAGATGAGCAACCCCACCCGGAAGAGTTTGGCCCCCAGCCAGAGGGCGGCCGGGATGGAGAGGAGCAGGACCCCGATACTCCCGGCGACGTCCACCCAGGGCACCTCCCCCAGCGGAACGCGTAGCATCATCATCGTCGGAGCGGTGAGGGGGAAGAAACTGAACACCCGGGCGATGGGCGCGTTCGGATTGATCATCACAAAACTGGCTATCGTATAGGGGATGACGGCGGCGAAGGAGAAAATACCCCCCAGTTGCTGGCTCTCCCGCAGCGTCGTCCCCAGCGCGCCCACGCCCGCCATCAGGACGGCGTAGAGCAGATAGCCCAGGAGGTAGTAGACAACGCCCAGGACAAAGACTCGCGCGGGGATGCCGATGTTCCCCAACGTGGCCAGGAGGGTCGCCATGCCGCCGGTGAAACCCCAGGCGCTCCCCAGCCAGATGAGCACCTGGGTCAAGCCCAGCGCGCCCAGGCCCAGCACCTTCCCGGCCATCAATTCCGTCGGACGGACCGAGGAGATGAGGATTTCCACGACGCGGCTCTCTTTCTCTTCGGCGACGCTCTGGAGGAGGTAGCCGGAAGAGGAGAAGATGGTCATAACCAGAAAGATGGCCAGGAAGTAGGGGACCAGGAAGGTGAAAATCATTCCCCCACCCCGCTCCTGGCCCGTACCAGAGAGGATGCGGGCCTGGAGGTTTTCCAGTGGGTCGGCGACGCGGCGCCTGAGGGCCGGATCCGCCTGGTCTGCTAGCATATGATTCACCAGGAAGGCCCGCACCCGATCCGAATCAGCCAGCGCGGCCTCGCCGAAACTTTCCCGGGTCACCGCGGTGATTCGTCCAGTCTCCAGATAGTCCTCGCCGATGAGCAGTACAGCCTGAAGTTTATCGGCGCGCAGGGCAGCCTCTGCCTCCTCAGAATCCCCGTAGAGGATGAAAGTCTCCTGGTACTCCGGCATGATGGGGGTGAAATACCCGGAGCGGTCCACAACGCCGATGGGCTTCCGACCGATGTCAAACTGCTGCTCCAGCCAGTTTGCCACCGCATCGCCCCGAGGGAGCAGGAGCGCGACCAGTATCAGGATAATCAACCCCAGCGCCGGAATAATGGCCGTCATAATGATGAATCCGGTCCGGCGGACGTTGGTCAGGTATTCATGCCGGGTAATCGTCCAAATTTTACGCCAGTTCATAGAATCCTCCCGTAGCACAAGATCAATCTTGCGCCACAGCGCGAATAAAAATCTCCTCCAGAGGCACCGGGGCGACCTCAAAGGCCTGGACGTCCACACCCCGGTCCACCAGGGCCCGGAGAACGTCGCGTGGGGCGGTTCCCTCCGCCAGGGAGAGGTCGTAGGCTCCGTCTTTGGGCTCCACAGCGACAACGCCAGGCAAACCGGGAGGAAGTTCCGGCGCCCGCACCCGGACGGCGTGGGGAGCGAACTGCCGCTTGATCTCCGTCAACGGGCCGTAAAGAACCGACCGCCCCCGGTTGATGAGCAGGATGCGGTCGCAGAGGACCTCCACCAGGTTCATCTGATGGGTGCTGAGGATGACGGTCTTCCCCTCCCGGTGCAGGTCGGCGATGACTCCCTTGACCCGCTCCACGTTGACCGGGTCCAGCCCCTGGAAGGGTTCATCCAGGAAGACCAAGTCGGGGTCGTGGACGATGCTGGCGACGACCTGGACCCGCTGCTGCATGCCGCGGCTGAGGTCCTTGACCTTGCTGGTGGCCCGGTCTTCCAGCCCTATGTGCTCCAGCCACTGGAGCGCGCGCTGGCGGGCCTGGACGCGGTCGGCCCCCTTCAACTCTGCCAGGTAGACCAGCAAATCCAGCACGCGGACGTTACGGTAGAGCCCTCGCTCCTCGGGCAGGTAGCCGATGCGGGGTTGAGCCGCGGCGGGCGAGCCGCCCAGGACAGTTATGTGCCCCGAGTCGGGCGAGATGATATCCAGAATCATCCGGATGGTGGTCGTCTTCCCGGCCCCGTTGGGCCCCAGCAGGCCGAAGACCTCCCCTGGCTCCACCTCAAAGGAGAGATCGTCCACAGCGACCAGGTCGCCAAAGCGTTTGGTGAGGTGCTGTACCTGGAGAATCATAGAACTCCTTTAGGAATGAGCAGTGACGGAATGCTCAACGGCAGGGGTATTCTTTGCGTGCTCTTCGGTTCGCCGTTTTTCGCCTCCCAGGGCAAGGAAGTCTCTTTCGGACCGTGGCCCTCGCCTCAGACTGGAAAGGCTGTTCCATATTTCTCTCTTCCCCCGCCGCCGAAGGAGAGCAGGAGGGCTATCCTCCACCAAGAACCCGCACCGTCGCCCTACGGGGTCGGTGTCAGCGGGACAACGGTCACCAGAATAGTGGGCGGAGGCGGGGCTGGGGTGGCTTCAGCAAAGACAACTTCCCGAAAGCCGAAGCCTTTAATGAAGCCCTCCAGGAAAGAGCGGGCATTCCGGTCTGCCGTCTCCAGGATACCATCAGCCAGGGCAGCCCGGAGAATTTCCTGCTCCGCCGCCTGCCGCGCCGCCGTCTCCAGGTCTGGCTTCATCCCGAAAACCCCCGTCTCCCGGTCGTAAACGAAGGTCTTCTCGTTGTCCAGCCGGACGACGAAGACTTCAGCCGGAGGAAGAGTCAGCACCACCCGGTCATCGTTCGTCACTGTCACGTCTCCCTCCTGGACCTGGCTCAGGTCCACGCCCGCGATGACTTGCCCGTGGGCGACCAGGAGGAGTTTGTCGCCGAAAAGGAAGGCCAGCGCCCCTTGCCCAGATTCGGCGGTAATGACTTTTTCAACCGTATAGACGACGGTTTCCAGCCGGCTGAGGTTCTGCACTTCCCGCAAGATGGTTGCCGGACTGGGACGGATGGTGGGGGTGGGATGGAGAATTTCCTCCATTTCCCGCTCCAGCGTCTCCCGGGCCTGACCCAACGGATTTAGACGCGCCCGGATATCCGGCGCCAGCCAGATGACCAGCGCGATCAGGGCGATCAGGAGCAGAACAATAACTGCGGTTGCATATCCGGGACGGGAGCCCATAGCACTCTCCATATTTTGCTATTGTGTTGTGAAGATTGTAACACGATTCACGTCTTATGCAAACTGTTCCGCTTGCCAAACCGTCCAAGTTATGCTATAACAAAAGCGCATCCATTTTCCGATGAAGGAGGTGACCCCCTGGCTCAATTCTGCTACTGTTAACCGTTCTCTTCCCAAGTTCTTGATGATCACTCCCATCTATTGCTGGAGGAAGGTGCCATGTCTAAACGTCTCTGGACCCCTATCGTACTTACTGTTATCCTTGCGCTGCTGCTGGCTGCGTGCCAGCCCAGGGTAGCCCCCACCCCCGAGGGTCCCCAATTAGGGAAACTGAAGGCCTGCTTCATCTACGTCGGCCCCATCGGCGATATCGGCTGGACCCATGCCCATGACCAGGCCCGCCAGATTGTAGCGAAGCAGTTCCCGTGGCTGGAGACGGTCTACGCCGAGTCGGTGCCAGAAGCGGACGTGGAGCGGTTCCTGGACCGCTTCGTGGTGGAGGAGGAGTGCGACGTTGTCTTCACCACCAGTTTCGGTTTTATGGACGGGACCCTGGCGGCGGCTCAGAAGTACCCCGATAAAATCTTCTTCCACTGCTCCGGTTACAAGCGGGCCCCCAATATGGGCACCTATATGGCCGACTTCTATCAGGTCTACTATCTGAACGGCCTGATGGCCGGCGCGCTGACCAAGAGCGGCAAGGTCGGCTATGTGGCGGCCCATCCCATCCCGGAGGTCATTCGCCACATGAATGCCTTCACCATCGGCGTCCGGGAGGTCAACCCCGAGGCGACCGTGGACGTCCGCTGGATTTTCTCCTGGTACGACCCGGCCAAGGCCCGCCAGGCTGCCGAAGCGCTCATCGCCGAGGGCGTGGATGTCCTGGCCTTCACCGAGGACTCCCCCACCGTCATCCAGGTGACTGAGGAGTACACCAATAAGGGCCAGCCCACCTACTCTTTCGGCCATTACAGCCCGATGGCCCAGTTCGGCCCCAATTCCATGGTCAGCGGCCAGTTGGTCCACTGGGAGCGCATCTACGAAGACATCCTGATGAAGGTCTACCTGGGCATCTACAATAACAAGAACCTGGAGAACGTGGACTACTGGTACATCCTGGGTCAGAAGGGTGTGGAACTGGGCGGCGACTTTGGCGTCCCCCTCAACCCCAAGTTTGAGGCCCCGCTCAAAGCCGTGAAGGTCCAGGATCCGCTCCTGGGCGAGATCAGCGTCTATGACCTGGTCTTCAAGCGGCTGGAGCAGATGAGCGACCCTGCCGTCCTCTTTGACCCCTTCACTGGGCCTCTCAAGGACCAGGCGGGCCAGGAGCGGGTGAAGCCGGGCCAGCGGCTCAGCCTCTATGAGTTGACCACTATGGAGTGGTTGGTAGAAGGGAACATCGGTTCACTGCCATAAGGCGCCCGATGAGGGGCCCGGCACTCCATCGGGTGCCGGGCCCTTTGGTGTATGGGAGGCAATTGTGGCATTACTTTTTCTGGATACGGCTGACATCAATGAGGTGCGTCAGGCGGCGGCCTGGGGGGTTCTGGATGGCGTCACCACCAACCCGACGCTGATGATGCGGGCCGGCACTGCTGACCTGAAGGCCACCACGCTGGAAATCGTGGACATCGTTCAGGGGCCGGTCAGCGCCGAGGTGATCTCCACGGATGCGGAGGGGATGATCGCTGAAGCGCGGGAGATTCTGGACTGGTCGGAACACGTCTTTGTCAAAATCCCCTGCACCGTGGAGGGGCTAAAGGCGATGCGGGAGATTTCCCGCTGGCCCAACGGGCGGATCAATGCGACGCTCATCTTCTCCCCCATTCAGGCCTATCTGGCGGCTAAAGCCGGCGCAACATATGCCTCTATCTTCGTCGGACGGATGGACGACGCTGGCTTAGATGGGATGGAGATAGTCCGCCAGACGCGGGCTATTTTTGACCGCTACGGGTTCCACTGCCGGGTGCTGGCAGCCAGTATCCGGCATCCGGCCCATGTGGTGGAGGCACTGCTGGCGGGTGCCGACATTATCACCGTCCCCTTCGGCGTCCTCCAGCAGATGGTCCGCAGTCCGTTTACCGACGCTGGCCTGGAACGCTTCCTGGCCGACTGGCGGAAGGTGGCGGGTTCCGCAAAATAGCCTCCCGTAGGTTTGTTTCTCGCAACGGGAGAAATTATTCCGGCAGTTCGCCGCCCCCGGTCCCTTCTGCCCCCCATCAGTGGGGAGAAATGGGGACAAGGGGGAAGGAGGAGCAAAATCCCTCCGCAGGCGATTGCCGGGATAGTTGGTAAGGTTGCTACAAACCCTGGAGAGATTGCGGTTGGAGGCGGTTCGTGCCACTGCCCCAAATTGTCTCCGTCCGAGAGGTTTATGTGGAGAGCCGCCGGGTGCGCACTTTCGTCCTGGACATGGCGCTCCCGGAGGCCCAGCCGGGGCAGTTCGTGATGCTCTGGCTCCCCGGCGTGGATGAAAAACCCATTTCCATTGCTAACCCCGCTCCGCTGACGCTCACCGTCGCCCGTGTCGGTCCATTCAGCACTGCGCTTCACCGGATCCGCGAAGGGGGTAAAGTGGGAGTGCGTGGACCGTTCGGCCAGGGTTTCCGTCTCCACTCGGACCGGCCAGCCCTGCTGATCGGCGGCGGTTATGGCGTGGCGCCTCTGTATTTCCTGGCCTGCCACACGGTCCGAGAGGAGATTCCCACGACCGTTGTCGTGGGCGCCCGACGGGCTAATGACCTCATCTACGTGGACCGCTTCCGGGCCCTGGGGGTGGAAGTGGTGGTCGCCACCGACGACGGCTCCGCCGGGCAGCGGGGGACGGCCGTGATGGCGGCGCTGGAGGCCGCCCGGCGCAACCCACCCCCGGCTGTTTACGCCTGTGGGCCGGAGCCGATGCTGGTGGCTGTCTTGCGACTCTGTCAGGAGTACTCGCTGCCGGGTCAGTTGAGCGTGGAGCGTTATATGAAGTGCGGCTTCGGCATCTGCGGACAGTGCGCGCTGGATGGGATGCTGGTCTGCCTGGATGGGCCTGTCTTCTCTGTAGAGGACCTGGCCGGCCTGACAGAGTTTGGCCGTTTCCGGCGCAATCCCACCGGCCGCCGGATGCCGGTATAAACTTTTGCCCAGCGGTAAACCGCGGGGCTCAGCGGCCAGGCCCTTCGGGGGATGAACTGCCCGAAGGGCTTTGTTTTCTGATCCCAGACGTTTCTGTCCGGGCAGGAGTGGCGAAGGTCGCCGCACAACCCCGTTTCCCATCCCTCAACAACCGTTCGTTTCACCGCGCTTGACCGCTTTCCCCCTCTGCGGTATAATGAATCTGCTTCTCCGCCGGAGAGCCATCGTGCGGAGATTCAATTTTTGTATGGGGGATGTGTGAAGGATGCCGAAGCGAACATACCAGCCCAAAAAACGAAAGCGAATGCGGACGCATGGCTTCCGCGCTCGGATGGCCACTTCAACGGGTCGTCGGGTGTTGAAGGCCCGACGGCTCAAGGGGCGCCATCAATTGACCGTTCAACGTGAGTGGGCCAAGAAGTGGAACTGGAAGGAGAGCGCCCGCCGGCCCCGACGCCGGGCCTAAGACGGGCGGAGGGCCGTCCGGCCCGGTGGAGAGAGGTCCGGCTCCGGCGGTCTGCGGACTTTGACCGGGTCCGACAGGAAGGCCAGGCCTGGCCCCACCCGCTGCTGGTGCTGGTCGCTGCCCCCAACTCGGCCGGTGTGACCCGCATCGGGGTCGTGGCAGGACGTCGGGTGGGCACGGCGGTCGCCCGCAACCGGGCCAGGCGGCTGCTTCGGGAAGCGGCGCGGCGCCTCTATTCCCACCTGGTGCCCGGATGGGACCTTATCCTGATTGCCCGACCGTCCATCCTGGCCGTTAAAGAGCCCCAGGTGGAGGCCGCGCTGAAGGGACTGGCCCGAGAGGCTGGGTTGCTACAAGTTGCGGAGGAAGTTCGGTGAAATACCTGTTGCTGGCCCTGATCCGGCTGTGGCAGTGGACCTTCTCGCGCGTTCTGCCGCCGACCTGTCGCTTCTACCCCTCCTGCTCCCAGTATGGCTACGAGGCCATCTCCCGCTACGGAGTTCTGCGCGGCGGCTGGCTGACGGTCAAACGAATTGCCCGATGCCATCCTTTCAACCCGGGCGGATACGACCCTGTTCCTGAACTGCAGTAAATGGGTCACTGGTACATTTACATTGCGTACACTGGTCATTTCAAGGAGAACCTCAGCGTGAATAGACTTTTCCCTTTCCTGTCGTTAGCCCTGGCCCTTACGGTTGTCCTTCTCCTCGCTGGCTGCTCCGGTGGCATCCACCCCACCACCTGGACCACCTTGACCCTTCGCGACGGGACCCTCTACGTGGCGGACCTGGAACAGGTGCGGGCGCTGGATGCGGAGACCGGCCAAGAGACCTGGGCATTCCCTCCCACACCGGACCTGCGCCAGTATGGCCCATTCTACACCGTCGCCTTGCTGAACGATGACCTGCTCCTGGTTACCTCCTACGAACAGGCCGGAGGGGGCCTCTTCACTCGCTCCCGGGGCGTGCTGCGCGCTCTTTCCCTCAATGGCGGTCGATTGGCCTGGCCCCAACCCTTCACAGCAGGGGGAGAGTTCATCGCTCCCGGCAATGCCGGGGACTCCATTTTCGTCATCGGCAACAGTGACGGCAACGTTTATGGCCTGCGCATAGAGGACGGCGCCCTGCTCTGGCAGTACCCCACCCAAAGCCGGGTCTGGGCGACGCCGCTGATCGTCTCCGATACGGTCTACATTGCCTCTCTGGACCATTGCCTCTACGCGCTGGACCTGGAGACGGGGGCTCTGCGCTGGCGGTTCCAGGCGGGCGGCGCGATGGCCGACCGTCCTCTTGCCCTGGCCGATACCCTCTACATCGGTTCGTTTGACCGCAACCTCTACGCCCTGCGGCGGACGGACGGCACCGAAATCTGGCGCTTTACCGGCGCTAACTGGTTCTGGGGTACCCCAACCAGCGATGGCACCCGCCTTTACGCTGCCGACGTAGATGGCAACGTCTACGCGCTGGATGCGGCGACGGGCCAGGAAATCTGGCGCAGTCGGGTCTCAGGGACCGTCCGGCTGGGCCCAGCGTTGAGCCCGGACGGCAAACGGTTGCTGGTTGCCAGCGAGAACGGCACCCTCTCTGGCCTGGATACGGCCGATGGCTTCGTCCTCTGGCAGCAAACCGGGCAGGGGCAACTGGGCTCTATGGTCATCGGCGGAGAGAAGGTCTACGTGACCCGCATCAACGCCCCCCAGCGCGTGCAGGCCTTCTACGTGGAGAACGGCCGCCCGGTCTGGTCATACCCAGCGCAACAACAATAGGACGGAATACGGAGCAAAAATGTGGGACTTTCTGATTTTGAACCCGATGGTGAACCTGCTACTGCTGTTTTACCGCCTCCTGGGACACCAGACGGTGCTGGCGATTACTGCGCTCACCCTGGTGGTGCGGCTGGCGGTCCTGCCATTGACATTGAAGCAGCAGCAATCCGCCCGCCGGATGCAGGAACTGCAGCCGGAACTAGCGAAACTCCAGAAACTGTACGCGAATGACAGAGAAAAACTGGCCCAGGAGCAGATGAAACTCTACCGGAATGCTGGCATAAATCCCCTGGGAGGGTGCTTGCCGCTCTTGATCCAACTCCCTCTCCTCTACGGCCTCTGGCAGGCCATTATGCGCACCCTGGCCGCCAGCCCAATGGAATTGCTCCGTCTCTCTCAGAACATCTACACCTTCATCCCTGACCTGACCTCCCTCATCCCGTTGCAGAGCCGGTTCCTATGGATGGACCTGGGGCAGCCGGACCCGTATTACGTCCTCCCCATCCTGGTGGTCGTCACTTCCTGGCTCTCGCAGAAAATTCTTACCCCCCCTTCTGCTGATCCCCGGTCAAGGGCAATGAACCAGCAGATGCTGATTATGATGCCGCTGATGTTTGGGTTTTTTTCCATATCCTTCGCTTCCGGGCTCTCTATCTATTTCATCATTTCCAACCTGGTCACCCTTCTCCAATACTTCGTGACGCCACAACAGAAGCCTGCCCCCAGTGAGGAAGAGGAGAGGCCGAAGGAGCCTGCACAGCCGAAGGAGCGAGAGCAGCAAAAGGTGCAGGAACGGCCACGTCAGGCCCCCCGACGGAAGAGCGGACGCAGGTAAACGAAGAGGGTTTTGCGGCGGGTGGCGAAGCCGCCCGCCGCGACCCCCCACTCCCTGTGAGGGTATAGATGAGCACAGAAGGGAAAATTTTCTTTGGCGAAACCGTAGACGCCGCCATCGCGGCGGGGCTGGCTGCGCTGCGCCTCCCGCGCGAGGCGGTGGAGATTGAGATTCTGGACGAAGGGAGCCGCGGCATACTGGGCATCGGCGCCCGAATGGCGCGGGTCCGACTCACGCCCCAGGTTGCCCCCGAGGCCATCCCTGCGCCTGTCCCGACCCCGGCTCCAGCCCCGACGGTCTTCCCCGTCGCTCCGGGGTCAACTGCCGTTGAGGTGGCCCGCTCCACTCTGGCGGACCTCCTCCAGCATCTGGGTTACTCCGCCGAGATTCGGGTTCGCTGGGCGGGGCCGGCGACCGATGAGGAGATGGTGACTCTTGTACTGGATATCCAGACCGCTGGAGCGGACACCCTGATCGGCCCGCGAGGGGAGACCCTCGCTGCTCTTCAGCACATCCTGCGCCTGCTGGTCAATCGGAAGATGGGCTATATGGTCAATCTGGTGGTGGATGTCCAGGGCTACAAGGAGCGGCGGGAGCAGAACCTCCGCCGTCTGGCGGAGCGGATGGCCAGCCAGGCCGTCCGGAGCGGGCGCACCGTCTACCTGGAGCCCATGCCCCCTTACGAGCGCCGTATCATCCACCTGGCACTCCGGGACCGCCCCGATGTCACCACCCAGAGCGTCGGCGAGGGCAACCGCCGCCGGGTCACCATCATCCCCCGGGTGGGCAAGGAGTAGTGGGGACGATTTGGGATTATCTTGTCGTCGGTCACGTGACACAGGACCGACTGCCGGATGGCTCTCTGACCCCCGGCGGTACGGCGTCTTACGCTGCCCGCACCGCCCGCGCGCTGGGCTTGCGCACCGCCGTCCTCACCAGCGCCGATGACTCCCTGGACCTGAGCGCTGTCCTTCCTGATGTAGAAATTTACCGCCTGTCGGCAGCCAGCAGCACCATCTTTGAAAACCGCTACACATCGGATGGGCGGGTGCAGTTTCTCCACGCCCGCGCCGCTCTCCTGACCCCTGATACCATCCGGGACGCGGGATTCACCGGGCGCCCTACTGGGATCCTCCACCTGGGCCCCGTGGCGCGGGAATGCGACCCCGCCCTGGCCGACCACATCCCCGCCGACTTCCTGGGCCTGACTCCTCAGGGCTGGATGCGCCGCTGGGACGGGAGCGGACGGGTCACCCTGGGCCCCTGGGAGGAGGCAACGCAGTGGCTACCGCGCGCCGACGCCGTTGTTCTGAGCGAAGAGGACATCGGCAACGATGAGGCGCTGGCGGCTCACTGGGCCGCACAGACCCGCATCCTGGCCGTCACCCGGGGCGCGCGGGGATGCTCTGTTTATGTAGACGGTCAAGTCTGGCACCTGCCCGCTTTTCCGGCCCGGGAAGTGGATCCCACCGGAGCGGGGGACGTCTTCGCAGCCGTCTTCTTCATCCGCCTCTGGCGGGGAGACGACCCGATGCAGGCCGCCCGCCGAGCCAACTGTATCGCCGCCATCTCCGTCACCCGACCCGGCCTCTCTGGCACTCCCACTCCGGAGGAAGCCTTCCGCTGCCTGAAGTGACGAAAACCACAAAGACCCGAAGCCAAAAGGCCCTTAATTGTTCATTTTGCGCCTTTGCGTCTTCATGGGGAACAGCCCATGATCATCTACGCCTTCGCCAACCAGAAGGGCGGCGTGGGCAAAACCACGACCGCCGTCAACCTGGCGGCCTACCTGGCCCACTGGGGCCAGCGCGTCCTGCTGGTGGATATGGACCCCCAGGCCAACGCGACGGTCAGCCTGGGGGTGGATCGCGCCGCGCTGCCTTTGACGGTCTACGATGCCCTGGTGCGCGAGGTGCCGCTGGATAACATCATCACCCTCACCCGCTGGGTGCGGCTGGACCTGGTTCCCAGTTCGGCCCAACTGGCCGGTGCGACGGTGGAACTGATCCCTATGCTGGCCCGGGAGCGGCGACTGGAGAGTGCCTTCTCCGGCTTGGACGAGCGATACGACTACGTCCTGATAGACTGCCCTCCCAGTTTGGGCATCCTCACCGTCAACGCGCTGGTCGCCGCCAGGGGTGGCGTCATCATCCCTGTCCAGTGCGAGTACCTGGCCCTGGACGGACTTTCCCAACTGATGCGGACGCTGGACCTGGTCCGCCGTTCTCTGAACCCTCACCTGCGCCTGCGGGGCCTGGTGCTGACGATGTTTGACTCCCGTACCCATCTCTCCCAGCAGGTGGTGGCGGAGGTGCGGCGGTACTTCGGAGATCGGGTCTTCCGGACGGTCATCCCGCGCAACGTCCGGCTGAGCGAGGCACCCAGCCATGGGCTCCCCATCCTGGCCTACGCTCCCCGTTCTCCGGGCGACCTGGCCTATCGGGCCCTGGCCTGGGAACTGCTCAGCAGCGACGGACGGACGCCGTCGGTGGAGGTGGAAAGTGGCGGGTAAATTCGGCCTGGGTAGAGGACTGGAGGCGCTCATCCCGGTCGGGGAGGAGACCGCGGGCATCCTGGAAGTGCCAGTAGGGGACATCCATCCCAATCCCCATCAGCCCCGCATGCTCATCCGAGACGACGAGTTGGTGGAACTGGCCCTCTCCATCCAGACGCACGGTGTCCTTCAGCCCCTCATTGTCATCCGCGAGGGGGACGGCTACCAGTTGGTGGCGGGGGAACGACGCTGGCGGGCGGCGAAACTGGCCGGCCTGCCGAAGGTGCCCGTCATCGTCAAGGACCTGGCTCCCCAGCAGACGCTGGAACTGGCGCTGGTGGAGAACCTCCAGCGGAAGGACCTGAACCCACTGGAGGAGGCGGGGGCCTACCGGCAACTGATAGAGGAATTTGGGTTGACCCACGAGGAGGTGGCCCAGCGGGTGGGCAAGAGCCGGGTCGCCGTCACCAACACCCTGCGTCTGCTGAAGGCCACCGATGCCGTCAAAGAGGCGCTTCTGAACGGCCGCATCGGGGAAGGGCACGCCCGCGCGCTCCTGGCCCTGGAGGACCCGGAGGCCCAGGTCGCCGCGCTGCGCATCGTCCTGCGCCAGGGGCTAACCGTCCGCCAGACGGAGGAACTGGTCGGGCGGATTCTGCAGACCCGCCCCTCCAGCCCGACGGCCCGATCCACCGCCCCTGAAGTCCGGGCCCTGGAGGACCGTTTCCAGCAGGCGCTGGGGACACGCGTCCAGGTCCGCCCGGGGAGGAAAGGAGGGCGGATTATCATCTACTACTACTCGGACGAGGAACTGGAGGGGCTATACGAACGACTGGCCGGACGGGATTGATCCGGTGCTACAGTGAGACCACTTTCCCCGCCTGCATCATCGTCTCGGCGATAGTGTACATGTTGGACACTTCGCCGACGGCGACCTTCTCCTTCAGACCGTAGTACCCCAGACAGGTGCCGCAGGTGAGAATCTGGACCCCCTGATCCACCAGCGTGCGCAGGTCCTCCAGCACGGGCGACTCCTCCACCACCAGTTTCACCCCGCTGTTAAAAAAGATGATGACATCGGGCAGGGGACTGACCTCGTTCAGGGTATGCAGGAAGCCCCGGATGAGGATGTGTCCCAGTTCTTCGTGTTCCCCGCGCCCCATAAATTCGGAGGGAATCACCAGGACCAGCGGGCCACCGGACGGGGATGATGCTGGGGCCGGGGAGACCGTCGGAGATGTTTCGCCCCGGGCGATGTGCAAATAAATCCCCGCTTCTCGCTCCTCGGCCCGGACGGTATACCCTGCCCTTTCGGCCATCCGGGTCACGTTGTGGCGGGCGGTATCGCTATCCACAATCGTCGTGACTGTGTCGCTTTCCTTCAGTGCATTGCGGGTCAGCAGCACCGGTTGGGGACAGGGGAGTCCCCGGGCATCCACAACTTTTCCCATAGTGTCCTCCTGAGGGAGAGAATGTCCTACCTACGGGCCAGCCGCGCCACGGCCCGCAGCGCCGCGTCCACGTCCTCCTGCGTGTTGAAAACCCCCAGCGCAAAGCGGACGGTACCGGAGGGGAACGTGCCAATGGTACGGTGGGCTGCTGGCGCGCAGTGGAGCCCCACCCGGCACAGAATGCCGTACTCCTCGTCCAGCCGTATCCCCACTTCCGAGGGCTCCATCCCGGCAACGTCGAAAGAGATGATGGCCGTTCGCAGGCGCGCGTCGGCCGGCCCATAGATGGTCACCCCGGGGATTTCCCGCAGGCCGTCCGACAGTCGCTGGCTCAACTTTACCTCGTGAGCACGGATGGCCTCCACCCCCTGCTCCAGGACCCAGCGAACTCCGGCCTCCAGACCCGCCAGCCCCACTGCGTTGGGCGTCCCACTCTCGCACATATCTGGCAGGAAGTCCGGCTGCTCCTCCCGCTCCGACCGGCTTCCCGTCCCGCCTCGGATGAGGGGACGGAATTCCTCCAGCGGCACTCGTTCCCCAATAATGAGGCCGCCCGTGCCCATTGGCCCGTAGAGGGACTTGTGCCCGGTGAAGGCCAGCAGGTCAATGCCATCGGCCTGTACGTCTATGGGTACGGCGCCTCCGCTCTGCGCTGCGTCCACCAGGAGCAGCGGGCCGTTCATCTGGCGGAGGGCCCGCCCCACTTCCGCCACCGGCAGGAGGGTTCCGGTCACGTTGGAGGCGTGGTTCAAGACGACCAGGCGGGTATAGGGTCGCAGGGCCGAAAGGACGGCCTGCGGGTCCAGCAAGCCCTCGGGGGAGCAAGGGGCCATGGTCATCTCCACCCCCTCCCGCTCCAGCGCCCGCAGGGGCCGCATTACCGCGTTGTGCTCCATGCTGGAAGTGACAACGTGGTCACCCGGCCGCAGCAGGCCCCGCAGGGCCAGGTTGATGCCTTCTGTGGCGTTGAGGCCGAAGACGACCCGCAGGGGGTCGGGGGCATTGAAGAGGTGGGCCACCGCCTCGCGCGCGGCGTAAATTATGCGCCCGGCCTCTACGGAGAGCCGGTGTCCGGAACGGCCCGGGTTGGCGCCCACCTCCGTCAGAAAGCGAGCCATCGCTGCCAGAACCTGGGGCGGCTTGGGCCAGGACGTGGCCGCGTTGTCCAGATAAATCATTCCGCCCTCCGTGCAGCGGAAGATGAATCTTGCGCTACGACTTCTATCCCCGGCTCACCGTCCACCACCTCCCCCACCTCCCAGAAGGGCTGGTCCAGCGCGCGACCCGCTTCGGCAAAGCGGCCCATTTCAGCGGCGGGGATGGCCGCCAGAATCCCTCCGTTGGTCTGGGCATCGTAGAAGAGCATCCGGACCTCTTCGGGAATGGACGGATCAAAGGTCACCCACTGACGGAAGTGCATCTCGTTGGCCGCTGTCCCGCCGGGGAATAGCCACAGGTCGGCCAGAGGACGGGCGGCCTCCAGGATGGGGACCCGGTCGGCCCAGACCTGGAAGCGGACCCCCGCCGCCAGCGCCATCTCGGCTGCGTGGCCCAGGAAGCCGAAGCCGGTGATGTCAGTGGCCCCGCGAGCGGAGGTGGCATGGACGGCCCGGACCGCCTCCCGGTTCAGCCGGAGCATCCAGGGGACGGCCTGGGCCAGCGCCTCCGGGGAGGCCTGTCCGGCCCGATAGGCGGTGGTGATGACGCCAGAGCCCAGGGGCTTGGTGAGGACCAGCCGCTCCCCCGGCCGCGCGCCGCCTTTCAGAAGCAGCCGCTCCGGGGCCACCGTGCCGATGACGGCCAGGCCGTACTTGGGCTCCCTATCGTCCATCGTATGCCCGCCGGCGACGATGACGCCCGCTTCCCGGGCCTTCTCCAGCCCGCCCCGGAAAATGGCGGCGGCGATCTCCGGCGGCATGTCTGAGGGAATGGCGGCCAGGTTGAGGGCCAGGAAGGGCGTCCCGCCCATCGCGTAGACGTCGCTGATGGAGTTGGCGGCGGCGATGGCGCCGTAGGTGTAGGCGTCGTCCACCACTGGCGCAAAGAAATCGGCCGTGGCAACCAGCAGGGTGCCGTTCTCCATCCGGTAGACGATGGCATCGTCAGGAGAGCCGAGCCCCACGACGACCCGTTCGTTTTCTTCCAGCGAATCCAGCAGAGGGCGCAGGACCTGCGCCAGGGCCCCAGGGGCCAGTTTCCCCGCTCAACCTGCGCAGGAAGCAATCTGAGTCAGCCGAGTGAAGTCTCTTTTGGGCATAGTACCTCCTGATCCTTCATCCCTACCTCCAGCAGCGAAGCCGCCCTAGGGGTGAGGGTCACCGCGTCAGCGTCAATTTGAACTCGTCCCCCACTGCCTCTACCTGCACCTTGAGGCCGGCCCGTTCGGCGGCCCGGCGCACGTTCTCGCGAGAGGTGACGGTATCCACCAGCACCTCAATGGGGAACTGCCCTTCTTCCATTGCCTGCCGAGCCAGAATGACCGGCTGGGGGCAGGAGAGGCCCCGCGCATCTACAACTTTCGCCATTGTGGCACCTCCTGTAGTGCAAGATTCATCTTGCGCGCTCGCGCATCGTGAAGCCCAGGACAATGCAGAAGGCCAGTCCGATGAGGACGGCGGCCTGTCCGTAGGGGCCGGGTCCGCCGACGGTCAACACACCCTCGGCCAGTTTGTCGGGGACTCCGGTCAGAGCCCAGTTGTGGGCGAAGCCGGCGCCGAAAATCATCCCCAGGACGAAGATGCCAGCATCGCCGTCGCCCTCACCGGAGAGGAAGAGTTGACGGCCCGGACAGCCGCCCGCCAGAAGGAAGGCCAGGCCGGCCAGCGCCATCCCCAGGAAGTTCCAGAGATGGTTGGAGTGGGCTATTGGCTGGGCGGCGAAGCCCAGTTTGAATTGTCCCAGGGCCAGGTTGGTGACCAGCGCTACCACAAAGAGCGCGCCGGCGCCACTGAGGAGATGGGTATCTCTCATCAGGATGACGTCTCGCAAGGCGCCCATTGTGCAGAAGCGGGTTCGCTGGGCCAGGAAGCCGATGACCAGCCCCGCAGCCAGGGAGATGAGAAGGGGGGCGTGTTTGGAGCCGGGCCCTTCCACGCTGAAGAAGATGGGGCCGTCTTTGGTGAACTGGGGGCGGAAGAGGAGGAGCAGGAGGAGACCCAGCATAATGGCGGGCGTCATCCAGCCCACGGGGGCCGGCGCCGGGCGGCTACGGCCCATGGAGTAGCCCCGCTTGAGGAAGACGACGCCGAGGGCGATCCCGGCGACCAGCCCGGCGGTGCCCACCAGGCCGTTCAGGTCGCCGCCCGCCAACCGCAGGAGGGCGCGCCAGGGACAGCCCAGGAAGGTCAGGGCGCCGACCATAGCGAACATGCCCAGGAAGAAGCGGATGATGGGGGCGGAGCCAGCGCGGGGCTTGAACTCCCGGAAGAGGAGGGCGGCGATCAGGGAGCCCAGGACGAAGGCGATGATTTCGGGCCGGATGTACTGGACGGTGGCAACCCGATGGAGGCCCAGGGCTCCGGCGATATCCCGCTCAAAGCAGGCCACGCAGATACCCATATTGGTGGGGTTGCCGGCCTTCTGGAGGAGTGGAGCCAGGAGGCCGATGACCGCTCCGGCCAGGAGGATGCCCCAGCGCGAAGCGAAGAAACGGGTGAGACGTTCGGACATAGTGCGTACCTCCGTAATGTGAATTCTCCACGCGACCGGGCAGTGGCCCGGGCACGGCGTGGGCAACAGAAAGCCGCCGCCGGCCTGCGCCGACGGCGGCTTCAGGAGGCGCGCTCCATATCCGTCTCAGGGTACGGCATCATCGCCGCCCCCGGACGCAGGCCCAGCGGTCTGCGGGCGCCAACCGGCGCCCCAGCCTTCAAATCAGGTGCGGCGGTGATACCAGAGGATCATCTTTGCTCCTTTGCTGATGCTGCTGAAAGTATACCTTAAGATCGCGAAGAACGCAAGCCGCACGGGCGCTTGCGCCCAACGGCCCCGATCTCTGCTGCTGCGACTTTGTCAAGATCGTCTCCAGCACCTGGTAACGATCTCCTGGCGCAAGCGCTATCCCTACTTGACAGCCCTCAGAAATTGGGGTATTATAACTTTCAACCTCAGATATCCGCCGCAGGAAAGGGGGTGAGAACCATAAGACAGGCCTTGCTCAGGATGATCCATAGAGCCCTTTATTGTCCCCCATCTCATTGCTATGAAAAGGAGGAAAACGATGCGCCGCGTCCCATTCATCACGCTTTGTCTTTCTTTGATTTTCGTATTGCTTCTCTCGGCCTGTAGAAGCCCCGCCCAGGAAACGCCGGCTCAGGGTTCTCCTCAGTCTCCCCCGGCCCAGAAGGAACTCCTGGATGCCATTCTTCAGCGGGGCAAAATCATCTGCGGTGTCAACGGTGGTCTGCCGGGCTTCAGTTATCTGGATAAAAACACGGGACAGTTCACCGGTTTTGACGCCGATTATTGCCGGGTGCTGGCCGCCGCGCTTTTCAACGACCCCAACGCCGTAGAATTTCGGCCTCTCAGCGCGGCCGAACGGTCGGTGGCTCTCCAGACCGGTGAGATTGATGTCCTCATTCGCAACACCACCTGGACCAGCAGCCGGGACGCCACATGGGGCGACTTTGCCCCCACCACCTTCTATGATGGCCAGGGGATGATGGTTCGCGCAGCCAGCGGAGCGACGAATCTGGAGGACCTGAAAGGGGCCACCATCTGCGTCCAATCCGGTACCACCACCGAATTGAACCTGGCCGACCAGATGCGGGCCCGCGACATCACCTTCACTCCGCTGGTCTTTGAGGATATAGACGCCACCTACGCCGCCTACGAAGAGGGGCGCTGCGATGCTGTGACCAGCGATCGCTCCCAACTGGCCGCCCGGCGGTCGGTCTTCAAGAACCCGGACGAGCACATCATTATGGACGTGGTGCTCTCCAAAGAGCCCCTCGGTCCCGTCGTTCCTCATGGGAGCCCCCGCTGGTTTGATGTGGTAAAGTGGGCCGTCTTTGCCACCATCCAGGCCGAGGAGTTCGGCATCACCTCCAAGAACATTGACCAGTTTATGACTACCGACAATCCCGAAATTCGCCGCTTCCTGGGCCTGGAAGGGGATCTGGGCCAGCAACTAGGGCTCTCCAACGACTTTGTCGTCCGCATCATCCGGCACGTCGGTAACTACGGGGAGATTTACGACCGCAGCCTCACCCCACTGGGTCTGACGCCGCGCGGCGTCAACGACCTCTGGACTCGGGGCGGGTTGCTCTACTCGCCGCCGTTCCGGTAGAGACCAGCCCGGCCTCCCGCAGGCACCTGACTTGCGGGAGGCCTTTCTCCAAGAAAACCTTATGCAGCCCCATTCTGCGATACCTTTCTGGCGCAGTGAACGGGTCCTCCGGGCTGCCGCCCAGGTCCTTTTTGTCGTACTCTTGGCCCTGGTCGCTGGCTTCCTTTATTCCAACCTGATCCACGCTCTCCAGCGTAGAGGACTCTCCGCCGGTTTCGGATTTCTCTCCCTGGAAGCCGGCTTCCGCATCGGTGAGACCCCGATCCCTTACGACCCCGGCGACTCATACGGACGGGCCTTCCTGGTCGGCGTTCTGAATACCCTGCGGGTGACCGGGGTCGGTATCCTCCTGGCGACCCTTCTGGGGCTGGTCGCGGGTGTGGCCCGCCTCTCGCCCAACTGGTTGATCCGTCAAATAGCCGCTGCGTATGTAGAACTCATCCGGAATACCCCCCTGCTGGTCCAACTCGTCTTCTGGTACTACGCGGTCATCTTTAAAATGCCGCCCATCCAGGAGAGCCTTACGGTCGGAAACCTCATTCTCATCAGCCAGCGGGGGGTGGCCCTACCCGAGATTTCCGTTACCCCCGCGTTTTATCCCTGGTTGGGCGTTCTGGCGCTGGGGACGATGGCGGCGTGGATCGTCTGGCGGGTCCGACAGCGATATCATGACGCCACCGGGCGGCCCGGATATGCCTGGCTATTCGCAATCGGTATCTGGGCCCTCTTCGTAGCGGTCGGATGGGGAATACTAGGCCATCCTCTGGCTTGGGAACGGCCCCGAATTGTCGGCCCCGCTTATGAAGGGGGCTCCATCCTTACCCCTGAGTTTGCTGCCCTGTTGGTCGGACTGGTGGTCTATACCGGCGCTTTCATCGCCGAAGTGGTACGGGGAGGAATCATCTCGGTGCGCAAGGGGCAGATTGAAGCCGCCCGGGCCCTGGGCCTGCGGGAAGGGCAGATCCTCCGGTTGATTATCCTCCCTCAAGCCCTGCGGGTGATCATCCCCCCCCTAACCAGCCAGTACCTGAACCTGGCCAAAAACTCCAGCCTGGCGATCGCCGTGGGCTTCCCCGATCTCTTCAGCATCGGGAAAACGATTTTCAATCAGACGGGCCAGCCGATTCCCGCCGTCGTGCTGGTGATGGGCAGTTACCTGGCGATGAGTCTCTTCACCTCTCTGCTGATGAACATTTATAACCGCCAGGTGCGATTCCTGGAGAAATAACAATGGCCGTATCTCGGACACTGGAACCGCCGAAAGTGAGAGTAGGGCCGGGGGAATGGGTTCGTAAAAACCTCCTCTCTCCCTGGTACAACGCCCTGCTGACGGTAATCGGCCTCTGGATCCTCTACGAGGTGGGACGCGGTCTGGCGGTCTGGGCGCTGACCCAGGCCCGGTGGGATGTCATCACCGACAACATCCGACTGTTCCTGGTCGGCCAGTTCCCTCCTGGTCAGATCTGGCGGGTCTGGCTGAGCCTGCTTTTTTCCTCTCTCCTCTTCGGCCTGGGCGGGGGCCTCTGGGGCGGGACGATACGCCAGTTCGCCTGCGCGCTGGGAGTCGCCTTCTTTTTACTGGCTCTTTTACCAGCCTCCTGGGCCACGCGGGGATGGCTCATCGGAAACCTGGCCGCGATTCTCCTGGGCTACGGGACCGGAGTATGGGGGCAAGGGAACCCGCAACGCAGCCGCCCCCTGCGATATGCGACCATTGGAGGGTGGTTGCTGCTCTTCCCGGTGCTGGTCATGCTCCTGAGCGGATTTTCCGGAACTCAAGTACTCCCCCGGGTGGAAGCGGGCCTCTGGGGGGGATTGCTCCTGACCTTTCTGCTGAGCCTGGTGAGCATCGTCCTCTCTTTCCCCCTGGGTGTCCTTCTGGCCTTAGGACGGCGCAGTGCTCTTCCCGCCGTCCGCCTCTTCAGTGTTCTGTATATTGAACTGATCCGGGGGGTACCGCTGGTCACAGTGCTCTTTATGGCCGATATTATGCTCCCTCTCTTCTTGCCGGAGGGGTTGCGGATTGACCGGGTCGTGCGGGCAATGGCCGGCTTTACCCTCTTCAGTGCTGCCTATGTCGCCGAGAATGTGCGGGGTGGTCTCCAGGCCATCCCGGAGGGGCAGATAGAAGCCGCCCGGGCTCTGGGGCTGAACGGCTTTCAAACCACGTTTCTGATCGTACTCCCGCAGGCCCTGAGACTGGTGATCCCGGCTAATGTGGGCCAGTTCATCAGCCTTTTCAAAGACACCTCGCTGGTCGCTATTATGGGGCTTCTAGAACTTCTGGGGATCGGGAAGGCCGTCCTGGCCAATCCGGCCTATATGGGCCTCCAACGGGAAGTCTACCTCTTCGTCGCCCTGATTTACGGCGTCTTCAGTTACGCGATGTCCTACGCCAGCCGCCGTCTGGAGATAGCGCTGGGCGTTGGAGAGCGGTAACTGCGTAGCGCAAGATAGGTCTTCCTGTTATAATTATCTTGCGCCTGGTTGGAGAGGAGAAAATGGTCGGAAGTGAAGATATCATCATTTGCGAAGATGTGCACAAGTGGTTCGGCGACTTCCACGTCCTGCGGGGAGTGACTCTGACCATCAAGCGGGGGGAGGTAGTGGTCATCTGTGGTCCTTCGGGTTCGGGGAAGTCCACCTTTATCCGCACTATCAACCGTCTGGAGACCCATCAGCGAGGGCGGATCATCGTGGACGGCATAGAATTGACCGATGACGTCCGCAACATCGCCGCCATCCGCAGCGAAATCGGGATGGTCTTCCAGCAATTCAACCTCTTTCCCCACCTGACCGCCCTCCAGAACATCACTCTGGCGCCGATCTGGGTTCGCCGCTGGCCGAAGGAGGAGGCGGAGCGCGTCGCCCGGGAACTTCTGGAGCGGGTGGGCATTCCTGAGCAGGCCGACAAATACCCAGCGCAACTCTCCGGCGGGCAGCAGCAGCGGGTCGCCATCGCCCGCGCGCTGGCTATGCAGCCCAAAATTATGCTGTTTGACGAGCCGACCTCGGCGCTGGACCCGGAGATGATCAAGGAGGTACTGGATGTGATGCGGGACCTGGCCCGTTCGGGAATGACGATGATCGTGGTGACCCACGAGATGGGGTTTGCAAAAGAGGTCGCCGACCGGATTTTCTTCTTTGCGGACGGAAACATCGTGGAAGGAAACACCCCCGAGGAGTTCTTCTCCAACCCAAAGGAAGAGCGAACCCGTCGCTTCCTCAGCCAGATTCTCGTTCATTAGATTGCCCCGAAAGAGAAAGGCCAGGTCCTGGGCAGGGAAAGGAATCTCCCACCGCGTTTCCGTCTTCCTGCCGTCCGTCAGTTCCCAGGCAGCGGCAGGCCAAACACCATCAAGAGTGAGAGGAGCCTGCCGGCCTCCGAACAGTCAGGTAGACCGTCGCCTGGCCCGTATCCAATCCCAGAGTCCCCAGCAGCCAGCGCCCGAAGCGCAAGAGGTACGAATGGACGCACCGCGATCGCTCTGGACCGACCGTCCCATTCAGACCCGCAGTGAGGACCGGCTGAACTTTGCCGACTATGCCGATATTCTGGCCGACATCATCCTCACCGCCGATACCCCTATCACCCTGGGCATCTTCGGGCCGTGGGGGAGCGGAAAGACCAGCCTGATGCGGCTGGTGGCCGAGCGGCTGATCGGTCAGCGCACTCCCGGCCACCGCCGCGCCCGTACCGTCTGGTTCAACGCCTGGCAGTACGAGCGGGACGAGGCCGCCCTGTGGCGCTCCCTCCTCCTGCACGTCCTGGACGGCCTGCGAAGCGATGACCTCTCCGAAGAGGACACCCAACAGATAGAGGACTGGCGGATGCGCCTCTACACCGACGTGGAGCGGACCGAACTGGGCTCTCTGCAGGTGGATTGGTCCGCCGCTGGCCGGGCCGCCCTTAAACTGGGCCTCTCCTTTATCCCTGGCCCGGGTACGCTGGCCGAACTGGTCAAACTGGCCCAGGGCAATATCTCGGTGGTAGAGGACCTGGTCAAAGCCTTCCGGCGGGAGCGGGTGGAAATCCACCGCCGCCGCCTTTCCCTGCTGGAAGAATTCCAGGCCGGATTCGCCCACCTGGTGCGGGAGTACGTCTGGTCCCGCAACGGCCTGCTGGTGCTCTTCATAGACGACCTGGACCGATGCTTCCCGGCCCGCGCGGTGGAAGTCCTGGAGACCATAAAACTCTACTTGGACGTGCCCGGATGTGCTTTCGTCATCGCCGCCGACCGGGAGGTGATTGAGCGGGTCATCCAGAGCCGCTACGGCACCGAAGCCGATGCCCCCATCCACGGCCGGGACTACCTGGACAAACTGGTCCAGATTCCCTTCTACCTTCCTCCACTGGAGGAGGAACAGATTCTCGCCTACATCGCCAACCACGCGCCAGAGGTGGATCAAACAGGTCGGTTGATTTTCGCCGTCGGCCTGGAACCGAACCCCCGGGTGGTCAAGCGGGCGCTGAATATCTTCCGCCTGCTCTCCGATCTGGCCCGACGGCGAGAGAAGGCCGGCGTGATGGAGCCGGTCGTCCCGGGCCTTCTTGCCAAGATGGTGGTGATCCAGACCCGCTATCGGGACCTCTACCGGGACCTCCAGGAGTACCCCATCCTCATCCAGGACCTGGAGATGGCCGCGCGGGAGGGGACAGAAGTCCGCCAGCCGGTGGCGCCGGTCCCCACAGAGACCGGTACGCTGCTGGAGAAGTATCTGCGCCACCGGCCGCTCCTGCGTATGCTGCGCATTGGCCCGCCGTTTGCTCCTCTGAGCCGGGAACAGATTGCCGCTTACATCTTCCTGGTCCGCACCACCGGAGCGGAGGGGGCCGAACTCTCGTCGGATCTCCCCTCTCGCCGCTGGACGGACCTTCTCAGCAATGACCCTGTCCGCCTGCGCAGCGCAGTGGAGGCCGTCCAAGCCCAGGGGACGGCGGAATGGTACGTGGACGCGCTGGCCCGGGTCCTGGAGCCGGGCTCCGGCGCATCTATCTCCGAGCGGCTCTCCGCTGCCACCGCTCTGGGCTATCTGGGCGACCCCCGGAATCTGGACGAGATGGTGGACATCCCCGGCGGGTCATTCCCCTTCGGCGAGGAGCGACGGCCCGTGATGACGATGGCTTTCCGGATCGGCCGCTACCCGGTGACCAACGCCCAGTACGCCCGCTTCCTGGCGGCCAACCCCCATTATCCCGTCCCGTACGTGGACGAAGAATGGGCCCGCCCCTACAACTGGGACCCCGTCACCCGGACCTATCCCGAGGGGAAGGCCAACCACCCGGTGGTGCTGGTGCGTTGGGAGGACGCAATGGCTTACTGTGCATGGGCAGGTGTCCGCCTCCCCACCGAAGAGGAGTGGGAACGGGCAGCGCGGGGGGAGGATGGGCGGGCCTATCCCTGGGGGCCGTCCTTTGACCCGACCCGGGCCAATGTGCGGGAGAGCGGCATCGGCGGCACTACCCCCGTCGGCGCCTACCCGGAGGGGGCCAGCCCGTACGGGTTGCTGGATTGCGCTGGGAACGTCTGGGAGTGGACGTCCACGCCCTACGACGAGAACGAAATGGTCATCCGGGGCGGGGCATGGAACTTCTTCGCAGAGGACGCGCGGACGTTTGTCCGGGAGCGGGCCCGCCGGGACCACCGCTCCCACTGTGTGGGTTTCCGCGTCGCCACCGGTCCTACTGTGCCCCGGCTGGACAGGGGAAGCGAATGACTATCCCTTAATGAAACGTCCAGTCCATTTTCCGGGGTACGATGGGCGCTGCCTCGCTCCGCATCCTGAGCGGACGTTCTGGTAGACGACCTGCCAGACCTCATTGGAGCATAAAATGGCCGACAAACCGTTTCTCCACCAACTGCGCTCCGCGCAAGAGCGACGCCGGTCCTGGCTCTGCGTGGGCTTGGACCCCGTGCTGGAACAACTTCCGGAGGTGGTCCGGCGGGCGGATGACCCGCTGGCCCACTTTGGGCGGGCCATCGTGGAGGCCACCGCCGAGTGGGCTTGCGCCTACAAGCCCAACCTGGCCTTCTGGCTGGCCTACGGGACGGCGGGCCTGCGGGCCCTGCAGGCCGTCCTGGAGGCCGTCCCGGAGGACGTGCCGGTCATCCTGGACGGTAAGTTCGGGGATATCGGCCACACGGCTGCCGCCTATGCTCGCTTCGCCTTTGACGTCCTGCGCGCCGACGCGGTCACCGTCAACCCCTACCTGGGCCTGGACGGGGTCCGACCATTCCTGGAGCGGGCAGACCGGGGTGTCTTCCTGCTGGCCCGGACCTCCAACCCCTCTGCGCCGGACCTGCAGGACCGGACGGCGTACGGGGAGCCGCTCTATCTGGCAGTGGCCCGGCTGGCGCAGGAGTGGAACGCCGCCCATCCCGGCGCCTGCGGCCTGGTGGTGGGCGCCACGTACCCGGAGGAACTGGCCCGCCTGCGCGCCGCCGTCCCCGACCTCCCCTTCCTGATCCCCGGCCTGGGCGCGCAGGGCGGCGACCTGGAGGCAGCGGCCCGCTATGGCCCGGCAGGGGCTGTCGGCCCGGTGGTCAACGTCTCTCGCGCCATCCTCTACGCCTCCAGCGGCCCGGATTTCGCCGATGCCGCCTGCGCTGCCGCCCGTCACTGGGTAGAGTTGCTCCGGGGGGCGGCCTCCGCGGCTCCGCCGTCGCTGCCCCAGGATGAGGCGCTGGCTCGCCTGGCGCTGGCCCTCTTTGACGCTGGATGCGTCCAATTCGGCACTTTCACCCTCAAATCGGGCCTGACCTCCCCCATCTACATCGACCTGCGCCTCCTGGCCAGCCATCCCGCCCTCCTGGGGGATGTGGCCCGGGCTATGGCCGGCATCGCCCGCCACCTCTCTTTTGACCGCATCGCCGCTATCCCCTACGCCGGGATTCCCATCGGCACTGCGCTGGCGCTGGAGATGAACCGGCCCCTCATCTATCCCCGTCGGGAGGTCAAGGAACACGGCACCCGGCGGGCCATTGAGGGCAACTTTGCCCCTGGCGAGACGGCCCTGCTGGTGGATGACCTCATCACCCGGGGGGATAGCAAACTGGAAGCCGCCGCCCCCCTGCAGGAGGCCGGGCTGGTGGTGCGGGACGTGCTGGTGCTGATAGACCGGGAGCAGGGAGGAGCGGAGGACCTGGCCCGACACGGCCTGCGGCTCCACGCCGTCCTACCCTTGACCCGTATGCTGGCGATCCTGCGGGATGCAGGGCGCATCTCCCCGGCACAGCACGAGGAGGTGGTGGCATATCTGCGAGAAATGGCGTAAAACGTTCATCTGTCGTCCGTTGTCCGCTGTCTGTGGTCAGTAGTCAGTGGTCAGTGGTCTGTCGTCTGTGGTCATATGAGGGGATTCACGCGTCGGGAGTTTCTGAACAGACTGGCGGTTCTCGGTGGCATCGGACTGGGCATTGCCGCCGGATTCGGCGGGCGGTGGTGGGAGCGGGAGCCGGAAGGGGCCCCACCACCCGCCCCGACCCCGCCCACCCCCTGGTCGGTAGAGGCCCTGTATGCCACCCCAACGATGGAAGAGGGCACCCTTCGCTGTTCCGCATGTCACGGCGATACCGAACCTTCCCTCCCCGTCAGTTACTGCCACACCCCGCACACCGGCACCTACGTCCGCTGCAACCTCTGTCCCCACGGCTGCTTTATCGCTGAAGGGCAACGAGGACGCTGCCGGGTGCGGGAAAACCGGGGCGGTCGGCTCTTCTCCGTCGTCTTCGGCAACCCCTGCGCCGTCCACGTGGACCCCATTGAGAAGAAGCCGTTCTACCACTTCCTGCCCACCGCCGCCACTTTCTCCCTGGCAACGGCGGGCTGCAATCTCCGCTGTCTCTACTGCCAGAACTGGACCATCTCCCAGTTCCCCCCGGAGGAGACGGAGAACATAGACCTGCCGCCAGAGGCGGTGGTCCGCTACACGCTGCAGGCCAAAGCGCCAGTCATCGCCTATACCTACACCGAACCGACAGTTTTCTACGAGTATATGCTGGAGACAGCCCGACAGGGACGGGCCGTAGGGCTTAAGAACGTCGTCATCTCCGCCGGATTCATCAACCCCGAACCGCTGCGGGCCCTCTGTGCGGTCGTGGACGCCATCAAGATTGACCTGAAGGGGTACGACGAGCGTTTCTACCGGGAAATCTGCGGGGCGGAATTGGGGCCCGTTCTGGAAGCCATCCGGGTCATCTACGAGAGCGGCATCCATCTGGAGATTGTCAACCTGGTGGTGCCCACGCTGAATGACCGTCCAGACCAACTGCGGGCGCTGGCCCGCTGGCTGGCACAGGAGATCAGTCCGGATATTCCCCTTCATTTCACCCGTTTCACCCCCCAGTACAAATTGACCAACCTTTCCCCGACGCCGGTGGAGACGCTGGAACGGGCCCGGGAGGTTGCGCTGGAGGAAGGTATGCGCTTCGTCTACGTGGGGAACGTGTGGGGGCATCCGGGGAATCATACCTATTGCCCCCGCTGCGGAGTCCTGCTGATCGCCCGAGAGGGCTTCAATGTGACGACGTACCGCCTGCGGGATGGGACCTGTCCCGATTGCGGCGAGCGCATCCCGGGAGTGTGGTGGTCGTAGGGGCGACGGGTGCGTCGCCTCTACTTTTGTCTGTGGGCGGATTGGGGTATAATACCAGCGACATGGAGAACCGCATCATCTCGCCACGCGTCCGACCGGATGAGCGGCAACTGGACCAGGCCCTGCGCCCTCAGCGGCTGGACGACCTGATCGGACAGGACCGGCTACGAGAGAACCTGCGCATCCTGATTGATGCCGCCCGCCAGCGGGGGGAGGCGCTGGACCACGTCCTCTTCTATGGCCCGCCGGGCCTGGGCAAGACCACGCTGGCCCACATCGTCGCCAATGAGATGGGGGTGCCCCTCCGCGCCACCGCCGGGCCGGCCATAGAGCGGGCCGGCGACCTGGCAGCCATCCTGAGCAACCTGCGGGAGAAAGAAGTCCTATTTATAGACGAGGTCCACCGCCTGGGGCGGGCCGTGGAGGAGATTCTCTACCCGGCGATGGAGGATTTCGTGCTGGACCTGGTGGTGGGGAAGGGGCCGGCGGCCCGCTCCATCCGCCTGCAACTGCCCCGCTTCACCATTGTCGGCGCGACGACCCGGCTGGCCCTGCTGACGGCTCCCCTGCGGGCCCGCTTCGGGGCCACCTTCCGGGTGGATTTCTACGACACGGCGGCGCTGAAGGCCATCGTCCGGCGAGCCGCGCGGGTGCTGGACCTGGATGTGGACGAGGAGGGGGTCTCGGAGATTGCCCGGCGCGGCCGGGGGACCCCCCGCGTCGCCCTGCGCCTGCTCAAGCGGGTGCGGGATTATGCCCAGGTCCGCTCCGACGGCCGTATCACCGGCCCCGTGGCCCGGGAGGCGCTGGAGTTGCTGGAAGTGGACGAACTGGGGCTGGACGACCTGGACCGGCGGGTGCTGCGGACCATCATAGAGAAATTCGGCGGCGGCCCGGTCGGCTTGGAGACCATCGCCGCTGCCGTCAGTGAGGAGCCGGATACGGTCATGGATGTGGTGGAGCCGTATCTGCTGCAACTGGGTTTTCTGGAGCGGACACCGCGCGGCCGGGTGGCTACTCCCCGGGCCTACGAGCACCTGCGCCTCCCCTACACCCGTCCGGAGCAGCCACCGCTGTTTTGATTCCACCCAAAGATACCCATTCCTGTATCCTTGCGCTCGCCGTTCATCGGCCAGCGGCCTGGCTGATGGAGAGCGGGGTTCAGCGAATCCGGGCGGGAAGCCGCAACGGGTGCTGCAATATGAGCCTCGCTCCCTGCGATTTGGACCGGCGCTATGTTAGACCTGTTATGGACCCTTCAGCGAATCCGGTGGGTGGACCTGGTAGATATCACCCTGGTCGCCGCCATCTTTTTCGGCATCCTCTACCTGGTGCGGGGGACGCGGGCAGTATCGCTGTTGCGCGGCATCATTCTGCTCATCATCCTGCTGGCCCTGCTGAGCACCGTCTTCCGGCTGCGGGCCTTCGGCTGGCTGGTGGAGCGGGCCCTGCCCGCCATGCTGGTCGCCATTCCGGTCATCTTCCAGCCGGAACTGCGGCGGGCGCTGGAGCGGCTGGGGCGGGCGGGCCATTTCCTTACCCGCAGCGCGGGCCAGCGGGCCGTCCTCTCCCGCTCCATCAGCGCCGTCGCCGAGGCGTGCCAGGTCCTGGCCCGCCGCCGTATCGGTGCCCTCATCGTCCTGGAACGGGAAACCGGGCTCCAGGAGTACGTGGAGACGGGAGTCATGCTGGACGCTGAGGTTTCTCCGGAACTGCTGATTGCCCTCTTTGACCCGCACGTGGCCCTGCACGACGGCGCGGTCATCCTGCGGGATGGACGGGTGATCGCCGCCGCCTGCGTCCTGCCCCTCTCCACGGCCTTCCTGGAGGACCGGCGGCTGGGTCTGCGCCACCGCGCCGCCCTGGGCGTCACCGAGGAGACGGATGCCATCGCCGTCGTCGTCTCCGAGGAGCGGGGGAGCATCTCTGTGGCCCACAACGGCCGCATCCTCCGCGACCTGGACCCGGACCGTCTGGAGCGAGTCCTGCGGGCCTTCTACCAGAACATCCTGGAACCCCGCCGGTTCTGGAAAAAAGAGCCGAGAGCATCGGAAGAACCAGCCCTCCGCTGATTCTTCTTCCGGACTCTCTGATTCTTCCGATTCTTTTGATTCTCCTATGAACAGTGCCCTGCGCTGGTTATGGAGCAATCTGGGGTTGATTCTCCTCTCCTTTGCCCTCTCCACCCTCATCTGGGCGACGGCGGTGGAGCAGGAGAATCCCACTCTGGAGCAGGCCTTCCCGTCGGCAGTGCCGGTCTCGCTGACAAATACGCCGGAGGGGATGATTGCCTACGGCCAGACCGACGCGCGCGTCTCCATCGTCCTGCGGGCGCCGCAATCGGTCTGGGAAGTACTGCGACCGGAGGACATCCGGGCGACGGTCAACCTGAGCGGATTGAAGCCCGGCACCCACGCCCTGCCTATCCAGGTCCAGGTGGCCCTGAGGCCGGTCCAGGTCCGCCGAGTGGAGCCCTCCTCCCTGGTGGTGTATCTGGAACCAATCGCCCAGGCGGAGGTGCCGGTTCGGGTCCGTCTGGAAGGGAACCCGCCGCTGGGCTACATCGCCCGTCCGCCCGAAACTGCCACGATGACGGTGACCGCCAGTGGGCCGGAGTCGCTGGTCGCCCAGGTGGTGGAAGTTCAGGCCGTTGTCTCTGTGGAGGGCCGCCGGGCCGACGTGGACGGCGAGTTTGACCTCAAGCCGTACAACGCCCAGGGCAAAGAGGTGCCCTATATCACCCTGACACCCTCTCGCATCGCCATCCACGTGGCTGTGGAGCAACTGAGCGGTTTCCGAGACCTGGCGGTAACGGCCCGACTGACCGGTCAGGTCGCATCCGGATACCGGATTTCCGGCATCACCGTGGACCCACCCGTCGTGACCGTCTACGGCGCGCCGGAGGTCATCTCCCAGATTCCTGGCTATCTGGAGACAGCACCGCTGGACCTGGAGAACACCCAGGAGAGCCTGGAAGTCCGACTGCCGCTGGTCGCGCCAGAGGGGGTGTCGCTCCTGATGAAGGAGCCGGTGGTCACTGTGCGGGTCACCGTTGTCCCGATAGAAGGGAGTATGACCGTCCGCCGACCGGTAGAGATTCAGGGCCTGGCGCCGGGCCTGACGGCGACGGTCGCACCGGAGGAGGTGGAAGTCATCCTGAACGGGCCGTTGCCCGTGCTGGAGGAACTGCGGCCGGAGGACGTGCGGGTACTGGTGGACCTGTTCGGCCTGAACGCTGGTCGGTACTCGCTGGAGCCGCAGGTGGTGGTCACACCGCAGGGGGTGGTGGTGGGCGCTGTCCTGCCCGTCACCGTACAGGTGGAAATCTCCCCGCCGGTCACGCCGACGCCTGAGAGGTAGGGGCAACCCTTGCGGTCGCTCCCACAAGAGGTGCACGGCCTGCCTACAGGGGTTGTATCAGAGGTGAAAGATGCCCAGACCAATGGTGGCTCTGGTCGGACGGCCCAATGTGGGCAAGTCCACTCTGTTTAACCGGATCATCGGGCGGAAACTGGCCGTAGTAGACGACCGCCCGGGGACAACGCGCGACCGTCTCCACGCCACCGCGGAGTGGAACGGAGTGGCGTTTACGGTGGTGGATACGGGCGGAATAGAAGTCTGGCCTGAGCGGGTTGTGGAGGGACAGCGGCCCGCGCCCGCTCAGCCGCTGGCAGAGGATTCCGCGCCCTTCATCCCGCTGATCCGCGCGCAGGCGGAGCAGGCCATCGCCGAAGCCGACGTCGTCGTCTTCCTGACCGATGCTATAGCCGGCCCGACACCTGCCGACCAGGAGGTGGCCGAGATTCTCCGCCAGTCCCAGAAGCCCGTCTTCCTGGCGGCCAACAAAGCCGAAAGCCCCCGGACGCGGGAGGCAGCGGTGGAGTTTTATGAACTGGGACTGGAGGAGGTCCACCCCATCTCTGCCCTGCACGGCTACGGGGTGGCGGACCTCTTGGACCGGGTGGTTCAGGCGCTCCCGACGTGGGAGGCGGAGCCGGAGGACGAGTCGGTCAAACTGGCCATTGTGGGCCGGCCCAATGTGGGCAAGTCCTCTCTGCTGAACCGACTGCTAGGGGAGGAGCGGGCCATCGTCAGCCCGGTGCCGGGGACGACGCGCGACGCCATAGATACCCGCCTGGAGTGGGAAGGGACGCCGATTACACTCATAGATACGGCGGGCATCCGGCGGCGCGGGCGGGTTCGGCCCGGGGTGGAACAGTATTCGGTGCTGCGGGCGCTGCGGGCTATCCAGCGCGCCGATGTCTCCCTGCTCCTAATAGATGCCACCGAAGGGGTGACTGCGCAGGATGCTCATGTGGCCCAGTTCATCCTGGAAGAGGGGAGCGGCGTGCTGGTCCTGGTCAACAAGTGGGACGCGGTGCCCAAAGGGCGGGGGACGCAGCGGGAGTATATGGCCCACGTGCGGGAGGCGCTGAAGTTTCTGGATTACGTCCCTGTCCTCTTCATCTCGGCGCTGACCGGACAGGGCGTGGAGCGGGTCATTCCGCAGGCGCTGGAGGTGCACTCGGCGCGTCACTACCGCATCCCGACGGGGGAATTGAACCGGCTGATCCGGGAAGCGATCGCCCGGCACGCGCCCCCCACGAAAGCGGGGAAACACCTGAAGATTTATTACGTCACTCAGGCCGAGGTCGCGCCGCCGACGTTTGTCTTCTCCGTCAACGACCCGGAACTGGTCCACTTCTCCTACGAGCGGTTTCTGGAGAACCGCATCCGGGAGTTCTACCCATTCCCAGGGGTGCCTTTGCGGCTGGTCTTCCGGCAGCGCGGCCGGAAGGAGAAGTGATGCTCCACATTGCGGATTGACTTCCCTCAAAAACGTGTTATGATTTCTACAGCGGGCGGTTAGCTCAGTCGGTCAGAGCGCCTCCCTTACAAGGAGGAGGTCACAGGTTCAAGTCCTGTACCGCCCACTGCCTTCCATCCCTACAGCAGTCACCCGGGTTGTAAAGATGAAACTTCTCCTTCCTGACCACCTGATAGAACGCCTGAGGGGCTCCGTCTGCCAGATTGCGCCAGACTGTGAAATTGTCCCTGTCGGGCCCGATGGGGAAATCACCGCCAGTCTGGAGGAGGCAGATGTGCTCTTCCTTCGCTGGGGGCTGAGCCCGGAGGCAACCCAACGCCTCCTGACCCGCATCCCCCGCCTGCGCTGGGTCCACACCATCAGCGCCGGAGTAGACCATCTCCTCTTCCCCGAACTGCGGGAGTTGGATACCATTCTGACTAACGCCAGCGGCGTCTTCAACGTCCCCATCGCGGAGACGGTAATGGCCTACATCCTGGCGGTGGTCAAGCGACTGCCGGAGTTCTGGGCTCATCAACGGGAGCGCCGTTGGGAGAAACTCCCCCTGCGGGAACTGCGCGGCCAGACGGTGGGCATCGTCGGCCTGGGGGACATCGGCGCAGAGGTGGCCCGGCTGTGCCGCGCGTTCGGCATGCGTGTCCTGGGCCTCCGGCGCCGCCCCGCTCCCAGCGATGTCGCTGATGAGGTTATGCCCCCGGATCGCCTGCGGGACTTGCTTGCGCGCTCCGATTTCGTCGTCATCGCCGTACCGCTCACCCCCGAGACGCGTGGGATGATGGGGCGGGCCGAACTGGCGGCGATGAAGCCCGACGCCTGGCTCATCAATATCTCTCGCGGCGCCGTTGTGGATGAGGAGGCATTGATTGAGGTGCTGCAAGAAGGCCGGATTGGCGGAGCCTGCCTGGACGTCTTCGCTCAGGAGCCGCTCCCGTCAGAAAGCCCCCTCTGGGACCTGCCCAACGTCATCATCACCCCCCACAACTCTTGGAGTTCGCCGCACATAGAGGAACGGGAGATAGACCTCTTCCTGGAGAACCTGCGCCGCTACGTGGCGGGCCAACCGTTGCTCAACGTGGTGGACAAGCAAGCAGGATACTGAGCCCCTTCCATGAAACTTCCTGCCCGCCTCGCCGATTTGCGGGGCCTGCTCCAGGCCCTGGATTGGGATGAACTCTCTATGACGGTCCAGCGGGAGGCCGCCGCCCGCCTGGCTATCGTCGGACCGGTCAACTCCGGCAAGTCCACCCTCTTCAACCAGATGATGGGCCGCCGGGTCTCGCCCGTCACCGCCGTCCCCGGCACCACCCAGAGAGTGCTGGAGGAACGGTTCGGCCCCTTTGTTCTGGTGGACACCCCGGGCTTCGGCGAAGTGGGCGGGATGGACCGGGCAGAGATTGCCCGCCGCGCCGCCAAGGAAGCCGACGTGGTCGTCCTTCTCCTGGACGCCGCGGCAGGTATCCGCCAGTCCGATTACGAAGTCTACCACTCGTTGCTGGCGATGGGCCTCCCGGTAATTGTGGCGCTCAATAAGATAGACCTGGTGCGGCGGGAACTCCCGGCCGTCTTGGAGGATGCCCGAGAGAAATTGGGCGTCGCGCCCATCCCGGTCTGCGCCCGCAGCGGGGCTGGCGTGGCGGACCGGCTCATCCCGGCCATCGTGGAAGCCCACCCCTGGATTGCTGTCGCGCTGGGTCGGGCGCTCCCAGCCTACCGGCGGCAGTTGGCCGAGCGGATTGTCCGCAGCGCGGCTACTCTCAATGGCATCATCGCGGCCGAGCCGGTGCCCGGGCTGGATGTCCCCTTCCTGCTGGCCGGCCAGATGCGGATGGTCCTGCGCATCGCCGCTATCTACGGCGAGCCCCTCTCCGCCCGCCATGCAAAGGAACTCCTCACCACTATTGCCGGGGGCGTGGGGCTGCGCTTCCTGGCCGGACAACTGGCCAAAATCCTGCCCGGCCCTGGCTGGGTCATCGCCGGAGTGGTGACCGGACTGGGTACGTGGGCTATCGGAGAGGTTGCCATCCTGTATTTTGAGACCGGCAAACGGCTGACACCGGCCCAACTGCGCAACCGATACCGCCAGATGCGCCGCCTGGGCCGGAAGGCTGTCTCGCCAGAAGGGGAGCCGTCCTATGAAGAAGCAGTTCGTCCGTGACCTGCGCCCCGGCGCCCGGGTGCTCAGTTTCTTCCTCCTGCGCCGCAAACAACTGGAGCCCTTCCGGGACCGCGCCCGGGGCGAGTTTCTGACCCTCATCCTCTCCGACCGGACGGGGGAGATACTGGCCCGCGTCTGGGAGGACGCGCCGGAGGTGGAGCGCCGTCTGGAAACGGGGCGGGTGGTCAAGGTCCTGGGACGGGTGGAAGAGTACCTGGATCGCTGGCAGGTCATCGTAGAAAAAATCCGCCTCGCAAAGGAAACCGAGTACGACCTGAAGGACATGATTCCCGCGACGGAGCGGGATGTGAGTCAGATGCTGGAGGAAGTCCGGGCGGCGATCGCCGAAGTGGAGAACCCCCATCTGAAGGCATTGCTTCTGGCTTTCTTTGACGACCCGGACTTTGTCGCCCGCTTCTCCCAGGCCCCGGCTGCGCGGCGGGTCCACCACGCGTATCTGGGAGGCCTGCTGGAGCACACCGTGGAAGTCATCTCCCTCTGCCGCCACTTGCTGACCCTCTACCCGCAGATCCACCGGAGCCTCTTGCTGACCGGCGCGCTCCTGCGCGATGTGGGCAAGACGCGCGAGTACACCTGGGAAACGGGCATAGAGTACTCTGATGAAGGACGGCTGCTGGGGCATGTGGTGATGTCGCTGCAGATGGTGGACCGGGTGCTGGAGGGGATGCCGGACTTTCCTCCCGACCTGGCGCTGCGGTTGCGGCATATGATTGTGAGCCACCACGGGCGGTATGAGTGGGGCTCCCCCCGGCGACCCGAGACGCTGGAGGCGGCGGCCCTCCACTACGTGGAGGAAATCAGCGCGCAGGTGAACCGGTTCCAGCGTATCATCGCCACCCGCCGCGATCCCACCAAACCCTGGACGGAGTACGACGCTCTTCTGGGCCGCTATCTCTACGCGGGGCAGGAGGAGGAAGACCTGGCGGTGGAGGAAGAGGGACGGCTGGAGTAGGGTTGTGAGAGGGGACAGCCCTTCTTTTCTGCCGCGGATTTCGCGGACAAAAAGACGGGGCAATCCGTGAAAATCGGCCGCTTCTTCTACCCTTGCCCACGGGAGCGGCGGGGGCGCCGCTCCGCTTTCCCCCGGTAGGCCGGAGCCAGAATGGCGAAGTGAATGCAGCGCGTCTCGTCCTGGATGCGCGCCGCTAGACGGGGGTCCAGGTCTTTGATCAGCACCGCTGCCGTGATGATGGTCGGCAGACGGGCATTGTAGCGGTAATCAAAAATCTGATACATCTTCTCCCGGGCCCACGGCGTGGCTGATTCGGTCCCCAGGTCGTCCAGTACCAGAAAGGGAGCCCGGCGCACTCCCTCAAACCGCCGGTCAAAGGGGACAGGGCTGGTCGGACTGAAGGCCGCGCGCAGGTGGTCCAGCAAATCCGGCACGACGACAAACAGAACGGGATGCCCCTGTCCGGCCCAGAAATTGGCGATGGCTGCTGCCAGGTGCGTCTTCCCGCAGCCGTAGGTGCCGGTGAAAATCAGCCACCCCTCCGGCTTCCGAGCGTAGGCCCGGGCCAGTTCCACCGCCTTCCGCAGATTCTCCGCTTCTTCCCGCGGCAGTTCCTTCTCCCGCAGGTCAAAGGTTTCAAACGTCTGATGGGCATGCAGGTGGAGGGTACTCAGTTCGGACTGGTCGGCGGAGATGCCCGCCTGGCGGTAGTCGGGTGCCAGAATGGTGAGGATGCGCGCCAGGTCCGGGTCGGCCATGCGGGAACGGATGCGCAGCGGCAGTTCCTCCAGTTCGTGATTGGTGGTGATGACGGTGGGGAGTCGGGCGTTATAGCGGTAGTTAAGAATCTGGAAGAGTTTCTCCTGCGCCCAGGAAGACGGCGCCTCGGTCCCCAAGTCATCCAGAATCAACACCGGCGCGGTGCGGACTTCCTCAAAGCGTTGGTCGTAGCGGACGGGGCTGGTGGGGCCGAAGGTGGCCCGCAGGTGGTCTAGGAGGTCCGGCACGGTGACGAAGAGGACCGGCTGACCGCGCTCCGCACAGCGGTTGGCGATCGCCGCCGCCAGGTGGGTCTTGCCGCATCCGTAGCCGCCGCGCAGAACCAGCCATCCCGTGGGGTTTTCGGCAAACTCCTTTGCTGTCTCGTAGGCGTGGCGCAGGTTGGCCCGCTTGTCCGGCGGAAGACCCTGGCCCTCCGGGACGAAGGTCTCAAAGGTCATATGGGCCAGCGCCGCCAGATGGCCCATCGCTCGCAACTGGGCCAAACGGCGCCGTTCTATCTCCACCAACCGACAGACACAGGGGATAAGTTTGCCGAAATCGGGGTGGTCCACCGGGACATCGGCGCGCACATAGCCCAGGCCGCCGCAATGAGGGCAAGGGGCGGACGCCGTGCGCAGGCTCTCCGCCTGTGCACCGTTCTCAGTGGCGGACATGCTCTCCCTCAATGTAGCGGCGGCGGTCTTCTTCAAGACCGCGCCGACGCTCTTCGTCGGTTCTTCCTTCGGCATTCCAGCGCTCCAGAATAGCCCGGATGTATTTCCAACTGCGTCGGTTGAGGGCAACGGCCTCGCGAAACGCCTCCTCAATCCATTGGGCAGGATAGGTTTTCTCGGCCTCTTTCAATTCGTCGGCGATGAGCGGGGTGAGCGGGCCAATATTCTCTTCGTACAGGGCAAAAATATTGGGACGGGGCTCGGGCGGGGCCGTCGGCAACGGCTCCCCCCGGCGCAGCGCCTCCAGCGCTGCCCGGCCATGGGGCGAATTGGCGAGATAGATGACATCGGGATGGCCGTCCAGGTCCACCTCGGCCTGGAGGAGCGTCCCCCGCTCCACTGCGCGGTCCACCGCCCGCCGGATCGCCGCCGGGGATTCCAGCCCGCGCAGAAGCACGGGGTCCGCCAGCAAGGTCCGCTGGGAAACGTAGCGGACCGGCCCCCGTGCCTGCTGGAGCCGGTAGAGGACGTGGAGGGTGACCTTCAGTTCATCCAGGTCGTCCACGATGGGCACCAGTTCAGTGACCACCGACTCCGGCAGGCGAATGGTGCGGGCTTTTTCGGAAGCGAAACCGCTGAAGATTTTCATCTCTGCGCCAGATAAGCCAGCGCTATGCGGATGCGCTCCTCCAGCGAGAGGTCGGGGTCGCGCGGGATGTTCTGGAGGGCGGTCTGCGCCTCCACCAGGCTGAAGCCCAGCCCGGTCAGCGCGCTGATGACTTCGGCATCCTGGTCGGTCAGCAAGGGGACGGCTCCGGCTTCCAGCCCGGGCAGTTTCTCTCGCAGGTGGAAGAGAATGGCCCGCGCGGTCTTGGGCCCCACGCCGGGGACGCGAGTCAGGATGCCCGGCTCCTCCCGCGCCACCGCCTGGCGGAGCGCGTCCGGCGAGAGGGTGCTGAGGATGGAAAGGGCCACCTTCGGCCCCACCCCGGAGACGCCCAGGAGAATCTCAAAAAGGGCCAGTTCCTCTTCGGTCAGAAAGCCGTAGAGGGCCAGTTCGTTATCCCGGACGTGGAGGTGGGTGACCAGTTCCACCGGCTCTCCCACCCCCTCCACTTCCCGGAGGACCGAGGTAGGCACATAGACGCTGAGGCCCAATCCTCCCACCTGGACGATCAGGCGGTCCGGTTTGACTGAAGCAACCGTGCCGATGAGCCGCGCAATCATAGGAAAATCACCGAATCGGGATTCATCGTCCGTGGCCTATGGGCTGTCGTCCGTGATCAGTGCCCGCAGGCGGGCGGAGTGAAGGTGACAGATGGCGACCGCCAGCGCGTCGGCGGCATCATCCGGATGGGGGATGGCGGGCAATCCCAGCAGCATGCGGACCATCTCCTGCATCTGTCGCTTCTCGGCGCTGCCGTAGCCCGTAAGCGCCTGCTTCACCTCCCCGGGGCCGTACTCAGCGACGATCAGACCCTCGTCGGCCAGGGCCAGCAGGGCCACCCCGCGCGCCTGCCCCACACTCATCGCCGTCCGGACGTTGACGTTAAAATAGAGTTCCTCCACTGCCGCCGCGTCCGGCTGCCATTCCCGTACCAGGCGGCGGAGTTCCCGGTAGATGACCTGCAGCCGCCGGGGGAGAGGAAGGTCGGGCGGGGTGGTGACCACGCCGTAGGCCAGGGCCCGCAGTCCCTCTTCGGTCTCCTCCACCACACTGTAGCCGGTTGTCGCTGTGCCAGGGTCAATTCCCAGGACCCGCATCAGGCCGCCGCCTCAAACTTCGCCATCACCTCGTCAGAGATATCCAGGTTGGAATAGACCTGCTGGACGTCCTCCAGGTCCTCCAGCGCGTTGATGACGCTCATCACGCGCATCGTTTCCTGCTCGCCCAACTGGACGGTGGCTTTGGGAATCATAGAGATTTCCACCTGCTCAAACTGGACACCCAGGGCTTCCAGCGCCTGACGGACATTCTGGAAGGTCTCCAGTGGGGAGAAAATCTCAATCAGGTCGTCGGAGATCACAACATCATCCGCGCCGGCCTCCACCGCGACCTCAAAGATGCGCTCGGCGTCCGCGCCGTCGGGGGAGATGGCGATGTACCCCTTCCGTTCAAACTGCCAGGCCACGGCGCCCGCCTCAGCCATCCGCCCACCCTGGCGGTTCAGTACGTGGCGCAGTTCCGCCACGCATCGGTTGGGGTTATCCGTCAGGGTCTGAATCAGCAGAGCCACACCGTTGGGGGCGTATGCTTCGTAAACCATTTCGGAAAGTTCGCCCTCTCCTTTAATCTCACCCGTTCCCCGCTTGATGGCCCGCTCAATGTTTTCTTTGGGCATATTGGCTGCACGCGCCTTGTCAATCGCCAGACGCAGCCGGAAGTTGGCCTCCGGATTGCCCCCGCCTTCCCGGGCCGCGATGGTGATCTCCCGCGCCAGTTGGGTGAACATCTTCCCCCGTTTGGCGTCCGTCGCCGCTTTTTTGTGCTTGATCGTAGACCATTTGCTGTGACCTGACATATCCTCCTCCTCAGTGATTTGGGCAGGAAACCGACTGGCCGCCTTTTCAACCCAATAAAGCGGCGGGTGAAAATCCCAAAGGTTTGAACAAAACGCCGGTTCTCACACCACTCCCATTATAACCCGCTCCTGAACAGGAGGCAAATGCATCCGGCGGTCCCTCTCTTGACTCTACCGCAAAGCAATGTACAATCAAAGTCAACCGTAATGAAGCCGAATATCCGGGAAGTATCGGACCCCCGAGAGTGGGACGACGCATTGCTGAGCCTGCCCGCTCCCCCCGTCCTGCAGACATGGGAATGGGGAACGTTCAAAGAACGGCAGGGATGGCGGGCCATTCACTACCTCTGGGAGGCCGGAGGGAAGCCCTGCGCAGCGGCGCTGGTCCTCCTCCGCCGCCCCGCTCATCTCCCACTGGGAGTGATGTACGCTCCCAAAGGACCGACTCTTCCCTGGGATGATGTCTCTCTCCTCCAGAGCGTCCTGGCGGACCTGGAAGCCGCTGCCCGGCAAGCCAAAGCCGTATTCCTGAAAATAGACCCCGATGTGGAAGAAGATGCACCGGAAGGGAAAACGGTGACCCTCACCCTGCGAGCACGGGGCTGGCGGCCATCGGCCGAACAGGTCCAGTTCCGCAACACCCTTCTCCTGGACCTGACCCTTCCGCCGGATGACCTTCTGGCTTGTATGAAGCCCAAATGGCGTTACAACATCCGGCTGGCCCAACGGAAAGGGGTGGTAGTCCGTCCAGGGACAGTGGATGACCTCTCCCTCCTGTACCGGATGTATCAGGAGACCAGTGTGCGGGACCGGTTCGTCATCCGGCCGGAGGAATATTATCAGGACGCCTGGGGTTCATTTATGAAGGCGGGACTGGCACAGCCGCTGATCGCCGAGGTGGAGGGCGAGCCAGTGGCTATGGTGATCCTTTTCCGGTTTGGACGGCGGGCATGGTATATGTACGGCGCTTCCCGGTCAGTGTACCGGGAATATATGCCCAACCACCTGCTCCAGTGGGAAGCCATCCGGTGGGCTCAGGCCCAGGGATGTGCCATCTACGACCTCTGGGGAGCGCCGGAGCGGGCCGATGAGTCGGAACCGATGTGGGGAGTCTATCGGTTCAAGGCGGGTTTCGGCGCCCGTCCAGTCCGGTATATAGGGGCCTGGGATTTCCCCGTCTATCGCCGGGTCTACGACCTGTACACCACTCTGACGCCTCGCCTGCTGGCGTTAATGCGCTGGCGGTACTGGCGGAGGGTAGGAAGCGGACGGCTATCCAGACCGTCAATGATCTCAACGTAAGGGAGGGAGACATGGAAGTATTGCTGATCATATTCATCTTTTTCGTTGGCCTGATTGGCCTGATTCTCCTCTTCTCAATGCTCCGCATCGTTCGGGAGTACGAGCGGCTGGTCGTCTTCCGGCTGGGGCGTTGCATCGGCACCAAAGGGCCGGGCGTGGTCTTCCTGATCCCGTTCATTGACCGGGCAGTGGTGGTGGACCTGCGGGAGCAGTTCATGGAAATTCCCCATCAGACCAGCATCACCAAAGACAACGCGCCGATCGGGGTGGACTTTCTCATTTACTGGAAGGTTGTGGACCCGGAGGCGAGTGTCATCCAAGTGGGGGACTTCCGGCGGGCGTCCATTGGCATCGCCACCACCACGCTGCGCGCCGTCATTGGCGACATCATGCTGGATGATGTCCTAGCCCAGCGGGAGCACATCAACCAGGTCCTGCGGGTCAAACTGGACGAGGTGACGGAGCGGTGGGGCGTCAAGGTGACCAGTGTGGAGATTCGGGAGATTGAGCCGCCGAAGGAGATTCAGGCGGCGATGAACCGACAGATGTCGGCAGAGCGGAACCGCCGGGCAATGGTCACCGAGGCGGATGGTCAGCGGGAAGCCGCCATCAAGGTGGCAGAAGGGGAGAAACAGGCCGCCATCCTGCGCGCCGAGGGCGAAAAGCAGGCGTCCATCCTCCGGGCTGAAGGGGAACGGGCCGCGCAGGCGCTGCGCGCTGAGGGGTACGCAATGGCCCTCCGCTACATCTTTGAGATCGCCCAGAAAATAGACCCCAATACGATGACGCTTCAGTATCTGGACACTCTGCGGCGGCTGGGGGAGAGCCCGGCGACCAAATTCGTCTTCCCGCTGGAGTTCACCAGCCTGCTGGGGAGCCTGCGGCGGGAGGCACAGGCGGAGTAGAGGGCAGGGCGGCGTTGATGGCGGCTCTGCCACCATCAACGCTGCCCTCCGTTCATGGCTGGCCGGAGAGTTTGGCCCCTACGGTGATGCGGCTGGCCGTCCAGACGTCGCCGGACAGCACGCCGTGCACACTCACCGCGTCCCCCACCTGCAGGTCGGCCAGGGTAATCGGCACCGCCTCAGGCTCCGCTCTCCGGAGCAGCCGGGTGGCGGCGGTGACCTGAACGGTCACCGTCTTGCCGATGAAAGGCTTGACCACCCGGTTGCCACGAACTACCTCCACGGTGACCGTCGCCGTACCGGTATCCACGGCCATGACCCAGCCGACCAGGTTGAAAGGCATCCGTTTGGGGGGTCGGTTTCCGGCGGCCAGCGCAGGCACGGCAATTCCCGCCACCAGCACAACCACCAGTAGAAGAATGACCCAGCGTTTCATCCACAACCTCCTCTGACCGAAAGTGGCTCTCAGAACCTCCTGGTTCTGAGGCCTCTATATTTTAGACGGAGAACTCCCTCCAGAGATACGACCAGAACGATGCCCCTGGCAGAACAGGCCCGGTCGTTTACAGCGGGGCTCAAGAGCGTCCCATAGAGTTGGTACAGACCCTACCCAACCCGTATTTTCTGGCCTCATCTTTCGTCTTACTTTTCAGGAGCATATATGGATGACCCATCCCTGCTGGCAAGGGCCCGGCAGATGGAGACCGCGGCCCTGGTCCAGATTTACGACCTCTACAGCGATGAACTTTATCGGTACGCGATGCGGCTGGGAGGCAACCCCGATTTGGCCGAGGAATGCGTGGCTGAGACGTTTGCCCGGCTGCTGGATGCTCTCCGGCGCGACCGCGGCCCGCGTGAATTTCTGCGCGCCTACCTGTACCGCATCGCCCACAACTGGCTTACCGACCAGTTTCGCGCCCGTCGGGAAAACGTCTCGCTGGAAGATGTTATGCCCTTGCCTGCTTCGGACGATCCGGCGGCAGAGGCCGAGATGCGCATCCGTCAGCAGACGGTTCGGGCCGCATTGTTCCAGTTGACCCCGGATCAGCGTCAGGTCATCCTCCTGCGGTATGTGGAGGGATGGGAACTGGAAGAGATCGCCCGAGCGCTCCAGAAGCCCATCGGTGCCGTCAAGGCTCTGCAACATCGCGCGGTCGCCCGTCTGCGCCGCCTTCTGGCTCCCGCCGAGGGCCAGGAAGCAGGGAACAGGACATCTCAAAACGATAGACGGACTGGTGATGTATGACGGCAAAACCCGAAGAGAAACTGGACCCGCGCCTGGATGATTATCTGGATGCTCTGCGGTCAGTCCCCCCACGGGACCCCCGGCGGGCAGCCCGTACCCGGGCCCAATTTATCGCCCAGGCCGTATCTACCAGACCCGCTCCTCGTCATACAGGATGGGCGTTTATCCTGTTCGGAAAGGAGCGAAAGATGACACCGATTCTGGTTTCGCTACTTCTGGTCGTGGCCTCTCTGGCCGGCTTCACCGGCACGCTCTACGCGGCTCAGGATGACCTCCCCGGTCAGACGTTATATCCCCTCAAGACCTGGAGCGAGGATGTCCAGGTTGCGCTGACGGTGGACCCGGCCCGCCAGGTAGAGCGGCTCATGGATATGGCTCAGCGCCGGGTGGAAGAGGCGGTTGCCCTCACCCAGGCCGGTCAGCCCCTCCCGGAGACGATACTCCAGCGAATGGAGCAGCATTTCTACCGGGCAATGGAGCGGGCCGCTGCCCAGGGGGATGAGGAGATGGTGCGAACCCTGAACCGGGTGGAAGAGCGCCTGCGCGCGATGCAGCAGAGGCTCGCCGGCATTCCACAAACCCCGGTGCGGGAGCGCGTATGGGCGCAACTGGAGGCCTGGCGGCGCCTGGCCGAGGCCGGCGAGGCCGACCCCGCCCAGTTCCGCCAACAAATCCGGGAGCGAGTTCGGCAGAATGCCCCCGGCTCCCCGGAGCCCCCCGGCCCTGGCGGTCGGATGGTGACACCCGGCACGGGTGCGGGCCCTGGCCCAATGGGAACCCCCGGCGCCGGCCCTGGCCCAATGGGAACCCCCGGCGCCGGCCCTGGCCCAATGGGGACCCCCGGCGCCGGCCCTGGCCCAGTAGGGACCCCCGGCGCCGGCCCTGGCCCAGTGGAGACCCCCGGCGCCGGCCCTGGCCCAGTGGAGACCCCCGGCGCCGGCCCTGGCCCAGTGGAGACCCCCGGCGCCGGCCCTGGCCCAATGGAGACCCCTGGCGCTGGCCCTGGCCCAGTGGAGACCCCCGGCGCCGGCCCTGGCCCAATGGAGACCCCTGGCGCTGGCCCTGGTCCCGGCCCGGGCCCGATGGCAACCGTCACACCCGCATCGGGCGGAGGGGGTAAAGGCAAACCATAGAGAGGCGGAAACGGGCCAGGCACTTCTGATGAGAGGGCCTGGCCCGTCTGCTGTATAACGACAGTGCGGGGCCCAGGCCCCGCATTGTGCTTGTGTCCCTTTCGGAGGGGGCTTTGCTATTGGGCCCAGTGGTGAACCGCCGGCAAAGGAAGCCCGGCAATTTGGGCACTTTTTGCCTGTACCACTTTGTGCTACAATTAGGGCAACATTGATAAGCCCAGGAGGCCCAATGGCATCCACCCCCACTATCCCTTCCCGCACCGAAACCATCCGCGCCTGGAAAGAGCAGGGTGGGGCAATCGCCGCCGTTCTTCCCATCCATCACCCTCGGGCCCTGTTGCGGGCCTTCGGCCTGCTTCCGGTGGAGGTCTGGGGGCCGCCGCGCGTGGACCCGGCCCCCGGAGCGGCTCACCTCCAGCCCTACGTCTGCTCCATCGTCGGCAACGCGCTCTCATTTCTGCTGAGGGACGGTCTGGAAGTAGCGGATGTCATCCTCGTCCCCCACGCCTGCGACTCGCTCCAGGGGCTGGGGAGCCTCCTGCTGGACTTCGTGCGGCCCCGGCAGCCAGTCTTCCCCCTCTACATCCCGCGCGGTCGCCGCGAGAGCGACCTCCAGTTTCTCGCCGACGAATGCCGCGCCCTCTACGACAAACTGGCCGCCGCCACCGGCCGCACCCCATCGGAGGCCGAACTGATGGAAAGCATCCGTCGGGAGGAAGAAGCGGACGGCCTGCTGGCGGAACTCTACCGTCGACGCCGCACGCTCCCCCTGACCGACCTGGCCTTCTACCGGCTGGCGCGGGCCCGGGAGTACCTGCCCGCCGAGGAATTCGCTGCCCTGCTCCGCGCCGTGCTGGATACCCCGCCCACCGACCCGAGCGCTGGCCTCCCCATCCTCCTCTCCGGCATCGTCCCGGAGCCGATGGGGCTCCTGGATGCCATCACCCAAATGGGCGGCGTGGTCGTCGCAGACGACTTGGCCTGCTGCGGGCGCCGCCTCTACCCGCCCGGCACCAGCACCGCCCCCTTCCGCCGGATGGCGGAGCGCATCCTGAACGCCCCACCCGACCCTACCCGGGGCAGTCCCATCGCGGAGCGGCTTCGGCATCTGATGGGGATGGCTCGGGAGACCGGCGCGCGCGGCGTTGTCTTCTACGATGTTAAATTCTGCGAGCCGGAACTCTTTGACCTGCCCCTCCTGCGCCGGAGGCTCCAGGAGGCCGGCCTGCCGTCCGTCCACATAGAAGTGGACCTGAATGACCCCCTCTCCGGCCAGATTCTCACCCGCGTGGAAGCATTCCTGGAAATGGTCGCCCATCAGACTCCAGAGGAGGGCCACCGATGAATCTCTTCAATGCCCTGCGCTACGGCTGGAACGTGAATGTTCTGGGACCGGCGGTCCTCCGCCTGCAGCGATGGCAGGCCCAGCGCCGACCCGCCCGCTGGGACACCCGGTATCTCGCCCCGCCACTCCGCATTGCCCCTCGTACCAAAGAACTGGTCGCCCGGCACTGGCTGGCGGGCCGCTACGCGAACGGCTACCGCAAAGTGGCCTGGGTCACCTCCGGTGCACCGGTAGAACTCCTGAAGGCGCTGGATTTCTACGTCCTTTACCCGGAGAACCACGCCGCCATCTGTGGGACAGCCCGGGTGGCGGTGGACATCGCGTCTGAAGCGGAGAGCGCGGGATATTCCCGCGACCTCTGCTCCTACGCCCGCACCGACATCGGCGCCGTCCTCTCCGGCAAGACTCCGGTGGGCCACTTGCCCAAACCGGACGTCCTCTTCGCCTGCACCAACATCTGCCAGACCGTCCTCTTCTGGTACCGGGTCCTGGCCGAATATTTCGGCGCCCCGCTGGTTCTGATAGATACCCCTTTCGTCTACACCGAAGAGGCGGCGGAGCACGCCGTCCGCTACGTCCGGCGGCAACTGGAGGAGGCGGTGCCCATCCTGGAGCGGATCGCCGGGAAACGGCTGGACGAGCGAAAACTGCGGCAGGTGGGCCTGCTGAGCAAGCGGGCCTCCGAACTCTGGCTGGAAATCCTGCAGCGCTGCCGTCACCGACCGGCCCCCATCTCCGTCTTTGACCAGTTCATCCAGATGGCCCCCATCGTGGAGATGCGCGGTGACCCGGAGACGGTGGACTTCTACGCCGCGCTGCTGAAAGAGGTGGATGAGCGCATCGCCACCGGAATCGGCGCCGTCAAAAACGAACGCCAGCGCGTCCTCTGGGATAATCTCCCCATCTGGTACCGGCTGCGCTACCTGGCAGAGTTTCTGGCCCAGCACGGCGTCGCTGTCGTCGCCTCCACCTACACCAACGCCTGGGGCGAACTGGCCCCACTCATTGATCCGGACGACCTCTGGGAGTCTATGGCCCGCACGTACATCTACCCCATCCTGAACCGGGGGACGGGCCACAAACTGCGGACGATGCAACAGATGGTGAAGGAGTACCAGTTGGACGGCGCCATTCTCCACTCCGACCGGTCCTGCAAGCCGTACTCCATCGGGCAGATGGACCAGCGGGACCGGCTGATTCGGGAGTTGGGGGTCCCGGCGCTGTTGCTGGAGGCCGACCACAACGACTTTCGGGTGTTCGCCGAAGAGCAGGTCGCCACCCGCCTGGCAGCGTTCGTGGAGATGCTGGGATGAGAAGATGCCCCCATCTGATGCTGACCTGTGGGCTCAGGAATTGAGACCGTACGGCCTGCTCGTCGCTGCTCCCTGGCAGTGGGAGGAGGACGAGCGGAACCTGGTCCTCCGCGCCGTACAACGGATGGCGCAGGCACTGGGCGGAGCCGAAGGGATGAGCCGAGCGCTGGGAAACGTCCGGCTGGAGAAACGGAAAGAGGGCGGTGGCAGGCTGTATGCTTTCTGGCCCCGTCCTCCCTGGATGCGTATGGTCATCGGAGAGCCGATCCTCCACCAGAAACCGGAATGGCTGGGGGAGGTCGCATTCGTGCATGAACTGGGCCACGCCTGGGATGCCCGGACGGCGAATATCGCTGCTCGCATTCTGGGCCAACCCGGCCGGATCGTTCGGGAACTGGTGCGATTTGTCGGGGAGGAGCCCGGCCCGACATGGTACGGCAGCGGATTATTCGGCCTCCGCCGGACCCTCCGCGCGGCCAGCGAAGAGTGGGCCGAAATGGTAGCGGCCTACCTGTACCCGGAATATATCGCCCACCTCTTCTCCCGTCCGGAGGAACAGGCATGGCCTCAGCGGATCGGGCTGGCAGGGCACATGCGCCCCGGCCTGGGCATCCGGCATCGGATTTATGTGGAGGGCCGTTTCGGAGAAATCCGCCTGCTTGTGACGAACGGCTGACGGCTACGAACGACCGGCTGACCCCAATGATGCGCGTCGTGATGATTGGCCCCTTCGGCTTGCGGCCCCGGGGGACGATGTCCGTCCGGGCTCTCCCCATGGCCCGCGCGCTGGCGGCCCGGGGACACACCGTCACCCTCCTCCTTCCGCCCTGGCAGAACCGGGAGGATGCCGGACAATGCGAGGAGGATGCCGGGGTGAGGGTGGAGAATATCCCCCTTCCGCCCCGCGTGCCTCTCCTCTTCCACCTGTGGACAGCCCGACGGCTGGCCGTTCGCGCTCTGGCCCTGCGGCCCGACGTCATCCACTTTTTCAAGCCCAAAGCCTACAGCGGCCTGGCTCACTTCCTGTTGACCCTTCGGACGCGCTCCAGGCGGCCTCGCCTGGTGGTGGATAGCGACGACTGGGAGGGCCCCGGCGGCTGGAACGATATGACCGACCCCGTCTCCGGGCAGTTCCTCTACACCCCGGCCCAGAGGCGGTTCTTCGCCTGGCAGGAACGCTGGGGCCTGACCCATGCGGATGCCGTCACCGTCGCCAGCCGCACGCTGGAGAGCCTGGTCTGGGCGCTGGGGGTGCCACCGGGGCAGGTCTTCTACATCCCCAACGGGTGGGCTGGTCCAGAGGCTCCTCCGTCTCTCCGAACCGACAAGGGCCCACCCGTTATCCTCCTCTATACCCGTTTCTTTGAGTTTCCCGTATCGCGCGTGGTGGGCCTGCTGCGCCGGGTGCAGGAACGGGTCCCCCAGGCCCGTCTGCGGGTGGTGGGAAAAGGGCTGTTCGGAGAAGAGACCCGCCTGCTGGAAGAGGCCCGGCGGGCCGGACTGGCGGAGGCGGTAGAGTACGTCGGCTGGGTGGAGCCGGAGCGGTTACCGGAGGTCTTCGGCCAGGTGACTCTGGCGATCTATCCCTTTGACGACACGCTCATCAACCGGGCGAAATGTCCGGTCAAACTGCTGGACCTGTTAGGGGCGGGAGTGCCGGTCGTCGCCGAGGCGGTGGGGGAAATCCGCGAGGTCATCCGTCACGGGGAAACGGGCTGGCTCGTCCCCCCCGGAGACGAGGCCGCCTTCGCCGGCGCGGTCCTGCGTCTTTTAGACGAGCGGGACCTGTGCCGCCGGTTGGGCATGGAGGCCGCCCGCGATATCCGCGAACGCCGTTCGTGGACGCGGTTGGTTACGGAGGTGGAGTGGGCGTATGAGGTGAGACGGTGATCCGTCGGGCACTCTGGGGGCTGCTGGCAATGGCCTGGATGGGGTTCCTTTTCTGGCTCTCCGCTCAGCCGGACCTTCCCCACGCGCCGGAGCCGTGGCTGGATATGGTAGTGAAAAAATCGGGGCACGCCGTGCTCTATGGAGTACTGGCATGGCTCTATCTGGGCGTCCTGCGGGGAGACGGTCCTCCCTCCGACCGGACGCGCCTCCTGGCTGCCGGGCTGGCGATACTCTACGCCGTCACCGACGAAATCCACCAGTCCTTTGTCCCAGGGCGAACGCCCTCGCCGTGGGATGTGGTCATAGACGGCATCGGGGCCGCGCTGGCGGTTGGGGTTGGGGGCAAGCGGCAAAGCCACCCCCTTAACTCCTGTTCTCTCCCCCCGGAGAAGCCTCCAACAGACCCCGGGCCCGGTAGAGCACAACCCCCAGAACCGGCACAGTGACCTGAACGGCGCGATGGAGAAAGCGCCACTGGCCGTAGGTCAGCGGGCCTCCCAGAAAAGTGGCCAGCCAGACCAGGGCGTAGAGCCCGCGCCACCGCCCTCGCCACCGTACCTCCTCTTCCCAGAGCAGGATGGCAGGGATGAGCAACACGGCCCAGTCGTAAATCATCGCGTGGGGGGTGATCCAGAGGGTCAGAGCGACCGCCGCCGCAAAGGTCAGCGGAACGCGGGCCCGATGGGCCCGCCAGAACCGATACCCCTCCGCGATCCCCAGCCCGGCCAGTAGCAGGGTCAGGACATCCCCCAGGAGCGGCCATTCCGGGATCAGCAGCCGCCAGAAGCCCCGAACGGTATGCAGGTGCCAGATGGGAAATTCCTGCCAGTCGGGAAGGTCTGGCAGGACAGTCTGGGCGAAGTGGAGGTAGGCCCGGCTGGCCTCGGGCCAGGCGACGAAGCACAGGAGGACCAGGGCCGCGCTTCCCAGCGCCCATCCCCCCAGCGCTTTCCACCCTTCCCGTCCGCTGATCAGCCAGAGGAGCACCACCCCCAGGGTCAGTTGCGGCTTGTACATCAGCGCGGCCAGCACCAGTCCGGCGGCCCAGGGTTGCCTGTCCCACCAGAGTCGGTAGGTCAGGGCCAGGAGGAATAGACTGAGCAGGCTGTTCTGGCCGTAACTGACCGCGGCGAAGACGGGAAACCAGGTCAGAGACCACAGGAACGGGCGGAATGAGCGAATGCCCATGAGACGGATACTGGCCCACAGGGCCACCAGTCCCAGCAAACTCCAGAGGGCAAACGCCAGGCCATACGGCAACAGGGCCAGGGGGGCAAAGAGGGCCGCAAAGAAGGGCGGGGTGATGAACGCGTAGTAGGCTCGCAGGCCGGGGCCGATGATTTCCTGTTCCAGTCGGACCTGGTATTCCACATCGTAGAGATGGGCGCTCTCCCCGCGCAGGAGCGTCGTCCCGGCGGCATAAAACTGCAGGAAGTCCGTCCCCACCGGCTGCCCGACCAGGTCCAGATTTCCCGGTCCCAGGAGGATGCTCCCCAGCCAGGCCAGCCAGAGCACGCCGCCCGCCAGCCAGGCGTAGGAAAGGCGTCTTGGGGTCAACCAGCGAGTCATGGCGCCCGTCTCCAGATTTCGGTCCGCTCGTCGGCATACTCCTGCTCCCAGCGGGGGTCGTCCTCCAGCGCCCGGATCAACTCCCCCTGCAGTTCCCGGTCCACCATCAGGCGGTCCACCCCGTATTGCTCCAGCAGTTCGTTATAGCGCACGCCCCGGCCGATGCGGATGTAGTCCAGCCACTGGTCGTAGGGGTAGAGTTCCACGCGCGGGTCCACAAAGACCTTCTGCTGGGGCAGGGCCCAGATGAGGTAACTGCCGTAGCCCATTTCGTTGAAGAGACGACCGCCGGGGTGGGCGCGCAGGTACTCCACGGCGGCGACAGGCGTCTCCCGGCCTACCAGCGGCGCCGGCTGAACGCCCCGCCAGACCTGTTTCCAGTACGTTTCGGGCAAAGGCAACCGCTCCACCCACCAGGGTTGAGCCAGGAGGACGGGCACGGCCAGCAGAAGGAGCAGGATCAGGTTGACAGGGTGGCGGCGGGCAGGCAGGCGCAGGTTGATGGCCTGCGCAGCGGTCTCCGCCAGAATGGGCATCACCGTCATCCCGTACCAGACGACGTAGCGCATCCCGCTCCAGGCCAGCCAGAGGAAACCCACCATCAGCAGCGCGTCGGTAGGGGTGGGGCGACGGCGGGCCCAGGCCACCGTCAGCAACAAAACCAGGATGCTGATGTAGAAGACGACGTTGGCGGCGCCGGAGGGGGTGGGAGACTGCCACTCCACCACCAGGGCCTGGCTGGGCCGGTCGGTGAGGAGGTTCACCACGTAGGCGGCGATGCCGACGCCGCGCGGGTTGGCCAGGGTTGCCAGAGCCGTCAGCGCGCCGACTCCGAATAGGAAACCGACTCGGCGCCAGGGGAGGGCATCTGGACGGTGCTCCGCAGCGCCGTGCGCCTGATTCCAGGCAGTCCGGAGCGCTTCGCCCACGGCGAAGATTCCCACCAGCACCAGCCCCAGGAGGAAGGAGCCGTGGACGTTGACCCAGAAGGCCATCAGCGGGGGGAGGAGCAGAAGGGAGGCGGGGCGGCATGTCGCTTCGCCGCGTGCTGGACTACGGACGGGACAGGCCGCGTAGCGGGTCAGCAGCCAGAGGTAGAGGGCGAAGAGGGGGAAAGCCCAGATTTGCGGGCGGATAATGAGGTTATTCAGCGACATGCCCCCGGCCAGGGCCAGCGCGAGGGCCGTCAGCTGCCAGGAGCCACAGCGCTCCCGCGCCGTCCGCCCCACCAGCCAGAAGGCCAGCAGGACCAGGAGGTTGCGGGCGAAGGTGACCAGCGGAAGCCCTCCGGCCCGGTAGACCAGATAGAGGAGCAGTTCCCCCAGCCATGCGCCGTAGGTGAACGGGGCATCCGGTGGCAAGGTCCAGGCGAACATGTTGGTGGTCGGAATCGCGCGGGTGGTGAAGATGATTTCGCCGATTTTCAGATGCCACCAGAAGTCGTTGGGTGGCAGGGGTATCAGGGAGACCAGGAAACCCAGGCCCGCCAGGATAACGGCGAACCAGAGGGCATCAACGGATGGCCACCAGCGGTTGGCTATCAGAGCGCGTCGCATTCTCCGTTAGTCCTGTGTCTTTGTGGGAGGACCATCTCCCCGCAGCGCGCCGCATGAGCCCAGGCTTGAGCCTGGAAATCGTAGAGTTGGTTCGGGGAGAAGCGATCCAGCCATCCGGCCGCGTAGAGAGTGATAAAATCACTCCACAGGACCCAGCCCATACCACCGATCCAGCCCCGGTGAAGAAGGACTTCCAGCCCCCCCGCACACCAGATAGCGGCCCCGATCAGGCGCGGGTAATCCCGCAAGCGACGAGGATTAAAGAAGGGCATCCGGTCCCTCTTTCTGGACCTGGGCAATCCGGCGGACCATTGCAACCCAGAGGAGCCAGAAGGGCGCCAGCCAGATATGCCAGAACATATTACCGCTGACAAACATCAAGATTCCATTTACAGCGACGTAGATGCCCCAGAGGACCCACCACCAGGGGAGTCGCGGCCGCCATCCAAGACTGACGCTCGCAGGAATCAGCGCAACCAGCGCAACCATGTGGTCAAAGGTCCATCCATAGGGCATTGTGAGGAGAGAGAAAAGAACCCACCAGGGAAAGTTGTTCTCATTCACCCAATTCTGGCCTCTATGACGCAGAGCAAATCCGATGGAGAAGAACGCGGCCAGGCCAGAAGGGAGGAACTGGAGCCAGAGCCGCTCCACGCCGAAGAAAAGGCGCAACCAGGCACCCAGCGTGGGAGTAGCCAGTTCCCTCAACGGGCCTTCCAGCAGAATCTGGAGCCACCCCCGTAACGCATCCGGGTTCATCAGGGCAACTATCAGGAGAGCCGCCAGCGGAACCCAGAGAAGTCCGGCTCCCAGCGCCCATCGTCGCCGGTAAAGAATTTGCAGGAGGAGCATTCCCAGCAGAAGATAACATACGTGGGGCTTGATCCATAACAGACTCAACGCGACGCCCGATGCTATCCAGCGTTCTCGCTGTGCAAAGTGGAGGAAGCCCACCAGGCCCAATAGGAGGAGAGAGGAGATTTGCCCCATTTTCAGAGTGAGAAGGGCTGGGCCGAAGAGAAACGCCAGTCCCCATGCCATCAAACGGTAACCTCTGGGACCGCCTCCGATCAGCCACAATCGGTCTGCGCTCCAGGCCAGGGCGACCATCTGGAGGAAGAGCCAGAGGGCCCGGGCAAACGGGTAGGGGAGCATTCCCAAAGGGGTGAACAGGAGCGGCAGCCAGGGAGGGTTCCATATCAGTAGTGGAGGGGAGGCTTCTTCGGGCGGGCGTCCGACCTCCCGTTCCAGAGCGAAAAGCGCTTCTGCATTATAGGGGTTTTGCCGGGCCGCGTTCAGCCGCCCGGCGGCCCAATAAGCGACGAAATCATCCCCTTGCAAGATATCTGGTTGGGTCAACCGCCAGGCGGCGAAGAAGAACAGGCCCACCCCGGCCAGCAGGAGCAGCGGCCAGCGGAGCCAGCGGTAGAGGGAAAGAACGCGGCTATTCTGCGCCATCAGCCCCCTTCTTCCCGTACTGCACCCCGATCCAGCCCAGTAGGATGACCGTCAGGACGACCGGCAGGCGGATGCCCAGCCGTCCCTGAATGGCGAACTGTTCCAGCAGAAAGAGCACCGGCCAGGCCATCAGGAACCCGGTCAGGGGACCAGTAGGACGGCCAAGACGGCGCAGGGAATCGTAGAACAATGCAACAGGGAGCGCGTAGATCAGACAATCCTGCTGATTTTGATGAGGGCTGAGCAGGGCCCCCAGCAACAAAGTGAAAGAGAACCGCACGTCAAACAAGGGCCGCTTCGGCTCCCATTCCCGACGAGCCCAGAGGAGGAGGACCCCCAGGACACCCAGTGCTAGGGCAATCCCGGTGATAACCTGAATCAGAGAAGCCCGTTCCGCGCCCAGCCAGAGGGTCATTGTACCCTTGAGGTTGATCATCCCGTCTGGGTATATGCCGAAACGGTCAAAATAACTCCCTGTCGCGACCAGCCAGCGCAAATAGTCGGGCCAGATAGAGGGGCCCAGGGCAGCCGTCGTCACCGCAAAGATGGCCAGCCCGGCCGCGCCGGCCCCAGCCAGCGCACGCCAGCGACGCCCGGCCAGGATGACCAGGGCCGGGAAAAGAGCGGCCTGAAGTTTCACCGCCGCCAGTGCCAGCCAGACCCCAGCCTGGGCATCCTTCCCCTCCCGGAGCGCCAGGTAAAACTCCGTCAGGCACCAGAGGACGAAGAGGGAAAGGCTCCCGTACAGAAATTGCAGGAACAGGGGGAAAAAGGCGAAAAACCCGCTCAGCAGCATCCAGCGCTCTCTCCGCTCCCATTCCGCGCTCAGAAGCCGCAACCGCTGGATGACCCGGATTAAAACCCCCACTTGCAGCGCCGTCCAGCACCAGAACGCCAGGCCCAGCGGCAGGAAGGAGAAGGGGGCCATCACCAGGGCAAAGTGGGGCGGGTTATTGAAAGGGAGGACACCGTCGTAGAACATCCGCCCGGGCCCCAGGATCGCCTGCTGGACCCGGGCCTGGAGGTCCAGGTCGTAAAGTTGAGGGCCCAGCCCCTGACGGACGATGGCCCCACCGGTGTAAAAGGCGGTAACATCGGCCCGCCAGAGGAGGCCGTCCACGGCTGCCCTGATGATCAGGCCCAGGTAGCCCAGGGCAATGCCTGTATGAAAAGCAACCAGCCAGCGCGCCGCCCGATTCGTGTTCATCCGATTTCTGAACTGCCTGAACTACGGAGCCGTCCGCTTGGACAAAGATTCCGAAAGGGCTTTCTCCCCGCTATCCCCTACCTGGCTGGTACAGGGCGGTGCGCTTTACCTACACCAGCCCATCCAGCGATCGGAGATATGCCAGCAGTTCCTCCCGCATATCCGCTCGCCGCAGGGCCACCTGTATGGAGGCCTTCAAGTGGCGCAGTGGGTCCCCCGCCGCCAGCCACATCCCCTCTATCGGCTGCGCGATCACCGTCGCCCGGGCGGCCAATCGGTCCACTGCGTCCGCCATCCACAGTTCGCCGCCCTTGCCTGTCTGTTGGGGGTTCAGAACGTCAAAAATCGCCGGCGTAAAGATGAAATGGCCCACCTGCACCCAGTTGGAGGGCGCCGTACCCGGTTCCGGCTTCTCCACGATGCGAGCCAATACATTGGTTGTGCCAGGTTTAAATTCCATACAGCCATAAAGGCGCGTCTCTTCATCCGGAACCTGCTGGGTCGCCAGGACGGCCGCTGGACGGTACCGCTCGTAGGCCTGGAGCAGTTGCTTCGGCACCGGCACGTCGGCGAGGATGATGTCGTCGCCGAACATGTAATAGAAAGGCTCCCCGGGCGTGAGCCAGGGGCGAGCCGCCAGCGCGGGGGAGGCATTCCCGTAGGGGAGCGTTTCCGGCTGGCGGACGAAAACGATGTTGGCCAGATGGGAAATCCGCCGCACCTCCTCCAGCAGCACCTGCTTCCCCATCGCTTCCAGGTGGCACTCCAGGTCTGGCGCGGGGGCGAAATGCCGTTCCACCACCTCACTTCCGCCCCGAACAACGATGATGATGTCCGTGATTCCCGATGCGACCAACGACTCCACGTGGTACTGAATCAGCGGGATACCCGCAATGGGAATCATCTCCTTCGGCAGGGCCTTAGAAGCAGGCAGGAACCGCGTGCCATATCCGGCGATGGTGATGACGCCTTTCATACAACCTCCTTAATAAATTGCAGACTTCGCTCCAGGTCTTCCAGACTCTCCATCTCCAGGGAGATTAACGGGGGTACCGGGAGATTCCAGAGGAGGGGGAGGACGAGGGAGTAATCCACCACCCCATCCGGCGCGTCCAGGGGCAGGTGCTCATCCCCTACCCCCCGGTGATTGTTGACGTGACAGTGGACCAGAAGTCCCTTCAGCCGGTCCAGCCACTCCGTAAATGAAGCAGAATCGGAATACAGATATATGTGTCCGACATCCAGACAGGCTCGGACAGCAGGGGAATCTACCTGATCCAGGATGTGCCCAATCAGATCAGGGCGGGGCTCCCACATATTCTCCAGCGCCACAATCAGCCCCAGCCGCTGGGCCTCCGCGCCCATCCCGGTCCAGAATTCCACCTGCCGCTGCATCCACTGCCGCAGATAGCGGGCATCCCGAATCCATGGGAGATAGTTGGCGTGGAAGATGACGTGTCGGGCGCCCAATTCGGCAGCAATCCGCAGATTCAGTAGATACCGCTCTCGGGTGATGCAGAGGATTTTAGGGTCCTCGCTGGCGCTACTCATATCATAAAAGGCCCCGTGAAGGGCGATCTCTCCTTCAAATCCCTTCAACAAGCGCCGATGTTGCGCCACCAGCGATGACCAGTCTCCATCCAATAGGCTAGGATTATATCCGTAGACCTGAATTTCTATACCGACGCCGTAGTCCCGGGCCAGAGCGATGTAGGGAGCGATGTCGGAACGGGGCGTAGCAATAGCCAGACGCATGCCGCCGTCCTTTACATTAAATTTGCTCCACGCTCCTCGCGGTCCTGTATGTGAAGGTCTGCCAGAATAATTAGAACCCCCAGCAACAATGCGGCTTCCTGAAGAGGGGAACTCCATACTTCGGCCTGATAATGAGGACCCCGAGGAGGACGCTGAATGGCCCCCACCGGTTCCCCCCACTTCTGTACCTCCTTCTCTGCGACCTCCTCCAGCCTGGCCAGGTCCAGTTCTGCGACATCCACCTCCCCGGTGTCGGCAACCGCGCTCTGGGCTTCTCCCTCGGCCTCCGGCGCGCGGAGAAAAATTTCGTAGAACCGTTCACCGAACCGGCTTCCCCGGGCAATATATGAGGCCCCTTCCCAATGGAAAAGGTAGCGCGGCAACCGCAGGAGAAGCATGTCCACCAGTTCCCACTGTTCCGCGACTACCGCCAGCGGCATCTCCTGGCCCTCCAGGATGATCCTGTATTCCCCTCCCCAGGGCCAGCGGGAAGGGTCTGGCGGCTCCAACCGACCTACCGGCTCCCGGTCCGGGCCCAAAAGAGTGATCTGCCGGGTCGGATGGGGAAGGAAGAGGCCCGTTGGCTCAGCCAGGTACAACATCCGGTCGGCCTCATCGGTGATCCGGTAGCGGTACACCTGATGTTCAGAAAAGGACTCTTTGTATACCCGGATCATACGTCCTTCCCTATGAGAGGACTTTCGCAGTTCACCTTGTGGGATGGTCTTTCCCTTAAGTCAGCCCGGAAAGGCTGCCCTGTATGAATCGCTCCGTGCCCACGGAGTGGGTTGTAACCCTACCGATGGTCGGTCCATCCCGCCTGACGGAGCAACGCCTCAGCCGCGGTGCGGTTCACCTCCCGGAACTGGGTACCGGATTGAGGGGGGCCCACAATTCCTTTCTCCTCCAGTAATTCAATGATGCGGGCAGAGCGAGTGTATCCGATGCGCAGCCGACGCTGCAGGAGGGATACGGAAGCCCGGTTCTCCGCCAGCAGGACCGCCACCGCGTCGGGAATCAGGTCATCCTCAAAGAGGGCGGGAGGGGGAGCCAGGTCGGGCCGGAGGGGCAACTGGATAGGTCGCGCCCCTCCGGCGGGTTCCGCTGGCGTCGGTGCGGGGGATGGTGGCGGCGCGACCCCTTTCCAGTACCCGATCAGCCGGTGCAACTCCGCATCGGAGACGAAGGCGCCCTGAAGGCGGATCGGTTGCGGGGAATCCGGGGGCATAAAGAGCATATCCCCCCGCCCCAGCAGACGCTCCGCGCCGGGTATGTCCAGAATCACCCGTGAGTCCACCGACGAGGCGACGGCAAACGCAATGCGGGCCGGGAAGTTTGCCTTGATGAGACCGGTCACCACGTCTACGCTGGGGCGCTGGGTGGCGATAATCAGGTGGATACCCGTCGCCCGGGCCATCTGCGCCAGGCGACAGATGGCCTTCTCGGTCTCCTGGGGAGCCAGCATCATCAGGTCGGCCAACTCGTCCACCACCACCACGATATAGGGCAAACGCTTGAGGTCCGGGTGGGCAGGGACCACCCGTTCGTTGTAGTCCACGATGTCCCGCGCGCCCCCCGCGGCGAATTGGCGATACCGGCTATCCATCTCCCGAAGGACCCAGCCCAGCGCGCCGACCACCCGCTCCATATCCACCACCACCGGCACCAGGAGGTGGGGGATGCCGTTGTACGGCGTCAACTCCACCCGCTTCGGGTCTACCATCAACAGTTTTAGATCGTCCGGGGTGTTCTGGAGCAGCAATGCGGTCAGAATCGCGTTGATGCAGACAGATTTGCCAGACCCGGTGGTTCCGGCAATGAGCAGGTGCGGCATAGAGCGCAGGTCGGCCACATGCGGTGCACCAGAGACGTCCTGTCCCAGTGCCAGCCGAAGCGGAGAAGAAACCTGTTCCCACGCCTCGCTCTCTATGATGTCCCGCAGGGCGACCAGTGCGACCTCTTCGTTGGGCACTTCAATCCCCACCAGCCCCTTGTTGGGCACGGGGGCCTGAATGCGGATGGTTTTGGCGGAGAGGGCTAGCGCCAGGTCGTCGGCCAGACTGGCGATTTTGGCGACCTTCACCCGCGTCTCCTTGCCCCGACTGTTGGTAACGAAGAGCGGCTCCACGCCAAACTGGGTGACGACCGGCCCGCGGTTGATTTCTTTTACCTTGACCGGCGCTCCCAAACTGGCCAGGGTCTCCTCAATAATCCGCACCTGTTGCCGGATCAGTTCCTGATTGAAGTCCTGCTCGCTTCCCGGCTCCAGAATCTGGCTCACCGGGGGGAGTTGCCAGAAGGCACCGCCGCCGAGGACGCGCGGCGGCGGAGGCTCAACCCCGACGGGGGTGGAAGGCCTGGCGGGAGCGGGACGGGGAGCAGTCGCCGGGCGGGGTGCGGGAGCAGCCGGGGGTTCCCGGACGACCGGCGCGGCCGGTCGGGCCGGCGCAGCGGGTGAAGCGGCAGAAGGACGAGGACGGGGGTGCTGAGCCCTCCGCTGCTGGAGCCACAAAACCCCGGCCCGGACCATTTCCGCTGGAGAAACGCCGGTGATGAAAAGAAAGCCCAGCAGCCAGGTGACCAGGAGTATCAGCGCGGCACCAGCCCCGCCCATCCCTCCCACCAGATAGGTTGCCAGGTACCGACCCAGATGTCCCCCACCGTAACCCTGGTCCGCCAGTGCCTGAGGGGGCAAGCGGGTCAGCCAGAGGCCCAGAAAGTGGGCGGTGACCAGAAAGGCCAGGAAGAGCATCAGAGTTCCCGCCACCTGCTCCGGCTCCGGGCGCGGGGCGCGGTCGCCGAAGCGGCGGAGGATCAGGTAGAGACCTACTGCGCCCATAAAGAGGGGCACGAAGTAGACTCCCCAGCCGAAGGTGCGGCCTAGAAGTTGGATCCAGAACCCCAGGAGAGCGCCTCGCTGGGCGGAGAAGAACGCCAGCACGGTCAGCGCGGCGACGACGAGCAGGGTGTAGCCCAGAATATCCAGTTGGGCATCCCGGCTCAGCCGGAGGCGCGGCTCTGGAGCGCGCTCGGGCCGCTTCTTCTTCCCTTTGCCCTTTCGGGTCGTTTTCTTGGCTGATCCCATTTGTCGACGGTCAGCAGATGTGGCGAACAGTTGCAACTCTTTCAACGGCAACCCATCAGTGTACCAACACGGCTACAAAAGTTCCACCCGCGTACACCATCCCCCAATCCCAGTTAGGAAAAATTATAACATATCTTGAATCCCCCGCAACGTTTAGAGGAAGTGGAAACAAGCAGCAGAAGGGCCTGCTCTACCCCCTTCGGGCCCTTTATACCAGGGCCTCCTGATAGGCCTCCAGGGTGCGGCGGGCTGTCTGCTCCCAGGAAAACCGACCCGCCTGCGCCAGTGCCCGCCGACGCATTTCGGCATGGAACGCCGCGTCCTGCAGCAGTTGCAGGAGCGCTCCCGCCATTCCCTCTGCATCGTCCGGGGGGAGCAGAATGCCCGCTGCCCCCACCACCTCCGGGATGGAGGAGGTATCGCTGGCAACCACCGGCACACCGCAGGCCATCGCCTCCAGTACCGGCAGACCGAACCCTTCATAGCGGGAGGGAAAAATGAAGGCCGCAGCGCTCCGGTAGATGGCTGGCTTGTCGGCCTCCGATACCGGCCCGATCCACCGCACCCACCCCGGCTGCAGACCCGCCTCCCGGGCCTGCCGTCGGGGGTCCGGTGCAAAGGAGGTGTCTTTCACAGGTAGCCGTCCGGCCAGGACCAGTGGACATTCGTCCCCCAGCACGGGTCCAACCCAGGCGTACGCCCGCAGCGCAGTGGCGACGTTTTTCCGCACATCAAACCCTCCCAGGTAAAGGACGTACCGGTGGGGTAAACCGTAACGGGCCCGCACGGCGTCATCCCCTGGTTCGGGGTCCGGGCAGAAATGGGCGCCGACGGCCAGCGGGATGACCCGCACGCGCCCAGGGGGCACTCCCAGAGAGACCAGTACATCCTGCCGGGATGCTTCCGAATCGGTGAGGACCATTACCGCGCCGGGGGACGTCGCGCTCACCAGGGCGGTATAGAGCCGCACCAGCGGGCCGCCCCGGTAGGCCCGCAACCGCAACGGGATGATGTCGTGAATAGTGACCACGGTCGGGACGGGAGAAGCCATCGGAGGAGCCCAGTAGGGCACATGGGCTACGTCGGCTCCTACCTGCCGGGCCAGGCGGGGGAAGATGACTTGCTCAAAGATGACCTTGTAGAGATTCCCTTTCCGCTGGGGTCGCAGGAGGACAATATCCAGAGAAGGATCCAGCCTGGTCAGAAACTCCACCAGGCAGCGGGCGTACTGTCCGCTGCCCGTCTCCGGCTGATCCCAGAACCAGGCATTGAAAGCGATGCGCATCGGAGTGAGAAGTGGGGGGGCGGCGGCCAAAGGCCGCCGCCGCAAAACCCAACCTATCAGGCTGCCAGTGCTTCGGTGCGCGCCCGCTCCTGCTGGGCCCGTTCCTGCAACTGGGCCCGCAGGGTCCGGATATCGCGCGGCACCAGGTAAGCCGCAGCGAAGAAGAAGAGGGCGCAGAGAATCCAGGTGGAGATGCAAATCCACAGGATCGCGTCGTGAAGGGTATAGCGGTCGGCGATGATGCCCGCCAGCAGGGGCGCCGTCGCCGCGCCAGCAGACTCAATGAAGTACTGCACCGCCGCCGCTGTGCTCCGCACCTCCGGCAGCGTCACATCGTAGACAGACGAGGTGACGTTGGGCGCAGCGAAGGGGATGAAGAGCGCCGTGATGCAGAGCATAATCAGGAAAAGAATCTGGTTCTCCGCTGGGATGCTCATCGTAACCCAGAGCAGCAGCGCACCGATGAGAACCGCCGTGGAAGCCACCAACATCCGGCCGCGCGGCGTCCGCCGGAAGAAGAAATCCCCCAGCGACCCGCCGACCAGATAGCCGGAGGCCAGTACCAGAACAGCCGGGGCCATCGTCATCAGAACCGCATCCGAAGAGTATCCCCGCTCCGTCTCCAGGTAGTAGAAGAACCAGTAGGTGATGGTATTCCAGGGGAAGACGCCGAAAAAGCCCTGAATGAAGAGGAGAATCAGACTGCGGATGCGGAAGAGCCCCAGTGCAGTCTTCCAGTTGAAGCGGTAGATGCCAATCTGCTCCAGGTCCGCCAGTTCCGGCTCACTCCGACCGCGCGGCATCTCCCGCACCCCGAAGAAGATGACCACGGCCAGAAGGATGCCCAGGCCGCCGGTGATATAGAAGACACCTCGCCAGCCAATGACATCCCGGAGCATTAATGCCATCACCATCCCCAGCAGGTAGCCGATAGGGCCAGTCAGTTGGAGAATGCCGTAGACCCGACCCCGCACGCGAGGACCGAAGTAGTCGGCGATGAGGCTATAGAGGCCGGGGTAAGAAGAATCGTCAACGCCGGTGGAAGCGCGAGTGACCAGAAAGGCTGGATAAGTGGGAGCAATGGCATTCAGCCAGGTGGTGGAGCCCCAGATGAAAGAGGCCAGTGCCAGCAGTTTGGAGCGGGCGTACCGGTCATAGAGATAGCCCCAGATGGGGTACAGGATGGCGCCGACAATCAGCGCGCCGGTGGAGACGGCGCCCATCTGGGTCTTGGTGATGCGGAAGGTCTCCATAATGGGCTCGGTGAGAGGGCCAATTAGGAGTTTGTCGGATTGATGGAGAAGCATAAACATAAAAAAGACGGCGACAACAAACCATGCGTAGCGGGAAGGTCGGGACATAGATGGCCTCCTTAAAGAAGTTAAGTTAATACGTCGCGGGGGAGCAGGACACCATGGGGCGAGGTATGTCTCCCCCGCACCGCAGGTCGCAGGAAGCAGGCCGCAGGGATTACGCCTGCGCTCCCAGCAGGCTCTCCACAATGGGGTGGAAACGGACGTAGCGGAAGGCCTCGCCGTAGGCGAAGCCGGCCCGCTGCCCGATTTGTGCCGCCTCCGAACGGAGTGCCCAGGCCATCGCCATTCCCGGGTCCTCCGCAATGGGCCCCAGCATGGCCTTCAGGTCCAGCCCGGCCAGCCGGGCCTGCCGCGTCACTTCCTCCACCAGGAAGCGCACCTGGCTTTTGTGCTCGGCCATCGCTGCCAGTTTCTTCTCTATAGTATCGGTGATATCCACAATTTTGTTGGCCCCAACCGGGTCGGGAGTGTAGAAATACTTCTCCACCACGAAGTGGGGTTCCAGCCCTTCGTCCATATGTTCCGGATAAAAGAGGGGGAGGTGGCAGAAGTTGACCGCGTCGGAGGCAGCGCGGGCGACAGCCCGGTGGTCCGGGTGCACCTCGGCAATGTAGAGGGGGTCTTCGGCGATGACGACATCCGGTTTGTACTGGCGGATGAGGCGGACGAACTGCTCCCTCAGCAGCCCTGGCGCCAGCAGAGCCAACTCCAGGTCGGGGTGCTCCAGGAAAATGGGTGGATCGGCACCGAGAACGGCCGCAGCCCGCATCGCCTCTTCCCTGCGGATCGCGGCCAGGGTCTCCGCATCGTACTCAAAGGAACCCTTATTGCCACTGGACGCGATGACGATAATGACCCGAGCGCCCTCAGCGACCATTTTCGCGATGGTCCCTCCGGCGAAGACCTCCGCGTCGTCAGGGTGTGGGGTGAGAACCAGAACGGTTCTGGACATATTGCTCCTTTCGGAAGGTGAGTATAGGAATCAAAACTGCAATTCCCCCCTCGCTCGTCGCTCCTGGGGCCAGAGGGCATAGTACAGAAAATGGTGGAGCGGGGTCTCCATTCCGGCGGCCTCCCCCAGCCGCACCACCGCGCCCACCAAATAGTCCAGTTCGGAGGGCCTCCCGGCTGCGATGTCCCGCTGCATGGAGGTTGTCCCTTCAGGGGGCATGCCGTCTATCAGGGCCAGGGTGCGCGCGGGCGCGTCGTCGGGCAGGCGAACGCCGCGCGCTCGTCCGACGGCGAAGGCTTCGGCGATGGCGTCTTCCAGCATCCGGCGCAGTTGGGGGACGCTCCTGAGCACCCCCACCGGAGCCCGGGTCACCGCGCCCAGGCCGGCGATGGGGACGATGAAGAGAAACTTCTCCCAGAGGGCGACATAGATATCGGTGGGGATTTCGGCCCGCACGCCGGCCCGCTCAAAGGCCGCCTGCAGCCGCTGGGCCCGCTCGCTGGGGCGGCCATCCAACTCCCCAAAGGCCACATAGGGCTCCATACCGCCGTGGCGGACGCGCCCTGGCTCCGGAACGGTGCTGATGATGCGGCAAAGTCCGCCCAGGACCCGCTCCCGCCCCCAGACAGCCGCCAGGTGGTCCGGGGCCTCCACACCGTTCTCCAGGGAGACGATAAAGGTCTCCGGCCCCAGGAGGGGCCCCATTTTCGGCGCCACCTCCGGCACCTGCCAGGCTTTGACGCCGACCAGGACCACGTCCACCGGCCCCGCTTCTTCAGGGCGGTCGGTTGCCCAGGCCGGGTGAATGCGGAAATCCCCCAGCGGACTCTCCACATAGAGGCCGTCCCGGCGGATGGCCTCCAGATGGGCTCCGCGGGCGATGAAGACCACGTCCTCCCCCGCCCGGGCCAGACGGGCACCGAAGTATCCTCCCACCGCGCCAGCACCGAAGACCGCAATACGCATCGCCCACCTCCTGGGTGATCTGAGCAAAACGAGATTGCCCCAGCCGTGTTGCCCTTTTTTTACCACGAGTGGCGGATTTTCACAAGAGGAGAGTGGAGTCTCCCAAACGCTACTATGATTTGCAAGCAAAGACAATTCATTTTATAATCCTATAACCCCTGCGGAAAGGAGCAAATAAGATGATGTACGTCGTTTTGTGTGTTCTGGATGACCCGGACCGGCTGGATGAGGTCCTGGATGCCTGGCGCAAAACGGGTGTGAGCGGTGCGACCATCATTGAGAGCAACGGCCTCTATCGGCGGCAGACCTACCATAGACACATCCCTCTGCGCTTCGGCTTTGAGCACCTGACTGAATGGATGGAGCAGTGCAATATTACCCTTGTGGCGGTCGTGGAGGGCGAAGAGATCGTCCAGCGGTGCATAGAGGCCGTGGAGTCCGTTGTGGGAAGGTTGGAGGAGCCCAACACGGGCGTGCTGGCAGCATGGCCCGTCCCCATTGTGCGCGGAGTGGCCAAGCGTGGAGAGGAAGCATGATCTGGCTGACGTTTTTTCTCTCGGCTCTCGTCATAGTGCTGGCAGGGATCAAACTGGCCGAGTACGGCGACGCCATCGGCTACCGGACCGGTCTGGGCGGCCTATTTATTGGCACCCTGCTGGTGGCCTCAACGACCTCGCTGCCCGAAGTCCTGACGGCCATCAACGCCATCTGGCAAAACGCCGTAGACCTGGTAGCGGGCGGGATGCTGGGTAGCAACATGTTCAATATGCTCCTGCTGGGCATACTGAGCCTTCTCTTCTTCCGGCAGCGGGTGCTGCGGCGGGTGGCGATGCGGCATGCCCTCTCCGGCAGTGTGGCGATGTTTGTCATTGGCATAGCGACCTTTTTCATTATGGCCCGCATCAACCTTCGCATCGGCTGGGTCGGGCTGGATAGTCTGCTGTTGGCGGGCGCGGCTTTGGCCGGGATGTGGCTCATCTGGACAGATGTGTCGGGCCTCCCAGCAGCGCCCTCCGCTCCGGCGCCGGAAGCAGAAGAAGAAGGCATCCCCAGCCTGCGCCGGGCCCTCCTGGGCTTCACGCTGGCGGTGGTTGTGCTGGTCCTGGCTTCCCCCCATCTGGTGCGCAGCAGCGTCGCCATCGCTGACGCGACCGGCCTGAGCACTGGCTTCATCGGCACCCTTGCGCTGGCGACGATTACTTCCTTGCCGGAACTGGTCACCACCATCGCAGCAGCCCGTCTGGGCGCCCACGACCTGGCTGTTGGCAACCTCTTCGGCAGCAATATTTTCAACATGTTCGCCCTGGGTATGACCGACCTTTTCTACACCTCGGGCAACCTCCTCAGCGCAGTTTCGCCGGATCTGGCGCTGGTGGGCCTGCTGGGGCTGCTGCTGACAGGCATCGGACTCATCGGCAACCAGGCCCGGCTGGACCGGCTCATCTGGCTGGTGGAACTGGACGGCATTCTGCTGGTGGTGGGGTATCTGGCAGGATTGGGATTTCTGTATCTGCGGGGGATTGGGGCTTAGGGCGATGGGCGGGCGGCGGACGCCATTCCGCTTCGCCCGGTGGCGGGCTGCAGGCACCCCGCTATGGAGATTTCAACACCACCGGCAAATACGCCCGCCACGGGCGGACTTCCACCCAGGCCGCCCGCTCCCAGCAGCCCTCCGCTCCGTCTTCCAGAAAGGCCACCGCGTAACCCGTTCCTACCGGTGGCGTAACCGTCTGGGTCAGCGTGACCGCGCCGCCTGCAGGAAGCGAGCCGGACCACAGCCAGGCGTCCGGCACTTCTGAAGTGCCCGGCACCTTCCAGAAGAGGGTGCCTGTGACCTCCGCTGTCGCCGTGAGCGCATCGGCGGGGCCGGCGTTCTCCAGCCGGAGGGTGCAGGTCACCGCCGCGCCCGGCTCCGCCGGGGAGGGCCCGCAGGCCAGCGCCGAAGGCCCGAGGTCCGGCGCGCCCACCCGCACCCAGGCCGTCCGGGAGAAGACCACCCCCTGATCCACCAGCGCGATGCGCGCAGTGTGCGGGACAACGGTCCCCAGCGGAAGTCCGTCGGCTAGCGTGGCCGGGAGGGTGAAGGTGAGGGCCGCGCCAGGGGCCAGGCTTCCCGTCCAGGTCAACGGTGAAGCCGTCCCCAGGTCCGCCGGGAAGGTCGTGGAGACGGCCGCCGTAACCGCCAGAAGGCCGTCGTTGACCAGCCGGAGGGTATAAGTGACGGTCGTCCCGGCAGCCGCCGCGCCCCGGTCGGCCCGGAAGGACGACTCGCCCAGCCAGGAGAGGAACCCCACCACCTGCCGCAGCACCTCAGGGCGGACCTCTTCCGGCAGAGTCTCCCAAGGGAAGGAGAAAAAGACTGCCGCCATCGGAGAGGTGGAGGTTTCCTCCGCCTGGGCAACCGAGAGAGACGCGGCTTGCCCCTCCCCCATAAAGGTTGCCCCCACAGGCCCCCGGCGGGCCAGAGCGATGGCATGCCGGTTCCCGTCGCGGAGGAGGGTCGCCGTGCCAGGGGACGGGATCAGCCCGTCCGACCAGTTACGGTAGGGATAAGTGAGGAGCCAGGAGCAGGTCGTCGCCCTTACCCCCTCCCTCTCTCCCGCTGGCAGAAGAAGGGGAGAGGGAACGGGGATAGAGGTGAGAGCCGCGAACCCGCCACAGGCCTCCTCCATCCCTGCCGGATTCTCCGGGACGACGGCCGCCAACGTTGGCGTCACGTCCTCCGTGTAGGTCAGGACACCCAGGTAAGGCTGCAGAGGCCCTCCGGCGTGGTAATAGAGAAAGTCCTGCGCACTCAGGAACAACCGCCCCCCGCCCTCCAGGTACTCCACCAGCGCAGCCTCTTCTCCTTTCGTCACCGGCTCATACCAGTCGTACCCCGTCCACCAGATGACGGCGGGATACCACTGCAGGACCTCCACGGGCGGGCTACCCAGCCCGCCGCTCCCAATCACCGCGTGGGTCTCCCAGAGGTCGTAAGGGATCCCGATGGCCTCCATCGCGGCCCGGTATTTTGGGGCCTGCTCGTACCAGCGATCGTCGTCCACGAGAAGGACCGGCGCAGGGGCTTTGCTGGTCAGGACGGCGGTGGCGGTCAGGGACGGCGAAAGAATGGAGCGGAAGGTCAGGGTGATGACGTCACGCGCGTCCCAGGCCGCCGTCGCCGGGACAGTGACGCTCACAGTCAGCGTGGCAGACGTGCAGGCGGGAAGAATGAGATATGGCGCGCTCAGTCGGGTGGGCCAGTCCGCTCCCTCTATGGACGGGACGACGACGTCCGGGATCGCGCCGCGCCCGGTGTTGCGGACCCGCAATTCGTGGGTGACGACGGTGCCCGGCGGGCCGACAGCGGTATGTTGGGGCAGGGTATGGGTCGCCCTTGCTACACGTAACTCCAGGCCTGTGTCGGGGTCGGGAGCGGTCAACCAGTCCAGCGCGCGGCGCATCACCTCCCGGCGGGTCTGGCGGTCGTTGATGGCCTCAAAGCCGAAGGAGAGATAGAGCGCCCGGTAGTCCAGACAGGTGCCGGTTGCCAGGGCGGCATAGCCGCTGGCGGGGCAACTTTGCCCGGCATCCTCCGGACGGCACTCCGATTCGCTGCGGGCCTGATCGCAGGCCGCATAGGCCAGGACAGGGGCCGCTGCATCGGGGTCGGCAGGGGCGACGACGTCGGGGTAGTCCTGGTTATTCGCTCCGCCCGGCCCGGCGATGGTCATCGTCAGGCCTGCAAAGGGGCCCCCGGGGAGCCCTTCTACCGTCCAGAGGTTGCTGGAATCCTCCACCAGCCGCGCCTTCAGGTACTTCCAGTAGTACGGCATCCCGGCGTCCAGGAAGCCCACGTCCTGCCCGCTCAGGAAGAGGCGTCCCCCTGCCGAGAGGTAGGTCGTGATGGCGTTCTGCGCGCCGATGTAACCGGGGGCATCATACGGCGCGCTCCAGACCACCACGTCGTAGGGGGCCAGGAGGTCGGCCGTGGGAGTGTCGTCGGGTATCTGGTGGATAGTCCGCTCGTCGTAGGCCAGGGCCAGGTCGTCCAGCGCCTGGCGGTAGTAGGCGATCTGGCTCCCGTAGTACCAGGCCCCGGAGTCCACCAGCAGGATGGAGGGGGCCGGGGGGAGGGTCAGAGTGAGGGCCGTTGTCTCCCCGGCAGTCACCGGGGCCGTAGCGGTGACGACAGAGTACCCCACCGCGCGGGCACGGACGATGTAACTGCCCGCCGGGAGGGCAAAGGTCGCCAGGGAGGCCGTCGCCGTGAGGGGGGTATCCAGGACAGTGATGGTAGCGGTGACGGGCGCGCCGGCGGCCCCGTCGGCGAGAGCGACCCGGAGGGTGCCCGTAGGGAGGGCGGTCAGGGCGAAATCGGCGGTCACCACTGCGCCGGTGGTGATGACGATGCCATAACGGGTGACCGGCCCATAGCCGAAGGCGCGGGCGGTCAGGTCATAGGGGCCGGGGGCCAGGGAGAGGATGTAGCGGCCCATCCCGTCGGTCGTCGCCGAGCCCCCGCCGCCGTCGCCGTGGAAGGTGGCGGAGACGGTCGCGCCGGAGATGGGGGCCCCGTCTCCAAAACGGGCTACCGTCCCTTGGACGATTCCGGCGTTCATCAGGGAGGCAACGGCAGCAAAGGCGTCTATGCGCCCCCAGCCAGAATCGTTGTTGGGGACGGTCGTGCTCAGCGGGACGGCGGTGCTGGTGATGAGATAGGCGGTTCGGGTGATATCCAGGGTTGGGCTGACGGCGCGCAGGAGCGCCACCAGGCCGGCGACGTGGGGGGTGGCCATAGAAGTGCCGCTCATGAGGCCATAGATGCCGCCGGGGAGCGCGGAGCGGACCCCGACGCCGGGCGCGACGACGTGAGGCCGAACCTCTCCCCAGGGAGAGGGCCCCCGGCTGGAAAAGTAGGCGACGCGGTCCTCCGAATCGGTGGCGCCCACGGCGAAGGCCTCGGGGAGGGAGGCCGGAGAGATGACGGTCCCCGGGCCGGGGCCGCTGTTGCCGTTGGCGAAGACGACGAAGATGCCCGCCGCGCGCAGCGCGCGCAGGTCCTGCTGGAACTCTACGGAGAGGCTGTTCTCGTCCCCCCAGGAGCAGTTGATGACATCGGGGGCCAGGGCGGGGTCGCCTGCGGGGGCCAGGAGCCACTGGAACCCGGCGTGGATCCAGGAGTCGTAGCCATAGCCGTACCGGTCCAGGACTTTGACGCCGATCCAGCGGGCGCCAGGGGCGACGCCGATGCCCTCTCCGCCGACGGCGGTGCCCAAGGTGTGGGTGCCGTGGCCGTGGTCGTCTATGGGGTAGAGGGAGCCGGTGACGGGGTCGTACCAGTTGCCCCGATGCTGGGCGGGTCCGTGGGGATTGTAGCCCCGGTAGTTGGTCCGGAGGGCGGGATGAAGCCAATCGGCGCCGGTGTCCATGCCCGCCACGACTGCGCCGGTGCCGGAGATGCTCAGGGTAGCCCAGACTTCAGGGGCGCGGATGCGGGAGAGGTTCCATTCGGCCATCCCCCCTTCCCCCTCTCTTATAAATGGGAGAAGGGATACCTGGGTGCGGGCGAGATACTGCCGGTATCGGTCCAGGCGGACCAGGGTGACCTCGGGGCGGGCGGCCAGGGCACGGAGGGTATCGGGGCGGGCGCGAACAGCGATGCCATTGAAAATCCAGAAGGGGGTGTACGATTCCACCCGTCCGGCAGCCCGCTCGGCTTCCAGGTAGGCCCGCAGGGGGGCCTGGGTGCGGTCTGCCAGGGATTGCAGGACCCTCACCCTCTCTCTCGCCACCTCTGGCCGCTCTCCTTCCCCCTCTCCCATAGGGGTGAGGGCCGCCTGCTCCCGCAGGACGACAATGGCGGGGAGGATGTCGTCCGGGCCGGCTTGGGCCAGGGCGCGGGCCAGAGCGGGGTCTAAAGGGGCCGGCGGGGCAGGCGAAAACCAGTCTGGAAGGAAGTCCGGGTTTGAAGAGAAATTCGCATTGGTCCCTCCGATCGTCCCGCCAGGCGCAGGAAGGAAGAGAATCCCTACCAGAAACGACCCGCTGAGGGCCAGTCGGAGGACAAGGCGGAGTACACCCATCTCACTCCTTCAGCAACTGGAGCAATTCGTCCAGCGAGGTGACGCTGCGCACCTGCTGCAGGAAGCGGCGGGGGTCTTTTTCCGTCATCTTCCAGGCCCGCCGGACTGCCGGCCCGACGGGGTCTTTTCCCGCCGCCCCCATCGGTGCGGCGGCATAGGAACCGTGGAAGGAGAAGTAGGCCTGGTTCAGTTTGCGAATGCGGTATCCATGCTCCCAGAAGAACTGGCGGCGGCGTTCCATGTACTCTTCTGCCTCTTCTATTCGCCCCTGGAGCAGCAGAGCGTCCACCCGGATGCGCGTCTCGTGCATTTCCCGATTGAAATCAAAAGCGGTGGGGTCAGGGGGCGGAGGGGGCGAGGCGGAGGATTCCTCTTCTTCAGCCCAGGGTTCCTTTGATGGCGCCAGGTCGGGGTAGTACTGGACCAGGGTGCGGCGGGCGATTTCCCAGCCCACCAGCGACGCGACGGTCTCATTGATGACCCGCGCCTCCCAGTTTCCCTCGTACTCCCAACCCAGGGGGAAGAAGAGCAGGTAATGGTGAGTCCACTCGTGGGCCGCGACTTCTGTCCACCACGGGAGGCTGGGGAACTCCAGCACCATTGCGGGCCAGGCTGAGAGCCCCCCAATCGGCGTCACCAGTGAGGAAAGGCCAAGGGACTGATCTATCTGGCTCTCCAGGGCGTCGGCACGGTCGGCAGTGAGGCCCGGGACCAGTTCGGCCTGGTAGATGAGCGTGATTCGTTCCCGGAGGGAAGCAACAAGGACGTAGGGGAGCGGGGTAATGTGAATGCCGACCGGGGGAGCCGGCTGGCCCAGAAAGCCGGAGGCGTTCCGGGCCAGCACCACACCGACCTGCTCTTCTATGATGGCCTCCGCAATGGGTTGCCGGACTGCAATCTCCCGACGCAGTCGGTCCCTTTCAGCCCGCATCTGCTCGGTGGCTTTGAGAGGGTCCCGAACAGATGGGTCAGTGTAGGCTTCGTTGATTTTTCCCTCCAGCCGCCGGACTTCTTCTACGCGCTTCACCCAATCCCGCACAAAGTGGCATCGGTCGGATTCCGCCATATACCGCTGTGGTTGCAGAAGCCAGAGGGTGAACTTATCCCAGAGAACCTCCGCCTCCCAGCCCCAGAAGTTGAAACGGAGGTCGGTAACCAGCCGATCTGCCCGGGTCTTCAGTGCACTCGGCGGTGCTCCTTCGCCCTCCAGACCCGACGCAACAGCCAGGAGCAACATCAGAAGGGCAGTCCGGTAGGCCGACCATGAGAACCGGGGGATGGGGAAATGGAAGGGAAAACGGATCGTTTTCAGGATTTTCATCCTTCACTCCAGTCCCGGGACTCCAGTGATGGTGCCGGTCAGCGCATAGCGGACAAGGTCCACCAGACCCACCAGCAGGAAGGCCAGAACCAGCCCGAACAGGAGGGGGGTAAGGGCGTCCCGCCACTGCTCATACCGATTCTCCCGCCCGGCTATAATGACAATGATGACTGTCATCGTCAACGTCAGCAGGGTCAGCACGCCCAGGGCACTGGTCAGCGCCAGGGGATAGAGGAGAGCCGACCAGCCACTCAGCACCAGGGCCACCACAGCCGCCTCCATCAGGAGCAGGATGCCCAGGTCTTTCCCGTTCTGGATGACCGGTTTGGGGAGTGGGTTGCGCCAGAGGCTGAAATGGACCATTGGCCACAGAAGCGCAGCCAGGGCCAGGCCGTTCAGCGCGCCGGTCATTAGACGGAGTTCATTGCGGGGTTCGTAGAAGAGCGGAGTGCCTCGCATTAGGTTCACGTAGGAGTTCAGGCCATCTATACCCATAATCCCGATAAAACTGACCAGCAGAACGGTGATGGCCGGTGGTGGTAAAGAAGTCCCCCGGCGGCGAAGGAAGACGGCCTGGCCGAACAGCGCGGTCAACGCGCCCAGGAAGGTGCCCGTACAACGGGCGCAGAGGGGCAATTGCCGCTCAGCGAGAGAAAAAGAGTGGGAAGGAATTCGGTGGCAGACGGCGGCGGCGACCCAATCCGCTTTAACCAGCAGGCCCGGCGGGGTGAAGTCTACGTAGGCGCCGATCACCAGGACGGCCAGCGCAAGGGCAACCCAGAAGGTCCAGCGATAAGGGCGGTGGGTGGCAGTCATATAGAAATCATTCAAACTCCAGGAGGTCTCCCACCGATACCTCTCTCAGCAGTTCCGGGGGGCCCTCCAGAATGTCCCGGGCGGGAGCGCGCGGAGCGTAGAATGGCCGGAACGGGCGGGCCAAGACGGTATCCACCACCCGCCCCGTCCGGTCCAGCCAGATGGCAGCGATGGGGAAAAAGACAAAGAGCATATGGATGGCTGCTTCTGCGCGGTTTTCCCGCGCGCCGACCAGCAGGAGCGCTTCTCCTGGCGACAACCGCCGGCGGAAGGTCAGCCCGCGCAGGCGGCACAGGAAGGATGCGCACCGCCGCGCCCGCACCGGGAGGGTGGTGCCGCGCGTCCGATTGTGGATGGATAGCCAGCGGGACATGGTGGGAAAAGGGAAACGTGAAACGTGAAGTTATCGGGCGGGAGGGGGTTGTCCCAGGCGATGGCTGGCCCAGAGAAGAGCGATGGTGACCCCACAGGCCAGCAGGGCCAGCAGGGCCAGCAGGGCCAGCATCAGGAGGCCAGCCACTCCCATCCATACCACGTCATCGGCCCGGGGCAGCATCGTCAGGCCCAGCAGGACCATCCCGGCCGCGCAGGAATTCCACAGGCTGTGAAGCGTCACCGCGCCCACAAAGGCCAGCGGGAGCCGCCAGGGCCATCGCCCGGCCCACCACTGGCCCCATCCCCAGCCCATCAGGCCGCCAGTGGCGCAGTGCATAACGGTCGCCATTAGACGGCCCAGCACCCCCGGCCCCCACGCAGGGCCGACGAAGATGCCGTTGAGCATGTTCTCCGCCAGGGCAAACCCCGCACCGGATGCCACGCCCAGCAGAAATGCCCGGGCTGGAGAGGGACGGATCCAGAACCCCGCCAGACCGACCCCCAGTGTCTTGGTAACCTCTTCCACCAGCGGCACCAGTCCGCCAATAAAGACCAGCGCGATGAGCATCAGGGAGGGGGGCAGTTGCTCCAGCAGATCTTCTGTGTCAGTGGGAAAGGAGGGTTCCCCGCTCATAAAGGCCTGCGGCATCTGCTGGAGCCATTCCGGAAGGAGCCCCAGCGCAGATAGACCGAGAGCCAGGGAGAGGGCCAGAGCAATCTCTATCACCAGAGCGGTGCCCGTACCCAGGAGCGCGCCGGCCAGCAACCCGCCGCTCACGTCCGACCAGGAGACATCGCGTCCGCGCAATCCCCATCCCACAAGAGTGAGGACCAGAGCAGGGAGAAGGAGCAGGGTCGGCGCATGAAAGAGGGCCATCAGGAGCGGTGGGGTATCCAGCAGCGAGGCCACCGTCCCGGCGACCAGGAGGAGGGCGAAAGCCACCCAGAGCCAGCCGGATCGCCGAAGGCGAAAAGGCGCGGAGGGAATGCCCCTTTGCTTCCGTATCCCCTCGGCGATCAGGACAAGCCCGAGGCACACGCCCAACACCCCCATTGCAGCGGCCTGGAGAAAGGTCATCTCGCCAATGTCCATCTCGCCACTCTGGAGTGGATCGGCGAAGACCAGCAGGATGGCCAGTACTATGCCACCCGTGACAACCAGGCCGCCAGCGAGGATGCTCAATAGTCCCAGGAGTTGAGCAAAGGAAGATCGGTTGGGAGCGCCGTCTGATAGTGCCATTGAACGGTGTTAAAATATATAATGTTTAACGTTCCTCCACCTGCACACTTTCAATCAATAGCCCCGGCGGGGCGGTCGGGTCGGCGGGATTCCGCTCCGGCAACGCCTGAAGAATCTCCATTCCCTTCACTACCTTCCCGATAATGGTATACCGCCCATCCAGGTCAGGTTGAGGGGCCAGCGTGATGAAGAACTGGCTGCTGCCGGTGTTGGGGCCGGCGTTGGCAATACCCACGACCCCCGCCGCGTCGAACTTCAGGTCGCCGATTTCATCATCGCATTGGAAGCCCGGGGTTCCAGCAGCCGTCCCGGTCGGATCGCCGGCCTGGACGACGAAGCCCGGGATGACGCGGAAGAAGGTCGTCCCGTCGTACCAGCCTTCCCGGGCCAGGAAGACGAAACTGTTGACGTTGAGAGGGGCCTGGGAAGGGTAGAGTTCTATTAAGATGTCCCCTCTGGGCGTGCGAATGGTGGCGACGTACTGACGGGTTGTGTCAATCTGAAGGGCAGGCGGCGCGCTGTAGAGATGGGGATCCAACAAGGCCAGACTGATCAGCGCGTTGAGCCCTTGGTAGGAAATCCCCCACTGATCCGTAGGATACAGCCGTCCGTTTATTATGAAAGACGGTGTGCCCGTCAACCCCATGGCGATCGCGTCCTGGTACTGTTCTGCCACCTTCGCCTGGAACGTATGTTCCTTCAGATCACGGCTGAAGCGCTCCACATCCAGTCCCAGTTCCTGCGCGTAGCCCGCCAGGACTTGGGGCATCTGATCAGGGGAGAGGGAGGCCCATTCCTGTTGCCGCTGGAAGAGCAAGTCGTGCATCTCCCAGAATTTACCCTGGGCGCCGGCGGCCTCAGCCGCTTCCGCCGTAATCTGGGCCTTATCGTGAATGCTGGTGAGCGGGAAGTGCCGGTAAACAATCCTCAAATTGTCCTCGTGCGTTTCTTCCAGAAACGCCAGCAGGGGCTCCACCCCTGCGCAGCCCGGTCATTGGAAGTCCGAATATTCTATCAGTGTGACCGGCGCGTCTGCCGGGCCGCGCACCCAGTCCGCATCGGTGACCGGCGGGACGTCCAGCGCGGGCAGAGAGGCGAAGATAGAGGGGACGGCCCGACAGGCCGCTGCTGCGGCACCTGGGGTAGAGGTTGAAGGTAGCGGGGTCGCGGTGGAAGGCACGGTGGGGACATTGCTGGTCGGTGTCGCTCCCCTCTGACAGCCTGTTAGCAGGCTCAGTCCGACAGCCAGCAGAAGCGGAACAAAGGTTTTTCTCATCAATCCTCCTTAAAAATAAATCTACGAAGTTTGCCCAGCGGTATCACAACCGACTCGCCCGTTTCCTCTCCCGTTCGCCTGCGGCGGCGGAGGAAGGGAGAGGGAAAAACGGGGTCTACAGCGGACGGCTTCGCGGCCCGCCGCAAACCCCTCCTTACCTCTTTCTTCCCTCTGCGTCACCGGAGTTGAGATTCCTGGTCAGAGTTCAACTGTCAGATGAACTGTGTCGGTCCTCTTACTGATTGTTATACAGAGCGCCAGCCAACACGGCGAACGCCAGTACAGCCAGGGTAGAGATTTGCTCTCCGAACGTGAATCCCAGAACCGTCCCACCGATTGCCATCGCCCAGAGGGGAAACGCCAGAGTGGTCAGAACGACGTTCAGGACTTTTCCCGGCCCCTGGGTGCCCCACCATCTCAAAGCGAGAGCAATTATCCAGCAGGCGACGCCCCAGATGCCCAGCACGGGTTCATTAGGAGCGACCGCCTTGCCCAGCAGGTACACCGCTACGACCTCGGCCGGTATATGGGCGGCCACACGGCTCAGATAGTCCTGAACCTTGTCGGCTGTACCTGGTTCTGCTCTATGAGCCCTTACAGACTTACCGATGCTTCCATACAGGGTTGCCATTTTTCTACCTCGCGTTTATTAGGGGTTGTTTTTGCCGCACTGACCCGCAACGGTGGTCTCCCCTCCGTATACCGGCCCCACTCCCCGTCCCCTTGTCTCGCCCCCCACGACTACGCCGTGCAGAGAGGGGGTTCTGGAGAAGAGAGCGATAGAGGCCCCGTCTTGTGCCAACAAACCTTGTTCCTGAGCCGGCAGCGTTATATTTCAGCAACACTCAGGTAAGGAGAATGCCGCCCGCAGCATTGCAGCAAAAAACTTTCCAAGCCCTTCAACCTCTTCCGGCAACCATCCGGGATTTCGGGAGCGCGCTGGATGCAGACCTTGACAGAGATTTTACCACAGAGGCGGCGAATTGACCAACGAGGCACAAAAGTTGACTATCGGCGGAAAAAGAGATATAATCTCCCTACCTATGTTCAAGCGGACCGGGAACCGTACATCCACATCCTGGCAACAAAATCTCTGGGCTATCTGGTTCGCCGAATTTGCGTCCATCATTGGTTTCTCTTCTGTATTGCCCATCCTCCCATTCTACGTCCAGGAGATTGGGGTAACCTCACCGGACGCAGTGAAATTCTGGTCGGGCATCATTTTCTCCGCCCATGCCGTCACGATGGCCGTGATGGCTCCTATCTGGGGTTCTCTGGCCGATCGGTACGGGCGGAAACCCATGGTGGAACGGGCGATGTTTGGTGGAGCGCTGGCGATCGGGCTGATGACCCTGGCCCAGAGCGCTCCCCAACTGGCCCTGCTGCGGGCTTTTCAAGGGATGCTGACGGGCACCGTGGCGGCGGCGAACACGCTGGTGGCCAGCACAGCCCCCAGGGAGCGAGTCGGCTACGCGATGGGGCTCCTGCAGATGGCTATCTACCTGGGCAGTTCCGTCGGCCCCCTGCTGGGCGGTTTTATCGCTGACCAGTGGGGCTTCCACGCCACCTTCCTGACCACCAGCGCACTCCTGCTGGCCGGCGGGCTAACGGTAGCCTTCCTGGTCCACGAGGATTTTTCCCCCCTTCCCCGGGGCGGGGAATCGGCAGGGACAATTCTCTGGAGCAACTTGCGCCTCGTCTTCTCCTCCCTGCCCCTGGTCAGCGTCCTGAGCGTCCGGTTTATGATGCGGCTGGCGGCGCGGGCGCTCTCGCCGATAATGCCCCTGATCGTCCAGTCGCTGGTTTCCACTGGAGCAGCAGCGACCCTCTCAGGGCTGGTCCAGGGGGTTAACTCGGCAGCAGGGGCTGCCGGATCGGTGCTTCTGGGTCGCCTGAGCGACCGTCGGGGAGAGCGGTGGGTGCTCCTGCTCTGTGCGCTGGGGTCGGCGGCCCTCCACATCCCCCAGTACTTCGTCCGGGACATCTCTGCGCTGATCCTGCTGCAGGCCGGCTCTGGATTCGCGATGGGCGGCACCATCACCGCGCTCAGCGCGACGCTGGCCGCCCTCGCCCCACCAGGCCGACAGGGTACCGTCTACGGCGTGGAGTCCACTGTCGTCTCTATCGCCAATGCCGTCGGGCCGATGCTCAGCACGGCGCTGGCAGTGGCCGGCGGGCTGCGGATGCCTTTCCTGGGCGCCGCCACTCTCTTCGCCCTGGCCGGCCTGGTGACTGCCTGGCTACTGCCTCGCGCCGACTCAACCCACCCTGCGCCAATTCCCGGAAACGGGGTATAATTTTTGGTGTAGTCAGGAGGAACCGATGCCACGATTCCAGCGCCCGACCGGAACCCACGATATCCTGCCCGAGGAACAACTGTACTGGGAGTACGTCACCGACTTTGCGGTGCGGCTGGCCCGCCAGGCCGGCTTTGAACGCATAGACGTCCCCATCTTTGAGGCCACCGAACTCTTCGCCCGGGGCATCGGCGCCACCACCGACGTGGTGGAGAAAGAAATGTATACCTTCACCGACAGGGGCGGGGAGTCGCTGACCCTCCGGCCAGAGTTTACCGCGGGCGTCGTCCGCGCCTACATTGAGAATGGGATGCACGTGCGCCCCCAGCCGGTCAAACTCTACTCCATTGGCCCTGTCTTCCGGTACGACCGCCCCCAGGCCGGGCGCTTCCGTCAGTTCCACCAGTTCAACATGGAGATTCTCGGGGAGATGGACCCCCTCGCCGACCTGGAGGTGATGCTCATCATCTGGGACCTCTACGCCGGCCTGGGATTCCGTGACCTCTCCTTCCAACTCAACTCCACTGGCTGTCCCCGCTGCCGTCCGGGATACGTCGGGGTCCTGAAAGAGTACTACGAGGAGCACATCGGCGAAATCTGCGAGGACTGCCGCCGGAGGCTGGCGCGCAACCCCTTGCGGGTGCTGGACTGCAAGGCCGATGTCTGCCAGCCGGTCATCGCAGCGGCGCCGCCCATCACCGACCATCTCTGCGACGAGTGCGCCGACCACTTTGCCCAACTGCGGGGGTATCTGGACCTGCTGGGGCGGCCGTATACGCTGAATCACCGGCTGGTTCGGGGGCTGGACTACTACACCAAGACGGTCTTTGAGGTCTGGGCGGCGGGCATCGGCGCGCAGGCAGCAGTCTGCGGCGGGGGCCGCTACGACGGATTGGCCGAGGCGCTGGGCGGTCCGCCGACCCCCGGTGTGGGTGTGGCCGCCGGCATAGAGCGCATCATCATAGTGATGAAGGCCCAGGAACTGGAGGTCCCGTCCCTGCCAGCCCCCACCGTCTTCCTGGCCCATCTGGGCGACCGCGCCCGTCGGGAGGCGGTCCGCCTGGCGGACGAACTCCGCCGGTCCGGGGTGGCCGTCTGGACTGCTTTCGGTGACCGGGGGCTGAAGAGCCAGATGCGGGAGGCGGATAAGCGGGGCGCCCGTTACGTCGTCATCCTGGGTGAGGACGAACTGGCCCGGGGGAAGGCAACGGTGCGGGAAATGGCCGCCGGTGAGCAGACGGAAATCCCCCTGGAGGAACTGGTCTCGTGGCTGCGGCAACGGGCCGGCGCTTGACCACCGTCGGCATCTTCGTCCACCCCCGTCTTCCGGCAGCCCCTCCACTGGCCCGGGAAATCGCCCGCTGGTTGTGGGAACGGGGAGTCCGGGTTTGGGAGACGGATTCCCTGGACGAGGGCACCGTCCTCCCGAACCTGGACGACACCGACCTGCTGGTCACGCTGGGGGGTGATGGCTCCATTCTGCGGGCTGCCCATCACACCGCCGGACACCCCACCCTGATTCTGGGGGTTAATCTGGGACGGATGGGCTTCCTCACCGAGGCGGAGCCGGACGGGTGGGAGGAGGTGCTGGGGCGCGTCTGGCGGGGGGAGTACTGGGTGGAGGAGCGGATGATGCTGCGGGCGACCATCGGGGCCAGAGACCTGCCCGCGTGGGACGCCCTCAACGATGTGGTGGTGGGACCGGGGGCGCTGGGGCGGGTGGTCCATCTGGAGGCCCGGGTGGACGGTGACCTGCTCACCACCTACGTGGCGGACGCACTGATTGTCGCTACGCCTACCGGGAGTACGGCCTATGCCCTGGCGGCGGGCGGGCCGATTATGCCCCCGCAGCAACGGAACATCCTGCTGGTGCCCGTCGCTCCGCACTTGAGCCTGGACCGGGCAGTGGTGCTGGCGGAGGGGGTTCGGGTACGGGTAGTCGTCCGGGGCCACTCCCCGGCCTCCCTGATCGTGGATGGAGAGGTAGTGGCGGAACTGACACCTGGGGACGCGGTGGAAGTGGAGGCCAGCCCGCGCCTGGCTCGCTTCGCCCGGGTACAGGAACGGGACTACTTCTACCGGACGCTGATGGCCCGCCTGGTGCCCCGACGGTAGAGCGCTGCTCTGCGGTTTGAGCCGAGCGAACCGTTTTCGCTTGGAAAGACCATCCTACCCCTGGGGGTCTTATGCCTGCTGCTCTCTCATCTCCTCAGGAACACAGGGCGAAGCCGCCTCGGTGGACGCCCGTTGTCTCTCCCTCGCAGCAAGGAGGTTGGTGACGGATGACCTCAACAATGACTGAGCGAGAGGTAGCCGCCGCTCTGGCCGCCAAACTGGACGAATATATCCGACGGTACCATACCAATGGTGACGTTGCAAAAGCCCCGCGTTCTTTCGGGTGTGTTCCAATCCTCCTGTCCTCTCCCCGCGGCCGCCTCGCGGCGCGGGGAGGGAGATAGTGGGGGATGAAACTGCCGCTCACAAATCCTCTTTTCTGAGGAGGGGGTCACGACATCGCCCAGCAGAGATCGGCCAAGAAGTTGCATATGACGCAACTGCTCGGCGCAGCAGAACGGGTATACTTACAATCTGTAGGGTCCAATTGCTGGTTCCGGGAGAGACTGAGAGATGCCCGGTGTTCATATCCTGACAGGCGAATACAGCCATCTGCGCCGATGGAGCCTCTATCTCTTCGCGCGCTACTTGGAACTGCCCCTGCTGGGCTGGAGTTACCACCTCCTGCGGGGACGTTGGAAGCGTTGGGGGGCCAGCCCTCTGTTGCGGGCAGTACTGGGCTGGGGGGTCGCCGCGCCTTTTGGATACCTGGGGGACACTGCCCGCCCCGTCCCTTATCCCCAGATACTGGAATGGGTCGGCCGTCTGGAGGGCCCTATCGCGGTCGGGCCATGCCGGTGTCGGTCCACCCATCACGGTTGTGACCATCCTCTAGAGACAGACATCGTCATCCGCACCGGTGTGGCAGCATGGATGACCGCGTTCCCCCATGAGTACCGGCTCATCAGCAAGGACAAAGCCCGCCAGATCATCACCGAATGCCACCGGCTGGGGATGTGGCAAATGGTCTTTGTCCACTGTCCGGTGGAGCGGACGAACGAGTACGTCATTTGCAATTGTTGCACCTGCGGCTGTGTGCCATATGTCTTAAATCGGGAACTGGGGCAGCGCCACTATCCCTTCCTCCGAGGGGATTTCGTCTCCCATACCGACCTGGAGCGCTGCATGGGCCGGGGGGACTGCGTGGCGGCCTGCCCCTTTTCAGCCCGCGCAATGGTGGACGGGCAGGCCCGGCTGGTGGGCCCCTGCTTCGGCTGCGGACAGTGCGTATCAGCCTGCTCCGAGGAAGCCATCCGGATGGTCCCCGGAGCGCGGGATGCCAGCCTGGAATGACCGGGGGAACAGACATGACGACGAACTGGTACCGGCGTCTGCCCTTTGATCCCAATTGCTGCACCCTCTGCGGGGAATGCCTTCATCGCTGCCCCGTGCTCTGCCTGCCCCTGGAGACAGCCCGACGGGAAATGCAGGCTCTCATAAATGGGAGAGATTCGCCGGTCCTGCGAGACTGCACGTCCTGCCTGGCCTGTAATCTTTTCTGCCCCACCGACGCCCGCCCGGCCAACCTGATTCTGGATCGCTGGCACGAGGCGTACCTGCGGGAGGGGTTACCGGCCCGTGCCCGCTATTTCCTGCCCCACGCTCGTCCCAACTTCCGCACCGACATTCTGAACCGCCTCCCGCCCGACGAAAGGGCCGCGGTCGCCCGCTGGGGCTGGGAGGAGCCCACGTCGGAGTTCCTCTATGCTGGCTGTAACCTGCTCACGGCTCCTTATCTGACGTTCTCCTCCCTCTTTGTCGGGGTGGACATCCGGGGCAGCCTGGACTTCTGCTGCGGGGAGATGCTCTTCCGGATGGGGCTCTACGAGGCAGTGGAACAGGTAGCGCGACGACTCACCCGCTGGTTCCAGCGCCTGGGCGCGCGGAGGGTCTATCTGCTGTGCACTGCCGGGCTGAATATGTTCCAGAATGTTCTCCCTCAGTTCGGGGCGGACTTCTCTGGCATCCAGTTCCAGCATTACCTCCCCGTAGTGCTGGAACGGTTTCGGAGCGGTGACCTCCGGGTGGTTCAGCCCCTGGCCCAGGAGGTGACCGTCCAGGATTCCTGCCACGCGCGGGCGCTGGAGCCGTCGTTTGCCGACCTGCCTCGCCAGATTCTGGAGGCCATCGGAGTCCGGGTGCAGGAAAGCCCCCATGCCCGTCAGGAGCAACTCTGCTGTGGCATCAGCGGTGGCTTCTCCCACGCCTCTGCCTACCATCCCTTCCGCCTGCTGCTTTCGGCCCGGACGACCTCCCGAGACCATCGGCGCACGCGCGCCGATGTGACCTGCGTCTATTGCGTCGGCTGTCTGGAGATGATGTCGGTGGCCCGCTTTGTTGACCCCAACCGTAGACCTGTGGTGCACCTCCTAGAACTGGTCCAGTGGGCAATTGGCGAAACGCCCCGCCGTCGCCAGGAGGCCCTGGCCTGGCAGTTCTTGCTGGGGGCTATCCGGCGGCAGTTCCCCCGACTCCTGAGCCGGGAGCGGTTCTGGCTGGAGGAGTTGCCAGAGGTGCCCGAAGGAGAGAGCGGATGGAATCCCCCATAGATGCCGACATGCCAGAGCCGGTTGGAGTGGTGCGGCTATCCTCTTCACAGGCCCACCCAGACGTACCCCTCTACAAGGGTGTCTCTTTCTGCGATGCCGTCCGCCGGGCCGGCGATGAAGAGGTTCTGCGGGTCCTGCCCGGCTCCATCCAGGTCTGCCGATGGTCGCCGGTGGTGCTGGGGCTCCGGTCCCCGCAGAACCGCTTTGAGCGTTCGCTGATACCCCGCCTTCCCTTCCCGGTGGCTGGCCTGCTCCTGGGCCCCCTGTCTGCCCTGCCGGACCCGCCGGAGGTGGTCATCCTGCGCGCGCCGTGGAGCATCCTCCAGCCAATGGTTGCGGCGGCGGGGTCGGAGGGGCTGTGGGATGGTCACCGGGGCCGGGCAGACCGGTCTGCCATCCCCTTCCTGGGGAACGGGGGACGAATCGGGCGTCGGACGTGGATTGATGGGGTGAACCGTCTTCTGGCCCCGCTGGCCCGCAACTCTCACTGGCAGGCCTTTACTCGCTGGCTCTTCCGCAGCGGGCTGGTGACGGCGGGCTTTGATGCCCTCATCTCCCGCACCCTGGCCGATATGTCGGTCTGCCGCAACTCCATGGTTATCCCGCTGCTGACCGGTCATGTGAACTTCTCTTTCTTCTGCACAGGGGGCATCACCTGGGGCCGGAACCGGCCTGATTTCCTGACTTCGGGTTGGCCGTGGACCGTTTATCTGCGCTGTTGCCCTGCGGGGGACGCGCAGGGCATGGGGACGTAGAGTTGGGGGTTGGCGGCGGCTGAAGGCCGCTGCAAACCCCTCTCAGGGTGCATCGGGAGGAGCCGTGAGAGCCCTTTTTGATGCTTTCCCAATTCTGCGGGACCGGGTCCCTTTTGTCCCTCTGGCCGATTTACCCACGCCGCTGACGCCGATGGAGTGTCTCTCCGCCGAAACGGGGGCCGAAATCTGGGTCAAGCGAGATGGTCTGACCCACCCCATCTACGGCGGCAACAAGGTTCGCAAGTTTGAGTTCATCTTTGGAGACGTCCTGCGCCGGGGGTCCAGAGTGGTCCTCACCGGCGGGGGGCTGGGCTCCCATCACACCCTGGCGACGGCTGTCGTCGCGCGCCAGTTCGGCCTCCGGACCGTCTGCGGTTACTACTGCCAGCCCCTCACCGACGAGGTCTATCACAACCTCCGGGCCAGTCCCCCGCTGGGGATTGAGGCCCTTTTCTGCGGGGATTACGTGGGATTGGCCCTCTCCTTCCTCTGGCAGTATATGCGCTGGACGGTGCGCTCAGGCCGCCCGGTCTACTTCATCTACCCCGGCGCGCCGGGGACGTTGGGCGTGCTGGGATACGTCAATGCCGCCTTTGAACTTAAGGCTCAGTGGGAGCGGATGAGCATCCCGGAGCCGGAGGCGACGTTCGTGGCGGTGGGCTCATGCGGGACCTTTGCAGGGTTGCTCCTGGGGGCAAGACTGGCAGGGTGGCGCGGCCGCGTGCTGGGAGTGCGGGTGATTGAGGAGGACGTGGCGAACCGGCCCAAGATCGCCCGAATGGTCAACCGGGCCGCCACGTACCTGCGCAGGCAGGACCCGTCCGTCCCACCCGTGCGCGTCACGGCTGAGGAGGTAGAGTTGTTGGATGGCTACCTGGGGCCCGGCTATGCCCATCCGACGCCAGAGGCGTTGCGGGCGGTGGAGTGGGTGGCCCGGACGGAGGGATTGCCCCTGGAGACCACTTATACCGGCAAGACGATGGCCGCGCTCTTGGACTATGCCGCTGACCATCCTGGATCGCGCCTGTTGTTTGTGGATACGTACGCTGAAGCCCCGAAACTCAGGGAAGGGGACTGGCACCAGTTGCCCAGGCCATTCTGGCCCATATTTGATCCCTCCATCCGGGCTCGCTGCTGGTGCTGGCGTTCTGGGTGGAACCCGACGTTCTGCTGGCGCCGGAGATTGAGGTGACTCTTTAACCCAATGGATTAAGTTGCAATGCTCCATCGTTCGTGGTACACTTCTGACGAGATTTTGCCATCTTCGCCGGCCGGGAGTCTTCTCGTCGTGAACTCTCGTGAACGTGTGCGGGCTGCACTGGCCCACCGCGAGCCGGATCGGGTGCCCATAGACCTGGGCGGCACACCTGTCACCGGCATCAGTGCGGTTGCATACGCGCGCCTGAAGCGGCATCTGGGGCTGGATGGAGAGCCGGTGCGTGTGGCCGATATTCTCCTCCAACTGGCCGAGGTGGAGGAGCCGATCCGTCGCCGCTTCGGGGTGGACGTAATTGGTCTGCCTGTCCTGGAGCCCATCCCCGGCGTCCGCAATATCCGCTGGAAGCCCTGGTGGCTTCCCGATGGCTCCCCTGCCCTCATTTCCGCCGACTTTGAGCCAGAGGTTACCCCTCAAGGTGACCTCCTCATCCGCGCCCCCGATGGCTCCATCTCCCACTGGATGCCCGCTGGGGCGTATCACTTCGTGCCCCGCGATGCCCCCCTGGCCGACGCCACCCTCGCCGACCTGGAGCGCTGGGAGCCGCCCTGTCTCGCCGAGGAGGAACTGGACTTCCTGCGCCGAACCGCCCGTCGCCTCCACGAGGAGACGGAGTATGCGATCGTTGGCTGGTTCGGAGGAAGCCTCTTTGAGGGTGCCCAGTTCGCCCGGGGCTGGGTCCGGTGGCTGATAGACCTGAAGCGGAACCCGGATTTCGCCACTGCGCTGGTGGCAAAACTGGCCCAGGCCACGCGGGAGAACCTGGAGCGATACCTGGACGCAGTGGGGGAGTACGTGGACGTGGTCGGCTTTGGGGACGATTTCGGCACCCAGCAGGGGTTGCAGATCGCCCCTGAAGTTTATCGGCGCCTGTTTCAGCCTTATCACCGGGAGTTGTACGGCCTGGTCCATACCCGCACGCGCGCCCGCGTCTTTCTCCACAGTTGCGGCTCCATCTACGAACTGATCCCCGACCTGATAGAGGCCGGGGTGGATATCCTCAATCCGGTGCAGACCTCGGCGGCGAAGATGGATCCGGAAAGGCTCAAGCGGGAATTCGGCCACCGGCTGGTCTTCTGGGGCGGTGGGGGCGATGTGCAAGGGTTACTTCCTTGGGCCGGCCCGGAGGAGGTGGAGGCGGACGTGCGCGACCGCCTCTCCATCTTCGCGCCGGGAGGTGGCTACGTCTTTGCCCCCGTCCACGACCTTCAGCACGATATCCCCCCAGCCAATATCGTGGCCATGTACGATGCCGCCCTCCGCTGGAGCCCCCTGTGATGATGTGGGGCAGGTGGTTCTGTGGCGCGCTCTCATTCCCCTCCTTCACCCCGGCCAGTAACTTCAGTGTTTCCTTTTTTTCCGGTCGTCTCCCCATAGCGGGTTGCTGAATCTTCATCGCTGCGCAAGTGTGTGGACTACCCATTTTCCCAGAGCGCGGTATAATTGGAACGAATCACATAAATTGGTTCGGGTAAGATTATGCCGCCCATTTTCCCGTTTACTGCCATTGTCAACCAGGACCTGATGCGCCGGGCGCTTGTCCTGAACGCCGTCTATCCCCAGATTGGAGGGGTGTTGATTCGCGGCGAGCGCGGGACGGGTAAGTCCACTGCTGCCCGTGCCCTGGCTGCCCTGTTGCCGGAGATAGAGGTCGTCGCCGATTGTCCGTTCTCCTGCGATCCGGACCAGCCCGCGACCTGGTGCACGCTCTGCAAGGAGCGGGCTGCTGCCGGGGAACAACTCCCCCGGGCTCGCCGCCGCACCCGCTTCGTGGACCTCCCCGTCAGCGCGACGGAGGACCGGGTAGTGGGCACGCTGGATATTGAACGGGCCATCCAGAAGGGGGAGCGCCACTTTGAGCCAGGAGTCCTGGCCGCCGCCAACCGGGGCGTCCTCTACGTGGACGAGGTCAACCTGCTGGATGACCACGTGGTGGACATCCTGCTGGATGCTGCCGCGATGGGCATTAATGTGGTGGAACGGGAGGGCATCTCCTTCAGCCATCCGGCCCGTTTTATCCTTATCGGGACAATGAACCCGGAGGAGGGGGACCTGCGTCCCCAACTCCTGGACCGTTTTGCCCTCTGCGTGGACATCAGGAGCGTCCATGACCCGGCAGCGCGGATGCTCATTATGGAGCGCAACCTGGCCTTTGAGAGCGACCCCGAGGGCTTCTATGCCGAATGGTTGCCGCGAGAAGAGGCCCTTTCCCGGGAAATTGCCCGTGCCCGCCAACTTCTGCCCCAGGTCCGCCACAACCGGGGCGACCTGGCCGTCATCGCTGCGATGATGGCTGAGATGCGAGTGGACGGCCACCGGCCCGACATGGTCATCCTGAAAACGGCCCGGGCCAATGCGGCCTTTGAGGGACGCACTCGCATCACCGACCGGGACATCCTCCTGGCCGCCGAACTGGCCCTGCCCCACCGTCTCCGGCGCCATCCCCTCCAGCCGGTGGAGGCGACACTGGATAATCTGGGGGAACGGCTGGCCGAGGCCCGTATCCAGGTGGTCAAAAAGGACCCGTCGCTAACAGAGGAGGTTGTGGACGAGGAAGTCCCCCCAGAGGAAAAAAAAACGCACATAGAGACTGAGACGGGAGAGATGCCCTCCTCCGAAAGGCAGCAGCCGCCGCGCGAGCCTGTCCTCCAGAGCATCCCCCAGTGGCCCTCCGAAGGGCAGTGGTGGGAAGGGGGGAAGAAAATCCCCGCAGGCGACTCCTTCACCCCCCGACGGCTGGACACTCCCCTGGACCGGCTGACCCGCTCCGGGACCGGTCGGCGCAGTACCACCCGTACTGACCAGCGGCGTGGGCGCTACATCCAGGCTCGCCCTTGCCCCGATGACCCCGGCGATCTGGCCTTTGATGCCACGCTGCGGGCGGCTGCGCCCCACCAGAGTCGCCGCCGTCGGCCCGGCGGCCCTGCGCTGGTCGTCCGCCCGGAGGACTATCACCGCAAAGTGCGCGTTCGCCGCATGGCCAACCTCATCCTCTTCGTGGTGGACGCCTCCTGGTCTATGGCTGTGGCGGAGCGGATGGAGGCGACTAAAGGGGCTGTTATGTCGCTGCTCACCGATGCCTATCAGCGTCGGGACCGGGTGGGAGTGGTCATCTTTCAGAAGAACGGCGCCCGAGTAGTGCTACCGCCTACCCGCAGCGTGACCCGCGCCCAGAAAGCGCTCCAGGATGTCCCGGTCGGGGGGAAAACCCCCCTCTCCGCCGGGCTCAACCTGGCCTACGAGGTCATCACTCGCGAACTCCGTCAGCATCCCGATCTGATGCCGCTGATGGTGCTCCTCACCGACGGGGCCGGCAACGTCTCTATGAGCGATCTGCCGCCCCAGGAGGAGGCCCACCGGATTGCGGAACTCTTCCCCCAGGCCTGCATCCGGTCGGTGGTTATCAACATGGAGCACGAGTCCTTTGACCAGGGATTAGCGCAGGCGCTGGCGAACCACCTCCAGGCCCCTTGCTACCGGTTGGAGGAACTGCGGGCCGACGCGCTGCTGGAGCGGGTGCGATGGGAATTGGAGGAACAGGCTAACCAGCGGATCTACGAGTTATCAAGCCGTTGATTCAGGGCGGGTTCAGAGCGGACGGCGAAGCCGCTTCGCCTTGCCCCCCTCTTTTTGATCCAATCTTTCCGGAGGGGAAAATGGCAGAAGAAGTACACGTTTGGGCGGAGCCCCTTAGGGCATTCTGCGAACGGGTCTTCCGGAAACTGGATGTGCCGGAAGAGGATGCCCGCATCACCGCCGATGTGCTGGTGGCGGCGGACCTGCGCGGGATTGATTCTCACGGCGTGGCCCGACTGCGCCGGTACGTGGAAGGGTTGCAGACCGGCATGATGGTCGCCCGTCCTCAAGAGCGGGTGGTGCGTGAGACGCCGGTCACGGCCCTCATAGATGCCGGCGCCGGTTTGGGGCAGCCTGTCTCCTACCGGGCGATGCGGCTGGCCATCCGCAAGGCGCTGGAATTCGGCGCAGGGTTCGTCGCTGTGTGCAACTCCAACCACTACGGCATCGCCGGATATTATGCTATGATGGCCCTGGAACACGACTGTATCGGCATGTCCATGACCAATGCCGACGTCCTGGTCGTGCCGACCTTTGGCCGCAACGCGATGCTGGGGACCAATCCCATCGCCATCGCTGCACCCGCCGGAGAAGAGCCCCCCTTCGTCCTGGATATGGCCACCAGCACCGTCCCCCGGGGCAAACTGGAGGTCTATCACCGGCTGGGAAAGCCGATGCCACTGGGGTGGGCCACCGATGAGCGCGGCATCGCCACCGAAGACGCGGGTCTCGTGCTGGAGAACTTCAAGAATCGGGCCGGCGGCGGCCTGCTCCCACTGGGTGGCGAAGGGGAACTGCTCAGCGGACACAAGGGGTATGGCCTGGCTCTCTGGGTGGACGTCTTCTGCGCGGTTCTCTCCGGTGCCGCCTACGCCGACTTGGTCTACCCGAAAACGCCGGATGGCAAGCCTCTGCCTGCCAACCTGGGCCACTTCTTCGGGGCCTGGCGGGTGGATGGATTCCGGCCTCTGGATGAATTCAAGGCCGCGATGGATGACCTGCAGCGGCGGTTGAAGAACGCTCCGAAGGCGGAGGGTGCCACCCGTATCTACATCCATGGAGAGAAAGAGTACGAGGAAACAGAGCGGCGGCAGCGGGAGGGCATCCCGCTGAACCCCAAAGTCGCGGCCGACCTGCGGGCGATTGCCGCCGAACTGGGGGTGGAGTACGACTTATAAGGTTAGCCAGTAGAGGTCAGAGGGTATTTCTGTGATATTTACCAGGACTGGGTGGTCGAATATGGAGCGCTACGGGGGGCAGGCGGTGATTGAGGGGGTGATGATGCGGAGCACCCGCCGCATGGCGATGGCCGTTCGCAACCCCCGGGGGGAGATTGTCCTCCGCACCGAGCCCCTTCGGTCGGCGATATACCGGGGAGTGATCCCCCGCATCCCCCTCCTGCGCGGGCTGACTATGCTCTGGGACGCGCTGGGATTGGGGATTCGTGCGCTGATGTGGTCGGCGGATGTGGCTCTCGGTGAAGAGGAGAAAGCGGGTTCATTCAGCGGCGTGATGGGATGGGTCAGCGGGCTGTTGGGTCTGGCCCTGGGCGTTGGCCTTTTCATGGTTCTGCCGTCCGTGCTGGTGGGCCTGCTCCCCGTACCGCTCTCCCCTCTGGCAGATAGCCTGCTGGAGGGACTGGTCCGGTTGCTCTTGGTGGTGGGCTACATCTGGGGGGTCGGGTTTCTGCCCGACATCCGCCGAGTTTTCGCCTACCACGGGGCGGAGCACAAAACCATCAACGCCTACGAGGCCGGCGTGCCGCTGACGGTGGAGGCCGTTCAGGCTCATTCCACCGCCCACACCCGGTGCGGCACGTCCTTTCTGTTGACCGTGGTGGTCATTTCCGTCCTGGTCCTGGCTCCGCTGGGGCAGTTGCCGCTGATGTGGCGGGTCCTCAGCCGGATACTGGCGATCCCGCTCATTGTCGGCTTGGCCTACGAGTGGATGCAGTTCAGCGCTCGCTTTGCCGATCGGCCCTGGATGCGCCCGCTGGTGGGCCCGAACCTGGCATTGCAACGACTCACCACCCGCCCGCCCGACGACGGGATGGTGGAGGTAGCCATCCGGGCGCTGAAGGCGGTTATGGAGGATACCCGAACTCAGGAGACACCAGATGGAACCCCGGGGACGATACTTTGAGGACTTCGTCATCGGCGAAGAGATAGAATCGGCGCCGCGCACCATCACCGAAGCGGACATTCTGACCTTTGCCGAACTTTCCGGCGATAACAACCCGCTGCATGTGGACCCGGAGTATGCGCGGACGACGGTGTTTGGAGAGCGCATCGCCCACGGCCTGCTGGGGCTCTCCGTCGCCAGCGGGCTGGCCTGGCAGACGGGCCTTATGGAAGGCACAGCCATCGCCTTTATCGGGCTGGACTGGAAATTCCGCGCCCCCATCCGGATTGGGGATACCATTCGGGTGCGGATGAGCGCGACGCAGAAAAGGGAAATGCCCCATCTGGGCGGAGGCTTTGTGACCATCTCCGCTGTTGTGTTGAACCAGCGGGATGAGGTGGTACAGAAAGGGACGTGGACCGTTTTGGTTCGCTCCCGATGAGCATGGGAGCAGCGGTGGAGAGTATCCACCGAGCGATGGCCCAATGATCGGCCCGATGGGAGGGCGGCACAGCAGATAGGTGAAAACCCGTATGAAAGAATCCACTGTAACCCCGTTGCCGACGCCGGTAGAGAAGGGGGGATCGGAACCCCTGACGGCGTCCGCACTTCCCCGGCGCAGTTCCATCGGATTGGGGCTGGCGAAGCCGTTGCTGGAACAGCGGGATTTCATGCTCCTTTGGGGGGGGCAACTGCTCTCCCAGATCGGGGATCAGTGTCTTCTGATTGCGGCGGTCACTCTGATCACCCAACTCTCCCCTTCGCCTCTGGCCCTCCTGATCCCGGCACTCTCCCTGGCCTTCCCCCAAATCCTCTTCGGACTGGTGGGGGGCGTCATCGCCGACCGTATGGACCGCAAGTGGGTCATGATTGCCTCCGATCTCTTGCGGGCGCTCCTGGTCTTGGCCGCCCTGCTGGTGCGGACAGCAGACGATCTCTGGATTCTCTACCTGGCAGCGGCGGGGATGGCGATGGTTGGCGCCTTTTTCTACCCGGCCCGCAATGCCAGCATCCCCAACATCGTCCCCGGCAACCTCCTCCTGGCAGCCAACGGGATGATTCAAGGCAGTTACATTCTGGCCCTTATCCTGGGCCCGATGTTCGCCGGGAGCATTGTGGAACTGTGGGGATGGCCAGCAGCGATTATTTTTGACAGCGCTACCTTTGTGATCTCAGCGGCGACAATCTGGCTGATCCGTATCCCGCCGTTGCGGAACGGCGATTCCGGCCTGGCTCCCTCCCGGACCCTCTGGCAGGATATGCGGGTGGGACTCCGGTTTATCTATCGCTCCCCATCCCTTCGCCGGGTGCTACCAGTGACGGGTGTGGCGACCCTGGGCATCGGCGCTGTGGTCCTGCTGGCTATCCCCCACCTCAAACTCCAATTGGGGGCTGGAGGGCTGGAGTATGGGGGGGCAATGAGCGCGCTGGGCGTCGGCTCCATTCTGGGCGGACTGGTCGCGGCCCGCCTTTCGCACCGATTCTCCCTTCATTTGTTAGTGGGATGGATGCTGATTCTGTCGGGTGGAGCCATCGTCGGTTTCGCCTACGCTCCCAACTACCTGGTTGTCCTCTTCAGCGTGGTGGCTTTGGGGATGTGCATCGTCATCGCCCGAGGAGCACTGGATACGATGGTTCAGGCCCTCTCTCCCGATGAAGTGCGGGGGCGGGTCCAGTCGGCAGTGGCGCTCATTGTCGCCGCTGGGACAGCGTTGGCGGAGGGACTTTCGGCCTTCCTGGGCCACTTCCTGGGCGTGCAAATTATCTTCGTGGCAGCAGGCCTGGTCACTGCGGCGGCGGGTTTCGCCACCATCTACGCCCTCCGCGAAGTGGCCCTGCGGATCCGGATGCGGATTTCGGATACCGGTTTCTAATGCGTTTCTAATACAACTCTAACGGTTTTCTCATACATCAGTGGCATACTGTTACCGCGATATTTCCGGCTTGTAGGGTAACTTTGTGAGTTTCCCTACCAATCTGCTGATCTGGAGGTCTTGGTATGGGTAAAATCGTCGGGATTGATCTGGGAACGACCAACTCCGTTGTGGCAGTCCTGATGGGCGGCGAGCCAGTCGTCATCCCCACGGCTGAGGGGGGCAACCTCTGTCCGTCCGTCGTCGCGTTCACCAAAACCGGCGAGCGGCTGGTGGGACAATCGGCCCGTCGGCAGGCCATTGTCAACCCGGAGAACACCATCTTCTCCATCAAGCGGCTGATGGGGCGCCGCTACGACGACCCCGAGGTGGAGAAGGCCCGCAGCGTCCTGCCCTATAAGATTATCGCTGGCTCCCAGGGGGACGCGCGCGTTTATATCCCGCAGACCGGGAAGGACTACACACCGCAGGAAATCTCGGCGATGATCCTGCGCAAACTGAAGCAGGATGCGGAGGCCTACCTGGGCGAACCGGTCACCCAGGCCGTCATCACCGTCCCGGCCTACTTCAACGACAGCCAGCGCCAGGCGACGAAAGACGCCGGGAAGATCGCCGGTCTGGAAGTCCTGCGCATCATCAACGAGCCGACGGCGGCCTCCCTGGCCTACGGGCTGGATAAGAAAGGCGTGGAGACGATTCTGGTCTTTGACTTGGGCGGCGGCACGTTTGACGTCTCCATCCTGGAGGTGGGGGAGGGCGTCATTGAGGTCAAGGCAACCAGCGGCGATACCTTCCTCGGCGGCGATGACTGGGACCAGCGCATCGTCAACTATGTGGCGGACGAGTTCAGGAAGGAGTACGGGATTGACCTGCGGCAGGATCGGCAGGCGCTCCAGCGGCTGAAGGAGGCGGCGGAGAAGGCGAAGATTGAACTCTCCACAATGCTGGAGACGGAAATCAATCTGCCCTTCATCACTGCCGACGCCTCCGGCCCCAAGCACCTGCAGATGCGGCTGACGCGGGCCAAATTTGAGCAGTTGACGGCCGACCTGGTCCAGCGCTGTCGTAACCCCTTTGAGCAGGCACTGCGGGACGCCAAAATGAGCGCCCGGGACCTGGACGCGGTGGTCCTGGTGGGCGGTGCCACCCGGATGCCGATGATTCAGGACTTGGTGCGGGAACTGACTGGTGGCAAGGAGCCCCACAAGGGCGTCAATCCGGACGAGGTAGTGGCGGTCGGCGCGGCCATCCAGGCCGGCGTACTGGGTGGCGAGGTGCGGGACGTGGTCTTGCTGGATGTCACCCCGTTGACGCTGGGCGTGGAGACGTTGGGTGGTGTGATGACCCCGCTCATCCCGCGCAACACCACCATCCCGGTGCGCAAGAGCGAAATCTTCACCACTGCCGAAGATGGGCAGACGGTGGTCACCATCCACGTCCTGCAGGGGGAGCGCCCAATGGCGGCGGATAACATCAGCCTGGGCCGCTTCAACCTGGAGGGTATCCCGCCCGCCCCGCGCGGCATCCCGCAGATTGAGGTCACCTTTGACATTGACGCCAATGGCATTCTGAACGTCTCGGCGAGGGATAAGGCGACGGGCCGGGAGCAGCGTATCACCATCACCGCCACCACCAACCTGAGCAAGGAAGAGGTGGATCGGTTGCTGAACGAGGCGAAGCGGCATGAGGCGGAGGACCGGCGGCGGCGGGAACTGGCGGAGGCCCGCAACACGGCTGATAGCGTTATCTACCAGACGGAGAAGTTCCTGCGGGAACTGGGCGACCAGGTACCCGGTTCCGACCGAAGCCGCATTGAGGACCTGATCCGCGACCTGCGGGAGGCAATAAAGGGCGAAGACATCGCCCGCATCCGGCGGCTGATAGAGCAACTCCAGCAGGCCAGCATGGCGCTGGGCCAGCAGATGTACGCCCGGCAGCAGGCGGCGGGTGGTTCAAGCGGCCCCACTCCGGGCGGTGCCGGCCCCTCCAGCGGCGAAGGGGATGTGATTGAGGGCGAATTCCGCGAGACGTAGCGCGCACGGAGCGCGGAGCGGGTGTTCCGTATCCTGTGTGTGCTGGTGGAGAGGGAGGACAGGCCGTGTCGACCCGAAAGAAAATCCCCATTCGCATTGTCCAGCCGGAACTGGAGGAGGCGCCGCCTTCGCCGGTCGTGCCGGTGGATGAGGCGCCCCCGCCGGTGGCGGAGGCCCCACCGCCGGCGCCGCCAACGACAGCCGCCGCTCCGCCGGCCCCGGCGGGCCCTTCGGAAGAACACGCATTGAGAGAGGAACTGGAACAGTGGAAAGACCGGGCGCTGCGCTTAGAGGCGGAAATGGATAACTTCCGCAAGCGGCTGCAGCGCCTGGCGGAGGAGCGCATCGCTGCCGACCGGGAGCGGCTGCTGCGGAACTTCCTGGATGTGGCCGACGACCTGGCCCGGGCCCTTTCTGTAGATGGCGCCGACGCGGAGTTCATCCGCCAGGGGGTGGAACTGACCCACCGCAGCCTGATGAACCTGATGAATCGGGAGGGAGTGACTCCGATAGAAGCCGACGGCCAGCCGTTTGACCCGGCCTGGCACGAAGCAGTGGGCACCGTTCCCGCGCAGCAGGTCGGCAAAGAGCCGGATACCGTTGTCCACGTTGTCCGGGCGGGTTACCGCATCGGCGACCGACTCCTGCGCCCGGCCCGGGTCATTGTCGCCACTGCTGAGCAGGAGCAACATTCGTAGTCAGGCACATCGTTCGCAGTCAGGTACACAGCGCAGCGGAGCGCCATAAAACGCGACTCCGCTGCGCTTTGTCACCTGGACCGTCACCCGGAACACAAAACCCAGATCGTTTCACTCTTCACGGTTCACGTTTCACTTTTCACCTCTCACCCCCATCATCCCCATCAACTGCTCCTCATCAATCATCGGCACCCCCAGTTCCTGCGCGCGGCGATACTTCGTACCGCCCGGCGCCTCGCCGACGACCAGATAATCCGTCTTGCGGCTGACGCTATCCGTGACCTTGCCGCCAGCGCGCTCAATCATCGCCGCCACCTCCTCGCGCGGCCGGGAGAGAGTGCCGGTAATCACGAAAGTCAACCCTGCCAGCGGCTGGGGCCTCGCCTCCGCGAGGGGGGCCTCCTCCGCCAGTTTCACCCCCGCGCGCCGGAGTTTCTCCACAATCTCCCGGTGGCGCGGGCGGCGGAACCACTCCACCACCGCGCGGGCGATCTCCGGCCCGATGCCGGGGACCTGCTGCAACTCCTCTTCAGTCGCCTGAGCCAGCCGGTCCACCGACCGAAACTGCCGGGTCAGCGTCTCCGCCACCACGCCGCCCACCTGGGGGATGCCCAGCGCGGTGAGGACCCGGCTGAACGGCTGCCTCCTGGAAGCCGCGATTCCCGCCAGCAGGTTCTCCGCCTTCTTCTCTGCAAACCCCTCCAACCCCAGCAGGTCCTCCTTACGCAGGAAGTAAAGGTCGGCGATATCGCGGACCAGGCCCCGGTCCACCAGCATTTGGGCCGTCCGTTCCCCCAGCGTCTCAATGTCCATCGCCCCGCGCGAGGCGAAATAGGCGATCCGGCGAACCAGTTGGGCCGGGCAGGCCGCGTTGGCGCAGTAGACGGCGACCTCGCCCGGCACGCGGGTCACCGGCTCCCCGCAGGACGGACAGCGGTCCGGCGGGGTATAGACCCTCTCTTCGCCCGTCCGCACGTCCGCCACCGGCCCAACGATGTAGGGGATCACCTCTCCGGCCCGCTTGACAATCACCCGGTCGCCGACGCGGATGTCCTTCTCGGCAATGTAGTCAAAATTGTGCAACGTCGCTTTGGTGACGGTCACCCCGCCGATAGGGACGGGCTCCAGGACGGCGTAGGGGGTAAGGACGCCGGTGCGGCCCACATTGACCCGGATATCCAGAAGGCGCGTCGTTGCCTCCCGACCGGGGAACTTATAGGCCACCATCCCCCGGGGCGTCCGGCCCACCACCCCCAGGACGGCAGAGACCCGCAGGTCGTTGACCTTGATGACCATCCCGTCGGCCTCGTAGGGGAGAGTATCCCGCTTCCGTTCCCATTCCTGGCAGTAGGCAACGGCCCCTCCAAAGTCTGGGAAGTAAGCAGCCTGTTCGGGGACGGGGAAGCCCAGCGCGCGCAGGTACTGGAGAGTCTCCCACTGGGTGGACGGCGGGGCTGGCTCCCCCTCGTGGGCCACCACCTGGTAGCAGAGCAGGCTGATGGGCCGCTGAGCGGTGATACGGGAGTCCAGTTGGCGCAGGGAACCGGCAGCGGCGTTGCGGGGGTTGGCGAAAGTCTTTTCCCCTTTCTCCGCCTGGCGACGGTTGAACTCCTCAAAGTCGCGCACCGTCATATACGCCTCGCCCCGGACGACCAGGTAGGGCGGTGGTTTCGGCCCGTCGGGCACTGTGGGGATGCGCAGGGGGAGTTGGCGGACGGTGCGCAGGTTGGCGGTGACATCCTCACCCACCTCCCCGTCCCCTCGGGTGGCGCCCAGGCTGAAGACCCCGTCCCGGTAGTGGAGGACGACGCTGAGGCCGTCAATCTTCGGCTCCGCGACAAAGTCCAGCCGGGTGCCCGGCGGGAGAAGTCTGGAGATTCGCTCCAGCCAGGCCCAGGCCTCCTCAGGGCCGAAAGCGTTCTCCAGGCTGAGGATCGGGGCGGGGTGGCGCACCTGAGCGACCTCCGGGGCGGGAGGTGCACCGACCCGCTGGGTGGGCGAATCGGGTGTGACCAGTTCCGGGTACTGCTCTTCCAGTTGTCGCAGTTCCCGCATCAGCGCGTCGTATTCCGAGTCGCTGATGACGGGGGAATCCAGGACATAATAGCGGTAGTTGTGGTAATGAATCTCCCGGCGCAGTTGCTCTGCCCGCTGGCGAATTTCCTCGGGAACCATGTTCATCTCCTGTCATAGATGTAGCAACTCCGAAGGGGTTGCGCTACAACAGCCATAGGCTCACCGTCTCTATATGATAAGTCTGCGGGAACATATCCACCGGCTGGACGGCCTCCAGGCGGTATCCGGCGGCGGTCAGACGGCGGGCGTCCCGGGCCAAAGTGGCTGGGTCGCAGGAGACGTAAACCAGGCGCGCCGGATGGGCCGCTATCAGTCCTTCCAGCGCCTCCGGCGAGAGGCCCGTGCGCGGTGGGTCCACTACCGCCGCGTCCAGTGCTCCGGCGCGGTCCACTAACACCGCTTCCATCGGCCCTTCCACCACTTCCACGTTCTCCAGATCGGCGGCGTTCGTCAGCAGGTCGTCCACAGCGTAGGGGTCTGCCTCCACCGCCACCACCAGGCCGGCCCGCTGGGCCAGAGGAAGGGTGAAGAGGCCCACGCCGCAGTAGCCATCCAGGACCACTTCGTGGCTTTCGGGGGCCAGGTAGTCCAGAACCAGCGAGACCAGCCGCTCCGCCTGGGCGGTATTGGCCTGGAAGAAGGACGGGGCGGAAACGCGGTAGGTATATCCAGCGACCCGTTCGGTGAGATACCCCTCACCGATCAGGGTGACGGGCACTCCGTCCGAAGTGAGGAGGATGCAGGAGAGGGGCAGGTCTATTTCCAGTTCCGGGGCCTCGTCCTCCGCCGTCTCCAGGATGAGCATACGGTCGCCGGTAGCGGTGCCCGCCCGCAGTGTGAGCGCGGTCAGGTCCGGCAGTTCCAGGTCCAGCGCGTCATAGAGTTCGGAAAGGAACGGGTGCAGGATCAGACATTCGTCTATGGGGATGATGTCGCGTCGGTCTTCCTGGCAGAAGCCCAGGCCGCCGGAGGGGGCGGGATGGAAGCGGGCCTGATTGCGGTAGGCCCAGCCGGTAGGGTCGGGCAGGGTGGGGCGGACGGGCGGGTCGGAGAGGCCGCCGATACGGGCCAGTTGCTCCGCCACCACCTGCGTTTTGAGGCGGAGTTGGGCTGGGTAGGCGGTGTGTTGCAGGTGGCAGCCACCGCACCCTTCGGGCCCAAAGTATGGGCATGGTGGCCCGATCCGCTCCGGCGACGGTTCCAGAATCTCTGCCAGCCGCGCGCGGGCGTAACGGGGGTGGTCCTCCACAATTTCAGCGCGCACTGTCTCGCCGGGCAGAGCGTAGGGGACAAAGATGACTTTGCCCTCATATCGGCCGATGGCTGCGCCACCGTGGGCGATACCGGTCAAGTGAAGGGTGATCATTTTGGGATGACGGTATATATGGAATGACCGACGGCTGGATGATTCCATTTTACACGTTCTGGGAGGGGATGCAAACGCGGGAGAGAGGCATCTTGCCTACTGAGGGAATTCCAGTAAAATATAACTATGGCCGCTGAGAGGACACGGGTGTTGATCCGTGAACCCCGCGCCGCTCCGTGTCCTCCCGTGTTCTCTGTTGGCTCTGTTACAGGAGCCGCACTGATCAGCGGAGCGCAGGTCGCCCGGCTAATGGAAACTGTGCAGGCCCGGTCTGTTATATTCCGATCACAAAGGGGTATAATGTTATGTTACCTAACTTGGCCCAAACGTTGATCCGTATTCTGCTGATCCTGGTCCACCTGGCCGGGCTGGTTGTCGCCGTCCTCCTGCTGGTGCGCCGCAGGGGGATAGCGCCCATCCTGGCGGCTACCGCGTTCACGCTGCTGATCCTGCTGGATGCTGCCCGGATTGTGCAGACGGCTCTTCTGCCCTCCATCGTTCGTCAAATTCGCTCCCCGCATGCCCTGCCCTGGGTCGTGGGAAGCCTGAACTGCTGTTGCGGCTTTCTGGATCTGGTTGCCTGGGGATGCCTGATCGCCGCCCTCTGGCTGGGAATGGGACGGTCTGAAGCAGAGCACGAAATACGGACGGAAAAGGAGGAAACATCGCTTCCTTCCGAATGAGCGATTTTGAGTACCATCTGCCGCCGGAGTTGATCGCGCAGGAACCGGTGGAGCCCCGGGACGCGTCCCGGCTGATGGTTGTGGAGCGCGCCACGGGGACGATTTTCCATCACATCTTCCGTGACTTGCCCCAGTTCCTCCGGCCGGGGGACCTGCTGGTTTACAACGACAGCCGGGTCATCCCGGCGCGCCTGTTTGCCCGCAAGCCCACCGGCGGACGAGTGGAAGTTCTCCTCCTACGCCCTCGCTCGGAGACGGTCTGGGAGGTGCTGGTGCGGGGGCGGGCGGTGCGCGTCGGTGGGCGTCTGGAGGTGCTGGACGGCCCGGATGGGGCCCCGACGGGGGCCGGGGCGAAGGTCCTGGAGGAAGGAGAGCGAGGGCTCCGGGTGCTGGCCTTTGACCGTCCGGTGCTGGCCCTGGCCGAAGCAGTCGGGCAGACCCCACTGCCACCGTACATCCGCCGTCCGCTGGCGGACCCGGAGCGATACCAGACCGTCTATTCCCACACCCCGGGGTCGGCGGCGGCACCGACGGCGGGCCTTCACTTCACCCCTGAACTCCTCCTCCGGCTGCGGGAGATGGGGGTGGAGTCTGTCTTCGTTACCCTGCACGTGGGGCTGGATACCTTCCGTCCAGTGGAGGAAGAACGACCGGAGGGGCACCGGATTCACACCGAGTTCTGCCGTCTCCCACCAGAGGCGGCGGAGCGGATCAACCGGGCTAAAGCGGAGGGGCGGCGAGTGATTGCGGTGGGCACCACCTCGGTTCGGGTCCTGGAGACGACGGGCCTGGCGGCAGTGGGCGGTGACGCCGACGCCGAATCCTGCCCCTGGCGGGTGGTGATCCCCTACGAGGGTATGACCGACCTCTATATCTACCCAGGTTTCCGCTTCCGGGTGGTGGATGCGCTGATTACCAATTTCCACCTGCCCCGGTCCACTCTCCTGCTGCTGGTGGCGGCTTTCTGCGGCAAGGAGTTGATGGACCGGGCCTATGCCGAAGCCGTGCGCCTTCGCTACCGGTTCTACAGTTTCGGGGACGCGATGCTCATCCTGTAGATGACGTTGGGGGTGGCGGGGCCGCCGCCACCGTCACCCCCTGGCTGCGATCTGGGCGACGATGTCGGCGAAGGCGGCGGGGTCCCGGCCCCGACGGGTGGCCCCCAGGCCGTCTACATCGGGGTTGGCCAGAAGGGCCGCCGCGTGCTCCGGTGTCACGCTCCCGCCGTAGATGATGCGGGCCTGCTCGGCGGTCTCTTCGCCGAACCGGTCCGCCAGCCAGCGGCGGATGGCCCTGCAGCCAGCGGCAGCATGGGCCGGCGACACCGGCTCCCGCTGCCCGATGGCCCCCTCCGGCTCGTAGACAAAAGCCATCCGGGCTACCGCTTCCTGGTCGCAACCGTCCAGCAAAACAGCCAGCCGTCCGGGGTCAAAGATTTCCCTAACGGCCTCACCGAAGAGGAGGATAGGGCGCAGGTTGCTTTCCAGCGCGGCCCGTACCTTTCGGTTCACCGCCTGGTCGTCTTCCCGCAGGCGGCGGCGTACTTCCCAGTGGCCGACCATTGCCCATGTGGCGCCGGCGTCGGCCAGCAGTTCGGCGGAGATAGCGCCGGTGTGGGCCTGACCAGGGCCAGGCCACAGGTCCTGTCCGCCTACCGCGATGGGGGTTCCCCTGACGGCAGCAGCGACCGCCGCCAGCGCGGTGTATGGTGGGCAGAGCACAACCTCTACAGTATCCAGCCAGGGCCTAGCGCGGGAGAGAAACTCCCCCACAAAGGTCACGCTCTGGGCAATGGTCATCGCCATTTTCCAGTTCGCCAGCACAAAGGGCCGTCGGCTCATCGGTTCCTCCTGGAACTCTGAAACAGGTCCTGTACAGCGTACATTATCCCTCATCTTTCACTTCCCGGCAAAGCCCTCCACGAGGGGCGTGCCAGGCACTTCTGTAGGAGGTTTTTATGGACATCCGGAAGGTAGAATACGGAGGGTGGCCCAACTGCTATCGGTGGTCTAATGGACTGGTGGACCTGGTGGTGACCGCCGATGTGGGCCCGCGTGTCATCCGGTTCGGCTTCGTCGGCCAGGCCAACGAATTCAAGGAATACCCGGAGATGCTGGGCCGGGTGGGAGGCGAGGAGTGGCGGATTTACGGCGGGCACCGGCTCTGGCATGCGCCAGAAGCGATGCCCCGCACCTACTTCCCCGATAACAACCCCGTGGAGGTACAGGTCCATTCCACCTTCATCCGGGTCGTCCAGCCGCTGGAGCCCACCACGGGCATCCAGAAAGAAATGGACATCTCGCTGGAGGCAGACCGCCCCCACGTCCGGGTTGTCCACCGTCTGCGGAACGGCTCCCTGTGGCCGGTGGAGTTGGCCCCCTGGGCGCTCTCGGTGATGGCGCCTGGCGGGGTGGCCATCCTGCCCATGCCCCCGCGCGGGCGGCACGAGGAGCAACTGCTCCCTACCGGCGCCCTGGTCCTCTGGGCGTACACCGATATGAGCGACCCCCGCTGGACCTGGGGCCGCCGGTACGTCCGATTGCGTCAGGATCCGACCCACGCCGCGCCGCAGAAAATAGGGGTTGTTGCGCCGGCAGAGACCTGGCTGGCCTACTGGCGGGACGGTCATCTCTTCCTGAAAACCTTCTCCGTCGTCCCGGGGGCCTGTTATCCCGACCGGGGCTGCTGTGCGGAACTGTTCACCAACGGGGAGATGTTGGAACTGGAGACGCTGGGCCCGCTGACCGTCCTTGCGCCGGAAGCGGTCATGGAGCATACAGAGGACTGGTGGCTCTTCCGGGATATGCCATTTCCGGAGACAGACGAGGATGTAGACCGGGTCATTTCCACTGTACGGGCGCATATAGCGGTTTGACGCTCTTACCTGTACCTGGTATAATGCTTCTGCCAACATTGTCTGGGAGGAAACGGGTATGATTGATGTGAACGACCTGCGCCGAGGAACAACTTTCATTCTGGACGGAGAACTCTATAAGGTCCTAGACTACCAGCACCACAAGCCCGGTCGGGGCAATGCCATTATCCGTACTAAACTGCGCAACCTGCGTACAGGTGCCACTATCCAGCAGACCTTCCTATCTGGTGACCGGGTCCAGGAAGTGCGGATTGAGCGCCGGGGCGTCCAGTACCTCTACAACGATGGCGACCTGTACTATTTTATGGACACAGAGACCTTTGACCAGGTCGGTGTCCCCGCCTATGTGCTGGAAGGGCAGGCCGGGTACCTGAAAGAGGGTATGGAACTGGTCATCTCTATGTACGAAGGTCAGCCCATTGAGGTGGAACTCCCCACCGCCGTGGACTTGCAGGTGGTGGATACAGAGGTTGCCGTTGCGGGCGATACCGCCACCAATGTGTTGAAAAAGGCCATCCTGGAGACCGGCCTGGAGATTCAAGTCCCCCTCTTCGTCCAGGCCGGAGATATCGTCCGGGTGGATACCCGCACTAAAGAGTACGTCACCCGCGTGTAGGGGCTGCTGGGTAAAACCGCAAAACGGCTTTGTTGCTATGCCGCCTGTCGCAGGCGAATGCAGACCATTCAGGCAGAATTCGGATCCTCCGACATGCGGTGAAAGGAGACTATGCCCTCCCGTCTGAAGTGGACTTTCATCCTTTCTGGCTTGCTGGCTATCATCATCATCTTCGGGCCAGGCCTGCTGGAATTCGTTGCCGGTATCTACACCGACTGGCTCTGGTTTGAGGAACTGGGCTACCTCCCGGTCTATCAGACCCGATTGGTGGCGACCGTCGTCACCTTCCTGGTTGGTGGCCTGCTGGCGGCGGCGGTCCTGGCGGTCAACTGGCTCCTTCTCCCTGCCCGCCTGACTGAAAGCCGCATCCTTCGCCCCTACCGCACCCGCCTGGGCCGCACGGGATCCCGGACTCTGCGGTGGATTTTCGTCGGCATCGGCCTCTTCATCGCCTTCATCATGGCCCAGGTCTTCTCCTCCCGCTGGCTGGATTTCCTCTTGTTCCGGCACGCCGTCCCCTTCGGCCTGGCCGACCCCATTTTCGGCCAGGATGTCAGTTTCTACATCTTCCGACTGCCAGTCTACGACCTGCTGGCGGGCTGGTTCCTGTCCCTGGCCATCCTCAGCCTGCTGGGTGTCCTGGTCGCCTACGGGACGGCGGGCGCCTTGCAGGATCGGGGCCCCATCGCTCACCTCTCCGTCCTGGGTGCGCTGACCCTGGCCCTGATCGCGGCTCAGTACCAGTTGGCCCGCTTCCGACTGCTGATCTCCAGCCGGGGCGCCGTCTTCGGTGCCGGATACACCGACGTCCACGCCCGTATCCCCATTTACGACTTGCTCACCGTCGTTCTTCTGGTCGCTGCACTTCTCTTCCTGCTCAACCTCTACATCCGCCGTTGGCGGTTTCTCCTCCTGGTCGGCGGCGCGTGGCTGCTTCTGAGCGTCCTCAGTTCAATCTACCCCGCCGCCCTCCAGCGCTTTGTCGTCGCCCCTAACGAACTGAGTGCCGAGCGGCCCTACATCCAGCACGCCATCCGCTTCACCCGCATCGGCTTCGGTCTGGAAAACGTCCGCGAGCAGGATTTCCCCGCCGAAGGCCATCTGACTCCGGACGTCCTGGAAGCCAACCAGTCCACCATCCAGAATATCCGTCTCTGGGACTGGCGCCCCCTTCTGACCACCTACGGGCAACTCCAGGAGATCCGTCTCTACTACACCTTCAACGATGTGGACGTGGACCGCTACGTCCTGGAAGACGGCCTTCGGGAAGTGATGCTGGCGGTGCGGGAACTGGATGTGGACCAACTGGCTGAGCAGGCCCAGACGTGGGTAAACCGTCACCTGGTCTTCACCCACGGCTATGGCGCCGTCGTGAGTCCTGTCAACGAGTTCACCCGCGAGGGACTCCCCGTCCTCCTGGCCCGGGACATCCCTCCCCAGAGCACCGACCCGGCTTTGCAGATAACTCGTCCGGAAATCTACTTCGGCGAAGTGACCCGGGAGTACGCCATCGTCAACACGACAGAGCCGGAGTTTGATTATCCCCGCGGCGACCAGAACATCTATACCCGCTACGAAGGTCCGGCGGGTGTGCCGCTGGGCGGCTTTTTCCGACGGGCCCTCTTTGCCCTTCGCCTCAACAGTTCCCAGATTCTCTTCTCCTCTGCGCTGCGTCCCGATAGCCGCATCCTCTTCAACCGCCAGATTAGCGAACGGGTCTGGACTCTGGCCCCCATCTTCTGGTACGACCCCGACCCCTATGCGGTGATTGCCGACGGTCGCATTGTCTGGATGTATGACGCCTATACCTGGAGCAACCATTTCCCCTACTCGGAGCCGTTTGACGGCGTCAACTATATCCGCAACAGTGTCAAGGTCACCATAGACGCCTACACCGGCCGGACGACCTTCTACGTGGTAGACCCCACCGACCCCATTATCCGGACGTATCAGGCTGTCTTTCCCACCCTCTTCACGCCCGGGGAGCAGATGCCCGGTGTCCTGCGGGCCCACTGGCGCTACCCGGAGCAACTTTTCCGGGTCCAGGCTGCCGCCTACGCCGCCTATCACATGGACGATCCGCAGGTCTTCTACAACAAAGAGGACCTCTGGGCCGCGCCGACGGAAGTCCGGGAGCAGGGCGAGATGGAAATGGCGCCCTATTACGTGGTGATGCAGTTGCCCGATGAGGACAAGGTGGAGTTCCTGCTGATGCGCCCGTATGTCCCCAATGGACGGCGCAACATGATTGCCTGGCTCTATGCCGATTCGGACGGCGAGGACTATGGGCAACTGGGCGTCTACAAATTTCCCAAGCAGGAACTGATTTACGGGCCCATGCAGATAGAGGCCCGCTTTGACCAGGACCCGTACATTTCCCAGCAGTTGACGCTCTGGAATCAGCGCGGCTCCCAGGTGATCCGTGGTAACCTGCTGGTCATCCCGATAGACGACACTCTGCTCTATGTGGAGCCGCTCTATCTGCAGGCGGAGGCAGGCCGGTTCCCGGAGTTGAAGCGGGTGCTGGTGGCCTACGGCGACTCGGTGGCTATGGCGGAGAACCTGCCAACGGCGCTGGCGCAGGTAATAGGGCTGGCGGCGCCGCCGCCCGTGACCCCGCCCGCCACGTCCCCCACTGCCTCCGACGACGTGGCCGCGCTGGCCCGATCTGCGCAGGCCCACTACCTGGCGGCGCAGGAATGTCTCCGCCGGAACGACTGGGCTTGCTACGGGCGGGAACTGGAGGCCCTCGGCGCCGACCTGGAGGCCCTGGTCGCCGCCACCAGCGCATCGGAATAAACGACGGGCCAGGCCCTTCCGGAAGCGCCGGGCACGCTACTGGTCCACGCCCCATCGGGCACAGAGAGTCCGTCGTGGGGGCAGGAAACGAAGCCGCCTGCCCCCAATCCGTTTATCTCAGCGGCACCGCCTCCCATCTCCGGTCGTCCATCGGGGGGAGGGGGGTCATGCGGAAGCGTTCGTAGGCCACCAGCGTGGCCCGTATGCTGCCACCCGCCCAGTCCGGTGCAATAGAAATGAGGTGGCGGTCCCGGACCCGCGAGCCTGCAATCCACTTCAGCGTCGGGACAGTGCCCAGCGCGGGCTGGCAATCGTGCGCGCCCAGGAAACGGCCCGCATCATCCATCAGCCGGACGCTGGTGGCGTTGTCGGTTGTCAGCGCGCGGAGCCCCACCAGAGTCACGTCCACCGTCATCCGCGCGCCAGGGGCGGCGGGGGAGGCCTGAACGCCCACCACCGCCATCTCGTCTCCCAGGGGCACAAAGCGGACATCGCCCGGCGGAACAACCAGCGGCACCCGCCACAGGGGCCAGCCCCATGGGCCTGCCGCTATCCGCTCCTTTCCCGTAGCATCGGTCAGAGAAAGGGAGAGCAGGCCATGAGCCGTCCCGGGGAGGTCCACTGCCACTGTCTGGTACGCGCCCTGGGGAAGGGCCGGTAGGCTGGCGGCCCCCTCTGCTCCGCCAGGGGCGCGGAGGTGCAGAGTCCCGCCGTCCGTCGGGCCGCGCCAGCGGAGATAGACCCGCAGGGTATCCGGGGCCGTCCGGTCGTAGTCGGCACCGACCAGAGTAGGCCCTCCGGCATAGGGGACGCGCTGGGGGTGGAGGGTGAAAGGCAGGCGGGCGGTAGGCTCCACATCCAGTTCGGTCAGGAGGGTGAACGGTTCGCCGTCGGCGGTGGGCAACGGCTCAAATCCGGCATCGGAGACGGTGTAGGCCCCCAGAACCAGCCGGTAACGGCCGGGCCGGAGAGTGGGGTAGAGGGGGAGCACCAGTCGCTCCCAGCGGATTTCGCCGAGCGCGACGTCTGCACCCAGGTAGCGGTCGGCCTGGGCGACCTCGCGCCCATCGGGGTCAGTCAGACGGAGAGTGAAGGACGGCGCGCGGTCGGAGAGGGCTGTCCGTCTCCAGGCCAGTATGACCTCCAGGGTTTGTCCGGCCCGGACTGGCGGGCCCGGAAGGCGGTATCCCAGCAACTGGACGCCTTCGGCGAAGGAGGCGCCCGTGAGGGAGAGCGGGGCGGTTGCCTCCAGCGCGGGGCGACGATGGAGACGAAAGCCCGCGCCCACCGGCTCGGCGCTGTAGCCGGAGAAGTCGTAGAAGTGGGTCAGCAGGAGAGGCCGGTCAGCGCCGACTTCCTCCACGCGCCGGAGCCAGGTAGCCCCGTAGTCCTCCCCGACGACGGGATAAACATACTCTACCGCCACATCGGGCCGCCGTCCCTCCACCTGCTGGAGGTACCAGAGCGGGGTCGCCCAGTGCCAGTCGGCCAGGATGACGGCGCCAGGAGGGGCAGCCTCCAGGAGTGGCTGGACCGTCTGGCGGGTGGACGTATCGGCGGCCAGTTCAGCGATGCTGAGATGCGCCTGGAGGTTGATGACGCCGGCCCAGAGGGCCAGCGCAGTCAGAAAGGGATATATTTTTACTGCGAAGGCCCGAAGACGCGGGGGACCGTTGGGATTTTCCCTTTGGGTCTTAGGGTCTTGGGGGTTTCCCCATCCGGCGGGGAGAAGGCCGACGGAGAGGGCAATGGGGAGGTAGGCTGGCATCAGATATTCCACCGTCTGCGGAGCCCGGTAGGTCAGAGTGACGTAGGTGTGGAGGAGGAAACTGCCCGCCAGCAGGAGGAAGAGCCGCCAGTCCCGCCGGAGGACGGTCAGAAGGCCCAGGAGCGTCAGGGCCAGAAGGAGGCCGTTGAACTGGAAGGTGAGGAGAGTAGGCAACAGGGCCAGACGGTGGGAAAAGTCCTGGAGGTTGGCGAAGGCGAACATGTCCCCGGCGAAGCCCTTCGCCAGCACATGCCACAAGAAGCCCTGGAAGGTATCCAGGTCGGGCGGAGCCAGCGGCGCGCCGGCCGCGCCGCGGAGGGGGAGGTAGGCCATCGGTACGAGCAGCGCGGTCAGAAAGACCAGGGCGGGTCGCCACCACCGACGGGGCTGGAGGACCAGACGGGGGTCCAGACTCAGCAAGTACAGGAGAAAAAAGACGCCCACAAAGGCCAGGGAGGGGTGGTGCCCGATGCCCAATCCCATAGCCAGCGCCAACAGGAGGAGGTGCCGGGCACTTCTGGAATTGCTTGGCGCGTCTGTGGCGAGACGAGCCAAGGCGTAGAGAGCCAGGGCGGCGAAGAAGAGGGTGGGCATACGGATGTTAGCGATGGTGGCCTGGGCCCAGAAGGTGGTGGCGGAGCCCAGGGTCAGTGCGGCAGCCAGACCCCCTATGCGGGCCAGGCGGGGGGAAGCGCCCAGGTGTCGGACCCAGAGGCGGGTCGCCCGGGCCAGCCAGAGCAGGGTGACCACTGCCATCGGCGCGCTCATCAGGTTCAGCCGCAGCGCCGGGGTGCCGATCGGGACCAGTCGGATAAAGAGATGCCCGGCCATCGTGTAGAGGGGATAGCCGGGGGGGTGAGCCACACCCAGGAGCGCGGCCGCCAACTGAAACTCGCCGCTATCGGCGGGGAGGACGTCCCGGGAGAGCGTGGCCAGGTAGAGGGCGAGGAAAAGGATGCAGATCCCCGCGTCGGCCAGATGGTCGGCCCGGCGGTCGGAGAGGAGGGGCGGGCGGTCGCTTTCCCGCAGAGATTCTATCGCCCAGATCAGGCATGCGATGCTCCCCCATACCGGGAGCGAAAGCCGCCAGGGCCAGAGAACGGCCACCAGGAACACCATTGCGGACCAGCCAGTGATTGAGGCCCGGCGTCGGGCCAGGAGAAACCCCGCCGCTCCCCCTCCCAGCATCAGCACCAGAATGACCGGCACTGGGAGCGGAACGTCCGGTATCTCCAGCAGGAAGCGGGCCACCGCCAGCCCCAGAAGGATGCCGTAGCCGATATTGAGATGCATCGGGGAGAATTATACCATATTATGACCGCCGGGGTAGGCAGCCATGGCGAAACCCACTTTACAAAATTGGCATTGTAGGCTATAATAAAACCACACGGCTGAGAGGGTAACCCCCTCTCAGTCGTTGCGCATAAGGGGGGTGACGTGCCGCACGGTAGTAGCCCCGAGTCCTTTTCTTTTAATGATATTTGCCTGCCCTCTTCCAGGGGCGGGCATTTGGATTTTTAGACGCAATGTAACGGTTTCATTCACCAGTGACACATCGTTTATCCCAGGAGAGACCCGACGATATGGCCGAACAAGTTGTCTATCTGACTCGCCAAGGATACGAACGCCTGAAGGCGGAACTGGAGTACCTGCGGACAGTGCGCCGCCAGGAAGTCGCGCGTCGGCTCCACGAGGCTCTTGCCGAGGGAGACGTTCTGGAGAACGCCGAACTGGAAGCCGCGCGCAACGAGCAGGCCTTTGTAGAAGGCCGCATTATGGAACTGGAGACGCTCCTGGGCACCGCGGAGATCGTGGAGGACGAGAGACCCACCGGAATCGTGAATGTGGGCAGCCGGGTGACCGTTGTAGAAGGCGACAATCCCCCGGAGACCTACCACATCGTCGGGCCCGCGGAGGCCGACCCCTCCCAGGGGCGAATCTCCTATGAGTCTCCCCTCGGGAAAGCTCTCTTGGGGCATCAGGTCGGGGACGAGGTCCGGGTCAACGCGCCGGCCCGGGTGATGGTGTTTCGGATTGTAGAAATCGCCTGAGCAGTTAGGGGCAACGGATGGAACTGGACGACCTGGAGCGGCAGCGTCTGGAGAAGTTACAGCGGCTGCAGGCCCGGGGTTGGGACCCGTACCCGCCTCGGGCGGAGCGGACCCATACCGCTGCTCAGGCCATTGCCCTCTATGAGGCTGGCGGCGAAGACCAGGAGGTCACTATCACCGGTCGGCTGCGCAGCATCCGGGTGATGGGCAAGGCCACTTTCGCCCATGTGGAGGACGAGAGCGGAAAAATCCAGATTCTCCTCCGCCTCAACCTTTTGGGCGAAGAGGTCTATGAAGCCTTTGAGCGGGACTTTGATCTGGGGGACTTCGTGGAGGCAAAGGGCCGCCTGATGCGCACCCGTACCGGTGAGATTACTGTGGAGGTCACCCGCCTGCGGATGCTGGCGAAGGCCCTGACCCCTCTCCCCTGGGGCAAGGAACAGCAGATCGGCGACCGGGTTGTCCGCTATTCCGCCCTCACCGATGTGGAGGAGCGGTACCGCCAGCGCTATGCCGACCTGGCGGTTCACCCCGAAGTCCGCGAGATTTTCCGCATCCGCGCCCGCACGATTGCCGTCATTCGGCGCTTCCTGGACGAGCGGGGTTTCCTGGAAGTGGAGACCCCCATCCTTCAGCCGGTCTACGGTGGGGCGGCGGCCCGCCCCTTTATCACCCACCACAATCAGTTGAATCAGGACCTCTACCTGCGTATCTCAGACGAACTCTATCTCAAGCGGCTTCTGGTGGGCGGTTTTGAGCGGGTCTATGAAATCGGCCGCGACTTCCGCAACGAGGGCGTCTCCTTCAAGCACAACCCCGAATTCACCATGCTGGAGTTCTATGCCGCCTACCTGGACTATCGGGCAGTGATGGACCTCTGCGAGGAGATGGTCTCCACCGTGGCGCGGGAAGTGCTGGGAACTACCGTCATCACCTACCAGGGCCATACTATAGACCTGGCCCCACCCTGGCGGCGGATGACCCTGCGGGAAGCCATCCTGCAGGCCAGCGGCATTGATTACACCCAGTACCCTACCGCCGACGCCCTTTATGAGGCCCTTCGCGCGGCCGGGATCCCCGCCCAGCCCGGACAGACCTGGGGCAAGTTGATTGACAAAGAACTCCTGAGCGGGCTGGTGGAGCCGAATCTGATTCAGCCTACCATTTTGTACGATTACCCGCGCGACATCTCACCCCTGGCAAAGGCCAAGCCGGATGACCCTACTCACGTGGAGCGGTTTGAGGCCTTCATCGGCGGGATGGAGGTTGCCAACGCCTTCAGCGAATTGAACGACCCCCTGGACCAGGAGCAGCGATTCCTGGAGATGCGGCGGCTTTATCGGGCAGAGGACGAAGAGGCCCACCCGATGGATGAGGACTACGTCCGGGCAATGATGTACGGCATGCCCCCCAACGGCGGCTTTGGGATGGGCATTGACCGGCTGGTTATGCTCTTTACCGACCGCTCTTCTATCCGGGAGGTCATTCTCTTTCCTCACTTGCGGCCCAGGGAGGCGTGAGACGTGAGGCGTGAGCAGTGATATGCTGGATATTAATCTTCTGCGGAAAGACCCTCAACGGGTCCGGGATGCGCTGGTGTCCCGAAATGAGGACCCCGCGCTGGTGGATTGCATCCTGGAAATAGACAGCCGCTGGCGAGACTTGCTGACCCAAGTGGAGGAACTGCGCGCCGAGCGCAATCGGACTTCCAGAGAAATCCCTCGCATCCAGGACCCGGCCCGGCGGGAAGCCCTGATTGCCCGGATGCGCGCCGTAGGTGACCGTATTGCCGAACTGGAAGCCCGGGTGCGCGCCGCTGAGACGGAACGAGATGGCCTTCTCCTCCACCTGCCTAATATCCCCCACTCCTCTGTCCCTGTCGGCCCGGATGCGAGCGCTAACGTCATCGTGCGGGAATGGGGGACGCCGCGCGCCTTTGACTTTGATCCGCTTCCTCACTGGGACCTGGGGCCGGAATTGGGCATCCTGGATTTTGACCGGGGAGTCCGGCTGGCCGGGAGCCGCTTCTATGTCCTCTGGGGCGCCGGGGCTCTCCTGGAGCGGGCCCTCATTGCCTGGATGCTCCACGTCCATACCCGCGAGCACGGCTATACCGAGGCCTATCTTCCCTTCGTGGTCCGGCGGGAATGCCTGGTGGGGGCTGGACAACTCCCCAAGTTTGAGGACAATCTCTACCACAACGGGGAGGACGATCTCTGGCTGGTGCCGACCGCCGAGGTCCCGCTGACCAATCTCCACCGGGACGAAATTCTCCCTGCCGACGCGCTGCCCCTCAAGTACGTCGCCTACACTCCCTGCTTCCGCAAGGAGAAGATGAGCGCCGGGCGGGACGTCCGGGGGATCAAGCGCGGCCACCAGTTTGACAAGGTGGAGATGTACCAGTTCACCACCCCGGAGGCTAGTGACGCCGCGCTGGAGGAGATGTTGGAGCACGCGCTGGACCTCTGCCGACGGCTGGAGATTCCCCACCGCGTTGTCCAACTCTGCACCGGCGACCTGGGCTTCACCGCGGCCAAAACCTACGACATTGAAATGTGGGCTCCAGGCTGCGGGGAGTGGCTGGAGGTCAGTTCGGTCAGCAACTGCGAGGAGTTTCAGGCCCGCAGGGCCAACATCCGCTACCGGCCTGCTCCCGATGCCCGCCCCCGTTTCGTCCACACCCTCAACGGCTCGGGCCTGGCGCTCCCGCGTGTCGTCATCGCCATTCTGGAAAATTATCAGCAGGCCGACGGTTCCGTCGTGGTGCCGGAGGCCCTGCGGCCCTGGATGGGTGGTATAGACCGCATCGCCGAGCGATAGGAGATTGGCCGAAATCGCAGAGGGAGATTACCCCATTTCTTTTATTTCCGCGTGACTGGAACCGCTACGGCGAACACCTCCCGCTCAAAGAACCAGCGGAAGGGTGGCCAGTGGAACAGGATATAGCGGGCCAGGCGGAAGATGAGGCCTTCTTGCCGGTGCTGTGGCGGTGTACCCAGCCAGACCCGGGCGCGAAATCCGTTGCGACGCAGCACCCGCCACAGACTAAAAAGGCTCTGCTCGTTGACGTGCACATCCACATTGGCGGGGATCAGCGCCCGGGGATTGCGGGGGTATGCCGCTCCCTGCCCCATCAGAATCCGCACCAGCCGAACCACCGGGTAGGCGTAGCGGTCGTACCAGGCGTTGGGGGCGGTGTGGATGACCAGCCGACCGTTCGGTTTGAGGACCCGGCGCGCTTCCCGCAGGGCCTGGTCCAGTTCCCACGGGTAGAGGTGCTCCACGATGTCAAACATGAGCACCCGGTCAAAGGTGCCGTCGGCGAAGGGAAGACGCCGGGCATCGGCCTGGTAGACACCTGCCGCCTCCCCGTCTACCATCGCCTGTCGGGAGAGAACAACGGCGGCGCGCGCATAGTCAATCCCGTGCGCCTCCGCACCGGTCCGGGTACAATGACGCAGGATCTCCCCCCGCCCGCATCCCACGTCCAGCACCTGCATCCCCGGGCTGATGCCTGCCACCGCAAAGGCGGCCTGCAGCCGACGGGAAAGTTCCCGCCCCTCCGTGGCGACGAATTCTTCGTACCCCTCGCAAACGGAGAGGAAGTACTCCTGGTCATACCGGTCTGGCGGCACCGATGGGCCCGCCACCCCGGATGAATTCGGATTTTTGATATGATTCACGGCGAATTCCCACCTCGTGGAAACCATCAGTTTTTTGTAACTGTTCAGCCCTTACCTCACCCCCCAGCCCCTTTCCTCTCCTGCGCGCCCTTCGTCAGCGGGAGAGGGGATGGGGAGCAGGGCTGGGGAACCAGGCTCAGGTCTCACGGCTGGAACAGTTACGTTTTTTACCCTGTGGTAATACCTTTCTGCGCAAAGCATCGGTCAGAGCAGCCCGCAGCAGGTGGAGTTCTTCCACCCGCAGGGCCATGCTCAGGAGGACGTAGGCAGCGCCCGCCAGCCCTCCAGCCCCGCCGATGACCAGAAGTTCCCCCCACAGGCCTGGCCCGACCCGTACTTCCAGGAATCGGGCCACCCCCCATGCGACCATCACCAGCGCCAGCGAAGCGACCGTCACCCGAAACAGTAACCCCCACACCCCTGAGGCTCCCAGTCCCCCCAGACGGCGGTGGGTGAGGTAGAGCATGGTCAGCGCGTGGGCTGCCCATTTCCCGGAGTTGACCAGGACCAAGAGCGGGAGCGTCAGGATTCCGGCAGCCGCCAGCGCGACCGCCGTTATCGCATAGAGGACGGTCGTCCCGATGCCCACCAGTGCCGGCGTCCAGGTGTCCTTGCGGGCGTAGAAGGCGAAGATGAGTACCTGGTCCACCGCCGCAAACAGTAGGCCGGGGAGATGGCAGCGCAGCGCCTCCGCCACGGCCAGCGTATCGGCGCGGGTGAATCCCCCGTGCTCAAAGACGAGCGCCACAAGGGGAACTGAGAGGACCAGCAGGGCGGCGGTCGCCGGGGTGATCAGGAACAGGACCAGGCGAAGCCCTTGGGAAAGAGTGGCCCGGAAGAGGGAAGGGTTCGGCTCGGTGGCCTGTCGGGAAAGGGTGGGCAGAATCGCCAGGGAGATGGCCACAACGACCATCCCTAGCGGGAACTGGATAATCTGCGCCGCGTATTCCATCCAAGCGATGGCGGAGCCGCTGATGTGGGAAGCCAGGTGGTAACTGAGCACCACCGAGAGCATGTTGTCCACGATCAGACCGATCAGAACGGGCAGGTAGAGTTGTCCGATGCGCCGGAGCGCCGGGTGGCGCAGGTCCAGGGCAAGATGGAGACGGGCATCCCGCAGGCCGGGCAGTTGGAGGGCGACCTGGAGAATGGACCCTACCACCAGCCCCAGGGCCATGCTGCGGACTCCCCACCACCGTCCCAGCAGGAGAGTCGTCACCACGAGCGACGCGTTGAAAATCGCGGCGGTAAAGGCGGGAAAGGCGAAGCGCTGGAGCGCGTAGAGGGCAGCCGAGAAGACGCCAGCCAAGTTGAGGAAGAGAAGGGCAGGGAGAACGATGCGCAGGAGTTCTGTTGCCAGCCTCTGGTCGGCGGGGGCCAAACCGCCAGCCATCAGCCAGACCAGTTGGGGGGCAAAGATTTCTCCCAAAAGCAGGAAAATGCTCACAATCAGGGTAATAGCGCTGGTCAGCAAGGCCAGCAGGCGCCACAGTTCGGCCCGGTGCTCCTGGGTGGCGTAGTCGGAGAAGACGGGGACCAGCGCGGAACTGATCATTCCGCCCACCAGTAGGTCATACATCGTGGTGGGGACGCGGACGGCGGCGTTGAGGGCACTGACGGAGGAGTCGGCCCCGAACAGGCCCGACTTGACCATCTCCCGGAGCAATCCCAGGATCCGGCTGGCGATGTTGCCCAGGGAGATGAGGCCGGCGGCCTGGGTCATCTCTACGTGCTCACCGATTGCGGAGCCTTCCGGTGGCGTCATCTGGTCCTCGGCATATGCTCACCCCGGCGCCCGCAAGGGGGAACCCCGACGTTTGCCGCGGTTCCGGCAGTATGCCAACCCCCCATCTCGTTATGGCGCGAGTCGCCGTTCATATCGTTCATAATAGCCCAGGAGGCGACCATCGGCGCTCCGGATAGCCCGCATATAGACCCGATATCGCTCGTTCTCGTAGATGAACCGTTCCTCTGCGCCACTCCGCAGTTCTTCCAGAACCTGGAGGATAATTTCCCGCGAGCGCGAGTTATGACAATCCAGCAGCGACTGATTCAGAAGAGTTTCGCCCCCTTTATAGTGGGCGATGGCGGCTCGGTTCATGTAGCGGATGACGTGGTCTGTATCGGCAACCAGAATCGGCTCCGGCAGACTATCCAGAATGGCAGCCAGCAGACTGATATCGGACATCGGGGACTCCTGGTGGTAGAACAACAAACCGGCTGGTCGTTCCAGCCGGTTTGTGGGCGGTACAGGACTTGAACCTGTGACCTCCACGATGTCAACGTGGCGCTCTGGCCATCTGAGCTAACCGCCCATGTTGATGTAAATTATACCACTACCGGCAAAAATTGGCAAGAGTTCGCGTCAAGTCAAATGATAATGTTACCGGAGCGAGGTCGTCTGTCAAATGATAATGTTACCGGAGCCAGGAGCTCTTCTGGCAGGCCTGATGGCAGATTCAGAGTTTCAAAGATATTCTCTGTTACCCCTGGCACCGCCCCCGGCAGAGAGAATAGTTGCTCTATCAGGTCATACATCTCCTGCCGCAGTTGCAGGGGGTTCGTCGCATCCCGAAGTCTCCTTAACCGCTCCCATCGTTGAGGGGGCACCGCTCCCGTCTCTTCTAACCGCTCCAGCGGTGGGCGGGCCGGGTCATACACTCGCCGAGTGCGGAACTTCCCTTCACCGATGGGAATCTGGACTTTCTCCCGGATTCGCATAACCGGCAAGAAGAGATGGGCGTATATCCAGAGCCGCTCGTAAATCCGATTCAGCAGAATGGTCTGTGCCCTGGTGTCCAGCCGGTCATCGCCGATCCAGGAACGGACCAGGAAGGGATTCCGCTCTTCTACGAAACGGTTGTCATTCTTGCGGTAGGGACGGCTGCAGGAGATAACAACAGCCGGAAGAACTTCGGCCCAGAACCGAAGCAGATGGGCGTTGAAGAAAGCGCTATTGTTGTCCGGGTGCAGTTCTCGGATGGGGAAAGGGATTCTCCGGAGCACTTGCCGGAAGGCGTCTTCCATCACCCGGTAACTGCGGCCCAGGACCGCCCAGAGTTCCACCCAACCGGTGGCCACATCCACCAGTTGTAGGGTCAGGACATATTCCCCGGAAGCCTTGAGGCCACAATGATGGACGAGGTCCACTTCCAGATGACCTGGCTGGCCAATGTTGAAGGGGATTCGTCCAGTAGGGATACCCTCCAAAAGGGCAGGTTTCCGATTGCGGGCTGGGGGAACCGGGCGGGGCTTGTCCCGAGGCGCCTTCTCCAGAATGCGGCGAACGGTGGAGACGCTCATCGCCCCCAGGGAAGTCAGCAGATGGGGTTTTCCGTCCAGCTGTCCGTGTTGAGCCAGGTGGAAAGCCATATCCACCCGTACGGGCTGTAATCGTTCCGCACTGGGATAGTCCAGCGCCTGGGCGATGAGGAGGACAGCGGACCGAACGTCGGGGCCGTATATGGGGCCGCGCTCAGTTCGGCGGGGTTTCCGCTGTGGGGAAAGAGGGCTGTTCATCAAACGGATCAGAGACTTCCGATGAAGGCCGGTGACGGCTTCCATCTCGTTCAGGAGAGCGGAGCGCTCTCTGGGTGAGGCCTTCTGGTATCGCCGAGACATCACCGCCAGATACTTGCGGCGTTCGGTGAAGTTCATCTGTTCCTCCGGATGCATACTGACCTCCCGGTAACATTTTCTTTTGGTGACAGTATAGCATCCGGTAACATTTTACTTGAAAGAACGCTGGAAGTTGCCGGCCCGGAGAATTGGCCTATAATACTTATCATCGGCAAAAAGGACCGCCTCGCGTCGGCCCGGACGGTCGGAGCGCCCGGGCAAGGGGAATCGTATCCCAGGCCCCCCCCACCGTCAAACGGGGCGGGCTTTTTCGGAGAGGAGCCGATGCTGGATATCCAACAACTGGAAACCTGGCTTTGGGATGCGGCCTGCGCCATCCGCGGGCCCGTGGACGCGCCCAAGTTCAAGGATTACATCCTCCCGCTCATCTTCCTCAAGCGCCTCTCGGATGTCTACGACGATGAGATAGCGCGCCTGGCGGAGGAGTTCGGTAGTCCCAAGATAGCAGAGAAATTGGCGGCGGAGCAGCGCAACCTGGTTCGCTTCTACATTCCCAAAGAAGCCCGCTGGGAGGCCATCCGCCAGAGGACCACCGGCTTGGGGCAGTACCTGACCGACGTCGTGCGGGCCGTCGCCCGCGAGAATCCCCGACTCCAGGGCGTGATTGATACCGTGGACTTTAACGCCACCGCCGCCGGCCAGCGCATTCTGGACGATCCCCCTCTGGCCAATCTCATTGAGGTGCTCAGCCGCCATCGCCTGGGCCTGCGCGATGTGGAGCCCGATATCCTCGGCCGCGCCTACGAGTATCTCCTGCGCAAGTTCGCCGAAGGGCAGGGCCAGAGCGCCGGCGAATTCTACACCCCGCGCGAGGTGGCCATCCTGATGGCGCGCCTGCTGGAGCCTGGGCCGGGGATGGAAGTCTATGACCCCTGCTGTGGCTCCGGGGGGCTCCTGATCAAATGCCACCTGCGGCTGCTGGAAACCCACGGCCAGCGCCAAAACGGGCAGGTGCGTTTGCCCGCCCACCTCGCGCCGCTCAGGGTGTACGGCCAGGAGATCAACCCCGCCACGTTTGCCATAGCGCGTATGAACGCCTTCATCCACGATATGGAGGCGGAGATTCTCCCCGGCGATACCATGCGCCGCCCCGCCTTTACGGACCCTTCGGGCCGCCTGCGCCGCTTCGACCTGGTGGTGGCCAATCCGATGTGGAACCAGGACTTTTCCCAGGACATCTACGAGAACGACCTCTACGAGCGCTTCCGCTTCGGCGCGCCCCCCTCCTCCAGCGCCGACTGGGGCTGGCTGCAGCACATGCTGGCCTCGCTCAAGGACGGCGGTCGGATGGCCGTGGTGCTGGATACGGGCGCCGTCTCGCGCGGCTCGGGCAACCAGGGCTCCAACCGCGAGCGGGATATCCGCCGCGCCTTCGTGGAGGCCGACCTGGTGGAGGCGGTGCTGCTCTTGCCGGAAAACCTCTTCTACAACACCACCGCGCCCGGCATCATCCTCGTCATCAACCGCGCCAAGCGCCGCCGCGGCGAGATTTTGCTGATCAACGCCTCCAAACTCTTCGCCAAGGGCCGGCCCAAGAACTGCCTGACCGACGAGCACATCCAGACCGTGGCTGACCTCTACCACGACTGGCAGGCGGCCGAAGTAGGGGCACAGAGCCCTGCGCCCTTACTTTCCGCCATCATCACCAAAGAGGAGGCCGCGCGCAACGACTACAACCTCAGCCCCAGCCGCTACGTGGCCACGAACGACCGCGAGGAGGTCCTGCCCCTGGAGGAGGCGATGGTGCTCCTGCGCGAGGCGGAAGAGGAACGGGCCGAGGCCGACCGCGCCCTGCGGGAGGTGCTGGCGCAATTGGGATTGGGAGGGTGGCGCGATGGCGCGTGAACCGACCGCCGGCGTGGGCGCAGTAGGGGCGCAGAGCCCTGCGCCCATTCAGGAAACCGAACTCGGCCCCCTGCCCGAGGAGTGGCGGGTGGTGCGGCTGGGGGAGATTTTTACACCGGTTGACCGTTTGTCAAGACGCGTAAAGATCCAAGATGATCAACAATACACGCTATTGTCGGCCCGTTTGTATGCAAAGGGTATCACCGTAAAACAGCAAATAGCTGGCTCCAATTTGAAGACGAAAACTTGGTATTGGGTTAAAAAGGGCGACTTCCTATTACTGAAGATTTGGGCAAGAAAAGGTTCGTATGGATTTGTAGAAACGGATTATCCGAATAGCATCGTTAGCAGTGATTATCCTATTCTCGTTTTAGACAGCCATAGGGCCGATGAAGGTTATGTGCGTTTTCGGCTTCAAATGGAGATAAGTTACCGTCCACTGGATTCCGTAGCTAAAGGGGCGACAAATCGACAGCGCGTCCATGAGCGAGAATTTCTGCGCGCCATCATCATCCCCCTCCCTCCGCTCCCCGAGCAGCGGGCGATTGCCCACGTGCTGCGCGCGGTGCAGCAGGCCCAGGAGGCCACCGAGCGGGTCATCCAGGCGGCGCAGGAACTCAAGAAGAGCCTGATGCGCCACCTCTTCACCTACGGCCCCGTGCCCGTGGTAGGGGCGCAGAGCCCTGCGCCCCTACAGGAA
>JADBJJ010000028.1 GCA_014874475.1 Chloroflexota bacterium
TCCGACTTGAGCAGGATTTGTGCCCGTCGGATCTTGCGGGCTGGCGCTGTACCGGATGAGACAATCTGTTGGAGTTGTAAGCGTTCCTCTTCGGTCAATTGCACAACGTATTTGCGATTCATCTCTTCACCTCCAATGATGAAAACACCATTGGAGGTGAGAAGATGCGAAATCCAGTTATCACACTTGACAGAGTACTAGTAGCCTCTGCCACAACGGTCCAATCATACTTTTTTCTAGGAAACTTTGTGTAAAAATGGGTTAAAATTTGATCTATGTGGTCTAATGCGTAAGAAAGAAGTTGATCATTATCTGCCTGTATGAGGTACTCTGGTAAAATTGGTTTATCGGGAGGACCGATATATCCCCATACTAAATGACCGCCAACAATTCTCCCATCACGGGGAGAGCGAGAAATAAATTGGTTTGCAAAATTAATTCCATGGGGGTTAAGCTGTTGCGGATCAGTGGGATGATATGTTACCTCTTCCGAAATATTAGTTATTACCCAATCTGGAAAGTATCTTATTCCTTGATCTACCGCATTTCTTAGTGAACTTTTTCCCCATCCAGCTTCTGCTCTGATTTGAAGTTCTTTAGAATTCAATCTAAAAGCACGATTTATATCAAAAACTTTCCACACCCACTCCCCATTTTCCCCCTTCTCAGCCATAAAGCCCATACTGTAAGCTCTGCCTTGCTCATCGGCAACTGTATAGGTGGCAAGGATGTAGGGTCTTTGATCCGGGCCGATTCGCTGTTCAAACTGTAAGCCGTTGATTATGTTATCTGGCGCTACCTCAATCCCGGCCATCCGCATCGCATTGACAAACTGGGGGATCGGGGCATCGGGGTCTTGCAGATCAAAAAGTTCGGGATGAGCAGCCCTCGGGTCAGGGACGCCGGGGAAGGCTGCCAGAGTGGGAATGGGCGTTGGCGTTGGGGTTGGAGTTGGTGTTGGCGTCGGAGTCGCCGTCGGCGTTGGGGTATTGGTGGGTCGGGGGGTGACAGTGGGGGAAGGGGTCGGAGTAGGTTCTCCCAGAGATGGGGGCAAGATCTTACAACCCTTCAGCAAGAGGGAGGCTGCGCCGAGAGAGAGTAATTTCAATACACCCCGCCGAGTTATCTTCTGTTCTTCCAGCCGCTGCATTTGGCTTTCCTCCTTCTGAAGTGATAAGGAGCATGGCCTGTAGACCTATGCCCTTTGCCGGGAGCGCACCATAGCCCGGAGCGAAGACCGACCACCCTCCCAGATTGGGCAACTCGCTGGGCGCTGCATCCATCTCCAGCCCGAAAGCAGACGGTTGCAAAAACTATTGCTTGTAATGGGCCAATAGATCGTTACCAGTTCTGGGTCAACAGGAGAGAAGCAGATGGGCGCTGATCTCGTCCAGGATCACCAGTGGGAAGAGGGCAATCCGATCATCCCCATTATAACCCAGGCGCCGCAGTACGGCCAGTGGGGGTTGGTTGTCCATCCCTTTTCCGGTGTGGGGAGCGCAGCCGGTTGTACACATCCACCCAATGGGCACTGAGGCGCAGGAACTGCTGGTATCGGGGCAGGTGATGGCGGCGCAGATGGGTGGTGTGAAGCGTCCCCAGAGTCCCCTTGTCGCGGATGTCTTTCACATCGGCCTGGATGAGAGTGAAGGGTCTCCCGACTTCCCAGACCCACAAGACGGGATAAACGCTCTGCCGCCCCGCAAAATACCCCGGATGCTGTTCCCGCTGATGGTTTCCCAGGCCCACAGGGCGGGATAGACGCTTTGCCGCCGCCGGCGTTGAGGCCGAAGGCCGTGGCGCCGCAGGATGGGGCGGATGGTGTGGGGGGAGAGGGTCACCCCGCGTCCCTGGAGGTACAGCGCCAGCCGGCGCCGTCCCAACCCCGTCTCCCGACGGGCGGCCAGCACGATCCGCTCTATCTCGGCAGGGGTCTGGCGCGGCGAACGCTGGGGGCGCCGGGAGCGATCCCTCAGCCCCGCCTCCCCTTCCGCCAGGTAACGGGACACCCCCTTGCGCACCACCTGCTGCGAGGTGCGCCACAGGCGGGCAGTAGCGCTGATACTGCCCAACCGTAGGTAGGTCAGCACGATCTGCTTTCTTGCCTCTATTGGGTTTATGGCGTGTACTTCCCAGTAAGCCCGTTCAGCCATCGGCGGTGCTCCTCCTGGTGTAAATTCTTCCCCAATTCCTGTAAAGGGGGAGCGCCGCCTTTTGTCAGGATCATCTCCATCACCTGGTAACGATCTCCTGGCGCAAACGCAGCGCACGGTTGCGATTTCCGGCGCGTGTGGTAAAATAAATTGCTGTCAGGGTAGAGTGATGACTCTTGGAGGAACCCCATGCCCGTCTCAAACGAAGAGTTGCGGAATCGCCTTCTACAAGAACGCGCGTACCTTCTGGAACAGTTGACACGATCGGGCGAAAACGAATATCGCGGAGCCGGCTACGGAAACCACATCGCCGATGATGCCACAGAGACGTTTGAACAGGCCAAGGAGGTCTCCCTTCAGCGAAACGAGACCTCTTTGCTCTGGCTGATAAACCATACCTTAGAGAAGTTTGAACTGGGCACGTACGGCATCTGCGAGGCATGTGGTGCCCCAATTGATCGGGCTCGCTTAAAAGCCCTGCCCTACGCCCTCTACTGTCTGGACTGTCAGGCTCAGATGGAGCAGCGCCGGTAGGGGCAATTGGGGGAGACGGCCCACAGGGGTGATCCGTTGGCTATTCTCAAAAACCCGGTTTTACCCGCTGTTGCAGGAATAGCCCTCGCCCTGGACCAACTTACCAAGTCCTGGGTAGTCGCCCATATGAATTTGGGGAAGTCCATAGAAGTGTCTTCATGGCTGGCCCCCCTGTTTTCCTTGACATACGTCACCAATACCGGCATCGCTTTCGGCCTTTTCCAGGGCATGGGTGATATCCTCCTGATTGTGGTTTTCATCGCTATTGGTGCGATTTTCCTCTTTTACCGCCATCTCCCGGCAGGCCCGATATCTCTTCATGTTGCCCTGGGCCTCCAAATGGGCGGCGCTCTGGGCAACCTAGTGGATCGGCTGACACGAGGCGCAGTGGTGGATTTCATAGACCTGAACTTCTGGCCTCTCCACCACTGGCCCATTTTTAACCTGGCCGATACCAGTATTGTGGCCGGGGTGGTCTTGTTGTTGCTGGTGATGTTGACCGAGAAAGATCGTCAGCCCGCGCCTGTACCTGAGGAGAGCAGGGTAGAGTAGCAAGGCCTGGGACGACGAGTCCCCCTCGCACGGAAGATGGCCCTCTCAGGAGAAACGTTGACTGAGGAAACCGCCTTCGTTCTGCCTCCGGAAGAAGCCGGAGCGCGGCTGGACCGGGTACTGGCGGCCCGATTCCCGCAACTCAGCCGGGCCCAACTGCAGCGGCTCATTCGTTCTGGCGCCATCACCGTCAACGGTTCTGTCGTCCGTCCAGCCTACCGGCTCACACCGGGGGACCACATTGCGGTGACCTTCCCGGAAGAACCGACGGTCCGTCCCGAACTCCTCCCACTGGACATTGTCTACGAGGACGAGTACCTGCTGGTGGTGAACAAATCAGCGGGAATGGTCGTCCATCCAGCGGCGCGCATCGTCAGTGGCACACTGGTCAATGCCCTACTGTCTCATTGCCCCCAAGTGGCGGACGTGGGCGGTCCAGACCGGGCGGGCATTGTCCATCGGCTGGACCGGGAAACCTCGGGGCTGATTGTGGTCGCGAAGAATCCGGAGACCCACGCATCCCTTCAGCGGCAGTTTAAGCGTCGCCTGGTCCGCAAAACCTACGTCGCGCTGGTGGAAGGACAGGTCCACCCGCGCGAGGGCATCATTGAAGTCCCCATCGGCCGGGACCCGAATGACCGGACCCGCATGGCCGTCTCTCGGACGGGGCGCCCGGCGATCACGCAATATCGCGTCGTGGAGGTCTTTCCTCAGCACACCCTGCTGGAGGTCCGTCCCCACACAGGGCGGACGCATCAGATACGGGTTCACCTGGCTTGGCTGGGCTACCCGGTGGTGGGAGACCGCGTCTATGGTCGGCGTCGCCAGACGTTGTTGCTGGACCGCCATTTTCTCCATGCTCGTGAACTGGTCTTCACCCATCCCGTCACCGGCGAGAAACTGGCCCTTTCTGTCCCGCTTCCGCCGGAACTGACGGCCCTGCTGAACCAGTTGCGGCGAGAGAAAGGCACACGTTAAGTCAAACGGAGGCCAATCGCTTCTATGTCTGATGACCTGCTCAAACGGGTTGTTCCCCCTCCTGAGCCTGCAGGTCCGGGCTTCCGGTTGCGGGCCGCCCGGGAGGCCCAGGGGCTTTCTTACCAGGACGTGGAGGCCGCCACCCGCATCCGCAGCCGCTATCTGGAGGCCCTGGAGACGGGAAAGTACGACGTGATGCCGGGAGGGGAAGCCCAGGTGCGCGGCTTTCTACGCCGCTATGCTGCCTTTCTGAACATCCCGCCGGAAGAGATTATCGCCCTCTATGAACGGGAAACCCGTCAGGGGACCGTTCCCCTGTCTCCGGTGCCGGCTCCACCCCCCCCACCTTCTTCCGGACGCTCTCCTGTTCCCACCGTCCGCCCGACCTCTTCGGAACCTCTTCCCAGACGGAGGCTGCCAATTGGCGCCCTGTTGGGACTACTGGTTCTGATCGGGGCCATCGCGCTGGGAGCGGTATGGCTGGCGACCCATTCAGAGCAGGTTTTCCCCGGCTCCCGGCCCGTGCCGACGGCCGGTACGCCCCGGCCCGCCGCCTTTCCCTCGCCGATGTTCACGGCCACCCCCGTTTTTCCCACCTCGGTTCCCACCCCTGCCGCAACCCCGACTTTCCCTGTCTCCACCAGTGGGGTCACCCTGACCCTGGAGGCGCAGGAGCATGTCTGGGTGCGGGTGACGGTGGACGGCTTCACTGCTTTTGAGGGCATGCTCTCCCCGGGCACTCCCCAGACCTGGGTGGGGCAGGAGATGGTCATTGTGGAGACCGGCAACGGGGCCGGTGTGGTGGCTATCGTGAACGGACAACCCCAGGGCCCCCTCTGTGGACGGGGCGAGGTCTGCGCGCGCGGCTGGGAACCGACGGGGGAAATGACCCAAATTCATCGCTAAGAGCAAGGAGGTGTCTTATGCGACCGTGGCTGAAGGCCGGACTCATCGGCGGCGGTGTTCTCGCCATCCTGACCATCATCCAGTCTGTGGGGATGCTGTTCCCCGAAGTAAGCGGGATCATCAGCTGCTGCATCTGTATCCCGTTCCTGCTGGCCTACCCGGGCGTCGGTGTGCTGGCTGCCTACTGGCTGACGCCGCCCCGGACGGCGGGGGAGGGAGCAAAAGAAGGGGCTCTGGGGGGCGTCGTCGCCGGAGCGATAGGTGCTGTCATCATTTTTATCATGGCCCTGATTACGGGCTCTGCCGGAATCCAGCAGGCCCTCCAGCAATTGCCGCCCGATGCTCTCCAGGCGTTGGAGGAGATGGGCATGAGCGGCCTTTTCTCCCCTGGTGGATTTGCTGCCCTCAATTGCTTAGATGGCATCTGTGGCATCCTCTGGGCTGTGGCGCTGGGCGCGGCGGGTGGTGCCGTCCTGGCGGCAGTCAAGCGGGATTAGCCACCCGTACGCAACGCGTCATTGATGCTCCGGCACTCCGCCAACGGCCTTGTCTTTTACCAGTTTGAGGGACTGGGAGGCACCGGTCTGACCCACGCGCTCCTCACTCGTCTGGGCGGGGTGAGCCAGGGGCCCTATGCTACCCTCAACCTGGGCCACACCGTCGGCGACGATCTGATGGCTGTCCAGGAAAACCACCGGCGGGTCTTCGCCCTTTTCGGCGTGGACCGGAGGCAGGTGGTCAGCCCCTACCAGGTCCATAGCGCCCACATCCGGCTCGTTGGGCGGGAGCACGCTGGCACCGTCCAGAACGGTACCGATGGCTTGCTGACCACTACGCCCGGGTTGATGTTGCTCTTCCGCTTCGCCGACTGCGTCCCGCTCCTGCTCTGGGACCCGGTCCATCGGGCTGTCGGACTGGTGCATGTCGGATGGCGCGGGGCGGCGAACGGCGTCATCCAGGCTGCTGTGGACGCGTTCGCCCGCCACGCGGGCAGCCGTCCAGAGGATCTCTGGGCGGGCATCGGGCCGGCCATTGGCCCCTGCTGCTATCGGGTAGGTCCAGAGGTGATTGCGGCGGTTCTGGAAAGTGTGGCGCCAGATGTCGGCCTGCGCCGCGATCTGGTCCACCGCCGGGACGACGGTCTCTATCTGGACCTACCCGGCACCGTGCAGGCCGAACTGGAAGCCCGGGGCGTCCGTCAGATAGAGTCCTCCGGTATCTGTACCGCCTGTCATACCGATGAGTGGTTCTCCCACCGAGCCGAAGGTGGGCGGACCGGGCGATTCGGCGCACTGGTCATGCTGGACCGATGACCGCTTTCCGGTTTGATCTGATCGCCACCGACGGACAGGCTCGCGCTGGCCTTCTCCATACCTCCCACGGTGACGTTCCCACCCCTGTCTTTATGCCGGTGGGCACCCAGGGGACCGTCAAGGCCATCTCCCCGCGCGACCTGAAAGACCTCGGGGCCAGGATAATTTTATCCAACACCTACCATCTCTACTTGCGCCCTGGGGATGAGCGCATCGCCCGCCTGGGTGGACTGCACCGATTTATGGCCTGGGACGGTCCGATTCTCACCGATTCGGGCGGGTTCCAGGTTTTCAGCCTGGCTCCGATGCGCCGGGTGGACGCCGACGGGGTTACCTTCCGCTCCCACATAGACGGCTCCGAGCACCGCTTCACGCCGGAGAAGGTGATCGCTATCCAGGAGAACCTGGGGGCGGATATCATCACCTGTCTGGACGAGTGCGCGCCGCCGACGGACTACGAGTACAATCTCCAGGCGCTGGAGCGGACCCATGCCTGGGCCCGGCGCTGCCGAGAGGCCCACCGACGCGCCGACCAGGCCCTCTTCGGCATCGTTCAGGGTGGGGTTTTCCCGGACCTGCGGGAGCAATCGGCCCGTTTCATCACCGGTCTGGGGTTTGACGGTTACGCCATCGGCGGGTTGAGCGTTGGCGAGCCCAAAGAGCAGACGTACGCGGTGCTGGAGTTACTGGATAACCTCCTGCCTGCCGACCGTCCCCGCTATCTGATGGGAGTGGGCACGCCGCAGGACCTGGTGGAGGGCGTGGCGCGCGGGGTGGATATGTTTGACTGCGTTCTCCCGACCCGGATGGCCCGCAACGGCGGCGTGCTGACCCGCCACGGGCGCATCAATCTGCGCAATGCCTGCTATGCCGATGACCCCAGCCCTTTGCTCCCTGACTGTACTTGTTATACTTGCACTCACTTCAGCCGAGCGTATCTGCGCCACCTAATCCTGGCGAATGAGATTCTCGGCGCCCATCTGCTCACCCTTCACAATCTCCACCTGATGCTGATCATCGCTCGTGAGATTCGGGATTCTATCCTGGCGGGCCGGTTCGCGGCCTATCGGGAGGCATTCTGGTCCGCGAGGGGACACGAATAGAAGACGCTACAAGACCAACACTCCCGCCCCGTTGATTCGGCCTTCTTTCAAGGCCAAGAGTGCTTCGTTGGCGGCTTCTATGGGAAAGGTCTGGACGGTTGTCTGGACGGGGACTTCAGCGGCTAACTGGAGGAATTCCGCTGCATCCTGTCGGGTGAAGTTCGCGACGCTTCGCACAACCCGTTCCCAGTACAGGAGTCGGTCGTAATCCAGTTCTGGGATGGGGGTCATAGTGACCCCCGCCAGAGCCAGGGTCCCTCCCCGTTCCAGTACCCGCAGCGCTTCTGGGACCAGTCCTCCGGCCGGGGCGAAAATAATACCTCCGTGGACCAGGGCGGGAGGATTGTCTTTGGCGGCTCCTACCCAAGCGGCGCCCAGTTCCCTTGCCAGTCGTCGGTGCCCTTCCCCCCGGGTGAAGACATAGACTTCGCATCCCCAATACCGGGCGATTTGCAGAGTGATATGGGCGGATGCACCGAACCCCCACATTCCCAGGCGTTCTCCGGGCCGAACCCCGCTCAGCCGCAGAGCACGGTAGCCAATGATGCCTGCGCAGAGCAGTGGTGCGGCGGCCTCATCAGAGAATATTTCGGGGATCGGGTAGGCGAAGTCCTGATGGACGACCATCGCCTCGGCGTAGCCGCCGTCGGCGTGAAGGCCGGTGAAGCGAGCCTGCCGGCAGAGGTTTTCCATCCCCCGCTGACAGAACTCGCAGGTGCCGCATGTCCGGTAGAGCCAGGGCACGCCCACGCGCTGCCCGATGGTGAACCGTCGGACTCCCTCGCCGACCGCGTCCACAATGCCGACCACTTGGTGGCCGGGCACGACCGGTAGTTTGGGTAGCGGGAGGTCTCCCTCTACCGTGTGCAGGTCGGTGTGGCAGACGCCGCAGGCGCGGATGCGCAGACGAACTTCCTCCGTGTCCGGTTCGGGCAATGGGAGGTCCCTCATTTCCAGCGGACCTTCTTCTGCAGGGCGAGGTGAGTAAAGGACCATGGCTTTCATTGGTGATCCCTCCGGTTTTCTGAGATTCAGCACCCGGTCATCTCCCTCCTGAGTGTTGCTGAAAATAAAGTGTGTGCTGGCACAGGATGGAGCCTTCAGTTCCAGGAACCGGAACCCGGCATTCTCGCCGGCGGTGAATATTCAGCAACCCTTATGGGGAGACTACCCAACACCCCGTTAGACGAAAAATAGGACACATCCCCCTCTTATGGCTCTTGTCAATTATCCTGAAAGGATTATAATAAGCATAACTGGATATGCAACAGGCCTGCGCTGCCGATTTCAGGGAAAGGAGTGCTATGCGGAAGTTGATCGGATTTCTGGCCGGGCTGCTCTGTGGGGCGCTGGTGGGTGCTGTTTTGGGGATCTTGCTGGCGCCGTATGGTGGAGCGGAATTGCGGGAGCGGATTCGCTCCGGGATCCAGACGTTGATAGAAAAAGGTCGGGAGGCCGCAGCAGCCCGACGGGCTGAACTGGAGGCGCAACTGGAGGCCTTTAAGCAGGGGCGCTCTGTGGTTCTTCAGGAGTAAGCATTACGCTCTTCTGGAGAGGTTTTTCAAGACCTCGCTCTGCATAGTATCCTTTAAAGTAGAAACCGCCAGGACATCGTACGGCACCGCCGGATTCCTTTCTTTCCCTCTCTCTTGTAAAGAGGTAGAAGAAAGAGAGGGTGGGGACAGTGGCCCGCGAGGCTGCTGTCCCCAAACCCTTCGTAAATTTCCTCCTTCCCGTGCAGCGGGGGGCTTTGTTTTCTGAGCCTGAGCGTTTGCGTCCAGGTTCCAGCGGGAGTAAATGGGCCGTCGGTGCGTGGAACAACAGGCTGGCGGTGCTCCGGTTTCCCAGAACGACGAGTTGGTATAAAAAAACAGATTGCGGATAAAGTTATGGGCCTTTACGATGATGTGGCAAAAATATTAATCCCCGAAGACGTGCTTCAGGCCCGGGTGCGCTCGCTGGCCGAGGAGATCAATCGTCTGTATCGGGACGATGATTTTCCCCTCCTTGTTTGTATCCTGAAGGGCGCATTCGTTTTTCTGGCCGACCTGACCCGTCACCTCTCGTTTCGTCACGAAGTGGATTTTATGGTGATCTCCTCCTACGGAAGTGGAACGGTGAGCAGCGGGGTGGTGCGTATTCTGCTGGACCTGGAGCGAAACATAGAGGGGCGTCATGTGCTGATCGTGGAGGACATCATAGATACGGGCCGCACAATGGATTACATCACCCGCAACCTGCGAACCCGTCGTCCCACCAGTCTCCGCATCTGTACCTTGCTGAGCAAGCCTTCCCGCCGTGAGATTGATGTTCTCCTGGATTTTGTCGGATTTGAAATCCCCGACGAGTTTGTCGTCGGCTACGGTCTGGATTTTGCCGAAGCCTATCGGAATCTTCCATTCATTGGTGTTTTAAAGCCGGAAGTGGTCCGGTAACAGGTGCCACTCCGGGAGGGCTAAAGGGGGGATATATCGTCGTGCCCCAATGGTTTGCCTTTTCCCTGCTCTGGATCGGTATTGCGTTGCTGTCCCTGGCCGTAGGGGCTGTTGGTGTCAGCATCTTAAAGTTTCGTCACGCCCAAACGGCACCCTATTACTTTATGCGGGAAACGGCAAGACGGAGCGGTACTCGCTGGCTCCTGGTGGCGATGGCGGCGCTCATCCTGGGCGGAAGCACTTTTTACATTCATCAGCGTCAACGGGCGACCATGTCGCCTCCCGCTGGAGTGACGGGGACGATCTCGGCAGCGGCGGATTCTCCAACGGCGACGGTTTCACCGTTGCCGACGGCGACGTATACTCCTTCCCCGTCGCCATCACCGATTCCACCTTCGCCCACAGCCACTCCATCTCCGACGCCCACGCCCACTCCTTACCCGATGCCGGATACCGCCCGCTCCCCTCTGCCCGGTGCTGTTCCTGCTCGTCCGGAAGCCCGGATCGTCCTGGAGACCTTTGCGCTGGGAGTGGAGAACGGTCAGCCAGTTCAACCAGGGGTTGAATTTACGGCGGGAGATTTTCGGGTCTATGCTTTTATTCGCTACGAAGGGATGAGTCGGGGGGTTACCTGGACATATGGCTGGTACCGGGAGGGAGAATATCTGGATGGGAATACCTGTTTATGGTGGACCCAGTTACCGGACTGCCCGTATATGGTCGGGGAAACGGGGTTCACGTTTCTCTACTATCGCCGCCCGGGAGGCTATGACCCAGGCACATATGAGGTGCGCATCTGGATAGAGGACCGGTTCCAGGGGGCTTACCATTTTGTCATCGTCCCCGCACCGGAGGATTAAACGTGTAGAACTTTTGTGGGATTGACAAGGCAGGGATGCGCATATAAAATCTATGGTATTCAGGGAGTTCTGATAGGGGGAGCGATGGCGAATCGTATCGGGTCACATATGGGAAAGATCGGGGTTCTGATTGGGCTGGTGGTGCTTGTCGGGCTCGTCGCTCCTGTCGCTGCCTTACCGAACGGGCAACCGGCCTTCCCGGAGGGGGAGTCGGAATACTTCCAACTGACTGGCCACTATGTCAAGGGCCCATTTCTGGAATTCTTCCGGAAATTCGGAGGGAGCCGTATTTTGGGCTATCCTCAGACCGAAGTCTATTACGATGCCCGTCTGGGGCTGTGGGTGCAGTATTTTGACAATGTGCGGATGGAATGGCACCCGGAAAACCCTCCTCCCTATCAAGTTCAGTTGGGTCTGTTGGGGGAAGAACTGGGACGAAGGACCCCACCTATTCCGCCGGACCAGGCCCCGCGCCGGAATCCTCTCCGGAAGTACTTCCCGGAGACTGGCCACACCGTCTCCTACGCGTTTCTCACCTTCTTTCAACAGAATGGGGGCCTGGATGTTTTCGGTTACCCCATTTCCGAGCCGCTGATAGAGAACGGGAGGATTGTCCAGTATTTCCAGCGCACCCGTTTGGAATGGCATCCGGAGCGGCCGCGCGGGGATCGGGTTGTCGTTGGGGCGCTGGGGTTGGCATACATCCAGAAGTTCGGGGTGCCTGAGGAGTACCGGCGACCGCAGCCCCTTTCGGCCCGGCCCGCAACGGTCTCTCCTTCTGAGGAAAAAACCAGTCTGCGCGCCTACGCTTTTGTCCGCTATCCCGTCACCGGCCGGGAGGGATACCAGACGGTCTACCTTTATGTGACAGATGCTGGCCGTCAGCCGATGCGAGGTGTCCAGGCAACGGTTAAGGTTTATTTCCCCGGTGAGTCAGCAGTTTACCCGATGAATGCTACCGACTCCCGGGGAGTTTCCAGCCTGACGTTCTACTTCTCTGGGCTCCCGTCCGGACAGAAAATTGTGATTGAGGTCACCGTGCAGGCGGGCACGCAGGTCATCACGGTGCCAACCTCATTTGTCGTCTGGTACTAACTCCGGGACTGAACAGTTGCCCCGTAGAGCGGATTTTTGCGCTTCTCACCGGCAGGACGTTTCAGCCCGTCTGGATGGCCTGGAAAAGCTGTCCTTTAGGGCAAGGGATAACCCCTGTCCCTGTCTCCCCGGTATCTTCTTCCCGGCGCTATGAGGATTTTTCACCGGTACCGGATTCCTTTTCTTCTTCGTCTTCCCAGCCGATAATCCATACACACAGCCCGGCTACGCCGATGGTGGCAACAATGAGCGCGGCCCACTGGCCGGGCAGCAAGCCCACATCGCGGGCGGACCAGATTAGAATGGCCACCATCCCAATAGCCAGGACGATCCAGGCAGTCAACCGGGGATGGTTGCGGACAAACTCGGTCAATTTGGACATTGAGCCTCCTTACAAAAGATAAGGTGAAGTTTCAATGGGCGGTGATTCAGATAGGCCGCAGGACCCGATCGGTCCGGAGTTGTTTCAGTACAACCTGGTCCTGGAGCGGGTTGGCCTCGCGCGCGACTTCTCGCCAGGCCCGGGGAAGACTGGCGATATCTCGGGGCTGGTAGCCGAAAGTCTCCCAGAACTGCAGCACCTCTGGCGGCGCGTGGGTCGGAATAATCAGGATGGCTGCCTCGCACATCAGTTCCTGCGCCGCCTTCTCCATGGCTGCCAACAGGGCCTGGCCGACCGGAAGATTCAGGCGAGCCGGGAGGATCAAGAAATCCGTCACCCGCACGACCAGGTTCTCCACCTGCCATCCCAGAAGCCCGACTATCTCCCCATCCATTTCGGCCAGCAGAAAGCCGACGGTACCGAACCGCTGCAGCACGTCTGAGGGGGTCACCGGTTTGGGAGGGTGTCCCCGGTTGACGAAAGCGGCGATTCGCTCCGCGTCGGCCGGACGAGCACGCCGAATAGATACTGGCGATGATTCCCCCATTGCAGTTTCCCCTTGAATTTGGACGCAGATAAATGGGACTTTCCCTCGGCGCCATTCTCAACATAGCACCGGCTGAGGGCCGAGTCTAATTATACCTGGAATTGGCCATTTTTCCAAGTCCGCTCCATCTTGACGTTACTCGCATCTTTAGGTCGGACTGTAAAAAACCAAAAACCGCGGTCGGCGTCGGGGTGGCTCTGAGAGACCCGGGCGGAAACGTCCGGGCCCAGAGCGCAAAGCCCTTCGGGTTGTTGTAGGAGCCCGTTGCTGACCATTTTGCAGGAATCCTGTGTCGGTTGTCAAATCCACGCCTTGATGGTATCATATCAGCCGTTAACCATATTTTCTGGAGGGATGGGTGTCGTGAGAAACATCGCGGTTATTGGCGTTGGATACGTCGGACTGGTCACCGGGGCCTGCTTCGCCGACCTGGGCAACCGGGTGACCTGCATGGACATCAGCGAGGAGAAAATTGAGAAACTGAAGCAGGGTGTTATCCCCTTCTATGAGCCGGGCCTGGAGGAACTGGTGGAGCGGAACGTCCTTGCTGGACGCCTCTCCTTCACCACTTCCTATGCGGAAGCCATCCGGGACGCGGAGTTTGTCTTCATCGCAGTCGGAACACCCGAGGGAGTGGACGGTGAAGCGGACCTGCGGTACGTGCGCGCGGCGGCCGAGGCTATCGCGGATGTAATGGATCACCCGCTCATCATCGTCAACAAGTCTACCGTGCCCGTGGGCACCGGAGACTGGGTGGCCGATATTATCCGGGCCCGCCGGGGCGATTCGGTTCCCTTTTCCGTCGTCTCCTGCCCCGAGTTCCTGCGGGAGGGCTCCGCGATCAGTGACTTTATGAACCCCGCCCGGGTCGTTCTGGGCTCCCTGGACCGGGACGCGGCGGAGAAGGTGGCCCAACTCCACCTACCGCTGCGGGCGCCCATCGTCATCACCGACCTGCGCACGGCGGAGATGATCAAGTACGCTTCCAATGCCTTCCTGGCGACCCGTATTTCCTTCATTAACGAGATCGCCGCAATCTGCGAGGTCGTTGGCGCGGACGTTAAAGAAGTCGCCAATGGTATGGGCTACGACCCCCGTATCGGGCGGATGTTCCTGGATGCAGGAGTGGGATACGGCGGGTCCTGTTTCCCCAAAGACGTGAAGGCTCTGGCGCATATGGCTCTCAGCAACGGCTACCAGCCGCAAATTCTTCAGGCCGTGATGAGCATCAATGCCTACCAGCGGCGGCTGGTGGTGAACAAACTTCGGGACGCGCTGGGTTCGCTGAATGGCGCTGTGGTGGGGCTTTTGGGCCTGGCCTTCAAGCCGAATACCGACGATATGCGCGAGGCGCCCTCTATCGACATCGCCCGCTACATTATCGCTGAGGGTGGGCGGGTGCGGGCCTACGACCCGGTGGCGATGGAGGTCGCCCGTCGCATACTCCCGGATGTAGAGATGGCTCCCGACCCCTACTCCCTGGCCGATGGCTGTGATGCCATCGTCATCGTCACCGACTGGAACGAGTTCAAGAACCTGGACCTGGAGCGGATTCGGAACCGGATGCGCCGTCCGGTGCTGGTGGACGGGCGGAATATCTACGACCCGGCCTTTGTCCGCTCGCTGGGCTTCGTCTATCGCGGCATCGGTCGGGGGTTCAACGGCGAAGGGGGCTAGAAGAGCAGGGCTTTGCAGCGAACGGGGTTGGGCGGTGGTCAGAGGCCGCCGCCGCCCAATCCCAATGGTCTCTACCGATATGAACTCTCAGCCCATTCTCCCTCTGGAAAGACTCCTCCGCGTCCCCTACGTGGACGACCTTTTTGACCTCTCGCCCGATGGGGCTGATGTCGCTTTTTCCTGGAACGGCACCGGGCGGTGGGAGGTCTATCTGGCCCCGACCGACGGGAGCGCGCCGCCCCATCCGGTCACCGAAGGGCCGGGGGCCAAACATGCCCCCCGCTGGTCCCCCGATGGCCGCCATCTGGCCTATGTCCTGGACCTGGATGGCAGCGAGCGGTACGACATCTGGCTCTGCCATCGGGATACGGGCCGACACACCAATCTGACCCCCGAAACACCGGACTTGATTGCTCCCTCCTTCGCCTGGTCGCCCGATGGGCGATCCATTGCTTTTATCTCCAATCGCTCCGGACGGATGGACACGTATCTCTTGCCGGTGGAGGGTGGGCCGGTCCGGCCTCTCCTGAGCCTTCCGTATTCCGACCTCGCGGTGATCTGGTCGCCCGACGGGCAGCATCTGGCGGTGGTCTGCATGACGCTTGGACAGGATACGGGCATCTTTGTCGTTCCGGCGGAGGGTGGGGAGCCCCGGCCTGTTGCCGGGCCCGATGGGCCGCTCTGTGCCAAACATCCGTCCTGGTCTCCGGACGGTTCCCGCCTGGCCTGTGTGGCGGAGCGGGACGGGTGCTTCCAGGTTGTCCTCTGGGATCTGGCATCGGGTGCCATGTCCTGGCTGACCGACGGCGAGGGCGACCGGGATCACCCGGCGTGGTCTCCGGACGGTCGTCGCCTGGCCTGGGTGCGCGGCCGAGGGCCGGTTAACTGGTTGGAAGTCGCCGATCTCTCTTCCGGCGCGGTGGAATCCTATCGGGTGGAAGCGGGTGTCTATACCTTCCCCCGTTTCACGCCCGACGGTGAGGGTCTCCTTTTCGTCTTTGATAATCCCCGCCACCCTGCCGACCTGTGGCATTTGCGCCTGACCGACGGGCATCTCCGCCAACTGACCCAATCCCTGCCGCCGGACTTGCAGGATGCTCCTTTTGTGATGCCGGAGGAGGTTCGCTACCCCAGCCTGGATGGGCAGGAAGTGCCCGCGCTCCTCTACCGCCCGCGCGCCACGCAGGGGCCCTCTCCGGCGGTCATCTATGTCCACGGCGGCCCGACGTGGCTGACCCAGGTCACCTGGGACCCGCTGATCCAGCATATGGTCAGCCGGGGGTGGGTGGTGCTGGCTCCCAACTATCGGGGCTCCACCGGCTACGGGCGGGAGTGGCAACTGGCCAACCGCTTTGACCTGGGCGGCGGCGATACCCGCGACGTGGTGGCCGGCGTTGACTACCTGGTCCGGGAGGGGCTGGTGGACCCGGCGCGTGTCGCTATCACCGGAACCAGTTACGGGGGCTATCTGACGATGACCGCACTCACTGGCTACCCGGACCGCTGGGCAGCTGGGTCGGCTGTGGTGCCGTTCTTGAACTGGTTCACCGAGTACGCCAGCGAGCGGGAAGACCTGCAGCAGTGGGATCGGGAGAACTTCGGCGACCCGGAGAAGGACCGGGACCGCTACTATGAGCGCTCTCCCTTCTTTTTCCTGGATCGCATCCGGGCGCCTGTCCAACTCATCTGCGGAGCCAACGACCCGCGCTGCCCGGCGCAGGAGTCCATCCAGGCGCGGGATGTGCTTCTGGCACTGGGAAAAGAGTGCGATTTCGTTCTCTATCCAGACGAAGGGCACGGTTTTCTGAAGACGGAGAACGTGGTGGACGCCAAACGGCGCCGGGTGGAGTTTCTGGCCCGATTTCTGGAAACCGGGTAGCATAGGGGAAAGGCCGTTGGGATTCCTGTGGCATCGGAGGAAGCGACATGGAGGTTCAAAAAATCCCTATAGGTCGTGAAAAGAAAATCGCATTGGTGGCTCACGACAACAAAAAGCAGGACCTTCTGGAATGGGCCAGGTTTAACCGCGATCTTCTGGCATGCCACATTCTGTATGCAACGGGAACCACCGGGGAGATACTGGAGAGAGAACTGGGCATAGAGGTCCAGAAACTGCAAAGCGGCCCGCTGGGAGGGGACCAGCAAATCGGTGCGAAGATTGTAGAGGGTGAGATTGACTTTCTGATTTTCTTCTGGGATCCTCTGGAACCGTTGCCTCATGACCCGGATGTAAAGGCACTGCTGCGGCTGGCGGTGGTATGGAACATCCCCGTCGCCTGCAACCGGGCATCGGCCGACTTTATTATTTCCTCTCCGCTGATGGAAGGAGAGTACGAGCGGTTAGTGCCAGATTACGGACTCTATCGCAGACGTCGGCTTTTCTTCTATTCCCCTGAAGGGGAAATGACGAGTGTGCTCAGAGATGATTTGAACCCATCTGCCGGGAACGAATAGGCGCAGGTTCGCCCTGGCTTTTCTGCCCGGGCGGTTGGGATTCAGGGGAGCGTTTGCCGCTGGTATTCGTACACGTCCACTCGGACAAAATGCGCCTCATCGGCCCGGGCGAAGCCCTTTTCCAGCCACCTCTGTACCAGATTCCGCTCGTCCCACATCTCTACCTCTGAGGCCACCAGCCAGACCCGCTCGCGGTCGCCGACGATCCGTGCCATCCACCGACCAGCGGACTCTTCGGATAGGCGATACTCCCCGCTCTCGGTGCGGTGGTTGGTGTAGAGGCCGTCGGCCCAGAGGTAGTCCGTCGGCCCGAAATAGTAGTCAAAGGTGTAGCGGATGTGAGGAATTTGGAAGAGGAGCAGGTCACCGGGCCGGTAGCGGGATTCCACATACGCGGCAGCCGCGCGGACGTCCGACTTAACCGGGATAGTGGCCTGGGCGTGCAGGTTCAGGGCGAAAACGACCAGCAGAGCCAGGAGAACCGCGCCCCGCAGACCCCAGGACGGGATTGTGTGCCTTCGCGTTGGGGCGGTCAAAGCGGTCCATCCTGCACCGACCAGCATGTAGAGGGCCGGCGCGCACCAGATGAGATACCGGTCGGTGAACAACGGCTGGCGCAGAGAGATGAGCCAGATGATCAGCAGGGGGAACGTGAGCCAGAGAGCCAGGAAATGCAGGGGCCACCCTGGCGGTTGCCCACCTCTGGCCATCTGGCGGGCGGCGGGGCGGGAAAGGCCCCGAGCCAGCCCCAGCGCGGCCATTCCCCCACAGACCAGCGCGCCCCAGGGCCAACCCCGGGAGAGAATCCCCGTGCTCCAACCGTTGAGCAGAATCAGCGCCATCTCCCCCAGCGTGTGGTGGGGGAACCCCGTCTCCCGCCGGAGCAGGATGGCGGGCATCTGCCAGAGGGCCAGCGGCAGATAGGGGAGGGTCAATAGAGCCATCCCGAGCAGCGCGCCGCGCCAGTGGGGCCGCCAGCGGGGCCAATCCATCAGCAGCCCCAGGATTTGCAGCGGGATCAGCAGCGCGCCCCAGATATGGGTGTAGAGGAGCAGGGACGTCGCCACCACCTGGACGGCCCACCATATCCCTCCTTCGTCCATCCCCCTCCGCAGGCCATAGAGGGCCAGGAGCACTAGCGCGGGGACCAGGGTGTACATCTTGACTTCCTGGCCGTACCAGACCATGTAGGGCGAAACCGCCATCAGCGCGGCGGCGACGGTGGCGGCAGGCCGGCCCAATAGACGGGTACCCAGCGCGGCGGTGAGTGGCACGCAGAGGACACCGAAGAACAGAGAGAAGAACCGCATAGCGTATTCGGTATGCCCGGCCAGCACCACCCAACCCCGAAGGAGGAAATAATAGAGGGGGCCGTTCTGGCGAATCATCCCCCCCAGTAATCCGACCACGCGCTCCCGGAGTGTCCCCGCTATCCAGTCATTGGCGATGGGGGGCGGAGGGCATGCACAGGGGGTCCGAAGGTCTCCACCCCGTCCTGGCTCCAGCGCCTCTACCAGGAGGTGGGGGAACTCGTAGGCGTAGCACAGGGCATCTACCTCATCCCGCCAGAGGGACTGGGCGGTGAGGGAACCCGCGCGCAGGCCAAAAGCCAGAAGAGCCAGAGCAACCAGAATCCACCAGCGACGCATTGGACTTTTCGCAGAGCCCTCTCCTTTATCTCCCTCTCTGCTGCCGCTGCGCGGTGCGGGGAGGGGGGAGATAGATAGGGTGGGGGCCCGAAAGAGAACCCGAAAGAGGCGCATCCCTGTCCGATCTTTTGAGGTACCAATCTGCCCGCGCATTATCTTACCACGAAACCCCACTCGCGCAATCCGACTGGGGATACGCCATACGGAATGCCCAACGCGCATCTTGCCAAAATCCCGTTTTGCGGTAGGATTACGGTATACTGCGGTCAAGAGGAGTCGTGTATGCAACAGCCTGTATTGTTGACAACGGAAGGGATAGAGAAACTGCGCCGGGAACTGGATTATCTGGTCAACGTGCGGCGCCCCGAACTGGCCCAGGTCCTGCGTCGGGCCATCCAGCAGGGCGACCTCTCCGAAAACGCCGACTACATTGCGGCCAAAGAAGAGCAGGCGTTCCTGGAGGGACGTATCCAGCAAATTGAGACGATGTTGCGCAACGCCGTGCTCATTGAGAACAACGGCCCCACGGGCGTCGTGGATCTGGGAAGTCGGGTCACCGTTCTGGAAGAAGGGCGGGATACGCCGGAGGTCTTCCAGATTGTCGGCCCGGCGGAGGCCGACCCGATGAGCGGAAAAGTCTCCCATGAATCCCCCCTGGGGCAGGCCCTGTTGGGTCGTCAGGCCGGGGATAGGGTGACGGTGAACGCGCCGGCGGGCCCCATCACTTTCCGGGTACTGGAGGTCTCTTGACTGCGACGGCCTATTCTCCCCACCTCTTCCGCCGCCGGATGTCGTTTCCCCACCCCCAGGCGGTACGCGGCGAAGGCATCTATATCTGGGATGCAGACGGTCGCCGGTATATAGACGCGTCCGGTGGGCCGGTGGCGGTCAACATCGGCCACGGGGTGGCGGAGGTGGCCCGGGCGGTGGCCGACCAGATATCGGCCATCGCCTACGTCCACGGAAGCCTTTTCACCACCCCGGGCCTGGAAATGTACAGCGACGCCCTGAGCCGTCGGCTCCCCATAGACGACCCCCGTTGCTATTACCTGACCAGTGGCTCGGAGGCGGTGGAGAGCGCGCTCAAGTTTGCCCGTCAGGTGCAGGTGGCCCGAGGCGAACCGGCCCGGGACCTGGTCATCAGCCGCTGGGGCTCCTACCACGGCCTGAGCCTGGGGGCGCTGGCGGTCACGGGCAAACCGTCCATGCGCAATCTCTTCGCCCCGATGATGCGGGACCAGCCCCATATTCCGCCCCCCTACTGCTATCGCTGCCCTTTCGGGGCCACCTATCCGGCCTGCGACCTATCCTGCGCGCGCTCCCTGGAGACGGAAATCCGGCGCCAGGGGCCGGGACGGGTGGCGGCTTTCATCGCCGAACCGGTGAGCGGCGCCACTCTGGGCGCGGTCGTCCCGCCGGAGGGGTACTGGCCGCTTATTCGGGAAATCTGCGACCGCTATGGCGTCCTTCTCATCGCCGATGAGGTGATGACTGGCTTCGGTCGCACCGGGCGCTGGTTCGGCATAGAGCACTTCGGCGTCCGACCGGACGGGATGACGATGGGGAAAGGGGCCACCGGCGGATATTTCCCGTTCTCCATCCTCGCCGTCCGGGGGGCGGATGTGGAGACCATTCGCCAGGCTCATGGCGACTTCAACCACGGCGGGACCTTTTCCCACCACGCCGTTGGCGCGGCGGCCGCGCTGGCGACTCTCCGCTACCTGGAAGAGCGCGACCTGGTGCGGGCGGCGGGAGTCCGGGGGGAGTACCTGGGTCAGAAACTGCGGGAGGCGCTGGCGGATCTCCCCTGCGTGGGAGACGTGCGCGGGATCGGGATGATGTGGGGCGTGGAGTTCGTCGCCGACCGCAAGACAAAGGCGCCGTTCCCGCCGGAGGTGGCGTTTGCCCGCCGCGTGGGCGACCGGGCCTTTGAGCATGGGCTCATCATCTATCCAGGAAACGGCGGCATAGACGGCATTCTGGGCGACCATCTCATGGTCGCACCGCCCTTTATCATCACCAAGGCGGAGATAGATGAAGTGGCGGCTCTCCTGCGCCGGTCTATCCTGGAAGTCTGGGAGAATGTGGCGTAGGCTTCAGCCCGCGCCGTTGGACAGTGGGATAACTGCCGCTCTCCCCCACCATCGGGAAGAAAAAGAAGAAGGTGAAAAATGAAAGAAGTGGTTATAGCGACCGATTCCGGGGCCAACCTGCCCCGACAACTGGCCCAACAGTGGGAGATAGAAATCATCCCGCTCTGGGTTCAGGTGAACGATGAGTCCTACCGGGACGGCGTGGATATCCAGCCGCTGGAGTTTTTCCGTCGGCTGAAGGAACGGGTCCAACGGCTCCGGACCTCTCAGCCGTCGCTGGGGGAGTTCCTGGAATTCTACCGGCGGCTTCAGGAGAAGGCCCGCTCCATCATCTCCATCCATGTCACCAGCCGCTACAGCGGCGTCTTCCAGGCGGCGCGCGCGGCGGCCGTCGAACTGGCACCGTACCCCATAGAGGTCGTGGATTCCGGGACCATCGCGATGGCCCAGGGGTTCGTCGTCCTGGCAGCCGCCCGCGCGGCGGCAGCCGGGGCATCGCTGGCGGAGGTGGTGGAACGGGCCCGGGCGGCCATCCCGAGGGTGGACCTGATCGCCGCTTTGGAGACGCTGGAGTATGCTGTCCGGGGCGGACGGCTGGCCGGGGCGGCCCGCATGCTGGGAAACCTGCTCCAGGTGAAGCCCCTGGTGCGCGTCCGGGATAACGACGTGGGCCTCGTCGGACAGGCGCGCAGTCGGGCAAAAGCCATCCAGCGAATGATGGATGCCCTGTCCCAGCGGGTAGGGGATGCTGCTGTCCATGTCGCCATCCTGCATACGGGCGCAGTGGAGGAGGCCCAGCGGCTCAAGGAGGAAATCCTGGCCCGGTTCCGTTGCGTGGAGGTCTACATTGAGCCGGTCACGCCGGTCTTGGGTGTCCACGCCGGTCCGGGGGCCCTGGGCCTGGCCTACTACGTGGAGTAGCGCAGTTTCCGGCTCATCCACCCGAACGCCAGCCCCATTGCCACCAGTCCCGCGCCGTCAAACAGAATGAAGCGCAGGCCGGTGGCCCACAGCGCCGGATGACCAGGCGGTAGGGTAGCCCACATGGCCGTCTCTCCGACCACTCCTATGGCCTGCTGGACCAGGATGACGGCGAAGAGGGTCCGCTGACGGTCCGGTCGGACCAGGACGGGCGGGTAGGTGGCGTTCCACATCAGGAAGAGGATGCCCATCCCCCGGACCAGAATCTCGCCGGGCACGCCGCTCACCTCAAAGGCCGGCGCGTAGTCCCCGGGGCGGGCGATGAACGCCAGCGCACACGTCACGTTGAAGAAAAAGACGGTGCCGACAACCAGCCGGATTGTCCATAGGATGTGGGAACGGTTCATTGGAGGCATAGGGGGATTGTACACTGAAAGCGTGAAAAATAAAACGTGGAAAGTGATATGACGGTTGCGGAGCGGGAGAAACATTTGCGGATTGTCGCTGAGATTCTGCTGGTTCACCTGCCCCGGGTCCTGCACGACCAGGAACTGGCGAAGGACTTGCTTTCGGTGGTGGGGGTGACGCTGCGAGCGGCCTGGGAGGACGCTCTGAAGTCGGCGGATGTGTGGGACCGCAAGCACTACCACGTGCGGGCCGACCAGTTGCGGGATGAGTGGGCATGGGCGCTGGCGGCAGCCAACACTGCCGAAGGGCTGGCTGAACGGGCCGCCCCGGTGACGAAAGCGCATCTGGATCGACTGCGCCGGTTGATCCGGGCCACGTTGGAGGTGCCAAGCCGTCCGATCATCCGCAACGTGGAGGCATTCCGGGGCGCCGCACGGGCCAATCGGGAGCGGCGCCAGCGCGAGGGGCGCCGTACCCCGCGCCGCTCGCTGGTGTGAAAAAGAGCCTCACACAAAGACGCAAAGACCAAAGTGGGGGAGCGAAACTCTTGTTGAGGGGACCCCAATGAGCACAGAGTTGACCATCGCACTGGGACAAATGGACGTGCCGCCGGGCCAGCCGGAGCGGAATCTGGCCCGGGCGCGGGAACTGGCTGCCCAGGCCCGGGAGGCCGGTGCCGACCTGATGCTGTTGCCCGAACTCTGGCTGCATGGCTACGACCTGGCCCGCGCGGCCGAGTGGGCTGACCCCCTGGGCGAAGGGGGCTTCGCCGAAATGGCGGCGATGGCGCGGGAGTTTGGTCTCTACCTCTGCGGTTCCCTGCTGGAGCGGCACGAGGGCGGCGTCTCTAACACTGCTGTCCTCTATGCCCCCGACGGCGCGCTCCTGGGCGCCTATCGCAAAGTCCACCTCTTCCGCCTGATGGACGAGCCGCGCTACTTGGCCCCAGGCGACCGGGCGGTCCTGTGCCCCACTCCCTGGGGGCCGGCGGGGTTGGTGATTTGCTACGACCTGCGTTTTCCCGAACTGAGCCGGGCGCTGGCTGTGGCGGGGGCTCGTCTCCTGCTGGTGCCGGCCCAGTGGCCGATCCGGCGGCTGGAAGCCTGGCTGCTGCTGGCCCGCGCCCGCGCAGTGGAGAACGAACTCTTTGTCGCCGCCTGCAACCGGGTCGGCGCGGACGGGGACGCCCTCTTTCCTGGTCGCTCTATGGTGGTGGACCCCTGGGGCAAAGCCCTGGTGGAGGGGGACGACCAGGAGCGGTTACTAGTTGCTCGCGCCGACCTGCGGGAGATTCAGAAGGCCCGTCGCTACCTGACCGTTTTTGAGGACCGCCGCCCGGAGGCGTACGAGCGGGTGTCTATACCATCCTGATGGAGGAGCGACTGCAGAAGATTCTGGCCCGCGCCGGGCTGGGTGCCCGACGGGCCTGTGAGGACCTCATCCGGCAAGGGCGGGTGACGGTCAACGGCGAAGTGGCCCAATTGGGGCAGAAGGCCGACCCTGAGCGGGACCGGATTGAGGTGGACAGCCGTCCGGTCCGGCTTCCGTGCGCGTTCACCTACATTGCCCTGCACAAGCCTCCCGGCGTCCTCTCCGACGAGGGGGACGGCACTGGCCGTCGCCTTACCGTCCTGGACCTGGTGAAGCATTCGGCCCGTCTGTTTCCGGTGGGACGGCTGGATTTGCGCAGTGAGGGGCTGGTTCTCCTCACCGACGATGGCGACCTGGCACTGCGGCTCACTCATCCCCGCTTCGGGCACGAGAAGGAGTACCACGTCCTGGTGGAGGGCCATCCCACGGAGGAGACGCTGGATCGCTGGCGGCGGGGGGTGGAACTGGATGGGGAGATGACCGCCCCGGCGAAAGTCCAGGTCCTGCGGACGGAGGGAGAGCGGGCATGGCTGCGGGTGGTCCTGCGGGAGGGGCGCAAACGGCAGATTCGGCGGGTGGCCGCGCTCCTGGGCCATCCCGTCGTCCGCCTCATTCGGGTGCGCATTGGCCCCATCCGCTTGGGCGACCTCCTGCCGGGGAAGTGGCGGCTCCTCACTCCGGCGGAAGTGCGGGCTTTGAGGAAGTGCGTGAATGAACGCGGGTGAAACGCGGATTCCCCATCCGCGTTCATCTGCGTGGGTCTGCGTTCTACCTGACTGACTATGGAATGGAATACGGAACACGGGACAGGCTATGCTTCCATCCATCATCACCATAGACGGCCCTGTTGCATCGGGGAAGAGCACTATTGGACACTTACTGGCCCAACATCTGGGCTACTTGTATCTGGATACCGGCGCGATGTACCGCGCTGTGACCTGGGTTGCGCGGGCCCGCGGTGTGCCGGTGGAGGATGAGGCCGCCGTCACCGCGCTGGCCCAGTCTCTCCACATAGACGTTGTGCCACCCACCGCCGACGACGGGCGCCAGTACACCGTCCTGGCCGATGGCGAGGATGTCACCTGGGACATCCGGAGGCCGGAAGTGGATGCCACCGTCTCCATCGTTTCCGCCTGGGCGGGGGTGCGGCGGGCAATGGTCGCCCAGCAGCGGCGCATCGCCGCCGCTGGTCGGGTCGTTATGGTCGGGCGGGATATCGGCTCTGTGGTCCTGCCCGATGCGGATTTGAAACTCTACCTGGACGCCTCTCCTCAGGAGCGAGCGCGGCGGCGGTGGCTGGAGCGGCAGGCGCGCGGGGAAAACGTCTCCTACGAAGAGGTGCTGGCGATGATGCTCCGCCGGGACGAGATAGATAGCCACCGCTCGGTCTCCCCGCTGCGGGTTCCGGAGGGCGCGATCGTTATAGACACCACCGGGCTGACGGTAGAGGAAGTTATGGCTTGCGTTCTCCGGTACGTGGAGACCGCCGACCCATAGACGCTTCATGCGCACCGCGCGGGTTGCGATATCTTGCGCCCCACGGGACTTGCGATGGGCTATGCGTGTTGTTACGGGAAAAGCCAAAGGCCGCAAACTGAAATCGGTACCGGGCATCGGGACCCGCCCCATCACTGACCGGGCCAAGTCCGCCCTCTTCAGCATTCTGGGGGATAGTGTGGTGGGAGCCCGCTTTCTGGACCTCTTCGCTGGCACCGGGCAAGTGGGGATTGAGGCGCTCAGTCGGGGGGCGGCGAAGGCGGTCTTTGTGGAGCGGAATCCAGCGGCTCTACGCACTATCCGGGAGAACCTGGCGTTGACCGGGCTGGCGGGTTCCGCGCAGGTCGTCCGGGCCGATGTCTTCGCCTTCCTGCGCCGAGAGCCGGAGCCGTTTGACTATGTCTACATCGCTCCGCCCCAGTACCAGGGCCTCTGGGCGGCCACCCTTCAGGCCATAGATGCCGCCCCCGGCTGGCTGGCTCCCGGGGGCCGCGCCATCGCCCAGATTCACCCCCGGGAGTACCAGGAATTGCTCCTGCGCCACCTGGTTTTGGCAGACCAGCGACGGTACGGGAGCGTGATGCTCTGCTTCTACGCGTCCGAACCCTGATCCGCGCAGGCAACAGCAAATTGGCCCATACAAAGAACGCGCCGGGCACCTCCACAAAGGCCCGGCGCGTTGCCATTTCCGATCCCGGCGGCGAAACCGCCTTGGGGCGATTCAGGGCGCACGGGGCGGGATCAGCCCTCCTCAATCCGGTAGGAGGTGGTGATGGTTGCTGTTTTGGCCAGCATCGCTGAGACGGAGCAGTACTTGCCTTGGGAGAGTTCAATGGCCCGCTCCACAGCCTGGGGGTCCACTCCCTTCCCCTTCACTACGTACTCCAAGTGAATCTGCGTATAGACTTTGGGATGGTCGCTTGCGCGCTCGGCGGTGGCATAGACCTCCAGTCCCGTAAACGGCTGTCGCTTTTTCTGGAGAATAGAGATGACATCCATCGCCGTGCAGCCGCAAAGGCCGATCAACACCACCTTCATCGGGGTGGGGCCGCTCTCGGGTCGCTCATCCCCCTCCAGCGCATGGTCTAGAATGATGGCGGGCCCTCCGGCCTCTCCCACCAGCCGCAGGCCCGGCCCGACCCAGGTTACTTGTGCTTTGGTTGTCATCGGTTCCTCCTTCATTTTGTCTTTTCAGTAGTCGTCCGGTTTCGTGCGCATTCGTGGCGAAACCCGCTTCAGTGCGCCTGCCGGATCAGTTCTTGCTTCAGATTCCACAACTTTTCCGTCAGGGAGACGTGATAGACGTGGGGGTTGATGAGCCGTTTGACCCCTGCGTCCAGCCGTTCCATATCCGCCTGACGGACGCGGCGGATGTCTTCAATGGACGGGAATTCGTAGACCAGCCGGCCGTCCCGAAGCACATCCACCAGGAGCGGCTCTATCTCGGAGATGTCCTGGCGCCTCAGCACCCGGTAGGCGGTGTGGTCGGTGGGGTGGCGCAGGATGACCTGCTCCATCTGTCGGGGGTCTTCGTCCTGAAGGCTCAGCAGATCAGCCGTGGCTTTCCCGCGCCGGTCGTAGAGCCGCCAGACCCGCTTGTCGCCGGGGTTGATGGTCTTCTCCGGCGTCTCGGAGATTTTGATAGCCGGCACCCATTGCTCGCCATCTTGTACCGCCACCAGTTTGTAGACGCCATCCAGCGCTGGCGCGCCCTCGGAGGTGATGAGCCGGGTCCCCACGCCGTAGACCAGCCGGTTGATGAGCCGATCCGGGTCCACGCCGTAGCGGGGCGCCTCTTTCTGAATCTGGGTGATGATCTCCCAGATGGCCAGTTCGTCCAGTTGGTTGGAGAGGACGATGACCGTATCCGGGAACCCGGCCTCCTCCAGCATCCGGGCGGCCTGGATGCTCAGATAGGCCATGTCGCCGGAGTCCAGCCGGATGCCGACGGGTTCGTGCCCTTTGCGGCGCAGTTCCTCAAAGACGCGGATAGCGTTGGGGATGCCACTCTCCAGGGTGTTGATGGTGTCCACCAGGAGCAGGCAGTCGTCCGGGTAGACCTCCGCGTAGGCCCGGAAGGCGCCCAGTTCGCCCTCGCCCAGGGCCATAAAAATCTGGACCATACTGTGGGCGTGGGTGCCTTTGGGGGGATAGCCCAGGATATGGGAGATGCCGACGTTGGAGGTGAAGTCGGCGCCCCCGATGAGGGCGGCCCGAGCGCCAGCGAGGGCGGCTCTCTCCTGGGCCCGCCGCAGGCCGAACTCCAGCAGGGTCCGCCCGCGCCCGATTTCATGGATGCGCGCCGCTTTGGTAGCGATGAGCGTCTGGTAGTTCAGGTGGTTGAGGAGTGGCGTCTCCAGAATCTGGGCCATCGCCAGCGGGCCCCGCACCACCACCAGGGGAACGTTGGGGTGGACCACCCGCCCTTCAGGGATCGCCTGCATAGAGAGGGCGCCGAAGTGGCCGTTCTCCCGCAGCCAGTCCAGAAAATCGTCCCCAAAGAGACGGCGTCCCGTCCGCCCGACCTGGCTGCGCAGGTATGCCAGGTCCTCCTCCCGGAACCGGGCCTCCTGCATCCAGTCCACCAGCCACTCCAGGCCGGCGTTAACACAGTAACCGGCCCGATGGGAGTCGTAGTTGGGGTAACTGCGAAAGAAATAGTCAAATAGCGCCCATTTCTCGTGGAGGCCCATCCGATAGTAGAGTTGGGCCATCGTGAGTTGGTATTGGTCGGTGTAGAGGATTCCCTCAGCGGTTCGGCGGTCGGATGGCTTCATACCTCCTCCGGGAATTCCAGAAACTCCGGCGGGATCGCCCTGGCCAGGTAAGTGGACTCATCGGCTCGGTGAAAGAGGATGCCCGCTTCGGCAGCCTCCGCGGCGTGGACGGTGAGGACCACCGGAGCCGGGGCGTGGCGGGCGCCGACCCGGGCTGCTGTCTCCCGGTCGGCGGAGAGGTGGACGTACTGGCGGCGCATAGGGCGCAGCCCTTCCCGCTGGATGTGTTTCAGCGCGCGGGGGGACGTGCCGTGGTACAGGCGGGGCGGCGGAGTGCAGGGCGGAAGGTCGGCGCGCAGGCGGACGGTGTGACCGTAACGGGCGCGGATACGCTCACCGATGACCTCAAAGCGCCGTTTCTCGTCCCCGCTCCCTTTCTCCACCACTTCCATCACGTCGGCGCGGGTGGCCCAGCGGAAGTTGGGCAGTCCCTGCAGAATTTCCAGCACCTCCGGCAGCGATGCCCACCCTTCCTCGTCCAGTTTCAGTCCGAAGCGCTCCGGCTGATGACGGAGGATGAGGGCGAGGAACTTGCTCAACTTGACCATCTGGGTGGACTGGGCCGGCATTTTTCCCCTCTGGCTCTATAATAGCACGGAACGGAGGGGAAGACAAGGGAGAGACGGGAGTCGGATGTGCCCCAAAATATAACGTTAACCCTCTATGGGGGGATTATCCGGAGATGGGCTTGCCATTTATCCCCGCTTGATGTACACTAAAAACCACTATGCTGGAGCAACTCCCACTGTTCGCCGTCGCAGACCGGAAGCCGTACACTGTCAGCCAGTTGATGGCCCGTATCCGCACCACCGTGGAGGCGGACCCCCGCTTGATGGACGTCTGGGTGGAGGGGGAAATCTCCAACTTCCGCCAGGTCGCCTCCGGCCACTGTTACTTCACCCTGAAGGACGCAGGGGCCGAATTGCGCTGTGTGATGTGGCGGGACCGGGTTCGGGGGATGCGCACGCTCCCCAACAACGGTGACTCGGTCCTGGCCCACGGACGGGTGGGGGTATACGAGCAACGAGGCGACCTGCAACTCTATGTGGAGACGCTGGAACCGCTGGGGCTGGGGTGGCTATATCAGGAATACGAGCGGTTGAAGGCGCGGCTGGAGGCCGAGGGGCTCTTCGCTCCGGAGCGGAAGCGCTCCCTTCCCCGCTTCCCCCGCCGTATTGGGATTGTCACCTCTCCCGACGCGGCCGCCCTGCGGGACATCCTCAACGTTCTCTCCCGCCGCTATCCGCTGGCGGAGGTGATCCTGGCCCCCACGCTGGTTCAAGGAGAAGAGGCTCCGCCCCAGATTGTTGCCGCCCTGCGCGCGCTGAATGCCCGGGTGGACATAGACGTCATTCTGCTGGCCCGGGGCGGGGGCTCTCTGGAGGAACTCTGGGCCTTCAACGATGAGCAAGTGGCCCGGGCAGTGGCCGCGTCCCGCATCCCCGTCGTCTGCGGGGTGGGGCATGAGACGGATTTCAGCCTGGCCGATTTCGCCGCCGACCGGCGCGCGCCCACGCCCTCGGCAGCGGCGGAACTGGCGACCCCGGACCGCGCGGAACTCCGCCAACAGGTGCGCTTCTGGAGGGCCCGCCTGACCCGGGCCTTGGGGGCCGATCTGGCCCGGCGGCGCGAGCGGGTCCAGGGGCAGGTCCGGGCCCTGCGCCGCCTTTCTCCAGCCCTCCGGCTGGCCCAGGCTCGCCAGCGGCTGGATGACCTGACGGAGCGGGCCAGGCGGGCCTTCTGGCATCAGATCGCCGTCCGCCGGGAGCGGCTGGCCGGCCTGGCGGGGCGGCTGGAAGGAGTCAGCCCGCTGGCCACGCTGGAGCGGGGGTACGCCATCGTCCGGCGGGCAGCCGACGGCCTCATTGTCCGCTCACCGGCCCAGGTGGAAACTGGGGACGTGCTGCGCGTGCGGGTGCGCGATGGAGAGTTTGGAGCAAAGGTGCAATGACGGATATCGCCATCATCGGCGCCGGCGTCACCGGTCTGACGGCTGCCTATGAACTGACCCGCGCGGGCCATCGGGTGACCGTCTACGAGGCCCGCCCCTACGCCGGAGGGCTGGCCTCTGGCTTTCATGATGAGCGCTGGGAGTGGCCCCTGGAGCGGTTCTACCACCACTGGTTCGCTTCCGACCAAGAGGCCATCTCCCTGATCCGGGAACTGGGAGCAGCCGGACGGCTTTTCTTCCCTCGCCCTACTACTTCTATCTACTACCGGGGGCGCATCTATCCCTTTGACAGCCCGATGCGGGTACTGCGATTCACCCCTCTGCCCTTTCACGACCGGCTGCGGGTAGGGCTGGTCACCCTGTACTTGCGCCTGCTGCGCCGCTGGGAGCCACTGGAGGGAGTGACGGCGGAGGAGTGGACCCGGCGCGCGGTCGGCCCTCGGGCGTATGAGATTCTCTGGAAGCCTCTGCTCATCAGTAAGTTCGGCCCGGACGAGTATCGCAACGTCAATATGGCCTGGTTCTGGGCCCGTCTGCACAAGCGGACGCCCCGTCTGGGCTACTTCGTCGGCGGGTTCCAGGGATTCGTAGACATTCTGGTGGAGCGGGTGACGGCTCAAAGGGGCCGGATTCTCCTGAACGCGCCCGTCCGCCGTATCCAGCCGGCAGAGGAGAAGTGGGTGGTGGAGTACGCCGGCGGGTGGGCGAGCCACGAGGGGGTGATCGCCACCTGCGCGCCGGGAGTGCTGGCCGACCTGGCCCCCGACCTGCCCGCCGACTACGGGGCCCGCCTGCGCGCTCTGAAGTCCCTGGGCGCGGTCACCCTGGTCCTAGCCCTCCGGCGCCCTCTTACCCAGGGTCATTACTGGATCAACCTCCCCAAAGGTGACGAGTTTCCTTTTATGGGACTGGTGGAGCACACCAACTATATCTCCCCGGATCATTACGGGGGAGACCGTATCGTTTACTGCGGCGATTACCTGCCGCCGGACCATCCCATTTTCGGGATGGATAAGGGTACCCTGTTGGAGCACTACTGGCCCGGGCTGGTGCGAATTCAGCCTGAAATTCGGCCCGACTGGGTGCGAGCGTTCTGGATGTTCACTGAACCGTACGCCCAGCCAGTGCCGACCCTCTATCACTCCCGGAATGTCTTGTCATTGAAGACGCCGCTTCCTGGCCTGTGGATGGCGAATATGAGCCAGGTCTATCCCTGGGACCGGGGCACCAACTACGCAGTGGAACTGGGGCGGCGGGTGGCGCGGGAGGTGAGCCAGGGGTTGGCAGGGGGTAGCCAGTAGTCGGCAGGGCGCGGGGCCCAGGGGCAGGGTCAATCATCCAACCAGGAGGTGCATACGATGATGGTTATCCAGTTCGGGACCGACGGCTGGCGAGGAAAAATTGCCGAAGACTTCACTTTTGATAACGTGCGCCGTTGCGCGCAGGGTTTTGCCCACTACCTGGCGGCCCACGGCAAATCCGGCGCCGATGTTGTCATTGGCCACGACCGACGCTTCGCCTCGCGCGATTTCGCAGTCGCGGCGGCTGAGGTCATGGCCGCTAACGGCCATCGTGTCTGGCTGACCGAGGGCCCGACTCCCACCCCCGTCATCTCCTACTCCGTTGTGGAGCGGAAGGCCGCCGGCGCTATCAATATCACCGCCAGCCACAACCCACCCTCTGATAACGGTTTCAAGGTACGGGATGAGCACGGGGCGGCGATTGCTCCGGACGGCCTGCGGGAGATTGAGGCAGCCATCCCGCCCATAGAGGGGGTGCGCCGCACCGACTTCGCCACTGCGCAGGAGGAGGGGCGCATCGTCGTCTGGGACCCCGCTCCGGCCTACATCGCCCATCTCTCCCGTCTGGTGGATATCGGACGGATCCGGGACGCCGGGCTTCACATCCTGGTGGAGCCGATGTGGGGCAATGGCATCGGCTGGTTCCCGCGCCTTCTGGCCGGAGGCCGGACGCGCGTCACCGAAATTCACAACGTCCCCAATCCCCTCTTCCCGGAGATGGTCCGCCCGGAGCCCATTCCGCCCAATGTGGACGTCGCGCTGGCGAAGACGACCGAATTGGGCGCCGACGTCTGCGTCATCCTGGACGGCGACGCCGACCGGATGGGCATCGGCGATGAGCACGGGCGCTTCATCAACCAGTTGCAGGTCTACGCGCTGCTGGCGTACTATCTGCTGGAAGTACGGGGGGAGCGGGGGGCGATCGTCAAGACGCTCTCCACGACCTCTATGTTGGAGAAACTGGGGGAAATCTACGGCGTGTCGGTCTACCAGGTCGGCGTGGGTTTCAAGTACGTGGCGCCCAAGATGCTGGAGACCGATGCAATGATCGGCGGGGAGGAGAGCGGCGGTTACGCCTTCCGGGGCAACATCCCCGAACGGGATGGCATCCTGGGCAATCTCTATTTCCTGGATATGATGGTGCGGACAGGGAAGACGCCGTCCCAACTGCTGGACCAGTTGTACGGGAAACTGGGCGCCGTCTACTCCTACAGCCGCTTAGACGTGACCTTTCCGGCCCAACGGCGGGAAGAGATTAAAGCCCGGCTGGACGCGGCCCGGCCGGATTCCATCCTGGGCCTGCGGGTGACCGACATCCTCACGTATGACGGCTACAAGTACTATCTGGAGGACGGCGGCTGGCTCCTGCTGCGCTTCTCCGGCACGGAGCCTCTGCTTCGTATCTACTGCGAGACCACCGATGCAGCGCGCGTCCGTCCGCTTCTGGAGGAGGGCCGAAAACTGGCCGGATTGTGATGTTGGTGGATTCGCACGCCCACCTGGATTTTCCGGAGTTTGATTCCGACCGCGAGGCGGTGATTGCGCGGGCGCGGACGGTGGGGATGGTCACCATCCTGAATGTGGGGGCCGACCTGGAGTCCAGCCGCGCTTCGGTCGCATTGGCCCAACAGTACGACTTTATCTACGCCGCCGTGGGGGTGCACCCCCACGATGCCCGCACTCTGACCCCTTCTGGACTGGAGGAGTTGCGGGCCCTGGCCCGCCACCCCAAAGTAGTTGCCATCGGCGAGATTGGGCTGGATTACTACCGCGACCTCTCCCCCCGTCCGGTGCAGCGGCAGGCCTTCGCCGACCAGTTGGCGCTGGCGGCGGAGTTGGGGCTTCCGGTGGTCATCCACAGCCGCGACGCGCTGGAGGATACGCTCTCTATCCTGCGGGGGTGGGCCGGCGGCGGTGTCCTGCACTCCTACTCCGGCGGCCCGGAGCGGCTGGGGGAGGTGCTGGCGATGGGCTTCTCCATCGGCATCTCCGGCCCTGTCACCTTCGCTAACGCCCACCGGCTGCGAAGGGTGGCCACAACGGTCCCCCTGGACCGTTTGCTCATAGAGACGGATTGCCCGTATCTCACCCCGGAGCCGTACAGGGGCCGCCGCAACGAGCCGGCCTATGTCTGGTACGTTGCCGGGGCAGTGGCGCGGGCGCGAGGGATGGCCGCCGAGGAGGTGGCCCGCGTCAGCGCGGAGAATGCCATCCGACTATTCCGTTTGCCCATTCGGAGCGCGGCGGGCTGACCGCGCGGATTGACAATTTCCCTCATTCATTGTATACTATAATCGCTCTTTCCAGAGGAGTCCGATGGATACGTATCGCCTGCCCAGCCCGCCGGTCCCTGAGAGCCAGACCTGATGGTCTGGTCGGGCGCGCTGGGCCGGCCCCTGTCCCCAGATATACCAGCCAGCCTCCCAGACCCGGAGGCTGGTTTTTTATAGGACGCAGATATGGCATGCTCGCCTCTATCCAGGAAACGGAATCCGGCATTCTTGCGCGGCGGTCAATATTCAGCAACCCTCTATGGGGAGATTATTGGGTGAGGTCAGCAAATGAAAATTCTGGCCCTCAGTGACCAGGTGGTGGAGTCCATCTATAGCGCCGACGTTCGGGAGCGGTTCGGGGATGTGGGCCTGCTCCTCTCCTGCGGCGACCTGCCCTATTCCTACCTGGAATATCTGGTCACCTTACTGGGCGTTCCCGCCTTCTATGTCCACGGCAATCATGACCAGCCGGAAGACCTGGGCCAGGGGGAATTGCTGACCGGGCCGCGCGGCTGGGTTAACCTGGATGGCCGTACGGTGCGGGTGGGCTCTATCCTACTGGCGGGGCTGGAGGGCGCTCTGCTCTATAAGCCCAACGCGCCCTTTCAGTACAGCGAATGGGAGATGCGCTGGAAAGTTGTCCATCTGTTGCCGGCTCTCCTGTTCAACCGGCTGCGATACGGGCGGTATCTGGATATCCTGGTGACCCATTCCCCGCCTCTGGGCATCCACAACGACATTGATTTACCCCACCGGGGGTTTGCTGTCTTCCGGTGGTTGATGGAGCGCTTCCGTCCGCGCTACTTGCTGCATGGCCATAAGCACGTCTACAAGCCTCAGGCCACCCGTACCCGCTTCCGAGAGACTCTAGTGGTGAACGTGTACCCCGTTGCCGTTCTGGAGTTGGAGGACATCTGATGGTTAGCGACCTGGACACGATGCTGGATTTCCAGGAAGCCCGTTTCCGTGCTTTTCTCCGGACGGTCTGGGCGGCCTTGAGCGGGCGCCCGAATCGGTTGCTCTCCTGGCAGGACGTCAGGGACCATTTGCATCTGAGTGGGCAAGTTTATCGGGGAATCCAGACGGTGCCGCTGGACCAGATTGTGGGCAGTGTGGACCGGTATCGGGATTTTGACCGCGCCTTCCTACCGATCCAGTCCCACACCAGTCACCGCTGGCGTTCCATCAGTCGCGCGTTTTACGACGATGTCAGCCTGCCACCGGTGAGACTCTACAAAGTCGGCGACGCGTACTTTGTGCTGGACGGTAACCATCGCGTCTCCGTCGCTCGCGACCGGGGGCAGGCGTTCATTGAGGCGGAGGTCATAGAGGCCCGCACGCGCGTGCCGGTGAAGGCTTCGGTGGACGCCGACGATCTGGAAATCCTGGGCGAATACGCGGATTTCCTGGAGCGCACCCACTTGGACGAACTGCGCCCTGATCAGGACATTCGGTTCACCATCGGCGGCGGCTATGGGCGCTTGCTGGAACATATCGCCGTCCACCGCTACTTTATGGGTCTGGAGCAGGGGCGCTTCATCCCGGAAGAGGAGGCCGTCTGCGACTGGTATGATCATCTCTACTTGCCGCTGGTGCGCATTATCCAGGAACAGGACATCCTGAAGCACTTTCCCGGTCGGACGGAGGCAGACCTCTATTTGTGGATTATGGACCACCAGCATTTTCTGCGGGAGCAGTTCGGTCCCCAGGTACAGCCGGAAGAGGCTGCACTCCACTTCACCGACCGATACTCGGCCCGTCTTCTGCACCGTTTGGCCCGATTGGCCCGCCGTTTGTTGAGAAAGGATCGGAAAAACTTACAGGAGGAGAGCCGATGCCAGCCAGAGTGACGCCCCGAGGTGTGGACTATTCCCGCTGGTACACCGATGTCGTGCAGATGGCCGACCTGGCCGACTACGCGCCGGTTCGGGGGTGCATGGTCATCAAACCGTACGGTTATGCCCTCTGGGAGAATATCAAAGAGGGGCTGGACCGGCGCTTTAAGGCCACCGGCCACGTCAACGCCTACTTCCCGCTCTTTATCCCGCTCAGTTTCATCCAGAAAGAGGCGGAGCACGTCAAGGGATTCTCGCCGGAACTGGCGATTGTCACCATCGGCGGCGGCGAACAACTGGAGGAGCCGCTGGTCGTCCGGCCCACGTCGGAGACCATCATCGGCCATATGTATGCCAAGTGGGTGCAGTCGTACCGCGACCTGCCCATTCTCATCAACCAGTGGGCCAACGTCGTCCGCTGGGAAATGCGCACCCGTCTCTTTCTGCGCACCACGGAGTTCCTCTGGCAGGAAGGGCATACAGCCCACGCCACCGCCGAGGAGGCGATAGAGGAGACGCTGCGGATTCTGGATATTTACGCCGAATTTGCTATAGAGGACGCGGCGATCCCAGTCATCAAGGGGCGCAAGAGCGAGAGCGAGCGTTTCGCCGGCGCAGTGACCAGTTACACCATTGAGGCGATGATGGGAGACAAGCGGGCCCTGCAGGCAGGAACGTCTCACTTCCTGGGGCAGAACTTCGCCCGTGCGTTTGACATCAAGTTCCTGGACCAGAACAACGAGTTGCAGTACGCCTGGACCACCAGTTGGGGCGTGAGCACCCGGATGGTCGGGGCGGTGGTGATGGTCCACGGCGACGATCAGGGGCTGATTCTGCCGCCCAAACTGGCCCCCATCCAGGTGGTGGTGGTGCCCATCTGGCGGGATGAGGAACAGCGGAGGGTGGTGATGGAGGCCGTCGGGCGCATCAAAACGGCCCTGGAGCCGGAGGTCCGGCTGAAGGTGGACGATCGGGAGGGGGTCTCGCCGGGCTGGAAGTTCAACGATTGGGAGATGCGCGGGGTGCCGCTGCGGATTGAGGTCGGCCCGCAGGATGTGGCGCAGGAGCAGGTGGTGCTGGCGCGACGGGACCGGCCCGGCAAAGAGGGCAAGACCCCGGTGCCACTGGCTGGCCTGCCCGACGCGATCCGAGCGATGCTGATGACGATCCAGGCCGACCTGTACCGGCGAGCGCTGGCTTTCCGGGAGGCCAACACGTTTCATCCGGAGGACCTGGAGGGGTTGCGGGAGGCAGTGCTGAACGGCTTTGCCTACGCCTGGTGGTGCGGCGATGCCGCCTGTGAGGCAAAGGTCAAGGAGGAGACGACGGCGACCATCCGCTGCATCCCGCTGGAGCAGGAACCGGGGACGGGCCGGTGCGTCGTCTGTGGGAAGGAATCCCGGGAGCGCGCGGTGTTTGCGCGAGCGTATTAAGGGATGCATTGCGGGGGTGGCGGCGGCTCGCGGCTGCTGCCCCCGCCACTACCCCCTTATGGGTTGACCTGGTAGTTGGGCGCCTCTTTGGTGATGACCACGTCGTGGGGGTGGCTCTCTATCAGGCCGGCGTTGGTGATGCGGATCAACCGCCCTTTCTGCCGGAGTTCCTCCAGCGTGGCCGCGCCCGCGTACCCCATGCCGGCCCGCAGGCCTCCCACCAATTGGTAGATGTAGTCGTGGAGGGGGCCCTTATAGGGGACCCGTCCCTCTACCCCTTCGGGCACCAGTTTGCCGCCCGGATTCTGGCCGGAGCCGTAGCGGTCTCGCCCGTAGCCGTGCATCGCACTGAGACTCCCCATCCCTCGGTACTCCTTGAACCGTCGGCCTTCGTAGAAGACGACCTCACCCGGCGCCTCGTCCAGCCCCGCCAGCAGGTTCCCCAGCATCACCGCCGATGCCCCGGCGACGATGGCTTTCACAATATCGCCGCTGTACTTGATGCCTCCGTCGGCGATGATCGGGATTCCGAAGCGCATAGCCGCCCTGGCGCACTCGTAGATAGCGCTTAACTGGGGCATACCCGCCCCGGCCACGACGCGGGTGGTGCAGATGGACCCCGCTCCGACCCCTACTTTGACCACGTCGGCGCCGGCCCGGATCAGCGCTTCCGTCCCTTCGGCCGTCACCACGTTCCCGGCGATGATGGGCAGTTCGGGCCAGTGATGGCGGATGCGGTGGATGGCCTGGATGACCCCTTCCGAATGGCCGTGGGCCGTATCTATCACCACCACGTCCACTCCGGCGTTCACCAGCCCTTGGGTGCGTTCCTCCAGGTCGTCCCCCACGCCCACCGCCGCCCCCACCAATAGCCGCCCTTGCGCATCCCGGGCCGAGTTGGGGTACTGACGGGCTTTCTGGATGTCTTTCACCGTAATCAGCCCTTGCAGCACCCCCGCCTCGTCCACCAGGGGCAGTTTCTCAATCCGATGTTGCTGGAGAATCGCCTTCGCCTCCTCCAGCGTAATCCCGACCGGCGCAGTGATGAGCGGCGCGCGGGTCATAAAGTCGCTGACTGGGTGGTCCAAGTCCTCCGCTTCCAGAAAGCGGATATCCCGGTTGGTGAGGATGCCGACCAGCCGGTTCTGTTCATCGGTGATGGGAACCCCGCTGATGTGGTACGTGGCCATAATCTCCTCGGCCTGCCGGACCGTCGCGGTGGGGGGAAGGGTGATGGGGCCCACGATCATCCCGGACTGAGCGCGTTTCACCCGGGCGACTTCCTGGGCCTGCGCCTGCGGAGACATATTCCGGTGGATGACCCCCAGTCCTCCCTCCCGGGCCAGCGCGATGGCCATCGGCGCCTCCGTCACCGTGTCCATCGCAGCGGAGAGAATCGGGATATGCAACTGGATAGTCGGCGTCAATTGGACACGGATATCCGTCTCGGATGGCAACACCTCACTGTAACCCGGAACCACTAGCACATCGTCAAACGTCAGCGCTTCAAAATGGTGGAACAGATCGGCATTTTGGTTCATATTCCCCTCCTTTGCCGTTGTGCGGTATTATCGGAAATTATACTCCATCCGGGGTTGCATTTCAATCCGGATACTGACGGGGGTCTATCCCCGAATCGGCGAGGGAACCCGTCGCCAGCCCTGCTCGCCGGGGCTCAAGTCGGAAGGGCGCTTTTCGTGGGTTCGTGCCCCGATGGGTGGACGGTCCCCCCTGGGAGCGAAGCTCTCTTTGCCTCCCCACCATTTTGGAGTATAATGTTATTAGATATTCTATCGCCGGAGAAGCCTGGCAGCATGCAAAACGCGGCCACCAATCCTCTCAACCCAGAAGTCCTTGCCAGATGGACGGCGGACTACCGCCAGGCCGTTGGCGATGCGTGGCAGTGGCTGGGCCCTGAATCGGACGCCCGGGATACCCCGCGCGTGCCGCTCACCGACGTCTTCGTCCTCCTGGAGGCCCTCCACCGGCCCCCACCCAGCCCGACGCAAAAGGAATACCCTGCCGACCTGCCGCCGGAGGCAGCGCGCTGGGAACACGCTGGGATGCCACCGCCCTTCGCTTCCCCACCCGAACCCCTGCCGCCAGAGGCAGCGCGCGGGGAACACGCTGGGATGCCGCTGCCCTCCGCTCCCCCACCTGAACCCATGCCACTGGGGCGGGCGCTGCAGGAATGCCGGCATATGGTCCTCCTGGGCGAGCCTGGCAGCGGCAAGAGCACCACCCTTCAGTTCATCGGCCTCTGTTTTGCCCGCGCCGGAGAGGGCTGGCCTCAGCAGCGCTTGGGCCTCCCCGAAGACCGGTTGCCCATCCTGCTCCGCCTGCCGGACGTGGCCCGGGAACTGGCCACTTCCCCGTCCTCCACTCTTTTGGACTGCCTGGCCGGAGAGGTGCGCCAACGCCTTCAGATAGACAAAGGATCGGCGTGCGCGCTGATCGCGCGCTGGGCTGAGAACGACGGCCTGCTGGTGCTGCTGGACGGGCCTGACGAAGTGGAGAGCGACCGGCGCGGCGGCGTACGCGATGCGGTTCTGAAATTCGCCCACTCCCCCATCGGCGAGAAGGCGCGCCTGGTGGTGGCCTCCCGTATCGCCGGTTATATCCTGCTGGGAGGACCGTTCCGGGATTATCAGTTGCGCCCGCTCACCGGGCCGGAGGATAGAAAAATCTTCCTGAAGAACTGGCTGCGCTCCCTGCGCTCCGACTGGGGGGACGAAGAGGCCGGGCAGCAAGCGGAGCGGCTGCTGGCCGCCCTGGAGGGCCACCCGGCCCTGCGCCGCCTGCTGGGCATCCCGCTTCTCCTGCGCCTGTGCGCCGAAATCTACGCTGGGGGCAGAGAGATTGCCCGCAGCCGCGCCGACCTCTACCGCCGCTACTTTGAGGTGCTGCTGGACCGGGCCGAGGGGCGCGGCCTGCATCAGAAGAGGCGGGGAGCGCTTCTGGACGTAGCTGAGGCGCTGGCCTGGCACCTGCATCTGGGCGGCGACGGGCGGCCGGAGGCGTGCGTTCAGGCCCTCCTGAATCGGCTGGCGAAGAACAGGGAGGAGGCTGAGGCGTTCCTGGATGACCTGCGAGCAAAAGCAGGGTTAATCGTGCGCCTGGACGGGCGACTGGCCTTCAGCCACACCACCTTGCAGGAGGCGCTGGTGGCGGAGCGGCTGAAAAAAGCCTGGGAGCGGAACCGGCGCGGGGCCTGGCGGTTTCTGCGGCCGCGCCTGCACCGGGAGGAGTGGCGGGAGCCGCTGCTCCTGCTGGCAGGGGGGCTGGAGGAAGCGGAGCGGTTCATCCGGAAGGTGGAGCGGGCAGGCAGCCCCTCTGAGCCCATCCTGCGCCGGGACCGCCGCCTGGCGCTGGCGATGTTTGCAGAGCGGGGGCAGGTGGGGTCGCTCATCCGGGCCCTGAAGGATGGGGATTGGGTGGTGCGCCGGGCGGCAGCGGAGGCGCTGGGGGGAATCGGAGACCCATGGGCGGTGGAGCCCCTCATCCGGGCCTTGAAGGATGAGGATTGGCGGGTGCGCCAGGCGGCAGCGGAGGCGCTGGGGGCGATTGGAGACCGGCAGGCGGTGGAGCCCCTCATCCAGGCCCTGAAGGATGATGAGGGGGATGTGCGCCAGGCGGCAGCGAAGGCGCTGGGGAGAATTGGAGACTCGCAGGCGGTGGAGCCCCTCATCCGGGCCCTGAAGGGTGAGGATTGGTGGGTGCGCCGGGCGGCAGCGGAGGCGCTGGGGAGAATTGGAGACTGGCAGGCGGTGGAGCCCCTCATCCAGGCCCTGAAGGATGAGGATTGGGATGTGCGCCAGGCGGCAGCGAAGGCGCTGAGGGAAATCGGAGACCTGCGGGGGATAGAGCCCCTCATCCAGGCCCTGAAAGATGAAGATAAGGGTGTGCGCCGGGCGGCAGCGGAGGTGCTGGGGGAAATCGGCGAGCCGGCCGTGCTGCCCCTCATCCAGGCCCTGAAGGATGAAGATAAGGGTGTGCGCCAGGCGGCAGCGGAGGCGCTGGGGAAAATCGGGGACCCGCGGGCGGTGAAGCCCCTCATCCGGGCCCTGAAGGATGAGGATAAGCGGGTGCGCCGGGTGGCAGCCTGGGTGCTGGGGAAAATTGGAGACTCGCAGGTGGTGGAGCCCCTCATCCGGGCCCTGAAGGATGGGGATTGGTGGGTGCGCCAGGCGGCAGCCTGGGCGCTGGGGAGAATTGGAGACTGGCAGGCGGTGGAGCCCCTCATCCGGGCCCTGAAGGATGAGGATTGGGGGGTGCGCTGGGCGGCAGCGGAGGCGCTGGGGAGAATTGGAGACTGGCAGGCGGTGGAGCGCCTCATCCGGGCCCTGAAGGATGAGGATTGGGAGGTGCGCCGGGCGGCAGCCTGGGCGCTGGGGGCGATCGGAGACCGGCAGGCGGTGGAGCCCCTCATCCGGGCCTTGAAGGATGAGGATTGGCGGGTGCGCCAGGCGGCAGCGGAGGCGCTGGGGGCGATTGGAGACCGGCAGGCGGTGGAGCCCCTCATCCAGGCCCTGAAGGATGAAGATAAGGGTGTGCGCCAGGCGGCAGCGGAGGCGCTGGGGAAAATCGGGGACCCGCGGGCGGTGAAGCCTTTCATCCAGGCCC
>JADBJJ010000030.1 GCA_014874475.1 Chloroflexota bacterium
GGGGCTGGAGCAACTGCGCTCGCGTGCGTATGCGGCAGCCGGCCGGGGAGATTGGCAGACGGTGCTCAGCACCTGCGATGCCATTCTCAGCCAGTGGCCGGATCAGGGGGACATCTTGTTGCTGCTGAGCCGGGCGCGCCACATGATAGACCTGGAACGGGAATTGGAGCAGGCATGGGCTCAGGCCATCCAGTCGGGGAGTGCGGAGGATTGGGAAACGTGCTGGAAAGCGGCCCAGACCATCCTGCAGCAATCGCCCAAGACGGATCGGTATCAGGAGATGGTCGTCCAGGCCAGGCAGGAGATGACCTGGGCTGCCATCGTCGCACGGGCGGAAGCGCTGGCCCTGGAAAAGCGCTATGATGATGCCGCCGCGCTGCTCTCTGAGGTGCCGTTGCAGCACACTCGCGCCGCCAGGGTCCGAGCGCAAATTGAGGTGGCTCGTAGCCGGGAACAACAGATCGCCGATCTGCTCCAGCAGGCCCGAGGTCACGTTGCGCGGGAGGCCTGGGACGAGGCGATTGTGGCCTGTCAGGCCGCCCTGGCGCTTGGCGGTTCCCCTGCGACGTTCCAGCCTCTTTTGGACCAGGCGTACCGCGAGCGGGAAGTGGAACGTCAGGTTGACCATCTTATGCAGGAAAGCGATCGGGCCGTCCGGTCGGCGGAATGGGATCGGGCTATCGCTCTGACAGATCAGGCACTGGCATTGCGTCCGAACCGACCGGCGTTGCAGGCGCGGCGGGAGCAGTTTGTGTCGTATCGCACCTGGGCTTCCCGGATTGAGGAGGCCCGTCGGTTACTGAGTGCGCATCAATGGGATAATGTCGTGGCCGCTCTGGCAGACATTCCGGACGGCTTTTTGCAGACGGCTGCCCTGCGGAAGGAGGCGCAACGGGAGATAGAGCGCCGGCGGCAACTGCAGGAGGCCCGGCAGTCGTATGATGCAGAAAGGGTCCTGGCTCTGTTGGCCGATGTGCTGCCCGACTATCCCCAGGCAGACGACCTGCGTCGTTGGGCCCAAGCCGAGATAGAACGCCGGGAACAACTGGCAGAAGCCCGCTGCGCCTACGATGGACGGCGAGTTCTGGCCCTGTTGGCCGATGTGCCGCCGGACTATCCCCAAGTAGACCATCTCCGCCGTTGGGCCCAGGCCGAGGTGGAACGTTGGGAACAATTGGAGGAGGCCCGTCGCGCCTGTGATTGGGAAAGGGTCATTGCCCTGCTGACCGGTGTGCCACCGGACTACCCCCAGGCAGACGACCTGCGCCAGTGGGCGGAACAGGAGCGCCGACGCCACGCCGAGATTGAGATGGCCCGGCAATCCGGTCAGTGGGAGCGCGTGTTGTCCCTGTTGGGAACCGCTCCGGATAACTATCCAGGCCTGGATTCTCTGCGCAAGGAAGCGGAGCAGGCCATTGCGCAACAAAAGCATCTGGAACAACTCCATCAGCAGGCTCGGACTGCCCTGGCTGCCGGCGAATGGCTACAGGTAACGGCTCTTTGCAGAGAGGCTCTGGATAAAGGCGGAGACCCGGCCATATTCGGAAGTCTGTATGAGCAGGCCCAACAGGAACTGGCCACCGACCAGGCAGTTGAGCAGGCCGTACGGGAAGCCGAAAGGGCTGTTCAGAACGGGGACTGGGAGCGGGCTGCGGCTCAACTGGAATATGCCCTCTCCCGCCGTCCGGGATGGAGCGATTTGCACGAGCGGCTGGCCGAGGTCAACCAGCGATGGGCGCACTGGCGGTGCCTGCAGAAGGCAAAGGGGGCATTTGAAGCCGGGAGGTGGGATCAAGTACTGGCGATATTGGCAGACGCATTGCCGGAAGATACGGAAGCCACAGCGTTGAAGCAGGAAGCCCGCGAGAAATGGATTCGGGAACTGTACACTGGGGCCGAGATGGCCGAGAGGTCGGGGGACTGGGATGGTGCGGCGACGGCCCTGCAGCGCTTGCGGACGTTGGGGGTGGAGGATGAAGCGATACTGTCTCGTTTGCTCCTGGTCCAGGCGCGTTCTGCTATTGCGCGTCGTCGCTGGAAGGAGGCGATGACACAAATAGGGGAGGCGGAACGCCTCTTTCCCGGATTGATGGAGGTCCAGGCTCTGAAGCAAGAGGCACAGGCCGGGCTGGTGGACTGGCAGGCAAAGAGACGCCGGATGGCCGTGCTGGGTCTTGTGGCGGCTGTCGTTCTGGCGGTGGTCCTGCTCACTTGTTCCGGTCTTTTGGTATGGGGCGTGAGGACCGGCGAGGGCCCTGCCGGCTTCATCTTCTGGACGGCCACTCCCACTCCCACCTTTACGCCCACTCCGACCTCCACACCGACCCCGACCTTTACACCTACTCCTACCTCTACGCCGACAGCCACGGCTACACCTACTCCTACCTCTACGCCGACAGCCACGGCTACACCGACTCCTACCTTTACACCGACGCGGCGTCCGCCCCCGTCACCCACCAGTACACCGGTCCCACCGCCACCGCCTCCACCGCCTCCACCGCCACCCACAGATATTCCCCCGCCACCGCCGCCAACCTTAGCACCACCATAATGCCGGTGGGTGCGCCGGGGCTATGAATGTTTCTCCTCTGCATCCCGATATAATGATAGTGAATATGGTGGACCGATTGCGTTTCGTGTTGCGCGACCGCGAAAAGCCGGAAGCGGGTAGCAGGAAGAAAATATGTAATTCGTGAAATTCGTGGCTATAAGTTTATGCGCTCTGCAGTGAGCAATTACCTCAGACAATGTTAAATTCACCTTCCACTGCCTTATGGCTCGGGCTGCTAACCGCGCCGCCGGTAAGGGCGCAACGTGTTGCGCCTCAACCGACGCTGGGAATGCTTTTTCCCGCGGAGTAACCTTGCCATCACCGACACTTCCAGGTCGGTGCGGCCAAGGGCAAACCCCGTGTTCGAAATGACATAAGTTGACATTGCCAAGTTACCCTTCAGGAGAATACGGATGGAAAGGTATGCCGGTCGCTATACCATCACATTAATAGTGATATTGTTGATAACGTTATTGCCTACCTTAATTTCGGCCTCAGCAGAGATCCGTGGGCTGCGTCTGCCTGTACCTTCCCCGGGACCTGGGCTGGTGCTCACTCCAACCCCCGTTCATTCTGACCCCACACCGATGGTGGAGGCGGTGCCATCGCCCTCGCCGCCTGGCCCAGAAGCGGATCCCCGACAGGAACAGCAGTGGTTTCGGGAGGAGCGCCAGGGGCTCCCCCCCGCGCCGGTCCTGGGGGCCCAGGAGAGCCAGCCTTACCGTTTCTTCCTCTTCTCCATCAATGCCCAGGCCCCGGTGGGGCAATTCAACTATCCTCGTGATGTGGCAGTGGCGCCGGACGGGACGGTCTACGTGGCGGACACTGAAAACCACCGCATCCAGCGCTTCACGGCGACGGGGGGCTTTCTGGGCACGTGGGGCTCGCAGGGCTCCGGCGATGGGCAGTTCTGGGAGCCTTCTGGCGTAGCAGTGGGGCCGGACGGGACGGTCTACGTGGCGGATACCTGGAACCACCGCATCCAGCGCTTCACGGCGACGGGGGAGTTCCTGGGCAAGTGGGGTTCGCGGGGCTCTGGCGACGGGCAGTTCTTCCTCCCTTGTGGCGTAGCGGTGGGGCCGGACGGGACGGTCTACGTGGCGGATGCCGGCAATGACCGCATCCAGCGCTTCACGGCGACGGGGGGCTTCTTGGGCAAGTGGGGCTCGGAGGGCTCCGGCGATGGGCAGTTCCGGTACCTTTGGGACGTAGCGGTGGGGCCGGACGGGACGGTCTACGTGGCGGATGCCCACAATCACCGCATCCAGCGCTTCACGGCGACGGGGGGCTTCCTGGGCAAGTGGGGCTCGCAGGGCTCTGGTGATGGGCAGTTCTTGGACCCTAGCGGCGTGGCGATAGCGCCGGACGGGACGGTCTACGTGGCGGATACCGTCAATCACCGCATCCAGCGCTTCACGGCGACGGGGGGCTTCCTGGGCAAGTGGGGCTCGCGGGGCTCCGGCAATGGGCAGTTCTCATACCCTGGCAGTGTGGCAGTCGCACCGGACGGGACGGTCTACGTGGCGGAAAGGGGCAGCGACCGCATCCAGCGCTTCACGGCGAGGGGGGAGTTCCTGGGCACGTGGGGCTCGTGGGGCTCCGGCGATGGGCAGTTCTATTACCCTTCTAGCGTAGCGGTGGGGTCGGA
>JADBJJ010000006.1 GCA_014874475.1 Chloroflexota bacterium
GGAATGGCGCTTTACTTCTGCGGAGGCGCGGGACTGGCTGAAGCGCCTATACCGTCAATAATCATTGTGGTCAAGTAGTAGTGTACGGGGCAGACGGCCACCGCCGCGCGGGCCAGGTAGGGGCGCATGTCCTCCACGGTGCCGGTGACGGTGATGCGCGGGTCCCGGGCCAGGCGCAGGACTACCTCCGGCGGGTCTTTGCCCACCACCCAGAACTGAACCTCCGGGTCTCTGGCCCAGATGAGGGGGAGCACCTCGCGCGCGAAGTAGAGGGCCCCCGCCACGTTGGCGTGGTAACTCATTTTGCCGGTGAAGACCGCTGTGCGGCGGTCCCGGGGGCCGGGCTGGGGACGGAAGTACTCCGTGTCCACCCCGTTGGTGACCACGGTGATCGGCGCGCATCGCGCCTGGCGGGGCAGGTAGCGATGGGCCAGGCTCTCTAATGCCTCTTTGTCCCGTCGGGACGTGACCACCGCCTGGTCGTACCGGGTCAGCAGGTGGGCCTCGTAGCGACGGGTGCGGGCCAGGTCCAGCGCGGCCAGCATCCGGGAAGTCCAGCGAGGGGTCCGCTTGAGGGTCTGCTCAAAGAGCAGGGAGATGCAGTCCACCGAGTCGTAGACGGTCGGGGTTCCCTCCACGGCGCGCACCAGCCGGGCCGCGCGCAGGTGCTCTATGTGGACCCAGTCAAACTCCCCGCTCCGGGCCAGTTCCGCCAGCCGCCGCTCCATCGCCGGGTGGTAGGCGTAGACGGCCTGCAGGGGCTCCCGGGTCGGGAGTGCCAGCAGGCAATTCCCCAGGGAACGGGCGCGGGGGACCTGGAAGGCTTCTACCCGAACGCCCCAATCGCGCAGTCTCTCCGCATCCCGCGCTTCTGAGTCCGATGTCGCGGCCGTCAACAGAGTGACCTGATGCCCCTGCCGTACCAGTTCCCGGATGAGGTGGTAGGGCCGGGTGCGGATGCGGGAAGGAACGTAGGGGGTGACGTACAGGATTCTCATCGGGCGTGTTCCGTACCGGTCGTTTCGCGGTCCGTTCAAGGTTGGGGCAGCAGGCCCAGTTTGACTTTTACGGCCGCGATGACGTCGGGCGCGGAGGGTGTTTCCAGCCGGGCCAGCGCCTCTTCCCGGCGCAGGTATCCCTCCCGGACCAGACTGGCGAGTTCCATCGCATAGGGGTGATAGCCCCTCCGCTCTATGTGGACCTGGTTGGCGAAGGCGTTCAACAAACAGTTGGTGGAGTTAGGGTCGGTATCGGTGGGGGGCTCCCAGCCCAGGGCGCGCAGGCGAATCAGGGCGGCCTCCTCGCTATAGTCCAGAAAAGCCAGCGGGGCGATGTTGTAAGGAAGGTCGGCAGCCCGAAGCACCATCCAGTCGGACGGGAAATAGGGCACAATCTCGTCCCCGGCGACGGCCTGCAGGGGGAGCAGGGCCGTCTGCAGGAAGGTGCGGAGCATAGGGAGCGTGAACCGGAAGAGGGCTGAGGCCAGCGGAATCTGCCCGGGCGACCAGCCGTAAATCACAGAAGAAACATTCCGCTCCAGGGCCAGTCGCAGGCCGATGCCCTTCGCCAGGCCCATACAGGAGTTGCAGATGCTGCTGGCCCGCTCCAGCGCGCGGGGCGGGTAGAGGCTGTCCTGCTGCGCAGAGGCGAGGAAGATGGTCCGCAGCAGGTCAAAGCGCGGCTTGACGATGATGTGGTCCACCGCCAGGTTCTCCGCCACCACGCGCATATTTTTCAACGCCGCGGGGGACGTGAAACTGTTATCCAGGGTGAAGGCCAGGACGCGCAGGCCGTAGTGCTCCCGCAGGAGCCAGAGGGTGTAGGTGCTATCCTTGCCGCCGCTCCAGGCCATCAGGGCGTGATACCCGGGCCGGGGACGGAGTTTCTCCACCAGGGCCTCAAACCGGGCGCGCAGTCGGGCCTTCTGCGCGGCCCGTTTCTCCGGGTCCGGCGTTTCCCGGCAGTACTGGCAGACGCCCTCTTCGTCAAATCGGATGCCGGGGAAGGTCTCCGGCAGGACGCAACGGGTGCAGTATTTCATGACTCCTCCTGAAAAGCCCTTCGGCCCACCCCGCCTCCAAAGTCGGGCGAAGGCGGCAGGATACAGCCCAACGCTCAAAACTGTCAGGTAATTTGATTCGCGTTCATCCGCATCCTGGGTTCTGGCGGCAGACGCGCACCGGATCGGCTTCCCGGACCGGCTGGGGCGGGAAGTGCTCCACAAACAGGTGGTGGAGCATCTGAACAGAAAGGATACCCACCAGCGCCATCTCCTCCCGCTCGCTGATGGCCGCCCCGGATCGCAGTTTGCGGACCAGGTGGACAACAGCATCGGGGGCAAAAATGCCCCCCGCGCGGACGGCCTCTGGCGCCAGCGACGCCTCCACATAGTCCGGCGGGCGGGCCAGAAAAGCGGGCGCGATGGGCGCCCGGTATGGGTGCTTTCGTCGCTGCCAGACAGCAGGTGGGATCAATCCTTCCGCGCTCTTCCGCAGGATATGCTTCTCTCGCAGTCCCTTCAGTTTGAAATGAGGTGGAAGATGGCCGCAGAATTCCACCACGCGGTGGTCCAGGAATGGGAATCGTCCCTCCACCGAGTGGGCCATCGCCACGCGGTCACCCTGGGAAGAGAGTAGGTAGGGGGAGAGAAAGGTCGTCACTTCCAGGTACTGGGCCTGGGCGAGAGGGCTCCAGTTGCCCAGATCGCCGTCCAGGGAAGCCAGAAGTTCCCCCACGGGGTCGTAGCCGTCCAGCGCCCCCAGCACCTCAGGGGCGAAGAACCCCCAGAGGTGGGATGTGTTCTGCCACCGAACCCAGTGGGAGTAGCCGGGCCGATCCACCGCCAACAGGTCCTTCCCGAAGAAGGCTCGCAGATGGGCATCGCCGGTCCGGGCCAGGTTACTCACGTAGGGATGAAGGCGCCGGAGCAGCAGGGGGCGCAGCGCCGAATCGGGGTGGGCAGCCCAGAACCGCCGCACTTTGTCTTCCTGGAAGATGCTGTAGCCGCCCAGAAACTCATCGGCCCCCTCGCCTGTCAGCACAACCTTGATGCCGCTCTGGCGGACCAGGCGGGAGAGCAGGTAGAGGGGGGCTGGCGCGGTCCGGAGAAGCGGAGCCTCCGTGTGCCAGACGACCTGGGGGAAGACGGCCGCAATGTCGGCGTTGGTGCATTCGGTGCGCCGGTGGTCGGTGCCCAGGAAGGCGGTCGCTATTTCCTGGTACTCCCGCTCGTCAAACGCGCGCTCCTCAAAGACGATGGAAAAGGTGCAGAGGGTGTGGGGGATGTGCTGCCGGGCCAGCGCGGCCACCAGAGTGGAATCCAGGCCCCCGCTCAGGTAACTGCCAACGGGGACATCGGCGCGGAGGCGCAGGCGGGTCGCGTCGGCCAGCATGGCCTGCAACTCTTCCGCCGCCTCCTCCTCAGAAATCCGCAGTTCCTCCCCCACGCGGGGAAAGGTCAACCGCCAGTACCGATGGATGGCGAGCCCGTCACCGGACGCCTGCATGAAGTGACCGGGCGGCAGTTCCCAAATGCCCTCAAAGGCCGTCCGGGGCGGCTGGGGAGCCCAGAAAGTGAACGCTTGCGCCAGACCGTACGGGTCCAGGCGGGCCTCCACGCCGGGGACCAGGAGCAACGCCTTGATCTCCGAAGCGAAGGCCAGACCACCGGGGAGTCGGATATAGAACAGGGGCCGGATACCCAACCGGTCGCGGGCCAGGAAGAGTTCTCCCCGCCGGGCATCCCAGATGGCGATGGCAAACTGACCGTTGAAATGGTGCAGGCATTCCGGGCCCAGGTCCTCGTACAGGTGGAGAATCACCTCGGTATCGGAGCGGGTGCGGAACCGGTGTCCGTTTCGTTCCAGACCCTCTCGCAACTCCGGATGGTTGTAAATCTCTCCATTGAAAATGACCCAAAGCGTCTCATCCTCGTTGGGGATGGGTTGCTGCCCCGTCTCCAGGTCCACGATGCTCAGGCGCGCACAGCCGATCCCGGCCCGACTGTCCACATAGAGGCCGAACTCGTCGGGGCCGCGGTGGCGGATGATGCCCAGCATACGGCGGAGAAGCCCCTCCTCGGGCGGCGCGTCCCCGCGCCAGTGGGTGATGCCGATGATGCCACACATAGAATGTTCTCGGGATAATGTTCCAGGCACACGATTAGTCTGGCGCTACCAGAGCGCGCCGGTCAATCTTCCCCGACGGAGTCCTGGGAAGACGCTCCCGAACCTCCACGTAGCGGGGGACAGCGAAGTCCTCCAGGTGCTGCGCGCAGTGGCGAAGAACGTCCTGCCGGGTGAGCCGGACACCGTCCCCGCAAACGATGACCGCCTTAATGGCCTGCCCCAGGACTTCGTCCGGCACGCCGACGACGGCGGCCTCCACCACCCCCGGTAGTTTGTAGAGCACTTCCTCCACCTCGCGCGGGGCCACCTTCTCCCCCCGCGTCTTGATGACGTCGTCCTTGCGGGCGACGAAGTACAGGAATCCGTCCTCGTCCATATAGAAGAGGTCGCCGGTGTAGAGTAGCCGCTCAGCGGGATACCGACCAGGACGGTAGCGCCGCGCCGTCTCCTCCGGGTCGTTCCAGTACCCCTGCATGACGTGAGAGCCTCTCACGACCAGTTCCCCTATCTCTCCCGGCCCCAACCTTCGTCCTGTCTCGTCCTCAATCCAGACCTCGGTGCCAGGGATGGGGATACCGACGGAGCCAGGCCGCCGGTCCAGTTCCTCCGGGGGCATATAGCAGACCCGCTTGCATTCCGTCAGGCCGTACATGGAGTAAAAGCGCACCCAGGGAAAGCGCTCCCGCAGGCGGCGAATGTGCTCCACTGGCAGCGCGGCTGCCGTGTTGGTCATATAGCGCAGAGAGGATAGGTCAAAACGGCTCAGGTTCATCGGGAGCAACATCGCGTAGAGGGTTGGGACGCCGGGAAGCCCTGTCACCCGCTCCGCCTCAATCCGGCGCAGGACCGCCGCTGGATAGACGAAGGACCGCTCCAGCACCAACCGGCCGCCGAACTTGAAGACCATGAGCAACTGATAGAGACCGTAGTCAAACGAGAGCGGCAGAACGTTGATGACGACGTCGTCCGGGGTGTTCTCCAGATACCGGATGATGGACGACGCGGCGAAGACGACGTTGGCGTGGGTGGACATAACCCCCTTCGGCTCGCCAGTACTGCCGGAAGTGTAGATGAGGCAGGCCAGGTCCACGTCAATGGTGGGACAGCGTGGACGGGCCGACGGCGCGGCGTCCAGAACCTCGTCCCACCGTTCGCCGGGCAGGTCAACCGGGGTGTCCGGCGGCTCCCCGCAGAGGATGACGGTTTGGAGCGATGGGACGGCCTGGCGCAGAAACCGAGCATCCCCGGCCTGATGGGCGGGAAGGACCAGCGCGCTGGCCGTGCAATTATTCAGGATACGGGCCACCTTTCCGGCGGGGGTGGTAGCGTGCAGGACGACGAAGATGCCCCCCGCCTTCAGCGCACCAAAGATGGCGACGACGGCTTCAACGGAATTGGGAAGCCAGATTGCGACCCGGTCGCCCCGCTGGAGCCCCTGTGCGCGCAGGGCATGGGCCAACTGGTTGGCCTGCGTCTCTATCTCTGCGTAGGTCAACCGTCGCCCGTCGCAGACCAGCGCAACTTTGTCCGGGAATCGTTCCGCACCGTCTTCCAGAAAATGGTGAACTAACTGCATCTTCGTTTCTCCCTTTTGAACTTTTGTTTCACCGCAGAGGCCGCTACAGCCTCACCCTCTGACTTCTCGCAGGTGCGGGTTTTTTGTAAAGAGGGACAGGGAGTGAGGGCTCACTGCCCCCGACACACCAGTGGCAGGTACACCTCGTAGGGCCGCAGGACCAGCGGCCCCGCCACATTGTTCGCCTCATCCGATTCCGGCACCAGGCCGTATGGGTACAGGCGGTGATTGTCCACCCGGGCGTAGAACTCCCGGATACCCTGAATCTCCTGAGACGTGAAACCGCTGTGGTGCAGGGTTACCGTAGATCGCTCCCCCGGTGCCAGAACAGGTACGCCCGCATAGGCGAAACCGTAACTCTCGCAGGGGTAGGAAGGTACGGGGGTCGTGAAAACGTCCACCCAGAATCCCCCGTTGTTATCCGGATTCCAGGCCATTCCCGTCCCCTGATTCCATATCCCGATGGTAAAAGTGACAGGTTTGTTCGGCTCAAGCGTCGCCGGGTCCACCTGAAAGTCGGTGATGACCAGGTCGGGGACGCCGATGGAGACTATGTAGGTGTTGTCCGCTGGCTGCGCGTCCCCGTGCGGGTTGCTGATGGTGAACGGGATGGAGAACTGGTTCGCGCCGACGTTCATCTGCTGAACGTGGCTGATGACCAGCGTCACCGTCGGCCCTGTGCTTCCGGCAGGCAGGGAGCCGACCGGATAGGTGTACGTCTGGCTGCCAGCGGGCTGCCAGCCGCCCCCCCGATAGACCGTCGCGGCCGGGATCACCGCGGTGATGACCACGTTCTCCGCGTGCATGGCTCCGGTGTTGGAGTACGTCACGGTAAAGGTCATCACCTTGCCAGGAGAGAACAGGCTGGGCTTATAGGTGACCACCAATCGCAGGTCGGGTCGGGTGCCGATGAGGTCCACATCCTCTACCTCAACCGGCGCGGCCAGCGAGGGGGCCGTCATCCGGGCGCGGTTGACCAGCCGGTCGGCTCCCGCCGCCAGCGGATGATTCACCTGCATCGCCACCTGACCCTGGAAGACGCCGGGCGCGGCCAGGAAGGGGATTGGGAAGACAACCTTGTCGCCCATTCGCTGACAACTCGCCGCCGGCTGGCAGCCCAGATACTCCGCGTGGTTCGGCAGCGTGTCGGTGACCACGATCCCATAGGCGTTCTCGTTGCCGCTGTTGGTAACGGTGAGGGTATAAGTCAGCCGGTCGCCCGCATAGACGACGGTCACCCCGTCGCTCTTGACCAGCGAAAGAACCGGCGCGCTGGTGACGGTCGTCTGCGCCGTGGCGGTCAGCGGAACCCCCTCGGCGTACGACAGCCGGGCCTGGAAGGGGAGCACCGTGCCATTGGTCAGCGGAGAGGTCACCAGGACGCGCAGGTCTATCCGCCCGCTCCCGCCCTCGCCGGGGATGGTGCTGACGGTCCAGTACCAAGTCGTTCCAGCGCCTCCGGTGGGTGGGATCGTCGCCTCGGAGAAGGTGACGCGCGAGTCCAACGTGGCAGTGACCACCACGCTGGTAGCGTCGGCGTTGCCGGTGTTGGTGTAGCGCAAGGTGTAGGTCAATGGCGCCCCCGCTGGGACCGGGTCGGGCGAATCGGTAACGCTGAGAGTGACGGTCGGCGCGGCCGTGACCTGGGTGGTGGTGATGAAACTCGCTGGCTGCGACTCGTTGCTGCTCACGGTGACCCTATTTGCCAGCATTGTCCCGTTGGGCAGAGGAGAGTGGACCCGTACCCGTACCACGAAGTTGTATGATTCGTTCGGATTGAGCGTCCCGACAACCCAGACGTTGTTCCCCTGGGTCGGGGGCGGATTTGCCGAGAGGAAGGTCACCCGGCTGTCGTAGGTGTCGGTGATGCGGACGCCGGTGGCGGGCGCAGTGCCCACGTTGTAGCAGGCGATGGAGTAGACCAGTTCCCCGCCCGCTGCCACCGGGTCCGGGTCGTCTACCTGCACGACGCGCAGGCTGGGCTCCGAAAGGGCCTGCGTGGTTTCGGTGATGGTGAAGGGGGCGGTCTGGTCGGTGGCCAGCGTCACCCGGTTGGTCAACACCGTCCCCGCCGGGAGAGGGCTGGCGACTCGGACGATGACATCAATGGTCTGCGGGCTTCCGACGGGCAAACTTCCGAAGACCCAGCGCCGGTTGCCGCTCCCCGGCTGGGGCGGCGGGTTGGCGGAGACAAAGGAGACGTTGGCGTCGTACGTCTCGGTGACGACGACGCCCGTCGCGTTCTCGTTGCCGCTGTTGGTGATGACAATCGTGTAGTACAAAATCTCCCCGGCCACGACCGGGTCGGGGTTATCGCTCTTGGTCATCGTGAGGACCGGACGGGAAGAGACAGTGGTGGTCTGAACGACGGCGATGGGCAGCGTCTGGTCCGAATCCAGCCAGGCGCTGTTGGTCAGTACCGTGCCATTGGGCAGCGGGCTCTGGACGGTGGCGGTGATGCGGATGGTGGCCGGCGCTCCAGGCGCCAGGTCTCCCAGAACCCAATAGCGGGTCTGTCCACTCCCCTGGGACGGTGGGATGGAGCCCACAAAGAGGGTCCGGATGTCCAGGACGTCGGTCACCACCACGCCGTGCGCCACCTCGTTGCCGGTGTTGCGGTACGTCAGAGTGTAGACCAGTTGGGCGCCCGCTTCCACTGGATCGGGGCCATCCGTCTTGGTCATAAGTAGAATGGGGGACGAACGGACGATCGTTGTCTGGACAGCGGTGACCGGCGTCGTCTGAGCACAGCCGATGACGGCAATGTTGGTCAGCACTGTCCCGTTGGTCAGAGGCGTTCGGACCTGCACCCGTAAAGTAATCTGACCGGAAGTGTTAACGGGCAGAGAGCCGAGCGTCCAGTAGGGGTTGCCGCCGACGAACCCGCTGGGAAGCGGCGTGGCGCCGCTGTAGGTCACGTTCCCGTCCAGCGTGTCGGTGATAACGACCCCTGTCGCCGCCTGGTTGCCGGTGTTGGAGTAGGTCAGGGTGTAGGTCAGATAGGCTCCGGCGTCCACGGGGTCAGTCATGTCTGTTTTGACCAGATTCAGGATGGGGGCCAGGACGGTCAGGACGGCGGTATCGCTGATGCCGCTGTGGGTCCCCACCACCGTCCACGTGCCCGGATTCTTTGAGACGTAGACGTTATTCGTCCAGGAGCCCCCGTGGCCGCCCTGGAGGATGCTGAAAGTCGTCTGGGCTGTTACATCCCCGCGCCAGTTTCCGTACACGTCGTACGCAGCGGTGGTGTACGTCTGGGACTGACCAGCCTGGATGGTGGCGGTATCCGGAGAGACGATGATGTGGTGCAGCGCGGCCGGCTGGATGGTGACGCGCGCGGTGCTGGTGGCGGCCGCGTGCTGAGCGTCCTCTACCCGCAGGGCGACGGTGTAAACAGCAGCGACAGTCCAGGTGTACTGAACGGTCGCCCCCACGGCGTCGCCGTACTGACCGTCAAGATTCAGGTCCCAGGCGAAGAAGAGGGCGCCGCCGCCGGGGTCGGAACCGGTGCCGGTGAGGGTCACAGGTGCTCCAGCGGTTCCGGTATACGGCCCACCGGCGCTGGCGGTGGGCGGGAGGTTGAGGACGGTGACGGTGGCGAAGGCGGTGGCGGTCAGGCCACCGGAGTCGGTGACCCGAAGCGAGACGGTGTAGAGGCCGGGCTCGCCCCAGGAGTAGGAGGTGGTGGCGGTGAAGGCGTCGGTGAAGACGCCGTCGCCGTTCAGGTCCCAGGCGAAGGAGAGGATGCCGCCGCCGGGGTCGGAACCGGTGCCGGTGAGGGGGATGGTCGCCCCCTCGTTGCCGGAGTAGGGACCACCGGCGCTGGCGGTGGGCGGGAGGTTGAGGACGGTGACCGTCAGGGAGTCACTGCCTACGCCGTCGTCGTCGTCGGTGACCACCAGGGTCACCAGGAAGGACCCTGGCTCGCTATAGATGTGGGTGGGAGTCAGCGCGCCGCCGAAGAGACCACCGTCTCCAAAGGTCCAGAGGATGGTGTGGGTATCCCCAGTTCCGGGGTCGGTGAAGACACCGGTAAACTGGACCGCTGCACCTTCATTGACCTGCTGGTCTGGGCCCGCATACACGGTCGGGGCGGCGTTGGTCACCGTCACCGGCGCCGTATCCAGGCCGGATGTGTTATTGTCATCCCAGACCCGCAGCGCGGCAGTGTAGAGGCCGTTTTCCGTGTAGGCGTGGGTCACAGTTACCCCGGTGGCGCGTTGTTGGAAAGTACCGGTGTAGTTAAAGTCCCATTCGTACAACGTGATGTCGTTGCCGGGGTCAGTGGAGGTGCGGCCATCAAAAAGGATGGGACTCCCCTCGGGGGCGGTGTAGGGCCCCCCGGCGCGGGCGGTCGGCGGAACGTTGGTCACCGTCAGCACGGCGGTATCCCAGACCATTCCCCAGGTGCCGGTGATGGTCCAGATGCCGTCCTTCTCCGCCGTGTAGAGGTTGCCGTTCCAGGCCCCCCCTGCGTCGGGGCTGATGGTGAACGCGGTGCCGGAGGTGACGTCGCCGATGGGATTGGCGCAGAGGTCGGCGGAGGCCGCCGTGTAGGTCTGGACCTGTCCGGCGGCGACGGTGGCGCTTTTGGGGGCGACGGAGAGGCTGGCGGGCGGGCCGGGGGTCACCGTCAGCGTCGCGGTCGCCAACAGTGCCCCATAGGTGGCGGTGACGGTCCAGGTTCCGGCGACGCAGGCGGTGTAGCGGTTGGCGGCCCAGATACCCCCCGCGGCGGGGACGACGGTGTAACTTCCCACGCCGGTAGCGTCCCAGGAGTTACTGTAGGCGTCGTGAGCGGTGAGGGTGTAGGCGATAGATGCCCCGGCAGAAATGGCCGCCGTCGGTGGGGCCAGGGAAAGAGAGACCGGCTCGCCGTGGGCGAGAACAGCAGTCGTTTCGGTGACGATAAGGGGAACCGCGCCGTCGCGGCCGATGTGGGCGGCGTTGGTCAGGACGGCGCCGCCCTCCAGGCCGGGGGTGACCGTCACAAAGACCAGAATCTGGCCGGAAATGGAAGCAGAAAGGGTGCCGATAGCCCAGTACGGGGCCGTCGGGGTGCCGCCATTCGGGGGTGGGGAGGCGCCAGCGTAGAGGACGCGGGAATCCAGGACATCGGTGATGACCACGCCGGTCGCAGGGGCGCTCCCCGCATTGGTGTAGTGGAGGGTGTAGGTCAGCGGAGCGCCCGCCACGGCCGGGTCGGGGTTGTCCCCTTTGGTCATCTGCAGGTTCGGCGCGGCGACGGTAGTGGTGACCTGCGCGAATTGGGGGGGCACATCATCCCCGGCAATCGTTACCGTGTTGGTGACGACGGTGCCGTCCGGAAGGGTCAATGGGACGGTTACCGTCAACACAATTTCCCCGGCGGCCGATCCAGTAAGAGGACCGATGTTCCAGAAGGGAGCGTTCGGGAGGCCGCCGGACGGTTCGGGGAACGCGGAGACATACACGAGTGCGGGGTCCAGCGTATCGGTAATCACGACGCCGGTCACCGTCTCGGTGGTGGGGTTTCCGTAGGTCAGGGTGTAGACCAGAAGGCTGCCCGCCAGGACTGGGTCGGCGCTCTCCGTTTTGGAGAGGTCCAGGGGGACTTGCTGAAGAGCCGGGCGGGCGCTGGCGCGGGGAGAGAGAGCCAGCGAGAGGGCAATGACGCTCAGCAGGCCCAGCAGCACGGGAAGGCCCAGACGGTGGAGGGGATGGCAACGGTTCATGGCGCGGGGGTTCCTCTCTCCGGCGTGGGGGTGGGGCGCTCCGGTGTGTCAGTGGGCGGCGGCAACGGCGTATCCGTCGGCAGAACCGGCGGGCTGGTGGGCGGTGGGGGTGGCGGCGGGGGCGGCGGGGGTGGCGGAGGCGGTGGGGATGTCACCGTGGGCGTCGGGGTAAACATCCCCGGAGTGGGCGACGGCGTCGCCGTTATGGTCCTGCGCGGCCGGGCCGGCTTAGTCAATGTCGGAGATGGAGATGGCGGCACCGGGGATGGGGAGGGCAACGGCGGGGATATCTGGGTCGGTGTCGGATTCGGGCGGGTGGCCGTGGGAGAGGGGGTAGGGATACTCGTGGCACAGAACGTGCCAACCTGTGCTGCCTCTCCCTCCGGCTTCCGCATCTCCCAGCAGGTGGGGAGCGTGATGGACTCATCGTTGGTTGCGCAGTTCACCGCCCCTTCCTCAATGCGCACATAGACGGCCCCCCCGTTCAGCCGGACCCGGGCGCGGGTGGGTACCTCCAGAAGGGTCATAGAGACCGCGGTGGTGCCGATACGGTAGGACGCCTTCTGAGCGATCAGAGTCACCTCTCCATCCAGCACGGTCACATCCAGCAGGGGAAATGAACTGGGCTCATGAGTGGTGACGCGAGCGCCAGGGGAGAGTTCCATCGTGCTGCCATCGCCCAGGCAGAGGCGGGCCCCTTCTGTGAGGGCCATCATCTCCGCGGGCTTTCGGAGGATAACGGGGATTCCCGTCTGCATATCGCTCCATTCGGCGGCCTCGGCCCAACGGATCCGTGCCGCACCTCCGCACAGGGAAGCCTGAAGGTATGGGGGGACCCAAGCCTCAGTGGGCGCGGGGGTGCTCTGGCAGGCCAGAATGCCCAGCAGCATCAGTCCAGCCGCGATGAGGACCGTCCAGTGCTGGAGAGAAGCGGCGGGGAAGGCCTGCGCATACTCACCAGACCGTAATAGTCTCTGCACTGACGAATGCGGGTTCCCGAATTTTTGCTTCCACATATCGGATCAAGCGCTCCACCGAATCAAAGTTCTCTGGCAGGATTTCCTCATCGGCGACCTCAATTCCGAAGGTCTCTTCCACGAACATCACCAGTTCCAGCACCCCAGTGGAGTCCACGATGCCTTCCTCCAGAAACGAGGCATCGTCGCGCAACCGGGCCTCGTCATCGGTGAACAGGAAATTTTCCAGAATATACCGCCGGATTGAGGCTTTGATGGACATGCTTTATCCCTCGCTGAGCAGATTTGATGGGTCACCGCGGGGTGACAACTCTATTGTAGGAAACAGGGGTCGGTTTGGGGTAAAAAAATCCATAAAAAGATGTTAGGCTGGGTCAAAGAGGAAGTATTCTTGTCATTTACTCCGGCTTATTCACGTCCGAACCTCAGAACAAGATTTGTCATTCGCCCCAAATGGGTGTATTCTACCTATGCCCGTGCGCCATCGGCAAGGTAGAGGCCAATCAGCGGCCGTCAAAGGTTGTTTATAACACTGTGCAACATACCCGAGAGTTCCCAACCCCTCTGCGCTTATTTTGGGCACTCGGCATCGCTCTGGGAGCCGTTGCCATTCTCCTGGTAGTCGGTAGCCCTGAGGGCCTGCTCTCTCCGCCTCGGTCCGCCGTTGCGCAAACTTCTCCCCCCTTTCAGATTGTCTCCATCGCCATTCCCACCTATCCCTATTCGCCCTGCCTGCGAGAGGCCTGGGACGGCCCCTACCGCTACCACTGGATGGACTGGTCCTGTTACCCCTCTTCCCCTTTTCCTGTGTCCGTCACCTACACCCTGCTGGTGATGGAGAACGACTATCTGCGGGTAACCATCCTGCCCGAACTGGGCGGGCGAGTTTACCAGATGATCTATAAGGCGACCGGCAGCAACGAACTCTACCAGAATCCCGTCATTAAACCCAGCCACTGGGGTCCGACCAACCAGGGCTGGTGGCTGGCAGTCGGCGGCATAGAGTGGGGTCTGCCGGTGGACGAGCACGGTTACGAATGGGGCGAGCCCTGGGCCTGGACGGTGGTCACCTCCGCCGCAGGCATCACTGTGACGGTGCGGGATACCGATGCGGCCGACCGACTCCGCGCGGCCATAGACCTCTTCCTCCCTGCCGACCGGGGCTACCTGGCGGTCACCCCCCACCTGGAGAACCCGACCTCTTCGGCCCTCCGCTACAAGTTCTGGATCAACGGCATGCTGGCACCCGGGCCTGCGAACACCGTCGGCCCGGACTTGCGCTTTATCTTCAACGCCCCCGAAATGGCCGTCCATTCCACGGGCGACGATATCCATTTCCCGGGGTGCGCCTGGCGGACCTATACCAGTCCCGACTGCCGCTTCCCCTGGCCCATCCACCAGAGCGTGGACTTTTCCCGTCTGGGGAACTGGTACCGGTACCTGGGCTTCTTTGAGTATCCCCAGGCAGCCGCCAATTTCTTCGGTGTCTACGATACGGCGGCGCACGAGGGCGTGGCCCGGGTCTTCCCCTCCACCGTTGCCCGGGGCGCCAAAGGGTTTGCTATGGGGTGGTCCGACCCGATAGACCCGTCCAACTGGACGGACGACGGTTCTACCTACATAGAACAGCACGGTGGGGTGATGCCGGCCTTCTGGGACGAAGCGACGCTGCCGCCGCAGGAGACCCTCTTCTGGACGGAGTACTGGTACCCCGTTGGCGGCATCGGCGGCCCTTTTTCAGACGCTACGGCGGAGGCCGCGCTGCGGGTGGCCGGAGAGGACGGGGTCCTGCAGGTCGGTGTCCACGCCACGGCCCCGCGTGCGGCAGGAGAGAGTCGCCTGCGGGTCTGGGAGACGGCGACCTGTGCGCCGGTCGCACGGTTGGACCTCCCCGAGGTGGACCCGGCCCGCCCGTTCACTGCCACCCTTCCCCTGGGGGGCCGGACTCCGGGGCAGGTCTCGGTGGCCTACGTGGACGCGCGGGAGAACGTCCCGGCGGGCCACCGACCAGTGGGCTGTGCCGCCTTTCCGGCGGCGCGCGTGGCGCCGCTGCCATCCTACGTGACCACTGCGACCTTTGCCCTCTCCTGGCTGAAGCCGGATCCCTGGTGGGGCCCGGCAACGTTCCAGGTCCAGGTGCGGGATGGCTCCGATGGCCCCTGGACAGATTGGCTGACCGAAACTCAGGACGTCTCGGCGACATTCACCGGTGTTCACGGCCACACGTACTTCTTCCGCGCCCGTACGCTGGAACGGGGGGAAGGATTTGCCGGGGGTGACGAAGGGCAGGCCTTCACATCCGTCCTGCTGGAGCCCGCGCCCGTGCTGGTCACTTCCCGCAAGACCGCCGCGTGGAGCCTGGGCGTTGTCCTCTCCGATGACACGCCCATCGCGGCCGAAGTCCTCTCCTATCGGGTTGTCCTCTCCAACACCGGCAACCTGACGGCGACGACCGTCATCACTGACACCCCGTTTTGGGGAACGCGCGTCCTGACGGAGACCCTGGCAGCCGATAGCGGGCCGCCGCCGGTGTGCGAAGGGGGCCGGATTCGCTGGAGCGGGGAGATCAGGCCGGGAGAGAGTCGCTGGGTTCAGTACACCGTCGTCCCCACTGATGCCCTACGGCGTGGAGACCTGATTACCAATACGGTGGAGGTGATGGGGAGCGTCTTGGGGCCTTTCACCCGTCAGTTTGTGACGGTCTGGCCCTGGCACTGCTATCTTCCGCTGGTGCGGCAGGGAGGGTAGGGGTGAGGGATGATGTTGGGGCGACGGAGCCGCCCCAGCATCATGGTTGATGGTGGTCCCGGCGCGGGCGGACGGGGATGGTGCGGAATTCCCGCACGAATCGGATGAAATTCTCCACCGTCGTCTCAAAGAGCGCCTGGCCGAATTCGGCGGTGGCGACGGTCGGGTCGCCGCAGACCCCGCTTTCGCTCATTCGCGACCACCAGTCCTGCCAAGCCAGCGCGCTGGGCTCGGGGTGGTCCCAGTTGAAGTAGGTCAGTTTGACCTGCCCAATTTCCCGCACCGCGCGGTCCATCTGGACCAGGTCGGGCCGGAGATAGAGCATCATCGCCGTCTCGTACTCGCCTGCGTGGGCGACGCCGCCGGGGCCGGAGCGGCGCATCTGGGAGAACGTCGGCTCCGCCAGGGTGGGGTCAATGGCGGCATTGGGACTGACGGCGCCGCAGATAGCGCCCGTCTCCAGTACCACCCGCCGGGCCGCCAGGTCGGCGATGGAGGTGTTGGAGCCGTGACCGTTGACGATGAGGATGTGGGTAAAGCCGTGGCGGGCCGGGCTCATCGCCACGTCGGCCACATAGGCGATGAGGGTCTGCATATCCACCGAGACGGTGCCAGGAAAGTCCATATGGTGCTCGTCCAGGCCGTAGGCCACCAGGGGCATCACCAACATCTCCCCCGGCGCTCGCCGGGCCGCCTCCAGACAGATTGCCTCTACGATGACGTTGTCCGTATTGATGGGGAGGTGCGGCCCGTGGTCCTCCACCGTCCCGAAAGGGAGCAGGACCACGGGCTGACGGACAAGCGCCTCCCGCATCTCGGGCCAGGTCAGTTCGTCGTAGCGGTATTTCACCAGTACCTCCGCGAGGGGGGATGATGGGGGCAGCGACTTTGCCGCCGCTCCCCATCATCATCCCGTGGATTTCAGCCTTTGGGCCAGGACCAGGGCCTCTTCCCGCGTGGTGACCTCTCCGGCAGCCTGCGCCTCCCGAATTGCCTCCAGCAGCCGCCCCACTTCTGGCCCCTCGGGTAGCCCCAACTCCCTCATCAGGTCGCGCCCGTTTACCAATGGCGGGGGCACGATGGCCCCCTGGCTTCGGTGGAAGAAGTACTCCAGGAGCGCGCTGGCCGCCGCCCGACGGCGGGCCCACCGCTCCGGTTGAAGGTTCGGGCCCCAGATGGCCAGATGGTCGGCCAGAGCCAGCAGGATGACCTCCACCCCGGCGTCGCCGGTAGCCCGGAAGAACCGATAGGCGGCGCGCCCCGTCACGCCGCCGGGTGCATCGGCGATTTGGGAGGGGCGCAGATGAGCGCGCACCATCGTGGCGACGGATTCCGCCTCGGCCCGGCTGAAGCGCAGGTCGTGCATCCACTCCGCCGCCCGTCGTGCGCCGATCGACTCGTGAGCGTAGAAGTGGAGAACGGGTTGAGATTGTCCTGGTTTGATCTCTTCAGTGACGGTGAGAGGCTTACCCACATCGTGGAGCAGTGTGGCCAGGATAAGGAGAGTCCGCCGGTAGCGGCGGACGGCAGCGGGCCGCCGGAGATGCTGGACCAGCGCGGGGGCGAAGGGGGCCAGCGTCTTCTGGACCTCGTCCCATACCCAGTCCGGTGCGTCTGCGTAGAGGGTTTCCGGTTTCCCACCGACGGCGCCGACCCGGCGCAGGATGTTCTCCGCCGCGTCCACCGTCATCAGCGTGTGCCACCAGACGTTGGTGCGATGGGGAGGGGTCTGGGATTGCTCCCGGAGGGCCTCCACGTCTGGGAGGATGGAGGTCATCAGGCCCAGTTCGTCCAGCAGTTGCAGATGGTAGGCGACAGAGCGGGCATTCAGCAGGCGGACAAATTCATCCCGGATGCGTTCCGAGGAGACGCGGAGGAGTTGCCCCGCGCGCTCTATGATCCACTGGGCGGTATGCACCTCCAGCCGCAGCCCTCGTTCCGCCACAATGCGGACGGCGCGCAGCATCCGGACGGGGTCCCGGTCAAAGGCATCCGGCCCCACGGCCCGCACCAGGCGAGCCTGCAGGTCGGTCAGGCCGCCGGTGGGGTCAATCAGTTCCCCGTCCGGCCCGATGGCGATGGCGTTGATCGTGAAATCCCGATCGCGCAGGTCGGCTTCCAGGTCCAGGCCGCGCAGGCGAGCGAAGTCCAGTTCCATCCGCCGGCCCTCCCGCCGGACGATGACCCGCCCCGTATCCCGTTCTTCGTCCAGGGGATAGAAAGCGCCCCTCAACGCGTCCGCCACGGCGCGGGCCAGCCCTAGGGCGTCCCGGTCCACGGCGAAGTCCCAATCGTGGACGGGCCAGCTCAGGAGCAGGTCTCGCACGCAGCCACCCACGGGCCAGACCCGGACGCCCCGTTCAGCCGCCACTTGACGGACGATATCCCAGGGCCATGAAGGGAGCGAAACGGCGAACATCGGGGAGCATGATACCACAGGTGGCTGTCAAAGGAAAGGGGACGCGTTCTTTCACGTAAAATGTTACCGGATGCCATACTGTCACCAAAAGAAAATGTTACCGGGAGGTCAGTATGCATCCGGAGGAACAGATGAACTTCACCGAACGCCGCAAGTATCTGGCGGTGATGTCTCGGCGATACCAGAAGACCTCACCCAGAGAGCGCTCCGCTCTCCTGAATGAGATGGAAGCCGTCACCGGCCTTCATCGGAAGTCTCTGATCCGTTTAATGCACAGCCCTCTTCCCTTACAGCGGAAACCCCGCCGAACTGAGCGGGGAATATGTCCTGACCCTGCAACGGGTGGATGTGGCCACCGGTTGGGTGAAACTCGGGGCTGTCCTAGGCCGCAGTTACCGGGTGATGGAAGACGCCTTCCGGCAAAGGCTCCGGCGAATCCCCTTCCCTATCCGGGAACTGTACCCGGACAACGATAGCGCTTTCTCCAACGCCCATCTGTTTCGGTTCTGGACAGAAGTTCTTCCTGCGGCTGTCATCTCCCGCAGCCGCCCCTACCATAAGAATGACCACCGTTTCGTGGAAGAGCGGAATCCCTTTCTGGTCCGTTCCTGGATCGGCGATGACCGGCTGGACACCAGGGCATAGACCATTCTGCTGAATCGGATTTACGAGCGGCTCTGGATATACGCCCATCTCTTCTTGCCGGTTATGCGAATCCGGGAGAAAGTCCAGATTCCCATCGGTGAAGGGAAGTTCCGCACTCGGCGAGTGTATGACCCGGCCCGCCCACCGCTGGAGCGGTTAGAAGATACGGAAGCGGTGCCCCCTCAACGATGGGAGCGGTTGAAGAGGCTTCGGGATGCGACGAACCCCCTGCAACTGCGGCAGGAGATGTATGACCTGATAGAGCAACTGTTCTCTCTGCCGGGGGCGATGCCAGGGGTAACCGAGAATATCTTTGAAACTCTGAATCTGCCATCGGGCCTGCCAGAAGAGCTCCTTGCCCCGTTAACATTATCATTTGACTTGACGCGCTTGTGCTCTTGGAGTGTGTCCACCCAACGAAAGTCTCTTCTTTCAGCCCGGCGGCGGTGAAACCGACGGGAGGCCTGAGGTTGTTCTAACGAAAATCTTATACCCTTCCATTGTTCTTCTAACGGGAGCAGGCTATCATTTCCCGCGGGTGCTATCCGCGGGTGGTCTCCCTTCGGAGAGTTGCCAAAAGATGACGCTTTTGGTTCACGGGCAAAGTTTGTGCTGGCCCAGGATGGGGCTTTTGGCGCCCCCTCATCCCCCGGGGAGGGGGGCCAAAATCCCCCCTCCCCGCACGGCACGGCCGTGGGAGGAGGGAGCAGGGGTGGAGCCGATATGCTGAATGGCACGCCCGTCCGTATCCCAGAAACGGCGCTTAGCATTCCTGCGCGGCGGTGAATGTTCAGCAACCCTCTATGGGGAGACTGCCCGATCCACGAAGAGGAATGAACTTTGCCCGTTCGCGGAGACCTTTCCCCTGCCTCGCAGGTGAAGACCTAACACATATGGTGTACATTCAGTAGTGGTGAGGTGATGAGTATGGACATAAATCGGTACACGGAAAAAGCACAGGAAGCCATTTTTGCCGCTCAGCGGTTGACCAGTGAGTACAATCACGGCCAGATTGAGCCGGAGCATCTGCTGCTGGCTCTGGTCCGGCAGGCCGATGGGGTGGTGCCCCAGGTTCTGGCGAAGATGAACATCCCGCCGGAGACCATCGCGCTGGCAACGGAGCGCGCGCTGCGGGAGAAGCCCAAAATCTACGGGCCGACGCAGATCGGGCTTTCCCGGGACCTCTCCCGCGCGCTGGAGGAGGCGGAGAAGATCGCCGCCCGGATGCGGGACGAGTTCATCAGCACGGAGCATCTCCTGCTGGCTCTGCTGGGGACGCACGGGAACGGCGCTGCGCGCATCCTCTCCGCCCACGGCGTCACCGAAGACGCTGTCCTGCGGACCCTGACCGCCATTCGCGGCAGCCAGCGGGTCACATCCCAGAACCCAGAGGCCACCTACCAGGCACTGGAGAAGTACGGGCGGGACCTCACTGCGCTGGCCCGCCAGGGAAAACTGGACCCGGTCATCGGACGGGATGAGGAAATCCGGCGCGTGATGCAGATTCTCAACCGCCGCACCAAGAACAACCCCGTTCTCGTCGGCGACGCGGGTGTCGGGAAGACAGCCATCGTGGAAGGGCTGGCCCAGCGCATCGTCCGGGGCGACATCCCGGAGGGGCTGAAGGATAAGCGTATCATCGCCCTGGACCTGGGTGCACTGGTCGCCGGGGCCAAGTACCGGGGCGAGTTTGAGGAGCGCCTGAAGGCTATCCTCAAAGAGGTCACCGACGCGGAGGGGGAAATCATCCTGTTCGTTGACGAGATTCATCAAGTCGTCGGCGCGGGGCGGGCTGAGGGCGCGCCGATGGACGCCGCCAACATCCTCAAGCCTATGCTGGCGCGGGGCGAACTCCACTGCATCGGCGCGACAACGCTGGACGAATATCGCAAGTACATTGAGAAAGACGCCGCGCTGGAGCGACGCTTCCAACCCGTCTACGTGGACGAGCCGTCGGTGGAGGATACCATCAGCATCCTGCGCGGCCTGAAGGAGCGGTACGAAGTCCACCACGGCGTCCGCATCCAGGACGCTGCGTGTATCGCGGCTGCTGTCCTCAGCCACCGGTACATCGCTGACCGGCATCTGCCCGACAAGGCCATTGACCTGATAGACGAGGCCGCGTCCCGCCTGCGGATGGAGATAGACTCCAAGCCCGCGGAACTGGATGAGGTGGACCGGCGCATCATGCAACTGGAGATTGAGCGAGAGGCGCTGAAGAAGGAGACGGACGAGGCCAGTCGGGAGCGGATGCAAAAACTGGAGAAGGAACTGGCCGACCTGCGGGAGGAGAGCCAGGCCCTGCGGGCTCGGTGGGAGCGGGAGAAGGCTGCTATCCAGGCCCTGCGGGAGACGAAGGAGCGCATTGAGCAAGTCCGTCACCAGATTGAGGAAGCCCAGCGGGCCCTGGATTACGCCCGCGCATCTGAACTCCAGTACGGTGTACTGATAGAACTGGAGCGTCGGCGGCGGGAGCAGGAAGAACAGTTAAAGCAACTCCAGTCCGACCGGCCGTTGCTCAAGGAGGAGGTTGGCTCGGAGGACGTTGCCAAAGTAGTGGCCGAGTGGACCGGCATCCCGGTCACCAAACTCCTGGAGGGGGAACTGGAGAAACTCCTGCGGATGGAGGAGGCACTCCACCGGCGCGTCGTCGGGCAGGACGAGGCGGTCCGGGCCGTCGCCAACGCCGTCCGGCGCGCCCGCGCTGGGCTCCAGGACCCTAACCGGCCCATCGGTTCTTTTATCTTCCTAGGGCCGACGGGGGTGGGCAAGACCGAACTGGCCCGCGCCCTGGCGGAGTTCCTCTTTGACACCGAAGAGGCGATGGTCCGGATTGATATGAGCGAGTACCAGGAGCGGCACACCGTCTCCCGGCTCATCGGCGCTCCGCCGGGCTACGTGGGCTACGAGGAGGGCGGACAACTCACTGAGGCGGTCCGTCGCCGGCCCTACAGCGTGGTCCTGTTTGACGAGATAGAGAAGGCCCATCCGGAGGTCTTCAACACCCTGCTCCAACTCCTGGATGAGGGCCGCCTGACCGACGGTCACGGCCGCACGGTGGACTTCCGCAACACTATCATCATTATGACCAGCAACATCGGCAGCCGCTGGATCAAGGAACTGGGCGTTGAGGCGGCCCGGGAGCGAGTGATGGAGGAACTGGACCGGACCTGCCGGCCGGAGTTCCTGAACCGGATTGACGAAATCATCCTCTTCCACAGCCTGACGCGGGAAGACTTGAAGCGGATTGTGGACATCCAGATGGAGCGGCTGCGGGGCCTGCTGGCCCAGAGGCAGATTGGGCTGGAATGGACAGACGGGTTACGGGAGTACCTGGCCGAGGTGGGCTACGACCCGGTCTTTGGCGCGCGGCCGCTCAAGCGGGTCATTCAGCGGGAGGTGCAGGACCCGCTGGCGCTGGCCATCTTGCGCAGCGAGTTCCGCGAGGGAGACACGGTGCGGGTAGACGTCCGGGATGGCCGGGTGGTGTTCGTAAAGTAAGCAATGGGTTGCGGCGGTGGCTGGGCCACCGCCGTCAACTTTTTCGGACCTGTGGTAGAATAGCAATGAAAACGATCCAGCCCTTATCTGGTCCCTCTGGCGGACAAGGAGGCCGAAGATGAGGATTCAAATCCATCGCACTGCGCTGGAACTGGTGGAAGGGGACATCACGGAGATGGAGACCGACGCTATCGTCAACGCGGCCAACGAATACCTGGCCCACGGAGGTGGGGTGGCAGGGGTCATTGCGCGCAAAGGCGGCCCGACGATCCAGCGGGAAAGCGACGAGTGGGTCCGCCGCCACGGTCCCGTCCCTACCGGCTCCGCTGCTATCACTTCTGGGGGTTACCTGAAGGCTCGCTACGTGATTCACGCCGTCGGGCCAGTATATGATCGGACGGCCCCCGAGAGGTCAGCCCAACTCCTGGCTTCGGCCGTGCGCGCTGCCCTGCGGATGGCGGATGAGCACAACCTCAAATCCATCGCTTTGCCCGCCATCAGCACCGGCATCTTCGGGTACCCAATGGAAGAGGCCGCGGAGGTGATGCTGCGGGCGGCGGCCGACTACCTGCAGGGTGAGACAGGGCTGGAACGGGTCGTTTTCTGTCTCTATGGCCAGTCGGCCTACAACATCTTTGCTGACACGCTGGAGCGGCTGATGGGCCCGGCGGCCCGTTGACGGTTCGTTTTCCTGTAGTGAACCCCTCTCGCCGGATGTCGTTGATCGTCAGCCCCAGCGAGATGATGTCTATGGCCGTCTCTACCCAGTGGCCGGTGGGGTCGGTGTATTTCAGCGGGTTGTTGTGAACGTACGCGTACCGGTTCAGGCTCTGTGGGTTGGCCGGATTCGGGATGAGGGTGTCCGGCGAGATGAACCGCCCCACCCCTGGATGGTAGTAGCGGGCGCAATAATCTTGTACCAATTGCCCTATCAAAGACCCCGCATTCCGCCCATATATGGGGCTTGCGCAAACAGGGTGTTTTGCATCACAATTGGTATCACCAGAGCAGAATCCCACTGGCGGCCAGTACATTGGCGCTCAACAACCCAGCGCCTTACGGCAGCGGTGTCGCTGGTGTCATTTCACGATAAAACGCATCCATATCTCCCGTCGGCGAATCGGGGGAAAGCCACATATGCGCCAGAACCAATTCCCCACTACGCAATCGCCGAACATTGAGAACCAGCTTATCCACCATCCTAACCCCTTCATCGCCGAATGGATCAAAGAACTCCATACTCTCAGAGGAAGTCCCAGACAATCGGCCTCGCCATTCTCCCATCTCGGTACTATAACGGTAATATCGTGCTCCCTCCAAATGCACCCACACTCTCCCATCCGGAAAGCGCTCCACCCACCATTTGTTCCAGGAGGTCTCAAACTTGAATTTCTTGATCTGACTTATGTAAATCTGTTTGAAAGTCCCGTCCGGCCGCAAGATTAGACGGTCAATTATCTGAGAACCACTATATGCCGCCTTCCATGTACCCACGAGATCTGATTCCCGAAACGCTATCCCCGGCGATTCCGACTTCTCCAGTTCCGAAGGACGAAGCACCGCAGCCATCAAACCCAAACAGCATATCATGGTTATTATCAAAGGCGACAAAATGAGAAGCAAACACCAACGCCGCTTGCGCATTTTTCCCTCCCTACGGCTTTGGTGCATAAATTGCGCTACAAACAAACATGAGCAGCACTCTCTGTTTCTTGATGACTGTTGCCGGCTCCATGGCCTGAATTTCGCCCCCTGTGCTCTCTACCGCCAGATGGAATACCCGCCAGGTGCGCCGTTTTGATGGGCCGTGCAGACGGATTTTCCACTCCCCTTTCACCATAGACCTTCAGCCCGGTATGGCCGGGCACTGGCAGGGGAATTCCCATCTTCTGGAACGCTGAGTAAGCATCACCTGTTCCTCACACTTACCACTTTCGCTATCATAATGTCACCAGCGAGTAGACCGCCTCCGACCGCAGATTCCGAACTTGCAGCCTGGCGGCCTGCTCTGTGGCGATCTGCCCTCAGTGGCCCACGAATGTTATCTCAGGTCATAGAGAAAGACGGCCGCGTTTTGGGTCTCTAGGCGGTCCAGTTGCGTCCCCCGACCGTCCAATTGCGCCAGCAAAAACGACTGCTCACTAATGCCGTTAAAGGAATAGATGTGGGCGAACAGGGCCCACACCCGCCCCGGAGGTAGGCGGGCCACGTCGTCTTGAAGAACGGTGAAATCCCCGTTGGAAGCCCGGCCCATCTGATAGAGCGTCGGGTCGTCCAGGCCAAAGCGGGGCGCATAGTAGGCAAAGGTCGGCGCCGCGCCATGGTACACATACACCCGGTCCCCTTCCTGCCAGTGGTCACGGATGTACTGAATTGCCGGTCGCACCTCTTCGTTCATCAAGGGGCTGCTCAGCACCGTCAGGGAGCGATAGAGTGGGTGGAGGAGCAGCAGGGCTATCCATAAAAGGGCGATGGCGCGGGAATGAGGGGATAGCGCCCGATGGACGGCCTCCCCACCACAGGCAATCAGCAGGAAAGTGGGCGGTACCGCGAAGAGAATGACACGAATGTAGAGGGGGTAAAGTTTCAGTATGGAGGCAGCCGTTGCGCCGAGAAGCGGCAGGACCAGCGCCAGGGCCAGAGCACGGCGCCCAGCCTGCCAGAGAGTGATGCCCCCCGCCAGCCATGCAAAGGTCGCCAGTCCGTAGAACGGCACCCCCCCGGCCCAAACCAGGAAGTCAAACCAGGCCTGGAGATACCAGTACAGGGCAGCCAGGGACCAGGGCGGGAAGGGGGCGAAGAACTCCCGCCAGAAGGTGCGCAGGAACGGGTCGCTCAGGCCAGGCCGGAGGACAGCCGCGTACAGCGCCAGCAGGCTCAACCCCCAGAGGGCGGGAGGGATGGCCAAGCGCAAGGCCAGCCGGTACTGGCGACGAAGAAAGGGAGTCGCTAACATCGCCACCGCCAGTCCCCCCAGGACGAAGGCAGAGGGATAGGAGAACCAGGGCATCAGCGCGCCCAGGGCACCGGTGAGGAGGAGACGTCGGACCGAGGGTCGGGCCGCCGCCGGACTCTCTACCAGGGGCAGGACCAGCGCGCAGGCCGCGATGGCGGTCAGGGCATCGGTGGCATAGGGCTTGACCTCGGAGGCGTAGCAGATGAGCGGCTGGGACCAGGCAAGCAGCGCAGTCGCCAGCCAGGCGCCAAGAGGCCCCAGCACCCGCTGAGCCAGAAAGTAGAACAGCGGGAGCGCCAGGATGCCCCCGATGAGAGGGACCAGTCGCAATATCGCCTCGCCGTCCCCCCAGAGAGAGACAGCCAGTTTGACGGCCCAGAGGAAAAGAGGGGGCGCAATCTGATGGTGATCCAGTGGACGGAGGAGGTCGGGGAAGTCGCGGCCCAGGATGTTCAGCGCCAGGTACGCCTCGTCCAGCCAGAGGGAACGGTTGCTGAGGTACTGGGCCAGCCGGGCGGCGATGCCCAGAGCGAACGTCGCCAGCAAGGCCACGAGGGGCCAGGCCTGGTTACAGTGGAGTTGAGGTGAATTCCGGCTCATCCCTTCTGCCGAATATTTTACGTCCGGAGGAGAATTTGGGCAACCGGACGGAAAAAAGAGATACCGGGCACTTTCGCGCCCGGCATCTCTTACAATCTTACATCCGCTACCGGATCTCGTAGACTACCTGAACGCTGACGGTGACGGAGAAGGCACCAGGAGAAATAGGGGGCGCCTCTACGCCGCCACCCCCCATTCCTTCTGCTCTTGCTGCGGACACAACCGGCGGATACCAGCCTCCTTCGCTCACCAGGACCGGTTTGCCCAGGGAGATACCCAGGACCTGGGCCATCTGTTCGGCCTGGGCGCGAGCATTCTCCAGCGCTTTCCGCCGCGCTTCCTTCATCAACTCGTCGGTGTTCTCCACGGTGAAGTTCACGCTGGAGACGGAGTTGGCGCCGGCCTCTATCACGGTGGCCAGCAGGTCGCCGGTCTTGCTCAGGTCCCGCAACGTCGCCATCACAAAGTGGGAGACATGGTAGACCACTTGCCCGGTGGGTTGTCCGGTCTGTGGGTCGTAGATGGTCTCCACCCATACGTTGTAGCCAGTGGTCTGGATGTCTTTTTCGGCCACGCCCAACTGGCGGACGGCAGCAATGGCCCGGTTGATTTTCTGGGCGGCCTCGTTCACCACCGCCGCCGGATCATCGCCCCGCAAGTCCACGCCAAAAGTGACCTGGACGATTTCCGGTTCGGCGCTGACAGTCGCCGTGCCGTTCGCGACCAGTCCCTGGGTGATCGTCCCACTGGAGACATAGGAGACGCCGCCTCCCCCTCCCAGCACCCGCGCTGGCTCGCCAGCAGCCAGGGTGGGGGCTGTTCCAGCCTGCCCGCAGGAAGACGCCGTCAGCACCAATAGGATTGGCAGGGCTATGAGCCAGTATTTCGGTTTCATTTTCCCTCCTTTTGGTAAATTGCGCGCTTATCAGCGCTGGTTGAATCGGCCATCGCCGATCCTCATCGTCAAGACGCTGAAACGGGTCGCGGAGTTCCCGCACGCGGATAGGGATTGGGCAGTACGGGGCCACTCCAATTCCGCGCGCCCAGGAGGGCAGGGGGTGCTCTAAAAAGATGGTCCCCCGGGCGGGGGGATACCCGGGGGACCGCCAGCCAAGGAAAGGAGGAGAGGTGCGATGTGGCTTGGGGAGAACGCCTGCCGCACGGCGTTGGCCACGCCCACCTCGCCCTGGATTATACCTCAGCCCGGCTCAATGAAGAGTGACGAACGGCTTAATTTCGGGATGACAATTGTCTCAAACGATCTCCTGCGCTTTCCTGGGCAAAGGAAGGTTGCCGCTCAGGTTATGGACGGATACCCGTAAACGACCCTCGGGGCCAGGGTCTATGCGCACATAGGTCAGATAATGGGGGGTCAGGAACGCCTCAGGATGTTCCAGCAATTGCCTCCACTCTTCCAGGCTGGCCCTGGAGAAATCCCGCCACCAGGTCCAGGTGCCGCTGTTGGCGTATACGCCCCCCTGGAGTATATCCATCCGCGCCTCGTGGGTGTGGCCGAAAACGACCAGGGAAACTCCCTGTTGCTGGATAATTTGCTGCGCTGCCCTCACCAGGTTGTCGCTGAACCCCCGGCTGATGCGCTGGCCAGTCTCCAGGAGGGCAGGCTGGACCTTTCCAGTTCGGGCGGCGCGTCGGCAAAGACGAAAAATCCGCGTCCGGAAGTGTCGGATGGCCTGGCGAATCCTGGCCAGGTTCCCCGCCCGAGCGCCGAGAGGCAAGTACCCCCTTTCCCCCTCCCCAGCGTGGACAGGGGGCGAGATAGGCCCGATGCTCCTCAGATACGCATCCAGTGCGGCGTCCATTGCCCGACGGAAATCCGGGTCGTCCGCGTAGCGGCGGGCCACATCCTCCACACTATCCGCGCGGATGACATCCAGCGGCGACAGTTCTTCCTGCCCGGCCGCGAAGGGGCGGAAAATCATCCCCGGGATGGCGGTGAGCAGAATGGCCAGCGCTTCCAGGGCGAAGGTGGTCTCCAGCACCATCCCATAGGCGATGAGAGCAGTGATCGGCTTGACCGCATCCACCCACCACTTCTTGGACTCCACGTGGTTGAAGAATTCAACGACGAAGCGAGAGCCGATGGGCATTTTCAGTCGGTCGGGATAGCGGGGGTCCACCGGGTTTTCAAAGTCGTCCAGGGAGTTCAGCGGGTCCCCGTACTGGTTGCCGTGTTCCACATAGATCCCCTCCCGCAGGATGAACCGTTCAGCAAAGGTCAGCAGAGAGGTCCGGGGGCCAGTGGCTCCCAGGGCCTCCCGGATGCGCTCCTGGACGCCGGGCCAGTGGAGGAGGATGTCGTGGTTGCCTTTGATGACCGTCACCGTGCGGCGGGGGCGCTCCGATAGAAAGGCCGCCAGTCCCTCAAAAACAGGGCGGTGCCCAGCAATGACCAGGTCGGTCCGCAGGACCGAATCCGCCTCGGTGGTGGTCTGGTAGGCCTCCTCGGGGTAGACCGCCCGGGGGTCGTACTCGGAGACCGGCACGGCGGGGACCTGGAGAAACTCTATAAAGTCGCCATTGATGATGAGGTCCATTGGCCGCCCGGCAGACTCGCTCTCTTGGCGCAGAGCGAGCATAAAGTCGTAGAACTGCTGGTCGTGACGGAAGTCCTCCAGCGGGTTGGCGCCGTCAAAGAGCCCCGCGCCCAAATGCAGGTCGCTGAGGATAATTTGGGTGGATGCGTTCATCGTCCTCCTCCGAAAAATCTACTAACTCCCCGTCCATAGAATCGGGGGATGTTCACGCTTCCCCTCTCGCTACCCAGCCCCTGTGTCACCGCGGTTTCGGGTAAACGGGTCGCACGAAGCGCAGGTTGGGCTACATTTATCCTTGCAACCACCAGTATCCCTGAATATCAAGATTTGTAAGCCCCAGTTCTTGCGCTCTTTTGACAACTTTTTCATATTCTTCTTTGGTTATTCTCCTTGATATTTCCGGATAATCATAGGCTTTATAGAGCGGGGTATACTGTGCCATAATATTGACATAGGTATCTTTGGGTAAGTTTTCTGCGATCCACTCCATAACTTTTTCTGAACCGCCTACATCATTTGGCATAACCAGATGCCTGATCATCAATCCTCTTTGCATAATGCCATTTTGTGCAGGTTTGGCTACACCAACTTGACGGTGCATCTCAAGGATGGCGGCTTTTGTCACTTCAGGATAACTCTCTGCTCCAGATGAATACTTGGCGGCCATGTTGCTGTCCCAGTATTTGAAATCAGGCAAGTAAATATCAACTACTCCATCTAGCAGTTCGAGTATCTCCAGACGTTCCCAGCCGCTGGTGTTATAGACAATGGGCAATCGCAATCCTTTCTCTGCGGCTATATCAAGAGCTTGAAGGAGGAGGGCAGAATAATGCGTTGGGGTGACAATGTTGATATTGTGACAACCGAGTGTCTGAAGCCGCAGCATCATCCTGGCCAATTCAGTAATATCCGTTTCAGAGCCTACACCCAGCTGGCTTATTTCCCAGTTCTGACAAAACACACACCGTAAATTGCAATGGGTAAAAAAGATTGTCCCCGAGCCGCCATATCCAACAAGCGGCCTCTCTTCACCAAAATGCGGATGAAACGATGATACAACGAGTGTTGCCCCAGGAGCACGACAGAACCCCACCATTCCTTTAAGGCGATTGACGCCGCATCTTCTCGGACAGAGCTGGCAACTTTCCATAATAGCCCAGAGTTTTTCTGCTCGCTTTCTTAGTTCACCCGTCCTGTGCAGTTTCAGATAAGCGGGTTCAAAACCAGTGTCTAGATCACGTTTTTCACCTGCTGCCGTTGTTTCATCGCGAGAAACATCTGGCCTGCAGGAGTAAAGGAAGATGGCGGCCAGCCCTCCTTTGAAGCAAAGGTCGGCAGCGATTTTCAGGAACTCTCGCCGTGTTATTTTTTTGTGAAAACAGTCTTTCATTTTCTACCTCCTCTCACAACCCCTGCTTCGAGTAGATTGTTATGATAATAAAACTGGTCAATTTAAGCAATGCCACTGTGATGCCAGTACCAACAAGTCCCAAAACAGGTAAAAGCACAATTGCGCCTATAATTCCGCCGAACCATCCACCCAACAGGTCAGAAGCATATAGCAACCCAGCCGTCTTGCTTAAACCTGCGCCGTCCCTTAAGTATAGTTTATTTGCCAGGGGGAATTGGGAACCAATTAGCAGTCCGCCGATAAATGACAAGACTAAAAATAACCCTTTGGAAAAAAAGAGGGCATCCGGAGTCCCTAGGTAGGCATGGGCGGCAAGAACTACACCAGGGCACCCAATAGAAAAACCTATGATGGCCAGTTCGATTTTGGCAAAAAACTTGAAACCATTTTTTATCCGCTCCAGAATCATCGTGACCAGCATTGCTCCACAGGCCGCGCCTGTCATAAAAGATGCCACAAGAAGCCCAATCCATGAAAACACATATCCATAAACTGATTGAAATGCGAAAATCAACATAAGGTCAAATATCATTCCAGCGAAACCCGTTGTGATAATGGCTAAGGGAATGCCTCTCCTGAACGATCTCCCGTCTTTTGAACGAAAAAGGAAATAAACCAGGAAGACGAGAAACAAAAGAACACCAATCCACAGGCTCATCCCCTCAAATCCTCTAAAGAGCCAGCGCAGTGAAGGCGCATACAGGGCATTCCAATGCGCGACGCTGTAGAACACTCCTATGGGGTTGAAATCAGAATTGATTTTCTGACTGCTCCCTGCAATGAAAAGCGGGAACCACTCCAGCCATCCGGGATGCAACTTTTGCTCAATATACCAGGGAATAATCACATTCGCTTTGATGTTCCGCTGGTCCAACCTTTCTATAATCTGCATTCGGTCAAGGAGTAAAATCGCCTGAGAATCTGATAAAAGGAAAATATTGGCACCATCACCAGGAAGGACTCTAACATGAGAGAAGACACTTTTCGCAGTATGAAAAATACAACTGTTTAGGTTCTTCAATTCTTCGTTCATATAAGTCAAAGAACCAGGTAACCCAAAGACCAGGATTCCCCCTTCATGCAGTCTTGCTTTTGCAAGGGAAAAGAACTCTCGGGTAAAGAACCTATTTGTTTGCAAGTTAGATGGCTCTGTAATCCCTACAAAAATCAAATCGTACCTATCCTGTGTTGTCTTGAGCAACAGACGGCCATCAATATGTCTTATCCTTACTCTTCTATCCTTCAACTCAGATTCCGTTAGCGGCGTGGGGAACTTCCTGAATAGGTCGATGAGTAGCGGGTCAAGTTCTGCATACTCGATGGTTTCTATCGTTGGATGTTTTAATGCCTCATTGATGACACCGCCTGCGCCGCCACTCAGGATAAGAAGTTTCTTGGGCTCAGGATGGGCAAGGAGCGGAAGATGAACAAATTCTTCAACAAATGGTATATCCGGAATAGGCGTTATAACATTGGGCACACCATCCTGAAAGAAAATGTACTGTCCTTCGTTTTCTATGACACAGATATTGCCGTACTGCGAGTTCTGGTAATGAACGACATTGTGGTTTTTCCATTGCGCTTTGATTGAGTCATAATGGAGTTTGTCCGCCTGACCAGCAAAAATCAAATAACCGCAAAGAAAGACCAGCCCACTCAAGATAACCAGAATTGTTTTTTGACCCAGTCCAGTGTTCCAATGAGGAACAAGTAAAGCCAAGCATATAATCAAGTTCAACAGAGCAAGCCAGGAGAATGTCTGAAATGTATCCAGATAGGGAATGAACAGATAGGTACAAACGATTCCACCGATAATGGTACCCACGGTTTCATAAGCATAAACCCGACCGGCAAGAGAGGCGTCCTGGCTGGAAAACATAGAATAAATCTGGCAGCTGCAAGTAAACAGCGCGCCGTGAAGTACGCTTGCCGGCAAAAGTATAAGAAAAGAGGAATAAAGCATTGGTAAAAAACCGATGGTTTCACCAATAGAAACGCCGATTGCTCCTTTCAGAACACGTATGGAGGGAACCGCAATGAACAAAGATATAAAGAAGAGAACCGTAATAATTGTAAATATTTCAAGAGGATATCTGGATTTCTCAGCAATCCTACCCAGAAAGAAAGAGCCGAAAGCCTCGAGAATGAGCCAGTGGGCTAGAACAATGCCAATGGAAAATTCGTTGCCTGAAAAAACAATCAGAAACTCCCTTAAAAGGAGTATCTCAGCAACCAATCCGCTAAATCCCATAGCCAATATAGCTATGCAAACACGTTTTTTCATAAGACTGAGCTTTTAACACAGCAGGCCGTTTATTTGACACATAGAGTCTGCAGCGCAAACTCTCACACAACTGCCCCGCACGGACAAGTTGCTGTCTCGTTCACTCACGTACTGCACTCTCGTTCGTGTACAGATACTCCTCCGCCGCTTGCTTGAGTGGGTTGGAAAACATCGCTTTGCCTCCTCATTTTAGGCGATCACAATAGTGGTATTGCGCCGGCTAACGGCACGGCGCAAGTCACGCGGCTCCGGCGATGAGCCTTCAATGGAAACCCCGGCGGCAGGCCTAGCCAACTCTACAACCGCTCATGATAGCGCAGTCGGCTCCACGCCGAGGTTAGGCAGCAACTATCTCGGATGACAACTCCTACATCCAGCCGCCATCTCTATTGTCTCTCGCATTCGGACGACCACCCCATGTGCGAGCCCCAACGACAGTAAGTAGATCGCTCCAAATGGTATTATGAATCCTCGCGCCATCGTGTAGACAAGTACCGTAAAGACGACAAACAGCACGCCCTGTATTGCGGCCCATATGCTCAACGTTCGTATGTAATCGCTGTTGCTACCCTGTTTGCGCGCCATCATGCCCAACGCGACGAAGAACAAGGTGAAAAACAGAAACTCGGCCGGCAGCATCAACTTGCTCCACCACTCCGGTGGTGTAACCCCCTCCCAAAGGTTGATCCACGAGGGAAGCGGCCACAGAATCTGAACCCCATTGAACCACACCACCAGGTCAAGCAGGATATGCATCAGCACACCAATTCCTAGCCCCAGCCCCAAGTAACCCCAGCGTGGACGTCTCACTATCCAGGCCACGACATAGAACAGCGCGATGACCGCAGCAACGGTGAAGAGACTGTGGGTGAACGTGCGATGCAGCCCCTTCGTAGACCATCCCGCTAGTGTGGCAACTGCAACAGCCAGGTTGTCAGTATCCGGCACTATGCTACCCAAGACAATGCCCAACATCAACCATTCTCGTTTGGGTACCCATCTCCGTACCGCAAGTCCAACAATCCCGTGAATTCCTGCTTGCGCCATTTCGGCTCCTCCTTGAGCACAATAGTAGTCGCTGCCTAACGGTAAAACTGAGCCGCCCTCACCCACTTTGGTGGACAAGATGCACGTGAATTACCGACGCCTTGACAGGCATGACCCGTCACAAGAAAGCGCCAGAGCGGGACGTCGGCTCCAGCGTGTGTTGGGCGACGATGGTTTACTGTGCTGATATGTTATGGCCGAGGAACCCACGGTGGTGGTCCACCCGCTCCCGGTGGTAGCCCACCTGCCCCCGGTGGTGGTCCACCTGCCCATGGTGGTGGTCCACCCGCTCCCGGCAGCCGCCCACTGGCGCCAGCATTCTCCTCCACCGCACCTGGCCCGCGGAGATGAACATTGATCCCCAAGCGGAATGGCGCAGCGCTGGTGATCCCCCGACCGACTGCCCGGAGATGCAAGTTTGCCTTCTTGCCTTCACCAGTCAGGACAAGGTTATAGGTTCCACGAATGCTGAAGCTCCCACTCTCACCCGGGCCGATGACCAACGGCAACCCGCTGGCCACCGCAGTGGCTGCTGGGGCTTGCCGCCGTGGACGCGGGGTTGTGTGGCTGAGTTGTAGATGGTCAATGCGCACCGCCTCGGCGCTGCCAGCATGATTTGTGATTGTGACGCGGATCTCATAGTCCCCTGGGTCCAATGCATTATCGCACCAGAATCGGCTGTCCCACGTTAAAGTGACGCCTCGAGTAACGATCTTGGTCTCCTGCCTGACCGGCTCACAGACTCGGGTCTGGGCAAAGGCCGGTGCCGTGAAGACGCCAACGAGCGCCGTCACTATGAGTATCGCTATTCCTAAACGAAACATAGTTTCACCTCCCTTCTCGTGTACTTTCAAGCCACCCAACGATTCGCGCTTCAGCCTACAGTATAATTATTGACGTTCGCAAAGATATAGGAATAATCACAACTGGCTGCAGCGTAAATCCGCTTTCGTCCGTCAGGACGATGCTCCACCCCTGGTCACAGGCTTTTTTCACCTGGGGTCACTGCTCCTCTCGTCACTGCCGGACGGCGGCCTCGTCCCGTTTGCGAGCCCGCCGCTCCGGCTTCTGGGCATTCCAGCCCATCTCCTGTAGAATGCGCCATACGTGTCCTGGATGATACTGCACCTGAAAGTGACGCTCAATCACCTGAGCCACCCGAGCCAGCGTCCACAGATCTGTGGCAAAACCGGCTGCCAGCGCCCCTTGCTGCAGGATCTGGGCCAATGTTTGCTTCTGTTGGGAGGTCAGTTTCGGCGGTTTCCCAGGATGCGGACGCGCTTTCAGCTCTCCCATCCCCCCTCGCTCCAGCAGTCGCTTCCAGCGCGATACCGACGAGGGGGAGGCACCAACCAAGCGGGCGACTTCTCGCACCCCTTTTCCTTCCTGCAGCAACTTGCCCGCAATGCGACGACGGACTTCCAGTGCTTCGGCACTCCCTTTTGGTCTCATAATACTGACTATTATATCTCCGTCCCTTTAGAAATGCAAGGATCAATAAAAAGAGCCTATCCGAATAACCCTCCTGCCCGCAAGGCGATGAGGGCACAAGCAAAGTGTAGAAAGGCGGGGCTTTGGTGCACAAATCTGGACAATCGGGCGAAAGAAGGCTATGATTGGAGTATGAAGCGGAAAAAGCGTTCTTACTCCCAACTGCGAAAGAAGCAGAAGAAAACCCCCTACCGGGTCCGGAATTGGCCGGAATATGACCGGGCGCTGGTTCAGAGAGGTTCGGTGATTCTTTGGGTGTCGGACGATGCCATCGCCGGATGGCTGTACAATGGACCGACCCACCGAGGCGCCCCTTTTGTCTACAGCGACACGGCCATTGAGACCGTCCTGACCCTCCGGGAAGTGTACCACCTGCCCAACCGAGGAGCAGAGGGTTTTGTGCGTTCTCTGTTCCAGAAGATGGGAATTCCCCTGCCGGTGCCTGACCATACCACCCTCTCGCGCCGGGGTAGAACGGTGCGAGTCCACCTGCCCAAAAAGGCCAAAGGCCCGCTCCACGTGGTGCTGGATAGTAGCGGGCTGAAGGTCTATGGTGAAGGGGAGTGGAAAGTCCGTCTGCATGGCCCATCAAAACGGCGCACCTGGCGGGTATGCCATCTGGCGGTAGAGAGCACAGGGGGCGAAATTCAGGCAGTGGAATTGACCGAGGCCGGCGTGCATGATTCTGCGAAGCGGCGCCAGGTGGTTACGGTCGGTGGGGCAGTCGCCCGCCCCACCGCCGTTCCAGAACCGGACGTGAGAGTTTCCCCTCATCCGGCTCCTCAGTGCGTGGGGCCTTGTCATTGGTACAA
>JADBJJ010000008.1 GCA_014874475.1 Chloroflexota bacterium
AGTTCCCGGCGCGCCTCCTCCAGCACCCACGCCCCCCAGGCCCGCACCGCCTCCAACAGCGGGTTGGCAGCGGGCCGAGCCTCGCTTTCGAACAGGGTCGGTTGCGGCTGCGGCTGCTGTGGCGGCGGAGGGGGAAGGGGGACGCGCGCCACCGCGCCAGGCCGGCCAAATCGCTGGGGATACTCCAACACCGCCTTGTTGATGAGCACCGCCACCGGGTTCAGGTCCAGGGCGTAGGCTTCGCAGCCCAGGCGCAGCGCCTCCAGCGGGATGCTCCCGCCGCCGGCAAAGGGGTCCAACACCCGCGGCGCCCGCCCCCCAAAGGCCTCCCGGATAAGCCGGCGGGCCCTCTCCAGGTCCGGGTTATCGCCGTCCTGGACCGCCTCCCAGGGCGCCAGGCGCGCAATCAGGCCCAGATACCCCTCCCGCCGGGCCGGATCGTCGGGCAGGAGCGCCGCCAGCGCCGTGCAGCGCGAAGCCGCCAGCGGTTTCCGTGCCCACCAGATGTGTAGGGTGGAGATGTGCCCGTGGCGGATGTTCTTCTCCCGCACCGACTCCTCAGAGACCCGGCGCAGAGGAAAACCGGCCTCCAAGAGACGAACTGAAGGGGAATCCTGGGTTTTCATCGGTCCAGCACCTCCAGAAGGGAGTCGGGCCTGGCGGGGAAGAACCCCGCCGCCTGCGGCCCCAGATGCCAGATCTGGCCCTGACGCACCAGCAGGACGTGCAGGCCCAGCCGCCGCAGGCCGGGCAGGATGCTGCGCACCAGGTCCTTAAAGCGCTCCGTATAGGGCAGGGCCAGCGCACAGACCACGTCGGCGTCGTAGCGGCTGAGAATCTGCAACAGGGCCTCGCCCACGGCCGCCCGCTCGTTGCCGCTGGGACGCTCCCCCTTGGCCTCCACAAACAGGCGCCGCCGGGAACGGGGCAACATCCCCTCAATATCCGGGCCAGGCTCGCTGCCGTGGCGGACGGTCAGGTTGAGCAGCCCCTCCTGCCGAAAGCGCTCGGCCAGCGTTTGGGTCACATCACGCTCCTGCATCGGTGGCTTTCCCTCTCCAATCTTTCACCACATACCGCACGACCTCGTACACCTCCTCCGGATGGAGGTGTGCGGCCGGATTCTGCAGGGTATAGAGCCGGGGCGCTGCCGCCGCGTTCTCCACCACATATAGCCAGTATTCGTCGCCGAGCCGTTGGGCCATGAGCCACTCGTTGGGGGTGAGGACGACCGGGCCGGTCGTCGCCCGGGCTTTGACTTCAATGTAGCGGGTGGCACCGCCGGCGTCCTGGGAGCGGATGTCGTAGCCGAGGTCGTCCAGGGAGACGTCTACGGGCTGGCGTCCCTGGCGGCGCTCATATTCCATCGCCACCTGCATGCCGATGGCCTCAATTTCGGGGTCGGAGCGCATGGCGGGGTCGGGGGCGGGCTGGGGGATCACCCGCGCCACGCCCAGGACCGTCGGGACGGAGGGCAAGAGGTTGGTCTCGCGGCGGATGGACTCCTTCATAGCCTCCTTACGCGCGCGGAGTTCCTGGTTGCGGCGCTCCTCGTTGTGGAATTCCGGTTCGGCGATGGGCAGCCCCTTGGCGCGACGGGTTTCATAGTCCATCAGTTTGGCCTCCGACTCGCCGATCATCTGCTCCAGGGAGTGAATGCCATACTTCCGCTTGATATCGGCGCTCCGCTGCCGAAAGGCCAGGACCTCCTCCCGGTAGGGGTCCAGGACCTTATCCACGGCAAAGTCAATCACCGGCTCTTCAGGGGGAGAGGAGGGGTCGCCGGCGTCGTTGGCGATGGGTTTCAGGTCCCAGAGGAGGGAGGGGTTCACCTCCCGCAGGTCGCCCTCCCCTGCGGGCTGGAAGATGGCAAACAGACGTTTGCCGGCCATCTGATTGCTGCCGTCGCGCAGTTCGCCTTCCAGAAACCAGAGCCAACCGTCCAGACGGCCGTCGGGGTCGGCAAAGACGGCGCCGCGACGGAGGTCATCCGCGCACCTCTTCAGCACGTGCTCTATCACCGTCTCCAGCAGGGGGTGGCCCGGGGCCACTAAGACGGCCTCTTGGCGGTGGGCAGTCTGTTTATCAAAAGTGAACTTGTTGTACTCGCGAAAGACTTCGCCGTACCGCTGCTTGAAGGACTGAGGGACGTGGCGCAGTTCGTAGGGCACACTGGGCAACCGCCACAGGCCATCACGGCGCTTTTCCAGGTTAACCTCCAGAAAGGCGCAACTGCGCTGGAAGAACTTTTCTATGTACTCCGGCACCAGCCGGTGCTCCCGGGCGCGGCGGTCTTCGCCGAGGACACGACTCAGGTCAATGTGCCGCGTGGCCAGGGCCTCCTGGGCCGCCTCGCGCGCCCTGCGGATGGCTTCTTCATCGGGGACCGCCTCAATCTCGGCGATGATGTCTTCCAGCGTGCGCCGGTGCGCGATCGCCTCCACGAGCAAATCCTTCAGGCTACGTCCCGGCAACACTTCACCAATTACATCAAAGACGCGATCACTGCCCAGCGCCTCCTGAATCCGCTGGAGTTTCCGGAAGAGGGCCTGCAAGACCATGCCCTCGCGGGTGTCGGAGGCCACGAGGTTGTAGATGTGGACCTCTTTTTGCTGACCGTAGCGGTGGATGCGGCCCATGCGCTGTTCCAACCGGTTGGGGTTCCAGGGGATGTCGTAGTTGATCATCAGCGAGCAGAACTGGAGGTTGATGCCCTCGCCGCCGGCTTCGGTAGAGACCATCACCTGGGCCTTTTCGCGGAACTCGTGTTCGGCGCGGATGCGGGCGTCCAGGTTCATAGCACCGTGCAGGGTCACCACGGAGTAGCCCCAGGCGCGGAGTTTCTCCGCCAGGTATTCCAGCGTCTCGCGGGATTCGGTAAAGATGAGGAGTTTTTCGCCGGTCTGCTGGAGCCGCTCCGCGGCCATCACCTCCCGCAGTTCGTTCAGTTTCGTCTCCACTTCGTGGCGTTCCGCCTCGCGGGCCAGGCGGATGAGTTCGTCCAGGGTCCGGATTTCCTCCAGCAACTCCTCCCGGGTTTCCGCCGCCGTCAGCCGTTCCAGCAGTTCTTCTTCCTGCCGCAGCCGCTCAACTTCGGGAGCGTCTTCCAGTTCGTCTTCGTCGATGGTCCCACCTTCAGCCAGCCACTGCCCCATAGAAAGCAGTTTCTCCAGGCGGGATTTCCGACGTTCCAGGGAGCGACGCACAGCCCGCACACTGGAGGCCATCCGCCGCTGCAGGATGAGCAGGGCGAACGCCACGTTCCGCTTCTCCTTCGCCAGCGCTCTGTTGTAGGAGGTCTCCACGTATTGGGTGACGGCGTTGTAGAGCCGCTTCTCTTCGTTGTTCAGCCGGTAGGGGCGGGTGTGAACGCAGCGCGGGGGAAAGAGCGGCCGTCCCTCAAAATCGCGCAGGTCTTCCTTGAGCCGGCGCAGAAACAGCGGGTTATCGCGGTCATGAACCGACTGGAGGAGCAGGTCCGTGGAGACAAACATATCCGGCTCCAGCAGGTTCAGGAACAGGCGGAAATTCTCCGGATCGCCCCGATGCGGGGTGGCGGTCAGGAACAGGAGAAACTGACTGGTGCGGGATAACAACTCGCCGAGGTGATAGCGCTCGGTCTTAGTGGTCTTTTCGCCGTAGCGGTAGGCCGCCATCTTGTGGGCCTCGTCCACCACCACCAGGTCCCAGTGGGCCTCCCCCAGCGTCGCCATCACATCATCCTGTTTGGCGAAATCCATGGAGGTGATGGCCTGGGCCTCCTCCTGCCATATATTGCGGCCCCAGGTGGCGTTCATCACACTGCGGTCGACCACCGTAAACGCCTCGCCGAAGCGCTCTTTCATCTCCCGCAGCCACTGGTCTTTGAGATGCCCCGGCACCACGATGAGGGTCCGCTGAACCAGCCCCCGGTACTTGAGTTCCTTCAACAACAGGCCGGCCATAATCGTCTTACCGGCACCGGGATCATCGGCCAGCAGGAAGCGGACGCGCGGGTGGCGCAGGATATAGTGGTAGACGGCCTCAATTTGATGGGGGAGCGGGTCCACCTGGGAAATGGTCACCGCAAGAAGGGGGTCAAACTGGTGCGCAAAGCGGATGCGGTGCGCCTCTACGGCCAGAAAGAACCCTTCGCCCCGTCCGCAAAAATCTCTGACTGCACCGGTGGCAATGCGGACCTGCTCCAGGTCGGCCGGACTGAGAATGCGAGAGTAGAATTGCTGCGTCTGGGTGCCCACGGCCTCTATTTTTGTCCGATAACCGATCTCCTGCACCGTGAGCACGCGCACCGGCTCGGTCCAGAAATCACTTTCCAGGATATCACCTGTTCGGATCGTCATCGCCGGTTAGCCCTCTCTTTATATTTTTTTGTCTTTAAGGCTACTCTGCCGAGTCTCTGGCCGTTGGCCGGCGGCCTTTTCGCCTATCCTGAGCGGATAGAGAAGGAAAGATGTCGGGTCCTGGACCCATGCCGAGATGTTACGGTTGCTCCGGCCTGCGAGGACGGGGTTTTGAACGCACCCAGAGAGACGAGGAAGCGGAGATTTTCTATCTGTTTTTAACTATTGTACACCAGATCGGGCGCAGGACAAGCGCCGTTGGTGTCGGCACCAATTGCGGGAGTTTGACGGCATCCCCAGGGTCGGTTATAATAACCTTCAGAGCACCATCGACGGAATCCGGATATGTGGGAAAAATTAGAAGGGATTGAGCAGCGATACGAAGAGATCGCCCAACGGATGGCCGACCCGGAGGTCGTCAGCGACCCGGACCGGCTGGCAGAATTGGCGCGCGAACACGCCGAACTGGAGGAACTGGTCACCCTGTACCGCCAGTACCGTCAGACCCGCACGGAACTGGACCAGGCGGAATCGTTGCTGGAAGATAACGACCCTGAACTCCGAGAACTGGCGGAGGCGGAAGTTAATCACCTGCGAGCGCATCTGGAGCATCTGGAAGCGCAACTGCGTCAGTTGCTCCTCCCCCGAGACCCCCGCGATCAGCGAAACGTGATTGTGGAGATCCGCGCCGGGACGGGCGGAGAGGAGGCGGGGCTCTTCGCCGGCGACCTGTATCGGATGTACTCCCGCTATGCCGAACGGCATGGCTGGCAGACGGAGTTCATCAGCGCCCATCCCACCGACCTGGGGGGCTTTAAAGAGGTCATCTTTGAGGTCCGGGGACGGGGGGCCTTTTCCCGTCTCAAGTTTGAGAGCGGTGTCCACCGCGTCCAGCGCGTGCCCATCACCGAATCCTCCGGACGCATCCACACCTCCACGGCCACCGTCGCCGTCCTCCCGGAAGTGGACGAGGTGGAAGTATACATTGACCCCAACGACATAGAGATGGAAGTCTACCGCTCCTCCGGCCCGGGGGGTCAGCATATGCAGAAGAACGCCACCGCGGTCCGCCTCATCCACAAGCCCACCGGGATGGTGGTGACCTGTGAGTCGGAGCGGTCGCAGACTCAGAACCGAGTCCGCGCGCTGGCCGTCCTGCGCGCTCGCCTCTACGATATAGAACGCCAGAAGCAGGAGACGGAGATCGCCGAGGCCCGACGGGCCCAGATCGGCACAGGAGAACGGAGCGAGAAGATCCGCACCTACAACTTTCCCCAGAACCGGGTCACTGACCACCGCATCGGTCTGACCCTTTACCGGCTCCCGGATGTGCTGGACGGGGACATAGACCCATTCATTGACGAACTGATCGCCCATGCGCAGGCGGAACGGCTCCGGGCCAGCGGCGAAGGATGGGAGGACGAACGATAAGAAATGGGGTTCAGGGCGGGCGGCGAGACCATCCGCCCTGAACTTCGCTTTTTCCAGCCAGCGGAGGAGGACTGGAGATGGACATTCTGGTCATCGGCGCGGCGGGTCTGGATGTGAAGGGGCAAGTGGGAGGGCCTCTGCAGATGGGGACCTCCAACCCCGGAGTCATCCGTCAGAGCCCTGGGGGGGTCGCGCGCAACATCGCCGAAAACCTGGCCCGCCTGGGAGTAGAAGTCACGCTGATTACGGCTCTGGGGGACGATTGGCCCGGGCGGTATATCCTGGAACATGCCCAGCAGGCCGGGGTGAACACCGAACACGTCCTGATCCGGCCTGACCTCCGTACCGGCACCTACCTGGCCCTGCAGGACGCGGAGAAACAACTCATCGTCGGACTGGACGACATGGGGGCCATCCAGGCCATCACCCCGCACTATCTTCACGACCGGCGGCGGCTCTTTCGGGAAGCGGAGATGGTGGTCATAGACGCGAACCTCTCCCCGGACGCGCTGGAGATGGTCTTCCGCCTGGCCGCCCAATATAACCGCCCTGTCTGCGCCGACCCGACCTCTGCGCCGCTGGCCGTCCGCCTGCAACCGTTTCTGGGCCAACTCCATCTGGTGACGCCCAACCTGCAGGAGGCGTATGCCCTGCTGGGCGAAGTGGGCGGGAGCAGCAGCCGCCCCATCCGCGTCGCCCGGCGGCTGGTCGCGAAGGGGGTCAAAATGGCCGTCATCACGCTGGCGGAGAAGGGCCTCTGCTACGCCACCGTCAACGAGAGCGGCAATCTGCCCGCTATTGCCGTCCCCATCGTGGACCGCACCGGCGTGGGGGACGCGCTGACCGCCGCCATCATCTTCGGCCTCCTGGAGGGACTCCCACCCACCGAAGCGGTCCGGCTGGGCCTCTCCGCCGCCGCCCTCACCCTCCAATGCCGCCACACCGTCTGCCCCGATATCAGCCTGGAGCGGCTGTACGAGACGCTGGTGGTGTGAAGGGCTCCCGCAGAGGCTGGACCTTCTGCAAGACCAGCGCCGCTGCCAGCACCAGCCCGGCCTGAATCAGGACCCCTCCCACAATCACCATCCCCACATCCATCCAGAACCGCTCCGGAAAGAGGCGGATGAGCGTATCCGAAGTGGGAAAGGTCCAGGTATCCGGCGGGAAGAGCAGTTCATGGAAACCGGTGAAAAAGACCTCCCACGAAGTCAGCATCAGGGCGGCGACAGCGACCAGGAGCACCAGAGTGAGAACCGCCCCATCCCTCAGCGCCCTTGCCGCCAGCGGGCGCATCGTGCGGCGGGCCAGCAGCCCCGCCGTCCCTCCCAGGGCCACCACCCCCGCCGCCATCCCGGCCCGCAGAATGGCCCAGAACACCCGCTGGACGTCCACCATATGCGCCAGTTCCCGTTCATTGAAGGCGGGACGCCCCTCCAGTTCCAGGTCCGCCAGCAACTCAATCCCGGCGCCGGTAGCCAGATACTCCACACAGACTTCCGCCAGCCGGATGCGCTCCTCGGTGGTCAGACCGTAGGGGTCAGGGGGAAAATCCGGCTTCCCGTATTCCCACCGCACCCACCACGGCGCGGTGACCACGCGCAGCGCCACCGCCAGCATCACCACCGGCAGCGCCAGACTCACCAGCACTGAAACCGCTCGGAGCCAACCCTTCATCTTCGCCACTCTCCATTCCTCCGGACTCTGGATAACAGGATTGTACTACAGCAAGAGGAAAAACGTCAAACGCGGGCGGAGGCGCCCCCGTTTGAGCCCCACCCGCGCTTACACAGTTGGCATACTCCTTGACTATGGTATAATAACCCTGTCTCTCCCTGGGGTACACCCAATTTGATCCGGAGGTAAAACCCGTGAAACTCCACGAATATCAATCCAAGCGCATCTTTGCCCAATACGGTATCCCTGTACAAGAAGGTGAAGTCGCGACCACTCCCCAGGAAGTGCGCTCCCTGGCAGAACAGATGGGTAGCCCTGTCGTCGTCAAGGCCCAGGTACTGGTCGGCGGACGGGGCAAAGCCGGCGGCATCAAACTGGCCCAGACTCCTCAGGAGGCGGAAGAGGTTGCAGCCCGCATCCTCTCCCTTCAGATCAAGGGCCTGCCGGTCCGCAAAGTGCTGGTGGCCCGCGCGGCCGACATCCGGCAGGAAATCTATCTGGGGATTGTCGTGGATCGCGCCGCTGCCCGTCCCGTGATGATGGCCTCCTCCGAAGGCGGCGTGGAGATAGAGGAAGTCGCCCGTACCCATCCCGATGCGATCAAAAAGGTCCACATTGACCCCTTTGTCGGCCTGCGGAGTTACCAGACCCTCGGGCTGGCCAAGAGCATCGGCCTGCCTTCGGCGCTGCACCGGGATTTCGGCCGCATCGCCCAGGGGCTGTATCGTTCTTTTGTAGAATGCGACGCGTCGCTGGCGGAGATTAACCCGCTGGTCATCACGCCGGAGGGGACCCTGCTGGCGCTGGATGCCAAAATCGTCCTGGACGACAACAGCCTCTTCCGCCACCCCGACCTGGCCCAATTGCGGGACATAGACGAGGAGACCTCCTCGGAGCGGGCCGCGCGCGAGGCCGGCCTTTCCTTCGTCCAACTGGATGGCGACATCGGCTGTATGGTCAACGGCGCCGGTCTGGCGATGGCGACGATGGACATCATCCAGCACTTCGGCGGGATGCCGGCCAACTTCCTGGATATCGGCGGTGGCGCCCGTGCCGACCGAGTGGCGACTGCGCTGCGGCTCATCCTGGCCGACCCCCGGGTGAAGGCCATCCTGCTCAACATCTTCGGAGGCATCACCCGCTGCGACGAGGTCGCCCGGGGCATCGTCTCCGTCCTGGACGAACTGCGGCCCCATCTTCCCATCGTGGCCCGTCTGGTGGGGACCAATGAGGCTGAAGGGCGGCAGATTCTGGAGAGTTCCGGCTACGGCATCATCACCGCCACCACCCTGGCGGAGGCCGCGCAGAAAGCCGTCGCCGCCGCCCGCGCCACCTAACCCCACCCCTCACTTTTCAGGTTTCACTCTTCACTCCCCGGAGGTACCATGTCCATCTTAGTAGACAAAAACACCCGCCTGCTCGTACAGGGCATCACCGGACGCGAAGGCGAATTCCACACCCGACAGACCCTGGACTACGGCACCTGTGTTGTCGCCGGCGTCACCCCGGGCAAGGGCGGACAGTTTGCCTGCGACGGCCGCGTCCCCGTCTTTGACAATGTCCGGGAGGCCGTAGAGGCCACAGGCGCCAACACATCGGTCATCTACGTCCCGGCCCCCTTCGCACCGGACGCCATCATAGAGGCCGCAGATGCAGGGATCGGCCTGATCGTCTGCATCACCGAGGGCATTCCGGTCAACGACATGATTCAGGTGAAGGCATATCTGGATATGAAGGGGGTCCGGCTGATCGGCCCCAACTGTCCTGGCCTGCTCACCCCCGGGCAGGCGAAGGTGGGCATCATGCCCGGTCACATCGCCATGCCGGGGCCGGTGGGTGTCGTCTCCCGCTCCGGCACCCTCACCTACGAGGTCGTCTACGCGCTCACCGCGCTGGGCATCGGGCAGACGACGTGCGTCGGCATCGGCGGCGACCCCATCATCGGCACCCGTTTCGTGGACGTTCTGGCCCTCTTTGAAGCAGACCCGGAGACAAAGGCGGTGGTGCTCATCGGCGAAATCGGCGGCAACGACGAGGAGGTAGCGGCCCGCTTCATCGCCGAGCGGATGACCAAGCCGGTGGTGGCCTTCATCGCCGGCCGGACCGCGCCGCCGGGTAAGCGCATGGGCCACGCCGGGGCCATCATTGAGGGCGGCACCGGGACAGCGGCGGAGAAAATCGCCGCCCTGGAGGCCGCCGGAGTCCGGGTCGCAGAGCACCCCGAGCAGATCGCCCAGATGGTGACGGAGGTGATCCGCGCATAAGGCGCGAATCGGTATAGAGGACCTGTGCCGGATCGGAGCGGGGATGCGACTGGCAATGAACTGAACTGTGATGCGGGATGCGTGAGGAGGCAACGATGTCCAATGCAAACCATCCCCGCCGCAGAATCCCTTTTCTCTGAGCAACGATGCACCTCAGGAGGCAGCCTTATGACATGGGCAGATGAAGAGAACATCACCGCCGGAATCCGCACGATGCTGGAAGTCAACATGGGCTGGCGACCCGGCGAGCGGCTCCTGGTGGTCACCGACGTTCCCCGACCCGAAGACTGGGCCGAGATGCCCATCGCCGCGCTGACCGGGATGCTGGAGCGGTGCGTTCTGGCGCGGCAGGTGGCGGAGGTCGCGCGCCAGATGCGGCCCGGGGAGGCGGTGGACTTCGTCGTTTACCCCGCCACTGGGAGCCACGGCGCGGAGCCTCCGGACGAACTGGCCGCGCGCCTGCGGCAGGCCGATGTAGTGATCGCCCTGACGAACTACTCCCTCTCCCACACCGACGCGCGGGAGGCCGCGACGCAGGCCGGGGTGCGCCTGGCCAGCATGCCGGGCTTCCTGGCCGAAATGTTCTACCCGGACGGCCCGATGGCGGTGGACTACCACCAGATAGCAGCGGAGGCCGAGGCCATCGCCCGGCGGCTCACCGACGCCCAGGAGGCGTGGGTCCGTTCCCCCGCCGGCACCGACATCCGCTTCTCCCTGGTCGGCCGCGCGGGGATGGCCGATACCGGCCTCTACCTGAAAAAAGGCGAATGGGGCAACCTCCCGGCGGGGGAGGCCTACATCGCCCCTGTGGAGGGGACGGCGGAGGGCGTGCTGGTCGTCCAGGCCGGATGGCACCCCGGCCTGACGGAGGAGATGCGCCTGGTGTTCCGCGCCGGACAGGTGGTGGAGGTGCTGGGGGGCAGCAGAGTGGGGGAGGAACTGCGCCGGTTCCTTCGCCCCGGCGACAGGGACCCTCTCCATTCTTCCCGGCGCAACCTGGCGGAACTGGGCGTGGGGACCAACCCGAATGCCCGTCGGCCAGACAACATCCTGGAAGCGGAAAAAATTCGGGGGACCGTCCACATCGCCATCGGCGACAATGCTCACATGGGCGGCCTGGTGACGGCCGACTTCCACGAGGACTTCGTCATCCCCCAGGCAGAACTGTGGCTGGACGGGCAGAGAGTACTGTAGGTTCAAGGCGACTGGGCCCTAACCGGAAGTCGCCCTCGCGGTCTCAGCGCCGGTTGACGCTCGGCGCGCGGCGCCCCATAAGGCCCGTTTCCGGTCGGCGCAAGAGCGCATCAACGCCGGGTGTGTCCCCCAATATGACCGGAATCATTGACTCAGCCGCAATACACCAGGTACAAAGGGCCGTTTCCGATGAAATGGGGACACGCCCTCAACGTCAGTTGCCATTTGCTTCCCGGTATTGTAAAATAAGCATGAATCGGCTGCAAAAGACCGCTCTACCGCAGGGACGCAGATGCGTTATCCATGCCCGAACCCTGCACTCCCGACGTCCCGGCGGTGAGTTTCTGCAGTAAAGTACGAGGGGGGGTATGGACGAGATGAAAGCAGGGAGTTCCCGGGAAGCCACAAACACGGCTCAGATACTGGCCGATATCGCCCGCGAACTGAACCGCATCAGCCGCGCGCTGGCCGCCTATGTGGAGGAGAATCCGTCGGAAGCGGAGGGCCTGAAAGCCAGCCGGAGCGCGCTGGCAAGCGCAGCCAGAAAACTGGAGCAACTGGAGAAGGAAGCCCTCAGCCGGGAGACGACCGAGTCGGCGGAGCGGGAGACGGCCCGCCTTCGGAAGGCCGTCCTGGAAAACCTCCACCGACGGGGCCCGGCCCTCTTCCCCGAACTGGCCGCCGCCACCCTCTCCCTCCCCGATGAAATCCGCCCGGTCCTGCAGGCGATGCAGCGCGAGGGCCTGGTGGAAATCCAGACTCTGCGGGGGTGGGAAATGGTCTCCCTGACCAAGCGGGGGCGGGACACAGTACGCCACCCAGAATACACGTAAGGGGCGAAACAGGACGGGCGCTCCGATGACCGCAAGGGATGTCGCCAACGCGCTGGGCCCCTACCTGCTGGTGGCCGTCCTGGCCTGCTCCTGGGCCCTGACCGAGATTATCCAGACCTTTCGGAGTGACCTCCGCCGGGCGCTGCGGAACGGGTGGAGCGAGGTGTTGATGGGGATCAACGGAGCCCTCGCCCTTCTCGTCTTCGCCCTGGCCCATTCCCTATCCCCTTCGGCCAACCCCTATCTCCTGGCTCTGGTAGCAGGGGTCGGATGGCAGGCCCTTCTCCGCACTCGCGTCAACCTCCTCCAGCCCCTCAACCCGACGATGGGAGAGGCGGTCTCCCTCTCCCTGTCCGACCTCTACGGCCGTCTCCAGCGCTTCTGCTGGGAGCAGATCAACCAGAGCCTCCTCTCCGGCCGCATCCGCCTCCTGGAAGAAGCAATCCGCCTCCCCGTGGAGCAACTGGAGCGCCAGGTCCTCCTCTTCGCCCACGCCTCTGCCCTCCATCCCCCCGACCAGGTGGAAGCCTATCTGGAGAAACTGCGCAGCCGGAGGCCAGAGGAGCAGGCGCTGGCCCTGGCCGCGTACCTGTTGAGCCAGGGCGGCTACGACTTCCTCCGGGAACGGCTGAAAACGATGGAGAAATGAGATGCCCTCGTCGGACCACCCCCACATCGCGCCAGCACAGGTTCTGGCCGCCCTGGAGAATGAACAGGGGCAGAGAATCCTGCCGATGCAGGCCAGGGGAGCCGAGGCTCCCTCAAATAGAACCCGAATGCCCCCATCCCGCCCATCACGAAATACGCCCATACGGAAAACCCACACCATCCAACATCCGAGGTGCCTATGCCCACCATAGACGACCTGATTGCCCAACTCCATCAGATGCGCCAGCAAGCGCGACTGGCCGGCGGGCAGGAGCGCATTGACCGCCAGCACGCCCAGGGGAAACTGACCGCCCGGGAGCGGGTGGAACGTCTCCTGGACCCCGGTTCCTTCCGGGAACTGGATATGTTCGTCACCCACCGCGCCGTGGGATTCGGCGTGGAGAAGCAGAAGTATCTTGGCGATTCCGTCGTCACCGGCTGGGGGACCATCAACGGGCGGTTGGTCTACATCTTCTCCCAGGACTTCACCGTTTTCGGCGGCTCCCTCTCCGAAGTCCACGCCGAGAAGGTCTGCAAAATTATGGACCTGGCTATGAAGAACGGGGCGCCGGTCATTGGCCTGAACGACTCCGGCGGCGCCCGCATCCAGGAGGGGGTCGTCTCTCTGGCGGGATACGCCTACATCTTCCTGCGCAACGTCCTGGCCTCCGGCGTGATCCCCCAGATTTCGGCCATTATGGGCCCCTGTGCAGGCGGCGCCGTCTACTCCCCGGCGATGACCGACTTCATCCTCATGGTCAAAGACACCAGCCACATGTTCATCACCGGCCCGGATGTCATCAAAGCGGTGACGCGAGAGGAGGTGACCTTTGAGGAACTGGGCGGGGCGATGACCCACGCCTCCAAGAGCGGCGTCGCCCACTTCGCCGCCGAGAACGAGGAGCACTGCTTTGACCTCATCCGCCGTCTCCTCTCCTACGTCCCCCAGAACAACATGGAGGACCCGCCCTTCGTCCCCACAGGCGACCCTGAGGACCGGCAGGACGAGGAATTGAAGACCATCATCCCTGAAAGCCCCACCCGTCCCTACGACGTCAAAGAGGTTATCCGACGGGTGGTGGATAACGGGGAGTTTCTGGAGGTCCACGAGCACTGGGCGCAGAACATCGTCGTGGGGTTTGCCCGACTGGGGGGCTTCTCCGTGGGCATCGTCGCCAACCAGCCACTGGTCCTGGCCGGCGTCCTGGATATAGACGCTTCCCGCAAGGCGGCCCGCTTCGTCCAGTTCTGCGATTGCTTCAACATCCCCATCGTCACCTTCGTGGACGTGCCCGGATTCCTGCCCGGCGTGAACCAGGAGCACGGCGGCATCATCATCCACGGCTCCAAGTTGCTCTGGGCCTACTGCGAGGCGACGGTGCCCAAAGTGACGGTCATCCTGCGCAAGGCCTACGGCGGCGCCTATGACGTGATGAGTTCCAAGCACATCCGGGGCGATATCTCCTACGCCTGGCCGACGGCAGAGATTGCGGTGATGGGGCCGGAGGGGGCGGTGAACATCATCTTCCGCAAAGAGATTGCGGCAGCGGCGGACCCTGAGGCGGAGCGGGAGCGGCTGGCGCGGGACTACCGGGAACGGTTCGCCAACCCCTACATCGCAGCGGCGCGCGGCTACATAGACGACGTCATAGAGCCTCAGGAGACCCGCCCCCGGCTGATAGAGGCGCTGAAGATGTTGCGGAACAAGCGGGACGCCAACCCGCCCAAGAAACACGGCAATATCCCGCTCTAAACCACCCATACACGCTATGGCATCCCTCTGGCTGACGTCCAACCGTACCCTCAACATCGCCCATCGCGGGGCCAGCGCCATCGCGCCGCCGAACACCCTGGCCGCCTTCCGCCGGGCCGCTCAACTGGGCGCCGACGGCGTAGAACTGGACGTCCATCTCTCCGCCGATGGCGTCCCCGTGGTCATCCACGACTTCACCGTGGACGCGACCACCGACGGGACCGGACGGGTAGGGGAAATGCCCCTGGCTGCGCTGAAGGAACTGGACGCCGGTTCCCGCTTTGACCCCGCCTTCGCCGGCGAGCGCATCCCAACCCTGGAGGAGGTCTTCACCGAGGTGGGTGGCCGTCTCCTGATCAACGTGGAACTGAAATCTATGCCCGGCAACGATTACCCGGGGCTGGAGGCGGCAGTGGCAGCGCTGATCCGGCGGCACGACCTGACCGCCCAGGTGCTGGTCTCCTCCTTCAACCCATTCGCCCTGCGGCGGTTCCGGCGGGAGATGCCGGAGGTGCCTATCGGCTTCCTATACGAGACGGCGCCCCTTTCCCGCGCCGCGCGCCTGGCGGCAGCGGTGGTCGGCCTGCGGCCCCATGCCGTTCATCCCTGGTGGGGCATGATTACCCCCCAGACCGTCCGGCGGGCCCATGCCCGGGGCCGGCGCGTCGTCGCCTGGACGGTGGACGACCCGGCAGCCATGGCCCGCCTGGCGGAATGGGGGGTGGATGCCATCATCACCAATCATCCCGACCGGATGCCCAGACACCGTTCACCGGCCACTTGACTTGACGTCTCGGGGGATTTCGGATATACTTAATAAGACCAGGGTTTTGATGTTCTTGGAAAGAGGTGGCGAAATGAATCAGTGGCGCTTCCCGGGACGCTGGTTGGCAATCTCATTTCTTCTGGCTCTGGTAGGAACGGCGGCTCTGCTCCTGGGCCTGCAACCCGAGACGGCGGCCGCTCCGGCAACTGGCCCCCTCCGTCTCCCCCTCTCCCAATCCCAGCAGGGACTTCAAATAGACAAAGCGGGTCCGGATAAGGTCACCATCCTGGATACCATCACCTACACCATCCGCATCACCAATGCCTCCGGACAAACGCTCCAGAACGTAATTATCACCGACACCTACAGCAGCAAGATTTCTCCCTCCGGTGCTCCCTTCTTCCTGGCCGAATATAATGGCAATTATACCGCCCAGGGGGTCACCGTCCAGGGGTTCACCTGGACGGTAAATACGGCCCTCAAGCGGGGAGAAATCTACTGGTATCTGGGCACCCTGGCCCCCGGCGTTAACGGAACCATCGTTCTGACTATGGGGGTTCCCGATGGCCTCCAGCCGACACACAAGCACGCGGGCACGGAAATAGGCCCTTCTAGCCTGGAGAACTCCCTCGTCATCACCACCAGCACTCCGGGGGTGCCCGGCAGCCATGACATCGCCGCCTCCTCCATCGTCGGCCCGGTGTTAAAACTGCAGAAATCCTATCGGACCGAAACGGGGCTTCCCGATAAGGAGCGGGTGGGCCGTCTGGTGACCTATACCATCCGAGTGGATAACGTCCCCACGACTGAACGGGATGACTCCTGGCCCGCCACCAGGCTGAAAGTGTGGGAGATTCTCCCTCCCAATCTGGATTTCCTCACCGCCACCTCCTCCATCCCCGGCGTGACCGTTTTCTACACGCCAGCGGCCCGCATCATCACCTGGACCTATCCGGCCGATTTTGTCCTCAATCCCGGGGAGACCACGTTCGTCACTTTCACCGTTCGCATCACCCTGACCGCAACGACGGACACTTCCTTGAAAAACGAGAGGGATCGATGTCAGGCTATATCGGCCGAGATGGTGAAACCGGTCCGGTGCGCCGGTGACATTTCCATCCGGGTGCTGACCCCCCAGGACAAAACGGTGGAGACCGCATCACCGCCCACTCAGGTGGATAGGAGTTTCCCCAACCGCCCGGTGACCTACACCATCCACATCTACAACCCCCTCCAGACGGAAGTGACTGGCGTGGTGGTCACCGACGCGATGCCCTCTACCTTCGTCTTCCAGTCCATGGTTCGCGGACCCCAACCCGCGGCTGTCCTCACCAACGTCGTCCGCTGGGAGAATCTGACCCTGCCGGCCAACGGCGTCATCAGTTTCACCTTCCGCGCCTGGATCGGCGCCCAGACGCCGGTGGAAAGTAACTGTAACCCCAAGGAATATCCGAATTTTATCACCGTGACGGCCCCTGCCTTTCCAAGGCAATACTTCACCAGAGACCATGGCAAAGTCATCATATATCCGCAAATCAAAGTGAACAAGGCAGTGGCGCCCACCCTTCAATCCCCAGGAGATCGGGTGATATATACGATCACGTTGAGGAACGAGGGCGATACCTCCGTTTCCGGCATCATTATCACGGACACCCTCCCTCCCGCTTTCCGATTCTCGGCGATGGCCTCATCCCCGCCGGGGAATCCCCAAATCCTGACCAGTTCTCCGAACATCATCTGGTGGGGGCCGGAGCAGGGAATTCCCCCGATGCTACCCGGCGGGGAGTTTTCGTTCTCTTTCTGGGCAACAGTAGATGGAGAAATTGACCGGAGTTATCCCAATGCGGTCTCGGGCTACAGTCCGGATACCTATATTTGCCAAATCACAAAAGCATCAGTGAAAGTAGATTCCCCCTTTCGTTACACCAAAACGGCTGACCCGCCTACTGTGGTTCAGGGAGAAAGCTTCCAGTATACGGTGCAGTTCTGGAATGTCTCATCGGTGCGCGATTACAGTATAGATAGGTTCATAGACACCCTTCCCACAGGCTTCCACGCCGGCGGAAGCGCCCAGTATGCCCATGTCATCACCCCTCCTTTCACCCTTGCGCGAAACAGCGGCACCATCTGGGAACACACCTTCACCGTGTCCGTCATCGGCGAGGACACTGGCTCCCAGTGGTGTAATGATCTTTTTGAGGAAAGCAGACGGACCAAATGGCAGGATCAGAACGCCTTTGGCATTCGCACGATAGATCCCGCAGATTGGTGGATGAATAAAGACAAGGCCGGACCAGTCTACGTCTACCCGCACGTCTCCCTGGTGCCGGTGGCGAACCCCAACCCGGTAGGGCTGGGCAGTCTGTTCACGGTTACCCTCTACCTGACCAACCATATCCGCAGCCCTGCGATGCCGGTGACCCTGACGGCAGTGAACTACGCGTTGCCGGCCGGCTTTCAGGCCCTTGGAGAAGGGCCAACTCCTCCGGATGAATGTGTTAGCCAGGTCTGCATCTGGCGCGATCGGGTGTTGCCGGCCTCTGGAAACCTGGCCCTCCATCTTCGCGCGCGGGCGCCGTTCACCCTGACCAATTTCAATAGTTCCGCTTGGGCCACCCCTGTAGACACAAATTTGTGCGTTCCGACAGGCAAACTGGTCATCAGCGTGGTTCGGGGGGTGGAGTTAAAGAAAAAGCCGAATGTTCCGCAGATCGGCCCCCTGGGTCTTTTAGAGTATACGCTGGAAGCGACCAACCTGACCGGCGGACCCGTCTACAACGTGCGCATCACCGACACGTTTGAGGGAGAGTTCCAGTACGTGGAGACCACCAGCGGGCGTCAACCGATCACGACTATGCCCCTGGTGTGGGAAATTCCCTATCTGGGACCTGCCGGCAGCGGGACAAACAAAGAAATCATCCGCTTCCGCGCCCGCTCGGGCGTGCTGGTCGGACGGTGGTACAATCAGGTGAACGGCGTCTCCCCATCCACATACGTCACCCAGAGCGCCAACTATACGAAAGAGGTGGAGGTGTTCGTGATTTCCGGCATCGGCCTCTATAAGGTGGCCAGCCCGGAGGTTATCGCGGCCGGAGAAACGGTGGTCTATACCATTACTCTCTACAACGGCTCGGACCAGTACGATCTCCGCAACATCCGCATCACCGATACGCTCCCGGCTGGCTTCACGTATGACGGGATGGTATCGGGGCTCCCTCCGGCCCAGACGAGCCCACCGACCTGGATAATCGCAGGCCCGCTGAGAAAGAATGACAGCCTGATTCTGGTCTTCCGGGCGAAGACGAACGCCCAGATGGCCAGCGGCCGCTACTATAACCGGGTCGCTGGCTACGCCCAGAAGGCCATCCCCCCGTATGACCCGGTGGTGGTGCCGGAGACCGGGGATACGGCCCCGGTCTACGTCCGGGGCATCCCCACGGTGAAACTGGATAAAAGCGTGGAGCCTCCGGAGGTTCGGGCCGGGAGAACCGTCACTTACACGATCACCATCTACAACGAAACCAACACGCCTCAGACACTCCGACTGACGGATACCCTCCCCGTCTCCGTCACCTGGACGGGGATGATAGAGGGACCGACACCGGTGATGACCGTTCCAGTGGTTGTCTGGGACACTCTCTCGGTGGGTAGCAACCAGACCGTCACCCTCCGCTTCCAGGCGACGGTAGACCCGCTGGCCCGCAGCGGGACGTACTACAATCACCTGGAAGCCCGTGCTGGCCCTTTTATCCTCCCGCCGCTGGACGCGGCCCCGCTGACCATCCAGGAAATCCCCCGGGTGGATGCTCAGGTCTCCATAGATGACGGACGGATCACAGCCCGTCCGGGCGACGTCCTGGGATACACCATCTTTTTCACCAACGCCTCCCCCATCACCACAGAAAACGTCATCCTGACCGCGACCCTGGAGCCGGCAGACTATCTGGGTGTCTCCGGCGCAGGATGGATGGAGGCAGCAAGCGGCATCTACACCTACTCCGTGGGCTCCCTGACACCGGGGGCAAGCGGCGATGCCTCCCTGGAAGTTCAAATCAACCCCGACATCCCCGACGCCTTCTGGACGGTAACCGCCACGGTCCAGATAGGTTACGAGACGGCGGAGGAGGTCGTAGAGGATAATCCGCAGAACAACACAGACCAGGATATAGATATTCTGCGCGGCCCGGACCTGGTGGTGACAGCCCTCACCTGGCAGCCGACCCAGCCGGTAGCGGGACGGCCCATCACTTTCTACGCCACCATCAAAAACCAGGGCACCGATCCGGTCAACCAGCGGTGGGATGGCAGCGGTCAGAACGAACACTGGCTGTTTGTGGTGGAACTCTATGCGAAAGGACCCGGCCTCCCCGCCACGCCGCCGGCGGACGTGTTTGACCATATCGGTGGGTACTGCGCCGATAGCGCCTGTTCCACAATCCGGCACGAATTTCTGGGTTGGCCTGTAGGATTCCAGGCGAACGAAGAGCGAACCGTGCTTTTCATTGTCAACCTTCCGGAAGGCGCATATCACCTCTACACCCAGGTCGATGTGACCCAGACTGGAGCCCCACCCTGGGGACAGCCCTTCGGGCTGATCCGGGAAGCAGTTGAGAACAACAACATCTACGCCGGGGGACAGATATTCGTTCAGCGACCTGTCTTCTACGTCTATTTGCCCCTGGTCCTGCGCCATCGTTAGTCCCATCGTCGGTCAGGAAAGGATTGCCGATGAGAACACCAAGAATGCTCCGGGGCCTGTTTTACCTAGGGGTGCTGCTGATTATAATGTCGGTAGTCATCGGAGAATGGGCCAGGGAAGTGGTAGCACAGCTACTAACGCCCACTCCGCCAGCGGCGTCACCATCGCCCACCGACACGCCGACGGCGACACCATCGCCCACCGACACGCCAGCGGCGCCACCACCGCCCACCGACACGCCAGCGGCGTCACCATCGCCCACCGACACGCCAGCGGCGTCACCATCGCCCACACCTGTACCGGCATCCCCGACGCCCATTCCGCCGTCGCCCACGTCGCCGCCTCCACCCCCGCCCCCGCCGCCTCCGCCGCCGACGCAACCGCCAGAGCCACCCCCGCCGCCTCCGCAACCGCCAGAGCCGCCCCCGCCGCCGGCGCCGACTGAGCCCCCTGCAACGCCCTCTCCCACTCCGAGAGTGGCCCGGATGGCCAGAGGGCAGTTGCCGACCACGGGCGTGGCCGTCGGGTGGCTGTGGGGAGGCATAGGCCTGGGAACGGTGATGCTGGCCCTGGCCCTGATCCGGCGCTACGGTCGGAACCGACGAAAGCCTGACCAGCCATAACCATCGGCCCTGAATACGGGAAACCATCGCAAGGAAAGCGGGTTTTCTCTATTACAGTCGTCCTACCCCACTTTCTATCCGGAGGTAACTCTTGCAAGACGCTATGCTGACCCCCGAACAGCGGGCCCTGCGGGAGCAAGTGCGGGACTTCGTCCGCAGCGTGCCCCGACAATTGATCCTGGATATGGATGCCGACCGCGTCCGCTACCCGCGCGAGTTCGTCCGCGAGGCCGGAGAGCGGGGCCTGCTGGGGCTCCGCTTTCCGCCTCAATACGGCGGACGGGGCCTGCGCTGGGAGGATGAAATTATCGCCATTGAGGAGGTGGGCATCCTGGGCACTGCGCTGGCCTGCGCCTACGTGATGCCCAGCATCGTCGGCGAGGCGCTGAACATCTTCGGCACTCCCGAGCAGAAAGAGCGCTGGCTGCGACCGCTCATCTCTGGCGAGAAAATCGCCGCCGAAGCCCTCACCGAACCCCGGGGCGGCTCCGACTTCTTCGGCACCACCACTGAGGCCCGGCGCGAAGGAGACCACTACATCCTGCGGGGACAGAAGCGCTTCATCGTCGGCGCGGCGGAGGCCGATTTCTTCCTGGTCTACGCCCGCACCGACCCCAGCGCTCCACCCCACCAGGGCATCAGCGCGTTCATCGTGGAGCGGGGGCCAGGGGTGGACGTGGCCTACCTCTACGGCCTTCTGGGGACCCGCGGCGGCGGCACCGGACGGGTGGTCTTCCGGGATGCGCGGGTACCGGCGGAAAACCGGATCGGCCCAGAGAACGGCGCCGCTGATATCTTCTACCGGATGATGATCCCCGAACGGATGACCAGCGCAGCGGGGGCCATCGGTATGGGTCGGGCCGCGCTGGAGGTCGCCGCCCGCTACTCCGACCGCCGCAAGGCCTTCGGAGAGAAAATCCGCCGCTTCCAGGCCGTCAGTTTCAAAATTGCCGATTCTATCACCTTGCTGGACGCCGCCCGCGGCCTGGTCTACAGCGCGGCCCGCTGCATAGACGCCGGGGATGACCCCGGCCGCGCCCGCCGCCTCGTCTCCGAGGCCAAGAAGTTCGCCACCGACGCCGCCTGGCAGGTCATCAACTACGCGATGCAGGTGGTCGGCGGCATCGGCTACACCAGCGTCTACCCCATAGAGCGGCTGCTGCGGGACGCCCGGCTGATTATGATCTGGACCGGCACCAATGAGATTATGGACCTCATCATCCAGCACGAGTACTACCGGGAGGTTCTGGCCCCCCGGCCCGAAGTGCGGGATGTAGAGGCCGACGCGCCGGAGGCGGAACAGATAGAGGAGAAGGTGTACGAGTAACAGCATCCCGCGCCGGGCACCTTTGAACGTGCCGGGCACATCAGGGAATGGTGGAATGAGGACCTACACCCGCCGCGAATTCCTGCAACTTTCGCTGACCGCGCTGGTCGCGCTGGCCCCCTGGCCGGGCCGAAAAAGGCTCTGGCGGCCCCCATCCGGGGGGCCCGTCCGTATGGGCCGGGCCATCCACCCTGTGACCATTTATGACGCCCCCAAGCGGGACGCCCAACGCCTCGGTTCCTGGAAACGGGATGACGTCTTCCCGATTGTGCGAGAGGTGCGGGCCCCTGGCCTCAACGCCTACAACGACCTCTGGTACGAGACCCCCGATGGCTACGTCTTCTCCGCCTCGGTGCAGCCGATGTGGGTCTGGCCCCCCCAACTGCCGGAGACGAACCTCAGCGACTGGGGCTTCTGGGGCGAGGTCTGCGTCCCGTACACCGACGCGCGGGAAGAGCCCCATCCGGACGCGAAAGTTGTCTATCGCTTCTACAATCGGACCACTTACCACGTCGTTGGGGTCGCGTTTGACGATCAGGGGAACGCGTGGTACAAAATCTACGACGAACTCCCCCCCACCGGCTACCAGTGGGTTCTGGCAGCGGACATCCGCCGAATCACCCGACGGGAACTTTCGCCCATTCATCCGTTCGCGGGCGCCAAGCGGATAGAAATTGACCTTTCCCTCCAGACGGTGACCTGCTACGAAGGGAAGCAGGTCGTCTTCACCACCCGCTGCGCGTCCGGGCTCGGGAAGCGGGTACTGGAAGACGGAACAGTAGAAGACCTCTCCACGCCGGAGGGAGACCACGCCGTCATCCTGAAACAGGTCTCCCGCCACATGAGCAACCGTCCCCAGAAGCCAGGGGACCCCGTGCCGGCGGACCTGTTTGACCTGCCGGGGGTACCGTGGGACACCTTTTTTGACCGGCGCGGGACAGCGATTCACGGCACGTACTGGCACAACGACTACGGCATCCCCCGCAGCCACGGATGTGTGAACGTCTCCATAGACGCGGCGCGCTGGATCTACCGCTGGGTTTATCCGATCGGTGGTGCGGAGGATGACTTCATTCAGGGAGACAAACAGGTAGGTACGCCAATTCACATTTTCAAATCGTAGGACGGGGATAGGGGGGAGTTTATGGGCGGCAGGTTCGTCGCCCATCAAAACCCCGTCTCTTTCCCTCTCCTCTGGCGGGAGGACTATGGCTCGCCCCACGGCACGGGCCAAGCCGAGGGCCAGGGTCCGATAAAGAACAGAGTTTCTATAGTGAGGAGCGAATGAAGGAGTGGGAGGCTAAACTGGAGCAAGCCGCTGCCCTGTTGAGGAATGCCCGCCATGCAGTGGTGTTGACCGGCGCGGGGATCAGCACCCCATCGGGCATCCCGGATTTTCGCTCGCCCGGTTCCGGCTTGTGGGAAAAAGATGATCCTATGGAGGTGGCGTCCATCCAGGCGCTCCGGCGGAACCCTCAGCGGTTCTACCAGTGGGTGCGCCCGCTCGTCGCGCTGATGCGCCATGCTCAACCCAACCCCGCCCACATTGCGCTGGCCCGACTGGAGGCCGCCGGGCGCATCCAGGCCGTCATCACCCAGAACATAGACGGCCTGCACCAGCGGGCCGGCTCTCGGGTGGTTTTGGAATTGCACGGTCACCTGCGGACGGCGACCTGCCTGAACTGCTTCCAGAAAAGTTCCACAGAGGGGCTGTCGGAAACCGTGGAGCGGGGGGAGATCCCGCGCTGTCCCCACTGCGGAGGAGTGGTCAAACCGGACGTGATCCTCTTTGGCGAACAACTCCCCATGGATGTCTTCGTCGCCGCGATGGAGCATGCCCGCCAGGCCGACCTGATGCTGGTGGTCGGGTCATCGCTGATGGTTATGCCGGCAGCGAAACTCCCAGCGGTGACCCATGCCAGCGGGGGAGCATTGCTGATTTTCAACCAGCAGAGTACATATGCCGATGCGTTCGCCGCCGCTATCTTCCACGCCGATGTGGTGGAGACTTTGCCCCGTCTGGCTGAGAAGTGTCTGGGGGAGTGAGACGATTCGTATCAACCCAGAGCAGGGGGGGAGCGGCTGAGGGCCCACGGACGTTGTGAGTACCAGGGGGCGAGAGGCAAAGGCTGACCGCCCCCTGTTTCTTTTGACCTCTGCCCGCCCCTCTCCCCGCGCCGCTGCGGTGAACTCTACAGACGGATCAGCCGGATATCGCGTCGGGTCCGCCCTGGACGACGGGCTTTCCCGATGCCGCGAAGGCTGATCTCGTAGAGGCTGAGCGCCGCAACCAGTCCGAAGGAAAGCGCGTAGAGAAACAAAAAGGGGACAACGCCCATCTGGCCCTGACTCCAGGCCATAGCGATTGTGGCCATAGCGTAAACGGCCAGGAATCCCTCTCCCACGATAGACCGATCCTGGGTCAGGCAATACGGACTGCGCTGCCAGTTCTTCGCCCGTCCGTCCAGGTGAAACTTGGGGGTTCGGGCAAACACCCCACCCCAATGGGTCAACCCCTGCAGGATGGCGACGGTGTTACCCCAGGCGATGCCCGTTCCCAGAAGGACCAGGGTTGGAAAGGCCAGCAACCGTCGCTTCCAGTCCCGGTATAGCGCCCACTGTCCCGTGCCGTAAACCAGAACCGGTCCCAGGCAGAAGGGCCCTAGCAATCGGGAAACGTCCCCCAGCGGCGACGGAACCAGAAGGGTGACAGGGGTGAGCAACAGAAGCAGGATGAGCAAGGGATGGATAAAATAACCGCTCAGGTGAAGAAGCCCGAACAGTTTGCGGATGAGGCCGATCCGGCGGCTGGCCAGAAGTGGGCGCGCCAGTTTCCGCAGGCACTGCGCCGATCCTCGGGCCCAGCGGGCCTGCTGCTGTTTGAAGGCCAGCATCTGGGGCGGGAGTTCGGCGGGACAATCCACTTCCGGCAAGAAGCGACAGCGCCAACCCGCCAGTTGGGCACGGTAACTCAGGTCCAGGTCCTCGCAGACGGTATCGCTCTGCCAGCCGCCGCTTTCCTCAATGCAGGCCCGCCGCCAGACCCCGCCGCTGCCGTTGAAGTGCATCAGCAGGCTCGCTCGGCTGCGGGCCATCTGCTCCACCACAAAGTGACCGTCCAGCGCGATCGCCTCTGCCCGAGTGATGAGGGATTGATCGGCGTTGAGGTGGGACCAGCGGGTCTGCACCATGCCCAGACGGGGGTCAGCCAGGAAGTGGGGGACGACCCGGAGCAGGAAGTCAGGGCGGGGACAGAAATCGGCGTCAAAGACCGCGATTAGTTCCCCACGCGCCTGCTGAAGCCCCCAGGCCAGGGCGCCGGCCTTGAAGCCGGTCCGGTCGGAACGGTGGAGCACCCGGATATCCACCCCGCGCGCCTGCCAGAAGGCCGCCCGGGCCTGAGCGATGGCCGTCGTCTGGTCGGTGGAGTCATCCAGGACCTGGATCTCCAGCCGGTCGCGGGGATAATCCAGAGAGGCCACCGCGTCTATCAGCCGCCGCACCACGTGCCGCTCGTTGTAAAGGGGCAGTTGGACGGTGACGGTCGGCAAACCCTCCCCCCACCCCCGCTGCCTTCGGCGGGGGTCAAGAGGGAAAGGTGAGAACTCACTCCATCCCCTGGCCCCCTCCGAGCGCCGGTGCCACCAGTAGAGCACCAGCAACACCCAACTGTGCAGACCGTAGACCGCCAGCCAGAGGGTAATCAGGGCGTAGATGACCGCCAGAAATTGTAAAAGGGGACCCAGTTCAGGGAACGGCATAGAAAACCGACGTTCTCAGGGGACAATGTCGCGCCGCCCGAAGCCCACCAGTCCGATGAGCAAGAGAAGCAGAGACCCTACCAGCAGAAGGGCGACATGCTCCAGGATGATGCCGTCTCCCAGGGGACGGCCCGCGATGTACCAGTAATAGATTGTCCATTTCTCCAGAGGCTGCAGGCGTTCGGAGAGGGGCACCAGTCCGTTCAGGATATAGCCGCCCACAGCCAGCGTGATGGCAGTGGCGACGGCGGTTGCCCGGCCCCGAACGGCACAGGCCAGGGCAAAAGCGACCGTCCCATAGAGCAGGGTCAGCGGCAACAGATGGAGCCCTGCCAGCAGCCACCTGCCCGGCGGAACGTCGGATCCGATCGTCAAGCCTCCCACCAGCATGCTCAGGCCGAAAATGAGGCAGATCGCCGCCAGCGCAGCGACCAGCGCGGCGTACTTCTCCAGCACCACCCGCCAGCGGGAAATCGGATGGGCCAGAAGGATGTCCATCGTCCCGCCCTCTATCTCTCCGGTGACCAATCCAACCGCCGCGCCCACAGCGTAGATGGCCAAAACCAGCGGCAGGTAACTCAGGAGCGAGCCGGTCATATACTCATCCATTGTGGTAAAGGACCGGATGTTGCCCAGGAAGGCCAGCGCCTCCGGCGGGAGAGCCAGGAGTATCTGATCATAGAACTCACCAGCCTTCTGGACAGAAGGGTAAAACAGCAGGGTGAGATAGGCCAGAGCGCCCAGTCCCAGCCCCCAGCCCAGGATGGCTTTCCGCTGGTCGTAGAAGGTTTTCAGAAAGACGCTGCGCAGCATAAGAACCTCCTGGTTGAACCCCATACCACGGACCACGGATGTCTATCGTCAGTCGTCTGTGGTCGGTCGTCTGGGGTCCGTCGCCTGTCGTGCGTCGTCCCTGTAGAACGCCAGAAATACTTCTTCCAGGTTCGGCTCGTAGGTGACAATATTCAACACAGTGTGCTGAGCCGCTGCCTTGACCACCGGGTCCAGGCTCCCCTGGATAGCGATGTGCAGGGTAGCGCCAGAGGCGGCCACTTCCCGCACTCCGGGGATGGCGCGGAAGGGCTCGGGGTCCACTGGCCCCTCAAAGACCAGGTCCATCCGGCGCACGGCCACCCCTTTGAGGCCGGAGACGGTCTCCACGGCGACCAGCCGTCCTTCCCGCAGGATGCCAACCCGGTCGCACAGCCGCTCTACCTCCGGCAGGATATGAGAGGAGAAGAAAACAGTTCGGCCATCCCGCCGGACTTCCTCCAGCAGTTCGTAGAGCACCTGCTGCATTAGCGGGTCCAGCCCGGTGGTCGGCTCATCCAGGATCAGCAGTTCCGGGCGGTGCATCAGAGCCATAATGAGGCCAATTTTTTGCCGGTTGCCGTGGGAGAGGGTGCGGATGGGGCGGCTCAGATCGGCCTCCAGGCGGTCGGCCAGGCGGGCGATCTCTTTCCGGGGGACACCATTGCGCAGATGGGCGGCGTACTCCAGCACCTGCTGACCGGTCAGGTCGGAGTAGAGAGCCAATTCGCCGGGGAGATAACCCACCCGCCGCCGAACTGCCACGCCGTCCCGCCGGGGGTCCAGGCCCAGAACCCGGATTTGTCCCCGGGTGGGGCGGATGAGGTCCAGCAGCAGGCGGATGGTGGTGGTCTTCCCGGCGCCATTAGGGCCCAGGAAGCCAAAGATTTCGCCCCGCTCCACCTGCAGGCTGACGTCTATAATGCCGCGCGAGCGGCCGTAGTATTTGGTCAGGCCTTCGGTTTCAATGACGGGCAAGGTCATTCTGACTCCCTCCGTCGCGCAATCTCACCAGGTCGTACCGGGTGGACGCCTCCAATTGTGCCTGCCCCCTTCTCCCGCCCGACTGGGGCGGCAGGAGAGAAGAAGAGCCTTTCACCCCTATAATACTGGATGCCCCAGCAGCGCGGCCAGGTCGGCCAGGGCGGCCTCCACATCGGCGCAGACGATGGTATGGATGCCCAGCATCCGGGCAGCGTCCGTATTGCGGACGTGGTCATCTATAAAGATGGCCTGCTCGGGCCGCACGTCCAGCCGGTCCAGGGTCAATTGGTAAATGGCCGGGTCGGGCTTGGCCAGGCCCACCTCCGCGGAATTCACGTACAGGTCAAACTCGGTGCGAGGGTCAAAGCCATGCCGCCGCCGAAGGGAGTCGGCGTGGCCAGGGAAGGCGTTGGTGAGCAGGGCCACCCGGTACTGCCCCCGCAGGTTTCGGACCGCAGCGACAACGCCTGGATGCAGGCCATCGTCGGCATAGAACTCACGGTAGAACTGCCGCAGAGCCTCTCGGTCGGGCAGGCCCAGAGCATGCATCAGATGCGCGTCGTAGGCCTCCTGAGAGATGGCGCCGATTTCCAGCAATTTCCATTCCGGTCCCCAGAGGGCCTGATCCATAGCACCCGGCGGCAGCCCCAGCCGAACCTCCCATTGGGAAGAGCGTTGCAGGAAATTCAGCGGAGAAAGAACTCCGCCCCAGTCCCAGATGACGGCGCGGATACCTGAGATCGGCCGCAGGTCGGGGGGCCGGACGGGCAATCCGGCTTCCAGCAGGGCCCGCCGCAGAGAGACAGTCCCCCGGAAGAGCACCCCCACCATCCCCAACTGCCGGGCGGCCTCCACGTTGGGTTTCCAGTCGTCCACGAAGACGGCCTCCTCGGGGGCCACGCCCAGCCGCTCCAGGGCGACGCGGTAGATGGCGGGGTCGGGCTTCAGGACTCCCTCTTCCCCGGAGATGACCACCGCATCCAACAGGGGCTCCAGGTTGCCCAGGCGCTGACGTATCTCGGGGATGTGATTGCTCAGCAAGCCATTCCGGATGCCAGCCTGGCGCAATTCCCGGATCAGCCGGACCAGTTCCTCATCCAGTCGGTCGCCGGCCCAAAAATCTCGCTGCAGAGCGGCGATTTCGGTCTCACCGATGCCCAGGCGGTCGGCCACTTCTGCCCAGACATCATCCACGGATGCTTCGCCCCGCTGGGCCCGATCCCAGGCCGAACTCTCAAATACCACGTCGACCAGGCCGCCGGGATGCAGGCGCAGTCGTCGCTCCCAGGCCATGCGCGGCCGGACGTCCATCGTGCGCATCAGCACGCCGCCCCAATCCCAGATCACAGCACGTATCACGGGGTATCCTCCGGTGGGGGAAAAAGTTTGAGCAGGTCGGAAAAGCGATGAAGGGTAACCACCCGTTCCGGGTCAGCAATAGGCACTTCCTCAAAAGACCACGGACGATGGTAGGGGATATGGATAGCACCGATACCCACCGCCAGCGCCGGGTTGATGTCCGAACGAGGGCTGTTGCCGATCATCCACGTCCGCTGGGGGGCCAGATTGTGGGAGACCAGCAGGCCCTGCAAGACATCCGGCCCCTTTTCCGGAACGATGTGAACAGCCTCAAAGTAGGGGGCCAATCCGGACCGTTCCACCTTGCCCCGCTGGATTTCGGGGTCGCCTTTGGTGAGCAGAAAGAGGCGGCAGTGGCGGGAGAGGGCGGCGACCGTCTCGGCGACGCCGTCCAGCAGAATGATGGGGTATTCTATCACCCGGTTGCCAATGGCCTCCACCTCCGCCTCCACATCGGGTTGGGGCACACGGCCGCTCTCCCGGCAGAGTTGACGGTACGCTAGAGCCATACTGCGGGCGAACTCCTGAGGCGCGTAGCCATAAATAGGAACCCGCTCATGCTCTACCCGGGCCAGGGTCCCCCGGGCCCGCTGGGGGTCAAACCCCTCGCGGGTCATCCGTTCGGCAAAGGCGTCGGTCGCCTCTTCATAGAAGATGTTGTTCTCCCAGAGAGTATCGTCAGCATCTAAAATCAGGACTACTTTCTCCATGGCGAGCCTTATTATACCAGAATGCGGCGAAATCGGGAATAGGGTATGTCCATCTTTCGTCCCAGTTTGGGACACACCCCAGCCACATCGCGGGCTTGACACCCGCCAAAACTATGCTACCATATCGGACGAAGACACGGATTTAAAATCTATCCGCGTTCGTCCGTGAGCCATTTTCGTGGTGAGCATATGCGTTCTGGCGAATCCCCCTGGCTGTATCTGACCGCTTTCCTCGGCGGCGCCGTCTCCCTGGGGGTGGAACTGGCAGCCTCCCGCCTGCTGGCCCCCTTCTTCGGCGAGTCGCTGCCGGTGTGGGCCGCCGTCATCGGCCTGATTCTGCTCTACCTGACGGTGGGCTATTTTCTGGGTGGCCGCTGGGCCGACCGCTCCCCCCACCCCGACATCCTCTACGAAATCGCCGTCTGGGGGACGTGGCTGGTAGGGATAATCCCCTTCGTGGCCCGCCCGGTGCTTCTCCAGGCTGCGGAAGGCATGGCCCGCTTCAATATCCCGCTGACTGTCGGCCCCTTTGTTGGTGTGCTCCTCCTCTTTGCTGCCCCCATCACTCTGCTGGGCTGTCTCTCCCCCTTCGTCATCCGGCTGCTGGTGGACCGGGTAGAAGAGACGGGTAGAGTCGCTGGGCGGGTGTATGCCCTCTCCACCGTCGGGAGTCTCTCGGGGACGCTCGTGACGGTCTTCGGGTTGATCCCCGCCCTGGGCACCCGCAGCACCTTTGTCGTCCTCTCCTTATCTCTCCTGCTCCCTGCGCTGGTGGGATTGGCCCGCGCCCGGCCCCGACGCGCCGTCCTCTATCTCTGGATGCCACTGACGGTGGTGGCATTGGCTCTTTGGGCACACGGTCGGCCACTCAAGCCTCAGGCGGGGGTCATCTATGAGACCGAATCGGCCCACCACTACATCCAGGTGGTGGAGCGGGGCGGGTGGCGGTATCTCTACCTGAACGAGGGACTAGGTATCCACTCCGCCTATCGGCCCGGCGTGCGGCGAGTTGGCGGGACGTGGGACCTCTTTCTGGTCGCTCCATTGTTCAACCCGCCGCCGTTCTCCCACGACCGGGTTCGCTCTATGGCGATGGTGGGGCTGGCAGGCGGCACCATCCCCAAACTCTACACGACCTTCTACGGCCCCATCCCCATAGACGGCATAGAACTGGACCCGGCGGTAGTGCGGGTAGGTCGGAAGTACTTCGGGATGACGGAGACGAATCTTCAGGTGACGGTGGGCGACGGGCGGGCGGTCCTGGCTCGCTCCCCGCGCCGCTACAGTGTGGTCGGGGTGGATGCTTACCGGCTTCCCTACATCCCCTGGCATCTAACGACAGTGGAGTTCTTCCAGGAAGTACGCCGGCATTTGGAGGAGGACGGCGTGGTGGCGGTGAACGTGGGTCGCACTACCGGGGATGACCATCTGGTGGCAGCCATCGCGGCTACGCTGCGCGTGGTCTTCCCAACGGTCCACGCCGTAGATGTTCCGAACTCCTTCAACACCATCCTGGTTGCCACAATCCAGCCGACAACGGCCGAGAATCTGCGGGCGAACCGGGAAGGGCTGGTTGATCCCGACCTGCGCGCGATTGCCGATGAGGCGCTGGCGAATCTGCGGCCTGTGCCGGAGGGTGGCATCGTCCTCACTGACGACCGGGCGCCAGTGGAAGCGATCACTCATGCGATGATTCTGGCATATTTGGCCGGAAGGTTGGAGTAAAGGTTGACGGAATCGGAAAGTTGCGGTATAATATACCCGCACACGGTCCTCGGTAGCTCAACAGGTAGAGCGGCCGGCTGTTAACCGGTTGGTTGCAGGTTCGAGTCCTGCCCGAGGAGCCAGAGCGAGGCCACCCCTCGCCTCCCCCACCCCCTATGCGCCGGCCCGGTGATACGCCGGGCCGGTTGCGTTGTTTTCAGAGAAGGTGTACAATTCATGCCACACTCTTGAGGAGGCGCTTTTATGCCACCTGTCCTGGAACTGCGAGGGATCACCAAAGCCTTCCCTGGTGTGCTGGCCAACGACCATATCAACCTGACCCTGGAAGAAGGGGAAATCCATGCCCTGCTGGGCGAAAACGGCGCCGGAAAAACCACCCTGATGAACATTCTCTATGGACTGTACTCCCCCGATGAGGGGGAGATTTTTGTCCGGGGACGTCGGGTAGAGATTCGCGGGCCTGGAGACGCCATCGCTCTGGGCATCGGGATGGTCCACCAGCACTTCATGCTGGTCCCCGTCCTCACCGTCACCGAAAACGTTATGCTGGGCGTGGAGTCCATCAAGAACGGCATCTTCCTGGATCGGTCGTCAGCAGCCCGACGCATCCGGGAAATCTCCCGCCAATACGGGCTGCATGTGGACCCGGACGCGCTGGTCAAGACTCTGCCCGTCGGCGTCCAGCAACGGGTGGAAATCATCAAACTCCTCTACCGCCAAGCCGACATCCTCATTATGGATGAACCCACCGCCGTCCTCACTCCCCAGGAAGTGGACGAACTCTTCAAGGTCATCCGCTCCCTCGCTGCGCAGGGGAAATCCGTCATCTTCATCACCCACAAACTGAAAGAGGTTATGGCGATTGCAGACCGAATCACCGTCCTGCGCAACGGGCGGGTGGTCGGCACTACCACCCCGTCCCAGACCACGGAAGAGCAACTGGCCTCTATGATGGTCGGGCGGGAGGTGCTGTTGCGGGTGAATAAGAGGCCCGCCATGCCCGGCGAGACAGTGCTGGAAGTGGAGAACCTGGAGGTTCAGGACGACCGGGGCAACCCGGCGGTGCGGGGCGTCTCCTTTGAGGTGCGGGCGGGCGAGGTGCTGGGCATCGCCGGAGTCCAGGGCAACGGCCAGACCGAACTGGTGCAAGCGCTGACCGGCCTGCGGCCTCTCCTGGCGGGCCGGGTGCGCATCCTGGGAGAAGAGGTCTCCGGCGCGCCGCCGCGCCGCATCCTGGAGAAGGGCATCGCCCACGTCCCGGAAGACCGCCAGCAGGATGGCCTGGTGCTCAGTTTCCCCGTCGCCGACAATCTGGTGCTCAACACCTACTACTTGCCGCCCTTCGCCCGCGCCGGGACCCTGCAGCAGGAGGTCATCTTCACCACCGCCGAGCAGCGGACCCGGGAGTTTGACGTCCGCACGCCCAGTATCCTCACACCCGTCGCCAATCTCTCCGGCGGCAACCAGCAGAAAGTCATCGTCGCCCGCGAGTTCTCCCGTCCCATTCGCCTGCTCATCGCATCCCAGCCGACGCGGGGATTGGATGTGGGCTCCATTGAGTATATCCACCAGCGCATCATTGCCAAACGGGATGAGGGATGTGGAATACTCCTGGTCTCGCCGGAACTGGATGAGGTGATGAGTCTCTCCGACCGTATCGCGGTGATGTACGAAGGGCGTATTATGGACATTCTGCCCGCTGACCAGGCCACCCGAGAGGAAATCGGCCTGCTGATGGCAGGAGTGAAGAGGTAACAGGAGGCGCGAATGCAAGAACAATTTCGGATCGGTTTCGTCACCGACGGGGGCCGGATAGACGATGGCTCCTTCAACCAGTACGCCTACGAAGGGACGGTCCGGGCAGCCCAGGAGCACGGCCTGACTGTAGAACTGATAGAGACCCGTTCCCCGGCTGAGTACGAAGCCAACATCCGCCAGGTCATTGAACGGGGTTGCCAGTGGGTGGTCACTGTGGGCTCCACCACCGGCACGGCAGTGGAGCGGATAGCCGCCCGTTATCCGAAGGTCCACTTCGTCCTGGTAGACTATGAGCCGCTCCAGGAGAGCCGCAACGTCACCGGGCTGGTCTTCGCCGAGGACCAGGCGGGGTTTCTGGCCGGCGCTCTGGCTGGCCTGATTACCGAGAGGAACGTCGTCGGTTTCATCGGTGGGATGGATGTGCCGCCGGTCCGGAAGTTCCGGCTGGGCTTTGAGCACGGCGTGGCATTCACTAACCGCCGGGCGAAGGTGTTGGCCGTCACCACCAACTCTTTCACCGATGAGCAAAAGGGCCGGGAGGCGGCGGACCGACTCGCCGAGCAGGGAGCGGACGTCGTCTTTGCTGCCGCTGGCGGGTGCGGGAGTGCCGCTATCCGGGCCGCTGCCGCGCGCGGCGTCTGGGTGATCGGATCCGACCAGGACCACTGGGAGACAACTTTCCGAAAGAGCAAAGAGCCAGGCGCCGATCGGCTGCTGACCAGCGCGGTCAAGCGGGTGGACCAGGCCGTCTACGAGGCCCTCTCCCGGGCCGTGGCGGGGAAACTGCACGGAGGGAGCCTGCGTTTTGACCTGCACAACGACGGCATCAGCCTGGCGCCGTTCCACGCGGCGGATGTAGCGGTCCCCTCGGAGGTGCGCGGCAAGATTCTGGAGATCGCCGAGGGGCTCCGAGCAGGCCGCATCCGCACGCGGGTAGGGCCAAAAGGCGAAGACCTGGAGCGGCGGTTGCTGGCACAAGTCACCGCCTGGAACTGGCAATCGGCTGCGATGATTTTCCTGGCCATCTTCACCGCGCTGGTGGTCGGGGCCATCTTCATCGCCACGTTTGACCCAAAGGTGTGGGCTGCTTTCGGGCAAGGAATTGGCACCGGTTTGGCCGCCGCTGGAGCGTCCGTTGTCAAGGCCTACGGGGCATTCTTTGAGGGCGCATTCGGCAACCCGGCCCGCATCTTCACCAGTCTCCAAATCTGGCTGGAGACAGGGGATAGCACGCGCCTCCTGCGGGCTATCTATCCGATCACCGAGGGATTGCGGCTGGCAACGCCATATATCTTCGCTGGGCTGGCGGTGGCGCTGGGGTTCCGTTGCGGCCTGTTCAACATCGGCGCGGAGGGACAGTACTTTATCGGTGGCCTGGCCTCGGTTTATGTTGGGTACGCAGTGACGGGATTGCCCTGGTTCATCCATCTGCCGCTGGCGCTGGCGGCGGGGATACTGGGTGGGGCCCTCTGGGCATCCATCGCCGGATTTCTCAAGGCGCGGACGGGCGCCCACGAGGTCATCAACACCATCATGCTGAACTACATCTCTTATCGCCTGGCCGACTATCTGCTCCAGGTGGGTGGCCCGATGGCCCGTCCGGGCGACTCCCGTCCGGTGAGTCCGGAAATTCTGCCCACCGCGTATCTCCCGCAGTTCTTCCCGAACGACCTCGCCATCCGGCTCAACACGGGGTTGCTCCTGGCCCTCTTCGCCGTCTGGTTCGTGTACTGGTTGCTTTTCAAGACGACGGTGGGATTTGAGATTCGCGCTGTGGGAGCCAACCCGCGCGCCGCGCGGACGGCGGGGATCAGCGTAGCCCGCAACATCGTCCTGGCAATGGCCCTGAGCGGCGGATTGGCAGGACTGGCGGGAGCGCACGACATCCTGGGCGTGCTGCACTTTATGCCCAACGCCTTCTTCTCCGGCTACGGGTTTGACTCCATCGCCCTGGCTCTGTTGGGGAAGAGCCATCCGGTGGGGGTTCTGCTGGCGGCTCTCCTCTTCGGTTTCCTGCGGGCCGGCGCGCAGCGGATGCAGGGAGTGGCCCATGTGCCCATTGACATTATCTCCATTCTCCAGGCGCTCATCATCATCTTCATCGCTGCGCCGGAGATTATCCGCTTCATCTACCGCATTCGCGCCCCCAAAGCGACCGCTGAGATGGTCTTCACCCGGGGCTGGGGGCGGGTGTAGGGGATTGCTTGTTGCAGCAACGAGGCCACCGCCATCAAAAGGGGACGATTCAACCGCAACTCAGGCCTATCTGAAGGCGACGGAGGAACAATAACCGATGGCCACTTCTTCTACCTGGGAACGCATTGCAGCCCGCGGGGGAATTTCCCCCGGGCGGGCCCGGACGTATGGGTTCATCTTCCTCGGGGCCGGGCTGCTCATTTACCTGCTCTTCGCCCGGGTGGCGGCCGCCGGCCAGGCCAGCACGTTCGTTATGAATTTCGGGACGGCCGGCCAGCAGGTCCCCATCCCGGACCTGGTCCTTCCGACAGGGCCGACGCTCTACGCGCTGGCGCTCATCTGCGCGTTTCTGGGAGGCTGGCAACTGGCGCGCGGCTTCCGGCAAGTCAATCTGGTTCTGGGCATCATCGCCGGGCTGTTCGTCTGGGCTTTCCTCACCTGGGCATCCCAGGGCCGTGCGTTCAACCTGACCGGGATGCTCAATAGCGCTCTCCTGCGGGCCGTCCCCATCGCGCTGGCGGGCCTCTCCGGGGTCATCTGCGAACGGTGCGCCGTTATCAACATCGGGATTGAGGGGATGATGCTCACCGGCGCGTTCACCGCCACCCTGATGGGCAGCCTGGCACTGAACATCTGGGGATGGCCCTCGTGGGCGTCTATGTCCTTCGGGTTGGTCTCCGCGCTGATCTCCGGTGCACTGATGGGGCTTCTGCTGGCCGTCCTGGCCATTCGCTTCAAGGTCAACCAGATCATCGCCGGAACGGCCATTAACATTCTGGCTGTCGGTATCACCAGTTTCTTGAGCGCCCGCATCCTGGCCCACTTTCAGCAACTGAACAGCACCGGTACTCTGCAGCCGGTCCCCATCCCCCTGCTCTCCCGGATTCCGATCATTGGACCGGTCATTTTTGAGCAGAATCTCCTGGTCTACCTGCTTTACATCCTGCTGGTGGTGACCCATGTCGTCCTGTTCCATACCCGCTGGGGGCTGCGGACGCGGGCTGTGGGCGAGCACCCCCGCGCTGCCGACACACTGGGGGTCAACGTCTTCAAGGTCCGCTATGTAAACGTGACCATCGGAGGAATGGTCGCTGCGCTGGGTGGGGCCTTTCTGATCCTGGGGTCGGTGGGCCGGTTTGACGAACTGATGACGGCCGGTAAGGGCTTCATCGGCCTGGCGGCGATGATTTTCGGCAAGTGGATGCCCTTCGGAGCCTTTGGCGCGGCGCTCATCTTCGGCTTCGCCGATGCGCTGCAGACCAAACTGGCCATCCTGCAGGTGCCCATCCCCTCCCAATTTTTGTTGATGGCGCCGTACCTGGTGACCATCATCGTCCTGGCCGGGGTGGTGGGTGAGGCCGTCCCGCCTGCCGCCGATGGGAAACCGTACGAGAAACAGTAACCCGACCACATACGGAATGGGATGAAAGGGCTTTTCCAGGGACTGGCACGGACGCGCAACGCGGTCTTCAGCCGGATTGCCGCGCTGTTAGGGGCCAGCGAGGTCACTCCTCAGGTCTGGGAAGAACTGGAGGAACTGCTTATCCAGGCCGATGTGGGCGTAGAGACAACGCTGGCGCTGATGGAGCGGTTGCACCGCCGCGCGCGGGATGAGGCCATCCTGCGGGCCGATCGCTTGCGGGACGCGCTGAATGAGGAACTGCGCGCGCTCCTCCCCACCCCACCCCCGCTGAACCTGGGCGGACGGCCTCTGGATGTCATCCTCATCGTAGGGGTGAACGGGTCCGGGAAGACGACCAGCATCGCCAAACTGGGCTACCGGTACCGCCAGGAGGGGCGGAAGGTGCTGCTGGCCGCCGCCGACACTTTCCGCGCGGCAGCGATAGACCAACTCCGCATCTGGGGCGAACGGGCGGGCTGTCCAGTCATTTCCGGGCCGGAGGGAGGCGACCCCGGCGCTGTGGTCTACGACGCGCTGCAGGCCGCCCGCAGCCGGGGAATGGATATGGTCATCGTGGATACCGCCGGTCGGCTCCATACCCGCTACAATCTGATGGAGGAACTGAAGAAAGTGCGGCGGGTGGCGGCCCGGTCGGTGGAGGGGGCCCCTCACGAGACCCTGCTGGTGCTGGACGCGACGACAGGCCAGAACGCCCTCAGCCAGGCTCGCCACTTTCTGGAGGCGGTAGAGGTGACGGGGGTCATTCTGGCGAAACTGGATAGCACTGCCCGGGGCGGCATGGTCTTCGCCATCGCCCGCGAACTGAAACTCCCAGTCCGGTTCGTCGGCACCGGAGAAGGACTGGACGACATGGCTCCCTTTGACCCCGATACGTTCATTCTCGGTTTGTGGGAAGGAGAATAAACTCACATCCCTAAAGAGAACACTATGCGCACTCAAGACTACATTTTGCTGGAAGAAACTTACGGCGCTCACAACTACAAGCCACTGGATGTCGTCATCACCCGCGCTGAAGGGGTATGGGTGTGGGATGTGGAGGGGAACCGGTATCTGGATTGTCTGAGTGCCTACTCCGCCGTCAACCAGGGACATTGCCATCCGCGCATCCGGCAGGCGATGGTGGAGCAAGCCAACCGGGTCACCCTGATCTCCCGCGCCTTCCGCAACGACCAGTTGCCCCTTTTGGAGAAAGAACTCTGTGAACTTACCGGCTACGAAATGACGCTGCTGATGAACTCCGGCGCCGAGGCGGTAGAGACCGCCCTGAAGGCGGCCCGCAAATGGGGCTACACCGTCAAGGGAGTCCCGGATGGCCAGGCGGAGATAATTGTCTGCGCGGGGAACTTCCACGGGCGGACGATCACCATCGTCGGATTCTCCACCGAGCCGCAGTACCGGGAGGGGTTTGGCCCTTTCGCGCCAGGCTTCGTCATCATCCCCTACGGCGACCCGCAGGCGTTGGAAGCCGCCATCACGCCGAACACGGTCGCCTTTCTGGTGGAGCCCATTCAAGGCGAAGGCGGCGTCATCGTCCCGCCGGAAGGCTATCTACAAGCCGTGCGCGAAATCTGCAGCCGCCACCACATTCTCTTTATCGCCGACGAGATTCAGACCGGCCTGGGCCGTACGGGCCGACTCTTCGCCTGCGAGTGGGAAGGCGTCCGCCCGGATGTGCTGGTCATCGGTAAGGCCCTCTCCGGTGGCTTCTACCCGGTCTCGGCGGTGCTGGCCTCCCGGGAGGTGCTGGGGGTCTTCCGGCCCGGAGACCATGGCTCTACCTTCGGGGGGAACCCACTGGCCTGCGCTGTCGCCCGGGAGGCGTTGCGGGTGATTGTGGAGGAGCGGTTGCCGGAGCGGGCAGACGAACTGGGCCGCTACTTCCTGGGACGCCTGGCCCGCATAGAGAGCCCGTTGATTCGGGAAGTGCGCGGCAAGGGGCTGCTGATCGGTGTGGAACTGGTCCCCGAGGCCGGCGGCGCCCGCCGCTACTGCGAGGCGCTGCTGGAGCGAGGAGTCCTGTGCAAAGAAACCCACCAGCACACCATCCGCTTTGCCCCTCCCCTGGTCATCACCCGCGAAGAGATAGATTGGGCGCTGGAGCGGATTGAGGCGGTGCTGTCGTAAGGGCGGGCCTTGCCTCCGCCCCGACGGAGCAACGGCAGGAGTTACTCCTGCGTAGGTGGAAATGATGGCCAAAGCGCGTGTCCAGTGGGTCTGTCAGGTCTGCGGGCGGATCAGCCCCCGACCGATGGGGCGCTGCCCCGGCTGCGGGGGATGGAACACGATGGCGGAGGTGGCAGAGGAGCGAGCCACCGCCCCTACGCCCGCCATCATCCGCAGCGAGCCGCAGCCGCTGGCAGAGGTGCGGGCAGAGGGACTGGAACGGTTCTCCATCCCCCTGGAGGAATTTTCCCGCGTCCTGGGAGGTGGACTGGTCCCGGGCTCCCTTGTCCTGGTTGGCGGCGAGCCCGGCATCGGCAAATCCACCCTGCTCCTGCAGGTCTCCTCTATCGTCGCCACGGCCCTGAAACGCCCGGTGCTGTATGTCTCCGGTGAGGAGTCGGTCCGGCAGATTAAGATGCGCGCCGACCGGCTGGACATCCCCACCGACGGCCTCTACGTTCTCTCCGAAACGGTCCTGGAGGCCATCTTGCATCACGCCGAACAACTCTCCCCGGTGATGATGGTGGTGGACTCCATTCAGACAGTTACCTCCGGGGACCTTCCCTCAGCAGCGGGGTCGGTCACACAGGTCCGGGAGGCCGCTGCCCGCCTGCAATGGTGGGCCAAGTCCAGCGGCGTCGTTGTCTTTCTGGTGGGTCACGTCACCAAAGAAGGTGCCATCGCCGGCCCGAAAGTCCTTGAGCACATTGTGGATACCGTCCTCTATCTGGAGGGCGACCCGTTCCACGCCTACCGCCTCCTGCGGACGACGAAGAACCGCTTCGGGGCCACTTCGGAAGTCGGCGTCTTTGAGATGCGGGAAGAGGGGCTGGTGGAGGTAGAGAACCCCTCGGAGGCGTTCCTGGCGGAGCGGATGGTCCAGGCACCCGGCTCTGCCATCGCCGTCACGATGGAGGGAACGCGGCCCCTGCTGGTAGAGGTCCAGGCCCTCACCAGCCACACCAGTTTCGGGCACCCTCGCCGGACGGCGAACGGGGTGGATATGTACCGGTTGCTTCTGATTGTCGCTGTACTGACCCGGCGGGTGGGGTTGCGACTCTTTGACCAGGATGTCTTCGTCAACGTAGTGGGGGGGCTACAGATAGAGGAGCCGGCCGCCGACCTGGCGGTGGCAGTGGCCATCGGTTCCAGCCTGCGGGAACGCCCTGTAGCAGCGGACCTGGCCATCATCGGCGAAGTGGGCCTATCCGGGGAGGTCCGGGCGGTGGGGCAGATGGCCGCGCGGCTGAAAGAAGCCGCCCGCCTGGGCTTCAAACGCTGCCTGGTCCCCCGCACTATCCGACGGACTTCCTTCTCCGTGCCGGAGGGGCTGGAAGTGGTCCCGGTTCGGTCGGTCAAAGAGGCGATAGATCTGGCGCTAGTGGAAGAAAAACGGGAAAAGTGAAGCGTGAGTGGACGAGTATCTTGACCCCTTTGCAGGACAGGGGATGGAGTTGCCCGGCGGATATCGCTACGCCTGGGCCGCTCTTCTGGGCGAATACATCCTCACCGACGCCCCTCACTTCAACCCGAATATTGGCTCCACCCAGATGTGGGAACGGATGGAGCGGAAGTCGTGATCCGTGAAGTTGCGATGGAATTGATCTGGGCGGCGCTGGGGGCAGTGAATCCGGCGCGCGCCGTCGCCCGCCATCTCCGCCGAGAAGGACCCACCCTCTTTATCGGCGACCGTCCCTACGACCTGAGCCAGATAGACCGGGTGGTCGTCGTCGGGGCAGGAAAGGCTGGGGCCGGAATGGCGGCAGCGGTAGAGGCGTTTCTGGGCGAACGGGTTGCCGCCGGATGGGTCAACGTCCGCTACGGCTATGAGCCTCCCCAGCCGCTGGCCCGCATCCACATCCATCCCGCTGGCCACCCTATCCCCGACCAGGCCGGTCTGGAAGGGACGCGCCAGATTCTGACGCTGGTGGATTCTCTGACCTCGCGCGACCTGGTCCTGGTGCTGGTCTCCGGCGGCGCGTCGGCACTCATGGAGGCACCCGTCCCCGGCGTCTCTCTGGCCGACATCCAGGCCCTCACCGACGGCCTTCTGCGCAGCGGCGCGACGATTGGGGAAATCAACACCGTCCGCAAACATCTCTCCCAGGTCAAGGGCGGACGGCTGGCAGAGCATATCGCCCGAAAAGGCGCCCAGGCCGCCGTCCTCGTCCTCTCCGACGTGGTCGGTAGCCCCCTGGACGCCATCGGCTCCGGCCCCTGCGCTCCGGACCCCACCACTTTCGCCGATGCCTGGGCCGTACTGGAACGATACAGCCTGCTGGATCGGGCTCCTCCTGCCGTGCGCTATCACCTGGAACGGGGCCGGAACGGCCAGGAAACAGAAACTCCCAAGCCGGGAGACGATCTTTTCGCCCGGGTGCACACCGTCATTGTCGCCGAGAACCGCACAGCGGCGGAGGCGGCGGTGGAAAGAGCCCGCGCGCTGGGATTCCACGCCGTCCTTCTCACCACATATCTGGAAGGGGAAGCGCGAGAGGTGGGCCGGGTGCTGGCCGCGCTGGCAAAGGAAGAGGCCCGCACCGGCCATCCTCTGCCCCACCCGGCCTGTCTGGTCCTGGGCGGTGAGACCACCGTGACCGTGCGTGGGCCGGGCCAGGGCGGCCGCAACCAGGAGGTCGCGCTGGGAGCCGCCCTGGCGCTGGAGGGATGGGAGAACGTTCTGGTCGCTACCCTGGCCACCGATGGCACCGACGGCCCCACCGACGCGGCCGGCGCCTTTGCGGACGGGAGCACCGTCCCCCGCGCCCGCGCCCAGGGGCTGGACCCGGCTGATCACCTGGCCCGCAACGATGCCTACCCCTTCTTCGCCGCTCTGGGCGACCTGGTCATCACCGGCCCCACCGGCACCAACGTCAACGACCTGGCCTTCGTGCTGGTGCAGTAGAGAGAATTTCAGCCGTTGTCCCCAAACTGAAACATTTCTGAAACCCGCTTCCAGTCAGACAATAGTATACTGGAAAAGGGGTGAGCCCGTAAACACCGCCTTCAGGAGTCAGCGCTATGACGGGGAATCGGCCACTGTCCAACCCCCGCCGTCAACGGTTCCTGCCGTTGAGTTTCCCGATCCGCGGCAAAATTATTTTCCCGTACCTGGTGCTCACCGCCCTGGTCGCCGTTATCGGCACCTATGTAGTCACCAATCTGGTCGCGAGTTCCCTGGATGAACGGCTCACCAATCATCTCCTGGAAGCAGGACGGGTCGTCTCGGATAACCTGGTTCGCTATGAGATGAAACACGTGGAAGCCGCCCGAATCATCGCGTTCACGCGAGGGTTGGGCGAGGCATTGCAGCGCGGGGATGCAGAACAGGTCGCATCCCTGGCCTCCCCGGTTGCCTCCGGCCTGGGAATGGAACTGCTGATCATCGTGGACGCCGATGGCCACCAGATGCTGCATCTTCTCCGCCGTTCCGATGGCCTCTATGGAACCTCTCAGGACACCTTACAGCCCCCCGCAATCGTGCGGATGCTTCTGGAAGCAGGAGACCCGGCGGGGCTTCCCCGGCGCGGTCTGACGCGGCACCTTACCAACGGCCGCTACTACTATCTGACCACCATCCCTGTCTCTCTGAACAACCGGCTGGTGGGCGCCGTCATCGTCGGAACCTCTCTGGATACCTTGCTGGTCTACTTCAAATCCACATCTATGGCCGATGTGACCGTCTACATAGAAGGGGGCCAGGCCATCGGGACGACTTTCGCCATCCCCGAACAGCCCCAGGAAGCCTCCCTGTTGCTGGACGAACTCTCCATTCCCGCCGATCTGTACAAACGATGTCTCTATAGCAACCAAGTCACTCTGGGCGAAAATGTCCAGATTCGGGAGCGTTGGTACCGGCTGGCCCGGGGCCCTCTCCGGGTTGGGAATGATACCCTGGGCGTCTTTGGCGTTGCTCTGCCCGCCCAGTTCATCATCCGGGCCGGGACAACGAGCCGCAACATCTATGCTCTGCTCTTCGCCTTGATAACTGCGGCCGTCATCGTCATCGGCTATGTGATCGCCCAACGAATCACCCGTCCCCTGGAGCGCCTGGCCGTCGCTTCTCAGGCCATCGCCGAAGGAGACCTCTCCTACCGAGCAGGGATTCGCGGCACAGACGAGATCGGCATCCTGGCGACCACCTTTGACGAGATGGCGAGTCGCCTTTTGGAACGGACCAACGCACTGGAAGAAACGCTGGGTCAACTGAGAGCCATCCTCGCCAGCATCGGCGACGGTGTCATCCTGGAAGACGCCCAGGGGAATTTCATTCCGCTGAACGCGGCAGCGGAACGCATCCTGAAAGAACTGGCCTCCAATTTTATGATGGGCCCCCTGAAGGAGGTTCCTGCTAAAGACGCAAGCCCCGGTAACGACGAGGACAATCCCTGGCTGGTGGAAAGCCGTCTCTTCCAGGTCGGCAACAAGGTGCTCAGTGCCCATTCCGCCGTCGTCCGCACCGAAGAGGGCCAGCGCCTGGGCACCGTCATCGTCCTGCGAGACGTGACCGCCGCGGTGGAAGCGGAACGGTTAAAGGACGCCTTCATTGCCCACGTCTCCCACGAATTGCGCACCCCGCTGACCGCCATCCGGGGATATAGCAACCTGCTTCTGGCGGGCGCCGCGGGACCACTGAGCGAACAACAGAAATCGTTTCTTCAGACCGTTGCCCACCACACAGAAGCGCTCATTGCGATGATCGGTTCCCTCCTGGACTTCTCCGAAATGGAAGCGGGGAGCCGCCTAGCCCTGCGGAAGCGTTCCTTCTCTGTCGCGTCACTGGCCGAGGAAGTGGCAAGAGAATGGCGACCCCGTATAGAGGAGAATGGGGTACACTTCCAGACGGAGATACCTGACCTTCTACCGCCCATCACAGCCGATTCCGAGCGACTGCGCTGGGCCGTAATCAATCTGCTCAGAAATGCCTACCAGCACACTCCTTCAGGAGGTACTATTACTCTGCGCATTTCGGCCCAGGACAACTGGTTGGTTCTGGAAGTCGCCGATACCGGTACGGGCATCCCGCCGGAGATTCAGAAACACCTGTTCACTCGCTTCTACCGGGGAATCCCCTCAGGGGATGATACGATCCGGGGACTGGGCCTGGGCCTGTACATCACCCGAGCCATTGTGGAAGCCCATGGCGGGCGGATTCAGGTCACCAGCGAGCCGGGCGCGGGAAGCACGTTCACGATCTACCTCCCGCTGCAAGCAGAACCGCAACAGGAGTGACAGAGATGGCAGAGCATCCTTTTATCGGTCGGCGGTGGGGACGGAGTGAGTGGGCCATATTTGTCCTCCTACTGGCGATCGGGTTTGCCTGCATCCTCGCCTCCGCCGAGGCCGCTATCCGCCTACCACGAGAATGGGAGGCCGCGGCGGGGATGTCCTCCGAGATAGACCCGGACCGGGCCGTTGCCACGCCGCTACCGATGATAGAGCCTCTGCACCCCGAGATTATGACTCCGTTCTGGGACCTCCGTCGCATCCTGACGCCTCTGGGGCCTGTCGTAGTGATTCCACCGCAACTCTTTGTCCCGCTCCCCACCGCGACGGCGACCCCTTCCACCGCAGCAACTGCGACCCCTGTAGCCCCTTCCCCGTCGCCGACTTCCCAACCCTCGCCGCCCCCATCGCCCACACCCACCCGGATACGCCCGCGTGCCACCGCGACATTCACGTCCGTTCCGTCGCCGACGCCAACGGCTTCCCCGACTATCATCCCTCCAACATTTCCGCCGGCGCCGACTGCCACCCCTACCCCCACGCCGACGCCGACCGCCACCCCTACCCCCACGCCGACGCCGACCGCCACCCCCACCCGCACACCGACACCAACCGCGACATCCACCCCCACGCCGACGCCGACCGCCACCCCCACCCGCACACCGACACCAACCGCGACATCCACCCCCACGCCGACACCGACTGCCACCCCAATCCCCTTTGAACTGCGCGCGGCAGCGGGCAACAACGAGATTAATCTGGGGTGGGACACCGTTAGCCCTCCACCATCTACCTACCGGGTCTATCGCGCGGACGGCGGCCCGTATGCCATCATCACCGAAACCACGGGGACGGCTTATCTGGACAACTCTGTGACAAACGGCGCGGTGTATACTTACTACATAGCGGCGCTGGACGGTGGGGGGGATGAGTTCGGATACAGCAATCTCGCCCAGGTGCAACCATATGACACCGGGCCATACACGACCACAATGGATGTGACCTGCAATCCCCCCACCTCAGACTGCGACCTGGCCGGCGGGCTACCCGACAACCGGGCCCTGGACCTGGGAGAAGGGCAATCCGTCACCCTGGATTTTGGCGAGGGAACCGGCATCATAGACGGCCCCGGCCCCGACCTGGTGTTCTACGAATGGCCCAATCCAATCGATATTCTGCTGGACTTCATCATCATTGAAATCTCCCCTGACGGCTCGCGGTGGTATATCGTGTTTGCATGGGATGGTATACCTGGCGGTGTGATGGGAACAAACATAGACAATTATGCCACCGATGGGAACGGCGAGCAGGATAACGAGCCAATCCCATCCGGTGTTCTCTATCCCCCGGGCACGGGCATCACCATAGACATTGGCGTATGGGCTCCGGCAGGGTATTCGTATCGGTACGTTCGGCTTTACTGCCCCACCGGCGGAGGGGACCCAGCCCAGGTGGATTCCGTTCAGCGGTTGCATTAACAGCATATCGGCGGCGGTAGCCCTTCGGGTCGCCGCCGAGCACCCCATCACCTTGCACAATTTCTGAAACGTGTTATAATCCTTTTGCTAAGAGTCTCAGCCTGGCTGTCAGCAGAGTTGCCCCCTTACACAACGACCTCTCCTCTTCTGAAAGCCTCCTGACTCAAAGTATCCCATCCCAACGCTCAGGAGAGCACTATGAAAAAAGTATCCTTGTTCATCGCCGCCGGCGCGCTGATGCTAGCCGCGCTGGCCTGTGGCGGCCCCACCCCCCTCCCGCCGACCGCTCCCCCACCGACAGATGTCCCGCCGACCGCTGTTCCGCCGACAAAGGCTCCGTCATCCCAGCAGCCTTCTGGAACTATGGAACTGACGCTGAAGAACGACTCCGGCATTACCCTCTGCTCCGTCTACATTTCCTCCACCGAGAGCGACTCATGGGGAGATAACTGGCTGGATGAGAACGAAGCCATCCGGTCCGGCGGTAGCCGGAGTTTCCAGGTGCCGGAGGGCGCTTACGATATGCGGGCCGACGATTGCGACGGCAATCTGGTCGCCTACTATATGGGCGTGGACCTGACCGGCAGTATGACGTGGTCCCTGGACCCCCTCCAGCGGGCACCTGTACTGGTCATCAACAACTCCAGCCAAGAGATTTGCTATCTGTACATCTCCCAATCGGATAGCGAGACCTGGGGCCCCGATTGGATGGGAGAGGACACCACCATTCCGGCAGGAAGCACTCGGACCTTCCAGGTACCCCTGGGGACCTACGACCTGCGCGCCGACGACTGCGACCAAAACCCGCTGAACATTCAATCGGGTATCAACGTGGACGCCGAGGGCATTACCTGGACCCTGGAAGATGTGGAAGAGGCCTCGTTGACCCTGATCAACCAACTGGACATCCCCATCTGTTACGTCCTGATCTCCCCCTCCGGCAGCGCTGAATGGGGCAACGACTGGCTGGGCGACGAGACAATCCCGCCAGGCGGTTCGTACACCTTCCGCATCCCGGCGGGCACGTATGACCTGAGCGCCCGCGACTGCGAGGGCAATTCGGTCAGCGAGGATGTGTATGACCAGGAAATCACCGGAGAGATGACCTGGACAATTGCGCCGTAAAAAAACAAGACGTGCCAGGCACGTTCAGAAGAGCCCGGCACGTCCCCGGTTTTTTCCTACAATTACAACAACCAGGGGTTAAACCGTTTCTCCTGCCCCACCGTCGTCTTCGGGCCGTGGCCCGGGTAGAGGACCGTCTCATCGGGTAGTGCGAAGAGGACCTCCCCGATGGAGCGCATCAGAGTATCCCAGTCTCCGCCGGGGAGGTCTGTCCGTCCCACACCCATAGCGAAGAGGACGTCGCCGTCAAAAGCCACTCCCTGGTCGGGCAGATAGAAGGTGACGCTGCCCGGCGAGTGGCCCGGGGTGTGTAGAACCTGAATTCGGAGCATCCCCACCTCCAGGATCTGCCCGTCCGCCAGTTCCAGGTCGGGCGGGGGGCTGGCGGAGATAGGGACTCCGAACCACGTAGCACCCCCGCGCGATTCCAGAATGGGCCGCTCCGCCGGATGGATCGCCAGCGGCGCGCCCGTCGCTGCAACCACATCGGCGTTGGCAGCCATGTGGTCAAAGTGGCAATGGGTGTTCAGAACGTACCGGACCGTCAGGCCGGCCTCCCGAACCGCGCGCAGGATGCGCTCCGGATGGCCACCGGGGTCAATGATAGCCCCCTCCTGCGTCTGTTCGCAGCCGATGATGTAGCAGTTCGTCTGAATCAGGCCGACGGATAAGGTCTGCAAAATCATCCGAAAATCCCTCCGTAGGAGCAGGGCTTGCCCCTGCCTCTGGACAGTCGCCAGGCGAGCAACTGCCGGGGTTGCCCCTACACCTCCACCCGCGTTGCGCCGTCCAGCGCTTCCTGGACCAAGCGGTCCATCTCCACCCTCTCTTCTGCCTGCAGGGTTTCCTCCATCCGGGGATGGGTGACCACCCGACGGGGCATCAGGAACTGGCAGCAATCGTCCCCGGGCATCAGGGAAAGGGTATAGGTACCGATGCGCTCTGCCAGCGCGGTGATCTCCGTCTTATCCAGGCTGATGAGGGGACGGAGGACAGGCAATCCCGCCGCATCTTCCACCACCGTCAGGCTCTCCAAAGTCTGGGAAGCAACTTGCCCCAGCGATTCGCCGGTAAAGATGGCTTTCGCCCCCTCCCGCCGGGCCAAGGCTGTTGCCACCCGCATCATCAGGCGACGATAAAGGATGACCCGGTAGGCCACCGGCGCCTGCACCGTAATCTCCCGTTGTTGCTTTCCGATGGGGACGATGTAAAGGTACGGCTCCATCCCATACCGCCCCAGCGCGCGCACCATCTCCCGCGCCCGGCTCTCTGACCCCATCCAGTTGCCGAAAGGCCGACTGTGGAAGTGGATAGGGATGACGCGGCACCCCCGTTTGAGGGCGAAGTAACCCGCTACTGGCGAATCTATCCCGCCGGAAAGGAGCAGGACAACCTTGCCGCTGACGCCAACCGGCAGTCCCCCCAACCCCGGTATTCGTCCCAGATAGACCACCGCCCGGTTCCGCAGAATCTCCACTCCGATATCCAGTTCCGCGCCCTTGAGTCGGACCGGCCATCCCGTCCGCGCCTGCACCGCCGCGCCCAGTTCCCGCTGAATCTCCGGCGAAGTCAACGGGAAGGATTTGTCATCCCGGCTGGCGGTGATGCGGAACGTGCGAGGCGGCCCTTCTGGCAGATTCTCCAGAATGACGGCCCGGATGGCCTCCATATCCGGGGGCACCAGGTAGATAGGAGCGAAGTAGGCAATACCGAAAACCGGGCTCAGCGCCTCCTCCCAGGCCGACGGTGCCCAGGGGGCATCCAGGTGGACCAGAAACCGCCCGGAGAGGCGCTCCACCCGTCCTTTCCCGCCCAAATGTTCCACCCGACGGAGAATGTTCTGGGCCAGGACGCGCTCAAAGAAAGCGCGGTTCCCCCCTTTCAGGCCGATCTCGGCGTAATGGACGACAGCATGCGGTGTCTCCATGCCCTCTACTCCGTGTTCCGCATTTCGTGCCCCGTCATCTGTCGCACCAGAGCCTCCTCCTCCTCTCGCGTCGTGATTGTCCCGTCCAGGCGGGCATTCCGCAGCGCGCGCAATAACTGGCCAAAGAGCGGCCCCGGACGCAAGCCCATGGCCTTCAGGTCTTCGCCGGTCAAGATGGGGGTCACATACCGGTAGCGGGTCTGGAAGGCAAACAGGTGGGCCCGGACCTCGGTCCGGCGATCCGCTACCCAGCCCACCGCCAGAAGGCGCGCCGGATACAGTTCCAGCCAGCGGCAAATCTGGCTCGGTTGCTGCAGCGTTGGCAGCAGGTCCAGGTCCCGACGCAGGTCGGGGAGACGTGCCAAACCCTGGGCCTCGGAGCGAGGCATCCGCAGCCGTTCGGCCACCGAGCGCAGGGCACTGGGCTCCAGCCGGTATAGCAGAAGCCCCCAGTACACAAACAGTCGGTCTTCCCCCTCCAGTTCCCAAACCTTTAAGTCCAGACCTTTGCGCGCCTCGCGAAAACGGGCGACCAGCCAGTGGTCGCAGTGGAGGACCGGATGTATCTGGGAGAGGACCCCCAGCCGCTCCAGCCGACAGAGGGCCCGTTCCGGCTCCTCTTCCGCCAGAATCAGTTCCAGTTCGTGCCGGATGCGGTCGCCGCTGACCCGGTTCAACATCGGGAGGGCATTGGCGATGAGGCCCTCGCTGCGGGGGTCCAGGCGGAAGCCCAGGCGGGCCTCCAGGCGGGCAGCGCGCAGGATGCGGGTCGGGTCGTCTATGAAACTGAGGCTGTGGAGGACGCGGATGACACCCTCCCGCAGGTCGACCTCCCCGCCATAGAAATCCAGCAGTTCCCCCCAGTGAGGCGGGTCCAGCCGGATGGCCAGCGTGTTGATGGTGAAATCCCGCCGGTGGAGGTCCTGTTTGATGGAACTGCGCTCCACCTCCGGCAGGGCGGTGGGATGGGTGTAGAACTCAGTCCGGGCAGTGGCGAAGTCCACCGCCGAGACAGCCTGGTCCGGTGGCGGCGAACTGCCCATCTCCTGCCAGACCCGGTCATCCGGCAGCCATTTGGCCGTGCCGAAGCGGCGGTGGGCCACTACCCGACCGCCGAACTGACGGGCCAGGTGGCGGGCCAGACGGACGGCGTCCCCTTCCACCACCAGGTCCAGATCCACCACCGGCTGCCCCAGGAGCAGGTCCCGCACCGGCCCACCGACCAGATAGAGGCTGAAACCCATCTGCTGGGCAGCCTCAGCAGTCCGCCGGACCAGGGCCAGGACCGGAGGCGGCACGGCCGCCTCCAGCAAAGCCCCAATCTGCTCCCGGCGAGAGGGGCCAGGCTCAACTTTTCCCCAGAGCGTGATGAGATCGGTGCGGGTGACGACGCCGACGATATCGCCGTTCTCCACCACCGGCACCTGGCCCCAGCCAGTCTCCATCATCAGCCGCTGCAGGCTCTCCACCGAATCGTCTGGAGAGACCACAACACTGCCCGGCTCCATAATCTGCCGGATGCTCTCAGCAGCCATGCCGAACTGGATGGCCCGATCGACCGCCCGGCGGGTGAGCAGACCGATCACCCGCCCGTTCTCCACCACCGGGAAGCCCTCATGGCCGGTCCGGCGCATCCGCTCGTCGGCCTCGGCGATGGAGGTATCCGGGGAGAGAATCTGCACGCCCCGGGACATAATCTGCCGGACGGTCACCGCCGGGCGGACAGCGCGGGGGAGCAACTCCAGAAGTTCAGCCCGGACAGACTCCAGAGTACGGTCCCGCACCAGCGCGGCCGCGGCGCGGGCATGCCCGCCGCCGCCGAAGTGAGCAGCGACGACCGATACATCTATATCGCCGGTCGCGGAGCGGGCCACCAGTTGGACATGGTTATTCAGCGCGACCAGGACAAACAGGGCCGACGGCTCCAGGATGTCCCGCAAACGGTGGGCCAGGGTGGAAATCTCTTCCTCGTACTTCCCCGCCCGCCCGGAGGCCACCACAATGGTATGGCCGCCGATGCGGTGGGTGGTCGCCGATTCCAGCAGTCGCTCATATAACTCCTGCTGGCTGGGCGTCAACGGATACTGAAGGAATTCCCCGACAATGGTCAGGCTGGCCCTCCGCTCCAGAAGCCAGGCCGCCGCCCGTGCGTCCCGCGCCGTAGTGGTCATATAAGAGAGGTTGCCAGTGTCCTCGTAAATCCCCATCAGAAGCAGGGTGGCCTCTATAGGCGTCACCGGGATTCCCCGCCGAGCCATCTCTTCTACCAGAAGCGTCGTCGTCGCCCCCAGCGGTTCCCCCCGAAACGTCCAGTGCGGGGGCAGTTCCCGGCTCAGGGCATGATGGTCTATGATATCCACCGGCGTATCGGGCCGCATGCCCCGGATAGTGGTCAGTGCTTGAGTGTCCACCAGGATGACCCGACGGATAGTGCGGCGGGGGAGGTCGTCGGGATGGACAAAGGGCAGCGCCGCGCCGTACAGAGAAAGAAACGCCTGACCGTTCCGGTTGACGCGGCGCGGCAGGACAGGCACCGCCTCCGGGAACAGTTTCTGCGCCCCCAACAGGGAAGCGATGGCGTCAAAATCAGCGTTCTCGTGGGTCAGAATCACTTCCATTTGCAATCTCAAAAACGCCCAATCGCGCGGATCGCGCAAATGGCATTTTCGTGAGCAAGAATCCCTTCTTCAGCGGCCTTATTGTACCGGAATCCGGGCGGGATGCAAGGGGAAGCCAGCCCGTGTGCCAGGTGTCATCGGCATGCTCCCTGGACTGTGGACAAAAGACCACAGACAAGGAGCCCCAGAGGAGAGGCGCTGCGGACCATTGTGTCTTGGCAGGGCAATGGTATAATGTAAAGGCATCGTGTCCATTCCATCACTCTGCCTTTCCCAAATGAGCGCACAGTTTGACCACGAAACTCACCTTTCCCCTTTCACCTGGCGCTACGGCTCGGAGGAGATGCGCCGCATCTGGAGCGAGGCCCACCGCCGCCGACTTCTGCGCCAGGTCTGGGTGGCGTTGGCCCGCGCCCAGTCCGAAATGGGTCTGGTCACCCCCAAGCAGGTCGCCGACCTGGAGGCCCACCAGGACGCTGTGGACATCGCCCGGGCGGAGGAGATAGAGGCTGAAATCCACCACGACCTGATGGCGGAACTGCGGGTGTTTGCCGAACAGTGCCCCATCGGCGGGCCGATTCTCCATCTGGGCGCGACCAGCCAGGACATTCTGGATAACGCCGACGCGCTCCGGTTGCGGGAAGCACTGGCCCTGATCCGCCTCCGCTTGACCGACCTCCTCTCCGCCTTCGCCGACCGGATAGAAGAGACCGCCGACCTGGCCTGTATGGGCTACACCCATCTGCAGCCAGCCGAACCGACGACCGTGGGCTACCGTCTGGCCCAGTACGCCCAGGACCTGATGGACGACCTGGAGGCTGTAGACCGTCTGCGGACTCACCTGCGCGGCAAGGGGTTCAAGGGAGCAGTCGGCACCGCCGCCTCCTATGCCCAACTTCTGAACCCCGCTGAGATGGAGCAACGAGCAATGGCGTTCCTGGGACTGGAGGCCTATCCGGTCACGACCCAGGTCTGCCCGCGCCGCCAGGATTGGGAGGTCATGGTAGCACTGGCGGGCATTGCCCAGAGCCTGCACCGGTTCGCTATGGACCTGCGGCTGCTGCAGTCGCCGTTGGCGGGAGAATGGAGCGAACCGTTCGGCCGCGCCCAGGTCGGCTCCTCCGCTATGCCCTTCAAACGCAACCCCATCCAGGCGGAAAATATCTGCTCCCTGGCCCGCTACGTAGCGGCGCTGCCCGCCGTTGCCTGGGAGAACGCCGCCGGTTCGCTCCTGGAGCGAACCCTAGACGACTCCGCCAACCGACGGGTCATCCTGGCAGAGGGCTTCCTGGCAACGGACGAGATGCTCCGCCGCGCGCTCCGTCTGGTGCGGGGGCTGGTGCTGGACCCGACGGCGATGGCGCGCAACCTGGCCACCTACGGGACCTTCGCTGCGACGGAACGGCTACTGATGGAACTGGTGCGAGCCGGCGCCGACCGACAGGAGATGCACGAAGCGCTACGGGCCCACAGTATGGCCGCATGGGAGGCTATCCGCCGGGGGGAACCGAACCCACTGGCCGACCGACTGGCTGCCGACCCCCGCCTGACCGCCTGCCTGCCCCCCGAACGCATCCGCGCCCTGTTGGACGTCTCCGGCTATGTGGGGGACGCGCCCGAGCGAGCGCGGGCACTGGCACAGAGGATTCGCGAAAGAACGGGGCAGGGATAACGGCAAGGCCGCCCAGGGAAGGTGGAAGTTCTTTGTACTTTCACCTTCTGACGAAGATAACAGCGGCGGAGTCTTCGTAGATTTGCTCCCAGTGCGGAGAGGCTCGCGCGGCCGCTACCAGCGTGGGTTGCTCCTGGGGGCTCAGCATCAGCGTACAGACGCCGTAGCGGGCCAGCCGCTCCTCCCATTCGCATCCGGCAGCGGAGATATGCAGATAGTCCAACCAGACGTCCACGGCATAGAGTTCTATCCGGGAGTCCACAAAGACGGGATAAGCCGGCTGTGCGGCCCAGATGAGATAACTGCCGAAGGGCATCGCGTGGAAGAGAGGACCCGGCGGACGTTCCCGCAGGAGGAACTCCGTCGCCGCTACGGGGGTCTCGGCGGAAATGAGGCCGGCCTTGGCCGGCGGGAGGGGCAAGTGCTCCTTGAACCAGGGCAGAGTGACCAGCGCGCCGACCACCAGCAGGACGGCCAGGAGAGTGGCAGAGAACGTGCGCTTGTAGGGCGGCCCGGAGCGGAGCACAGTACCGAACAGAGCAGATAAATGCCTGGCCCAGACCGGCGCCATAACCAGACCGAACCAGATGGCTCCCCGCACTGTCCGCAGGCCCAGGGCGGCGAAGGCCAGAAAGAGGAGCAGTTCCAGCGGCGCGGGCCGGCGGGGAGAGACGGCCAGCAGCGCGGCTGTCAGAAGTAACCCGATCAGGAAGAGCGTGCCGGTGATGGTGGAGAACGTGGGTGGCGCCCATTCGGGCACCATGCCCTGAATCACGGGGTGGACAGACATTTCGGCCAGATAGGAGAACGCGCCAAGCCCGCGCGGGTTGAGAAGACATGCGGCGGCAGCCAGCGCCAGAGCGCCAGCCGCCGCAGCAGCGCCGTGGGGCAGACGAACGCTTGCCCCATCGCGCCATATCTGCCAGACCTCATCCACCAGCCACAGACCAACGATGAGCAACCCCAGCGGGAAAGAGCCGTGGCCATTGACCCAGAGCGCCATCCCTATAGGGAAAACCGCCAGCCAGCCCCAGAAACGCAGGCTCTGGCCCGTGCGGGTCGGCCCCCCCTCTCTTTCCGCCCCCCCTCCGCCCGCCCTCTCACTGCGCTGGATCTCATAGATCGCCCACAGGAAGAGCGGAGCCAAGAAAAAGGTGGCCGCCTGGGGGCGGACGTTCCAGTCGTTGATCCCCAGCGCGGCGGCCAAGAAGGTGGCCCCAGCCGCAACGCGGGGACTACCGGAAACGCGCCAGGCTAGGGCCACGGTCAACCCATACGCGGCGGTGACCGTCAGACTGTGGGCAAAGACGACCAGCGCCGGTCCGCCGAGGGAGTAAAAGAGATAAAGAAGCACTTCAGGAAGCCAGAACGCCGCATAGGAGGGATACGGCGCCCCGGCCACCGTGAAGGAGAAGGTATCCACCGCAGGGATGCGTCTGGAGGCGAGAATCTCCCGCCCCACAGCCATATGCCACCAGAAGTCGTGGGGGCGGATAGGATGAGTGTTCAGAAAAGCGAAAACGCCCAATAGGACCGTCAGCGGCCAGAGATAGGCAACCGGGATGAGGCCGCGCACTGGTCTGTACCCGGTGAAGATGTGAGCCACCTTCTACCTACTCCCAACGCTTCGCTATTCGATCAGCCCCAGCCAGCGGCGGGCGAAAGCGCGAACCATTTTGGCCATTCCGACGGCTTCGCGGGCCTCCTCCAGAGAAGGCTCTTCTTTGGCTACCCAGTCCAGGGGGTCACTCTCTTTCATACAGGCAAACCCCTTTCGTGAGCACCTCGCGCAAAAAGGGCGAGAACGTCCGTAGAGCCTCTTCCACTTCTTCAGGCGTTTTGACGATCAGGTCCAGCGGGAACAGACGGGGCTTCAAGGCCATCGCCACGCGCAAGTACCGCTCCCGGTAAGGCTCCTCTGTCCGCACGATGACCAGCAAATCCACATCGCTATCGGGGGTAGGGTTGCCAGAGGCATACGAGCCGAGATGAGATTCTCAATGGCCTTCGGCAGCGTCTCAGCGACCGGAGGCAAGCCCCGGGGAGCAACATCTTTGGGAAGAGAAATGGACTGATACGCCCCATCGGGTGTCTCTCGTGCCTCAATCAACAGAGGCCGATCCAACCCTCTGCCGTCCCCTCAAGCCACCAATCCGTACTTTTGAAGGACCGGCCTCGGGTCCACCATGTTCTTCTCCAGTTCCGCCTTCTTCTCCTCCATCCCGAAGGCCAGCACCATCAACTGAGTGATGTAAAGGACAGGCAACTGGAAGTCCAGTTTCATCTGTACCTGCCGGGCTTCCACGTTCACCTGGCAGAGAGGGCAAGCCGTCACCATCAGTTCCGCCCCGCTATCATGAGCATTGCGCAAAACCTTCTCCGAAAGTTCCAGCGCGATATTCGTCTGGGTGATGCCCAGGCTACCCCCGCAGCAGTCGGTCTTGTACGACCACTCCACCGGCTCGCCACCCAACGCTCGGATGATGTCGTCCATGCAGGTGGGGTTCTCCGGGTCCTCCACACCGGTGTACTTCGGAGGGCGGGTAGTCGCGCAGCCGTAGTACGACGCGACCCGCACACCCTGGAGAGGCTTCTGGACCCGCGCCCGGATCGCCTCCAGCCCAGCCCGCTCCAGCAACGTCTCCACCGCATGCAGGGTCTCCACCGTCCCCTGATACTGATACCCGACCCGCTGGGCCACCTGCTCCGCCAGGTCGGGGCGGTGGGCCATCTCGTACGCGCCGGCGCGGAAGCGCTGGTAGCATCCCAGGCACGGCGCCACCACCTGCCTCAGCCCCATCTGCTCCACCAGCGAGAGGTTCACCCCGGCATAATACCCCGCCAGGACCGGGTCGGTGGTATGCGCAGGCGTGGACCCGCAGCAGACCCATCCTGGCGGCTCCACCAGTTCTATCCCCAGTGCCTGACAGACAGCGCGGAAAGTGTGATCATACTCGGTGGCCGTGGATTCTAGGGAACAACCGGGGTAATAGGCGATGACATTCCCTTTCACCTCCACCCGCTTCACCTTCTTCGGCGGACGGACGAACTCGGGCAGCAGACGAATCTTCCGCTTGAGAATCATCGGCACGCCCAGGTCCATATCCTTCATTAGTTGTCCGGTGAGGACGTTCATCATCCCCATCAGGCCGGCCTCGTAGAGCCGTCCCGCCACGCCGATGGTCTTCAGGAAGACCTGGGTGAAGAGTTCCACCTCCCGCACCGGCGGCTTGATCCCCCGCTTCCGCGCCTCTATCCGCAGGACGTCCATCACTCCGGCCACGTCAATCCCTTGCGGGCAACGGGTAGAACAGGTGACACAGGCCGCGCAGACCCAGGGCGTCTTCGCCTCCAGTACCCGCTCGTCGTTGAACTGAATGGCCCGCATCACATGGTTGGGCAACAGGTCCATATGCTCCGCCACTGGGCACCCGCTGGAACAGCGGACACACTGGTAGCAGAGATACGGGTTGGAACCTGTATGCTCCTCTACAATCTCCGCCAGCGTTTGCGTTCGGACTCGTGCTCTGGCTGCCATACCCGCTCCTTTTTCAGCCACGAATTTCCGGGAAATTCGCGGAGTTCGTGGCTACTCTACAACGGGGCGAGGCAGAAGACCGGCGCCTTCTAAAATAGGCCGCACCGCCTCTTCCCACTCAATCGCCATAATGTGGACGCCCGCCACGCCGGGGATTTCGCGGAGTTCCTGAATCTGCTCAATGGCGATGCGGATGCCTTCCCGCTCCCAGGCTTCCTTGCGGCCCTTCTTGTCCTCTTTGGGGATTCCAGCGACCGCTGCCTCCATCCGCTCCACGTACTCATCCCGCACGCGCATCCCCGGGACTTTATCCCGCATATACCGGGCCGCCCCGGCAGACTTCAGCGGGCCGATGCCCGCCAGGATGTAGACCTTCTCATGCAGACCCATATCCACCACTCGCTTCATAAATTCCCGGAAACGGGGGATATCTAAGATAATCTGGGTCTGGATGAAGTCCACCCCAGCGGCAATCTTCTTCGCCAGGCGGTACGGGCGGAAGTCGAAGGGGTCAGCAAAGGGGTTCTCCGCTGCGCCGATGAAGAACGCGGGGCGCATCCCCTTGATCTCGTCCCCACACAGGAAGCGGCCCTCGTCCCGCATACCCCGGACCATACGGATGAACTGGATAGAGTCTAGGTCGTGGACGTTCTTGGCGGTGGGGTGATTGCCGAAACTCTGATGGTCGCCGGTGAGGCAGAGGAGATTGCGCGCGCCCAGCGCGTAGGCCCCCAGCAGGTCCGACTGCATCGCCAGCCGGTTGCGGTCCCGACAGGTCATCTGGACGATGGGTTCCACCCCTTCCTGGAGCGCCAGGACCGCTGAGGCGATACTGGACATGCGGACAATGGCGGTCTGGTTGTCGGTGATGTTGGCGGCGTCCACCACGCCCTTGAGCAGGCGGGCCTTGCGCCGGATGACCTCGGGGTCGGCGCTCTGGGGCGGGCCAATCTCCGCCGTCACCGCGAAATATCCCGCGCGCAGGATTTTCTCCAGGTTGCTACCAGATTTGTAGCCATTGGTGCTTGCTTCGCTCATCCTTCCACCTCACTCGCGTTCGGGTAGTCGCAGGTCTTCCCGCACAATCTTGCGGGGGCCGCCGTCCCGGCTGCGGGACCAGTTCTTGGGCGGCTGGACCTCCAGCAACCGCTCCATTTGCCCGAACCTGGCCGCCCGTTCCCAGATAAGGTGCCAGGCACAGGGGATATCGGGGGTCACCTCGCAGATGCCGTTCTGGGAGCCGCCACAGGGGCCATTCAGCAATTGCTTGGAGCAGCGGGCGATGGGGCAGATGCCAAAAGTGATGCCCAGGATACAGTCTCCGCAGGCCTGACAGCGCTCCTCCCAGATGCCGTGCTCCTCCGGCAACCCCAGGAAAGTAGTGTTGAGCCCCGGCAGCGTGATGGCGTCTGGGAAGCGCTCGTTCATCGCCTGGACCCCGATGCCGCAGGCCAGGCTGAGGACGACGTCGTAGTCCTTCAGCCGGTCTGCCAGTGGGTCAATATACTCCCACTCGCACTGCCGCTGGACGGTGACCTCGTCCACCTCCATCGGGCGGCCCTCCAGTTGGCTCCTCATGCGGAGAGCCGAGGCCAGAACCGCCGCTTCCTTCTCGCCTCCGGCGAAGCAGACGGTCACACACGTGCCGCACCCGGCCACCAGCACCCGGCGGGCACTCCCCAGCAGGCTCATAATCTCTTCCAGCGGTTTCTGTTCACCGACAATCATGGTTCCTCCATAAATATCACGTATCACACCTCATGCTTCACGTTTCGCGCATCGCGCAACGGATTAGGCCCCAGTTCCCGGATCTTCTCCGTCATCTCCCGGACGTACTCCGCGAACTGGACCGCCATAGCCGAGGAGAGATTAAACATGCGCACCCGCTCGCCGCCCAGGCCGATTTTATCCAGCCACTCGGCGGCGTATTTGACTCTTCGTTTGGCGTTGACATTACCTTCCAGGTAATGACATTCGCCTTCCAGTCAACCTGCCACCATCACCCCGTCGGCGCCGTGCTCAAAGGCGCGGAGAATCTCCGAAACCTCCACCCGCCCGGAGCAGGGCACCTCCACAATACGGATGCCTGTGGGGTAGTTGAGACGCATCACCCCTGCCAGATCAGCGGCTGCGTAGGCGCAGTAGTGGCAGCAGAAGGCCAGGATTTTGGGTTCAAAGGTCTCCTCCATATGCCCTCCTGGAACCGGTCACAGAGTCAGCAGGCCCAACAAGGCCGTCGCGTAAAAGGACACCAACAGCGCCGGACTGGGCCGATACTCGCAGCGCAGAACTTTCGCCATACAACCAGTGTCCCTCAGTACTCGCTCCACAAACTGTCGGGTCAGATACTGGGTCCACCGCTTCATAGCCTGGTCCCGGCGGGTATGGTCATAGTAACGGTCGGAGAAATAGCCATACCGCTCCCGTTCCTCCCACGTCGCTAGGTGTCCTTCCCGCAGATACAGGTCCAGCAACTCGCTATCGGTAAACGAGTCAAAGGCCACATTCGGATAGAGCGCCGCCAGTAGGGCCTTCACCTCCGATCGCGGACGATCGCTATAGAATTTCGCCAGCAACCAATGGGTCCGCAAGCGATATTGCAGATAGTGACGGTAATGAGCGATGCCGTCTATTATGAATCGGTACCCCTCACCGCGATGGGTGAACCAGTCCTGAATCTGATGAAGCGTCGCGCCGAAGACGTAAGGATGCCCCCAGCAGATTGCCCGCTCCACAAGCCAGCGCGCCGTCCGCCAACCCGCGAAGTGGAGAAACGGGTAAAAGGTCAACGTCAGAAGCGAGAAGGTATCCACAGACAGATTGCCCCGGGCAATCAGTTCGGCAACGTACGCCCCCGCACTCCCCAGGCGATTCCCGATGACTTCCAACACCCATTGTTTGGTCAGGTCGTAATGAACATCGTACTGGGCCATAGCATCGTTGTCAGCCGCAATGGTATGCCCCGCTCTTCTTTACCTCACAACCCGTGAGAATACCTCCGACCGTTCATCTGGACCAGCATTAGCGTGCAAAACTGGATCAGTGCAGGCAGGTTGACACCTTTTAGGTACAACTCCACCGCCATTTGTCGCTGCTACACTCTCACCCACACCCCCTCCAATGCCTCTATCTTCGCCTCTATCTGCCCATCCCGGTAGTGGAGCAACTGGATGGCCTTCGCCGGGCATTCAGCCACGCAGACGCCACAACCGTGGCACTGGGCCGGCTCAATGTAGGCCGCGCCCACAATGCCCCCCACCCCCATCAGGTCCGCCCGGATGCGCGGCACGCGGTACGGGCAAATCCGCACACAGGTCAGACACCCAACACACTTTTCGGCGTCCACCAAGGCGACGACGTCGCCCACTTCCAGACAGTCCCGGCTCAGGATGGTCGCCGCGCGGGCCGCCGCTGCCTGTGCCTGGGCAATGCTCTCCCCCAGGAACTTCGGGTAGTGGGCCATCCCCGCCAGGAAGAAGCCGTCGGCGGCAAAATCCACTGGGCGCAGTTTGACATGCGCCTCTAGGAAGAACCCGTCCAGGTCCACCGGCAACTTCAGCCGGGCTGCCAACTCGCGCGCCCCCGGCGACGGTACTACCGGCATACTCAGCACCAGCAGGTCCGGCTGAAGGACCAACACCTCCCCCAGCACCGGCTCCCACACTTTCATCTGCAATCTTGAATCGGCAATCTGCACCTGGGGCTTCCGGTCAAAATCGTACCGGATGAACACCACCCCGGCCCGGCGAGCCTCCTGGTAGATGCGCTCCTTGAAGCCGAAGGTCCGGATGTCCCGATAGAGCACCGTCACCTGAGCCTGCGGCTTGTGCCGCTTCAGCATCAGCGCGTTCTTAAGGGCTGTCGTGCAACAGATGCGGGCGCAGTACCGCTCCGCCGGCCCGACACACTGAATCATCACCACCGAATCGGGTAAATCCCTCCCCTCTCCCAACCGTTCCTCAAACTCCTGCTGGGTGATGATGCGGGGGTCTGTGCCGTAACCGTATTCCGGCCCCCGGTACTCCACCCCACCAACGGCCAGGATAGCCGCCCCATGCCGGATTTCCTCCTCGCCCTTGGGCCCCCGCAGGCGGGTGACATATTGGCCGACGAAGCCACTTGTCTCCAGGACCTCGGTGTTCAGGTGGACAGTGATCAGGGGCTCAGCCTGGACGCGACCGACCAGCGCGCGGGCGTACGCCTGAGGGTCCAGCCACATCCGCTCGCCGTCGCCCGTTGCCTCCTGCAGCGAATGGCGCAGGTGGAGCAGGTTACCCCCCAGCCGGTCCGACCGTTCCACCAGATGGACCGGAAAGCCCTGACGGGCCAGGGTCAGTGCGGCGTTCATGCCCGCCGCGCCGCCGCCAATCACCAGCGCGGCCTTCTGGACCGGCACGCGCGTCCGGTGGAGCGGCTCCAGACGGGCCGCCTTCGCCACTGCCATCCGCACCAGTTCCTTCGCCTTCTCCGTTGCTCCTCCCCAATCCGCCTGATGAACCCAGGAACACTGGTTGCGGATGTTGGCCATCTCAAAGAGATAGGGGTTGAGCCCGGCCTGACGGATCGCATCCTGGAAAAGCGGCTCGTGGGTCAGCGGCGTACAGGCCGCCACAACGACCCGGTTCAGGTTCAACTCCTGCACCTGCTCCACGATGCGCCGGATGGAGTCCTGAGAGCAGGTGTACAGGTTGTATTCGGCGTGGACGACGCCGGGCAGAGTCGCCGCGTACTCCGCCACCGCCGGAACGTCCAGGAATCCGGCGATATTGGACCCGCACTTGCAGACAAAGACGCCGATGCGCAGCGGCTCCTTCATTACGTCCCGCTCCGGCGGGTAGACTGCAGGCGCCGTCTGGGTCCAGCGGGCAGAGGCCAGGAGTGCCCCCGCCAGACCCGCCGCCGCGCTGGCCTCTACCACCGACTCTGGAATATCCTTCGGCTCCCGGAAAGGCCCAATGGCGAAGACCCCCGGCTTGCTGGTCTGGAGCGGAGCGAAGGGGACGGTCTGGCAGAAACCGTAGGGGTCTGTCGCCACCCCCACCCGCCGGGCCAGGTCGCGGACGCTCTCCGGGACCTCCATGCCGACGGAGAGCACCACCAGATCAAACTCCTCCTCCCGGATGCCGCGCCCGTTCCCCTCATCCACATACCGGATGACCAGGTTGTGGGTCCTGGGGTCCTCCTTCACCGCCGAGACGCGGCACTCCACAAAGCGGATGCCGTACCGCTCTTGTGCCCGACGGTAGAAATCCAGATACCCTTTACTGAAGGCCCGCATATCCATCAGGAAGATGGTGACCTCAGTATCCGGCTCGTGCTCTATCGCCATCATCGCCTCTTTGATGGCGTAGACGCAGCAGACCGAGGAGCAATAGTCGTGCTTCTGATCGCGCGAGCCGACGCACTGGATAAAGGCGATGCGCTTGGGCGTCCGTCCATCGGACGGGCGCTGGACATGCCCCAGGGTAGGGCCGGACGCGTTGAGAAGCCGTTCAAACTGCAGGGAAGTGACGACGTTGGGATAGCGGCCCCAACCGTACTCTCCAGCCTTTTCGGCGTCAAAAGTAGCAAAACCTGGAGCCAAGAGGATGGCGCCGACATCCAGTTCCACCGTCTGCTCTACCATATCGTGGTCCACCGCCCCCGCCTGGCAAGTGTAGACGCAACTCAGACACTCCGAACAGATGCCGCAGGCCAGACAGCGGGCCGCCTCCGCCTGGGCCTGTTCGTCGGCGTATCCGGCGACCACTTCCTCAAAAGTGGAAAGCCGCTGCTCCACCGGCAGGGCGCTCATCGGGACGCGGGGCTGGATGTGGACCTCACCGCGCGCAACCCGCCCATCAATCTCCGTTCGCGAGAGTTCCACCACCGGCAGTTTGGGCTTCGGCGGCGGTTCCAGGTCCATCCCCTGGAGATACCGGTGAATGGCCTGCGCAACTTTGTGGCCGGCGGCAACGGCCTCAATGACAAACGCCGTCCCGGTGGCAACATCCCCGGCGGCAAAGACGCCCGGACGGCTGGTTGCCAGAGTGTTGGGATTGACGGCGACCGTCGCCTGATCGGTGATGCCAACCCCGGCGCTTTCCGGGATGAACGCCAGACCGGCCCGCTGGCCCACAGAGAAAATGACATTATCGCAGGGAACAAAGTGCTCCGAACCGGGAACGATGACCGGCCTGCGGCGCCCCGTCTCATCGGGCAAGCCCGGCTCTGTGCGGACGCATTTCATCCCGACGACCCGCCGGCTACCATCCCCCACAATCTCCACCGGCGTGGTCTGCCAGTGGAAAACGACGCCCTCCTCCTCCGCCCGCTCCATCTCCTCCGGGTCGGCAGTGGCCTCTTCACGGGTCCGGCGGTAGTAGACGTGGACCTCAGCACCCAGGCGGCGCGCGGTACGGGCCACGTCCATAGCCACGTCGCCCGCGCCGACGACTGCTACCTGTTTCCCCAATTTCGGCGGATTGCCCAGACGGACGTCCCGCAGGAAACGGGTGTTGATCAGCACGCCGTCCAGGTCCGCGCCGGGAATGTTGAGCCGGACGCCCTCATGGGCGCCAACAGCGATGAGGACAGCGTCAAATCCCTCCGCAAAGACATCGTCCAGATTGTTCACCGGATGGTTCAGCCGCAACTCCACACCCAGGTCCACGATGTCCTGAACCTCGCGGTCCACAATCCACGAGGGCAGACGGTACTCCGGCACGCCGACGCGCAGCATCCCGCCGGCGACAGGCAGGGCCTCAAAGACGGTGACGCCGTAGCCCATTTTACAGAGGTCCTGCGCGGCGGTCAGGCCGCAGGGCCCGGCGCCAATGACAGCGACTCGCTGGGAGTATCGGCGCGGGGCCGGTTCGGGCGGCACGCGTGGCTTTTCATACACTTTGTCGGTCACAAACCGCTTGAGGGCCCGGATGTTGATGGGTTCGTCCAGTTTGCCCCGGCTGCAGGCATCCTCACAGCGGTGGTTGCAGATCCGCCCGCAGATACCCGGGAAGGGATTGTCCTCCTTGATGACCCGCAGAGCGTCCTCGTAGCGACCCTCGCGGACGAGGGCGATATAGCCCTGAGCCCGCTGACCAGCAGGGCAGGCGCTCCGGCAAGGGGCGATGCCCCGTTTCTCTATCGCGTACGCGTTGGGGACAGCCTGGGGGTAGAGTTTGTACGCCGCGCGCTGGAAACCCAGCCCCGCGTTGAACGGGTCCGGGATAATGACCGGGCAAACGCTCCTGCACTCCCCGCATCCGGTGCACTTCTCCAGGTCAATGTACCGGGGCTTCTTGCGCAAGCGGACGGTGAAATTCCCCGCCTCTCCGTCCACACTGAGGACTTCGGTATCCACCAATAACTCAATGTTGCGGTGGCGACCGGTCTCCACCAGTTTGGGGCTCAGGATGCACATAGCGCAGTCGTTGGTGGGGAAGGTCTTATCCAGTTGAGCCATGTGCCCACCGATGGCGGATTTGGCCTCCACCAGGTAGACCTTGAGGCCGGCCTCCGCCAGGTCCAGGGCAGCCTGGACCCCGGCGATGCCGCCGCCGACCACAAGGACGGAACCGACCACGCCGTTCGGATGCTCGGACATGATGCCCCCCCTGCAAATAAACGATTAGCGTTGGCTATTTTCCAACTTTGCTGCGCGGGTTCCGGTGGCCGTTGGGGACGATGGACTTGGGAATGCAGACCCATCCGACCATCGTCCGAGATAGAGAATTGACCCGTTTCACCACCCGCCCAGCGACCTGAGAGCCCCTATATTATCTATTTCTTCAATGGACTGGGCCCCAACTCTTTCACCCGCTCCGTCATCTTTCGCGCCGCATCGGCGAAGGTGGCGCCCATACCGCCGGAAACGAAGACCATTTCCAGTCGGTCCCCCCCGATGCCGATTTTATCCAGCAGCGACTTGGCGTACTTCACCCGTGCCAGAGCACGCTCGTTGCCATGCACGTGGTGGCAGTTCCCCAGCGGGCAGGCGACAATGTAGACCCCATCGGCCCCTTTCTCAAAGGCCTCCAGAATGTAGCGGACATCGGCTTTGCCGGTGCAGGGCAGCCGCACCAGCCGAACGTTGGATGGATACTTCAGCCGGAGCGCCCCGGCCGTATCCGCCGCCATATAACCACAGTAGATGCAGGTAAACGCCACAATCTCCGGCACGAACTCCTCGTGCCCGTTATCTTTGATGCTCATAGCCCCTCCGGTCTACCCCCTCCATCTACAAAACCTGCGCCAGCACCTGCTCGTCCTTATACGCCAGCAACTGGATAGCCTTCGCCGGGCACTCCGCCGTGCAGGTCCCGCAGCCCTGGCAGAGCGCGGGGTCAATATACGCCGCGCCCTGGATGCCGCCCACACCGACATCTGTGTAGCGCACCTTTGGAATCCCGAACGGGCAGGCCCGGACGCAGGTCAGGCAGCCCACACACTTGGACTGGTCCACCTGGGCCACCACGCCGCCGATGTAGAACCTGTCCTTCGTCAGGACGGTCAGCGCCCGGCCCGCCACCGCCTGCGCGTTGGCAATGCACTCCTCAATGAACTTGGGATAGTGCGCCATCCCGCAGACGAAAATTCCCTCCGCGACGAAGTCCATCGGCCGCATCTTCAGGTGAGCCTCCATAAAGAAGCCCTCCTGCGAGAGCGGCACATCCAGGATGCGGGCCAGCCGCTCCGTCCCTTCCGACGGCAAAACGGCCATGCTCAGCGCGACCAGGTTCGGGTAGAATGGCACCTCCCGCCGAAGCGACGGGTCCCAGGCCACCAGTTCCAGTTGCGGCCCGACGGAGCGGATGGTGGGCATATGCTCCTCATCGTAGCGCATAAAGATGACCCCGCGCCGTCGCGCTTCGGTGTAGACTGCCTCCCGGAAGCCATAGGTGACAATATCCCGGTAAAGGACAATCACCTGGCAATCCGGATTGAGCATCTTGATGCGGATGGCGTTTTTCATCGTGTTGGTGCAGCAGATACGGCTGCAGTAGCCGACCTCGCCCTCCGGCCAAACGCACTGGATGAAGACGACCTGGTCCAATTCGGCGATGCGGTCCGGGCGATGGACGATCATCTCCTCCAGTTCCATAGAGGTGACCACGCGCGGGTCTCGCCCATACATGTAGACCGCCCCCCGCCACTCCTGCCCGCCGGTGGCGACGACCGTCACACCGTGGCGGATTTCCGCCTCCACCGTCTCGCCGGTGCGGGTGGTAGTGCGCAGGACGGCGCGGAAATCGCCCACGTGGCCGGTGTGAGAGACGACTTCGGTGCGGGTGAGGACGCGGATGCGCTCATGGCCCACCAGCCGGTTGACCAAGTCCCGCAGGAGCCGCTGCGGGTCCTCTCCCTCCGCCACATAGTAGACGTAGCGGAGATTGCCGCCCAGTTCCGGCTCCCGCTCCACCAGGACAACCTCGTAGCCCGCGTCGGCGATGGTGAGAGCGGCGGTCATCCCGGCGACGCCGCCGCCGATGACCAGCGCGCGGGGTTCCGGCACAACCGCCTCCTTATACACCGGTTCCGCTAGCCGCACGCGCGCCAGCGCCGTCCGCAGCATCTCCTTCGCCTTCCGCGTTGCACCCGCCGGATCGTCCACATGCACCCACGCGCAGTGCTCCCGCAAGTTGACCATTTCCATCAGGTACGGGTTCAGCCCGGCCTGGCGGGTCACTTTCTGGAAGAGGGGTTCGTGGGTCCGGTGGCTGCATGCACCGACAATGACCCGGTTCAGATGGTGCTCCTGAATGGCCTTCCGGATGGCGTCCTGTCCGGCCTCAAAGCAGCCGTAGTCCACCAACTGGACGTGGGCCACATCGGGTTGGGTGCGGGCCCAGGCCGCCACTTCCTCCACGTCAATGACGCCATCCAGCGTGGGGGTGCAGCGGCAAAGGAAGACGCCCACGCGCGGGGACTCGCCGCGCACGTCCCGCTCCGGCACCAGTCCATCTGGCCTCCAGAGAAAGGGGTACTCCCGGCTGGACAGATGCTCGCCCAGGTGCTCCCGCAGGAGCCGCATCACATCGCCCGCCGCGCCGGCCGCATCTATGATCGTCTCAGCAATCTCTTTGGGCGATTGGAAGGTCCCGCAGACGTAGATGCCAGGCCGGCTGGTCTCCAGCGGGTTGAACTTGTCGGTCTCGCAGAAGCCATAGGGATTCAGGTCAATGCCCAGCACGCGCGCCAGGTCACGGGCGCCGTCTGGCGGACGGGAGCCCAGGGAGAGGACCACCATATCAAACCGGTCCTCCCGCATCCGGCCCTCCTCGTCCGGGTAGCGAAGAATCAGGTCGTGGGTCTGCGGGTCCTCCTTGACCGCCGAGAGGCGGCAACGGGTGTACTCTATCTGGTACTCTTTCTGGGCCCGCTCGTAGTAGGCGTTGAACTCCTTATTGAAAGCCCGCTCGTCCATAATGAAAATCTGGCAATGGACATCGGGAATGCGCTCCTTGGCAATCATCGCCTCTTTGGTGGCGTACATACAGCAGATGGACGAGCAGTAGGGGTACTTCTGGTCCCGCGAGCCGATGCACTGAAGCCAGGCAATGCGTTTGGGGACCCTGCCGTCGGACGGGCGCAGGACGATGCCCTCCGTGGGCCCAGACCGGCTGGCCAGCCGCTCGTACTGCATGGAGTGGATGACGTTGGGGAAACGCCCGAAGCCCAGTTCGCCATACTCTTCGGGGTCGGAGAGAGCGTAGCCCATGGAGAGGATGATGGCTCCGACGTTCAGGTTCTGTTCGCAGGGCTCCTCATCCAGGTTCACCGCGCCCGTCGGGCAGATGGACTCGCACCGTCGGCAAATCTCGCAGCGGGGGACTTTATCCACCGTATAGGCATCGGGCAGGGCGCGGGGGGCCATTTTGTAGATGGCCTTGCGAGTGACCAGTTCCTCCTCAAAGAAACTGGGCATATCCACCGGACAGACCGCCGTACAGAGGCCACAGTTAATGCATTTTTCTGGGTCTACATAAGTGGGCCGGCGCCGTACAGTGACGGTGAAATCGCCTGCCCGACCCTCCACCCGGATCAGGTCGGTGTTGGTGAGAATCTCAATGTTGGGATGGCGGTTGAAGTCCAGGAACGCCGGCGAGATAGACGGCCGGGTGCAGCCGTAACCGTGGTCGGACGTGCCGCGACAGAGGACGCAGTCGTGGGTGGGGAACATGTAGCCCAGTTGGGCCACCCGCCCGCCCAGCCAGGGCAGACTCTCCACCAGATAGACCTTCAGACCAGCCTCGGCCAGGTCCACGGCGGCGCGCATCCCGCCGACACCGCCACCAACAACCAGGACGGATGATGTGGGGTGATGTGGAATTGCCATACTGTCCTCACATCCTGCGATAAGTGTTTCATCCCTCCCCCACCCCCTGCTTCCTCTTCTCTCCCGCCCGCCTCGGGCAGCGGGAGAGGGGAGAAAGGGGGAGAAGGGCCCCAAACAGGAGAACAGGCGGATACCCGACCTACATCCCTACTGATGCCGGGTGTAATCCGGCAACAGGATGGGGGAGACCACCTCCGTATCCACTCCCATCTCCTCCAATTCGCGGTTCCACTTTTCCAGATGGGCCAGGGTAGGTGTGCCGGGCCTGGCCTGATGGGCCCAGAGCGCAGCACTTCGGCCCGACCGTCGGCCAAAGACCAGAATTTCCAGCAGGGAATTGCCCATGAGTCGGTTGTGGCCGTGGACGCCCGCGCTGACCTCCCCGGCGATGTACAGACCGGGAATCTCGGTGGAGCCATCGGCTTTGAGCCGCACTCCCCCGTTCTGGTAGTGCAGGGTCGGGTAGACCAGCATCGGCTCTTTGGTGATATCAATCCCGAAGCGGGCGAACTGGCGCACCATAGCCGGAAGCGCCCGCTGAATCGTGCCGGGGCCGTGGATAATATCTATCATCGGCGAATCCAGCCAGACACCCGGCTGTCCGGTCGGGGTGACGACGCCGTTGCCCCGCGCGCACTCCCGGATGAAGGCCGCCGACTCCACATCGCGCGGCTCCAGTGGGTAGACAAACTGATCGCCGTACTTGTTGACGACCTGAGCGCCCAGCCCGCGCACTTTCTCGGTCACCAACAGTCCCAGAATCTGCTCCGGGAACGCTGCGCCGGTAGGATGGTACTGCATAGACTCCAGATAGCCCAGCGGCGCGCCGACCCGATAGGCCAGGACGACACCATCGGCGGTGGCGCCGTAGTGATTGGTGGTGGGGAAACCCTGATAATGAAGCCGCCCACCGCCGCCCGTCGCCAGGATGACCGCCTTCGCTTTGATGTAGCCTTTCGCGCCCGTTTCCAGATTCATCACCACCGCGCCGGCGATCTGCCTTTTATCGTCCAGCACCAGTTCTATCGCCGGAGAGAACTCTATGACGGTGATATCCGGTTCCCGGTTGCGGGCTTCGTCCCGCAGTACCCGCATAATCTCGGCGCCGGTGTAGTCGCGAGCGGAGTGCATCCGCCTGCGGCTGGTACCACCGCCATGGGCTTCCACCATAGTCCCGTCCGGCTCTTTATCAAACATCATCCCCAGTTCTTCCAGCCATTGGATGACGAAGGGAGCATCCGTCACCAGCGCTTCCACCAGTTCCGGGATGTTGGTGAAGTGGCCACCGCCGATGACGTCCAGGTAGTGAATCGCGGGGCTATCGTTGGGACGGTCGGCTGCCTGAATGCCGCCCTGGGCCATCATGGTGTTGGCGTCGCCCAGGCGGAGTTTGGTCACCAGGATGACCTTCGCGCCGTTCTCCTGAGCCAGGAGCGCCGCCGACACGCCAGCGCCGCCGCCGCCGATGACCAGGACGTCGGTCTCGGCAATGGGATCGGAGAGGTCAAAATCGGGGCCGATATGAGGCCGGCCCTCCACGATGTCCGCCAGTTCCAGCGGCATCCTCTGCCCTTTACTGACGCCGACGCGAATGGCGCGGAAGGTCTCGTCCTTGTAGTCGGGGTGGTAGGCCTTCAGAATCGCCTCCCGCTCCTCCAGCGTCATCGTCGGGAAGGTCTCCTTCAGACGTCGCGGGCGGGTTGCCTCCACCAATCGGATTGACTCCTGCATCTCCGGCGGGTAACCGCTCATAAGTCCTCCGCAAATACGGTTAAGGTCTGCTCAGTCTCCCGGCTCTATATCCCGCGCCCTGTAGCGGGCCTTCAGTTCATCCACGCTCATATTCTTCAGGGCCTGAATTTCGGCATCAAATTTGCCGTTCCGAATCTCCTCCAACCGGTCCTCCAGATGTTTGGAGCGCGGGGCCAGGTAGCGGCCATAGAGGCGACGGGCCAGAATGGCGATGTTGTACTGGGCCTCCTCCGCCGGACAGCGGGCCGCGCAGAGGCCGCACATAATGCAGTCAAAAGAAAGATCGGCCATACGGGCGATATCGCCGCGCATCCCAGCCGCCATATAGGCCCGGACGTCTATCTGCTGCGGGCAGGCTTTGGTACATGTCCCACAGCCCAGGCAGCGCAGGAGTTCCGGGTACAGGCCGAAAAGCGTAGTAGGAGTCGGCTCCAGTTGAGTAGTATTGTAAGTCGCCCGTCGGGCCGGGAAAAAGGGCAACTGGGCCAGATACATATTCGGCTGCACCACCGTCTGGCAGGCCAGGCCGAAATAGAGTTTGGGGTCGCCCTGGATGCGGTAGACCGTGGCACACGCGCCGCAGAACCCGCCGCGACAGCCCGCCCCGCGCACCAGTTTGTACCCCGCGTACTCCATGGCCTTCATAATAGTCAACCCGGCGGGGACCATATACTGCTTGCCCATAATGAAGACAGGGATCAGATTCTCCTGCTGCTCAGTCATACCACCTCCTCACGCTTCACGCCTCACGCTTCACCCCCTCACCGCTCCTCCCCCATCTCCAACCACTCATCTTCGCGGAAGGTGATCAGCGGCAGAGGCTCCTCCACACTGCGACCGGGGACATACTCAAAGACCGCCTGGAGTTGCTGGCCGACGGTCCGGAAGACCCGGCCCACCGGCAGGTCAGCGGGACACGCGTCGGTGCAGAGGCCACAACCGATGCAGGAGAGCACCATATGATTGAGCCGGGTCAGGTGGAAGAGCATGGTATCTGCCGGGAGCCGGTACGCGCCTTTCCGCCGCGCCCAGGCCATATACTGAATCGGCTCGTGCTCCATCACCGGACTCTTAAAGAGGCAGGTCTTGCAGTAGCAGATCGGGCAGGCAGTCATACAATTATGGCAGCGGACACAGGCAGCGAAGACACCCTCAACGCCCTCCTTCTCCAGCCGGCCGCGCATCTCGGCGAAGACGGCATCGCGGGCCTGAATACGGCTCCGGGTGATCCTATCCACCGCCTCGGCCCGGCGGCCATCCTCCGGCGCAGCCTCCAGGCCCAGCCGTCCGGCCAATTCATCCGCAAGGACGACAGGGATACCCTCCGAGAGGTCAGCGCCGAAGAATTCTATGCGGACATCGCCGGCCACAGCCGCGAAGTTCTCGCATATCTGGCAGGCGTCCCGGAACGCGTAGCCGGCTTGAGACGCCAGGTCGCCCGTCCGCATTCCGGCCAGCAGGGCCGACCGGTCTACCCCGCCGTTCGCGCGCATCTTCTGATAGTCGGGGACGGTGTAGGTGCCGGGGCAATCTACCACCACCGTCACCAGGTCCTCCAGGCTGGTCTGCTGGAGTTTGACCAGTTCTATCAGTGCGCGGTACTCACAGGGGCGCAGGACGGCAGCAATCCGCCCGCGCGGCTCGCGGATGGTCACCGGCCCCACAGCGCGCGCGGCATTCAGGCCCAGCACTGGCGCCAGCGGGTCCGCTGCATCCAACAGCGCCGGGTCCGCCACCAGCGCCGGCGTGACCGCGCCGGACGGCGTCTCCATTGGCACCAGAACGGCCTCCACCACCTCCGTCTCCAAAAGCCGCTGGAGAAAGCCCCTCAGGGCCGCCAACATGTCCTGATTTTCAACGGGAATCCGTGCTCTCATCGCGTCTCCTTGCGTCTCGCTTATCGCACATCGCTGATCGCATATCGCAGTTGCTTCTGCGACCGGCTCCCTGCTACACCGCCCACTCCTTTTTCATCGGATTAGGCCCTTTCTCTTTCAGGTATTGCGTCATCTGGCTGACCGTGTCGGCAAAGCGCTGGCCCTCCGAGGCGGAAATCCAGCGCAGCCAGACCCGGTCCTCCTCCAGCCCGGCCTGCTTGAGGATTTCCTTGAGAGCGATGATGCGCCGCCGGGCCTTATAGTTGCCGGATTGGTAGTGGCAATCGCCGGGGTGACAGCCGCCGACGAGCACCCCGTCGGCCCCGTCCAGCAACGCTTTCAGGACGTAGGTGGGGTCCACCGAGCCGGTGCACATCAGGCGAATGATGCGGACGTTGGGCGGGTACTGAATGCGAGACGTCCCCGCCAGGTCCGCCCCGGTGTAGGTACACCAGTTGCACAGAAAGGCGACGATTTTGGGTTCAAAGCCGTTATCGGACATGTTTCCTCCCCAAAAAGATGCCGGTACTTGCGACGGCTCTGTTGCCGCAAATACCGATAGCATTTACCATCCCACCAGTGCCTCTACCTGGGCCAGAATCTGGTCGGGCGTGAAGTGCTGGAGACGGATCGCCTTGGACGGGCAGGTGACCGCGCAGGCGCCGCAGCCCTTGCAGAGGACGGCATTCACCCGCGAGACGCCCCAGAGGGGGTCCAGCGCCGGCGCGCTGTACGGGCAGATTTCCACGCACATCCCGCACCCGGCGCAGAGTTCCGGGTCCACAACGGCTGTCGCCGCCTCCATCGGGACGACGCCCCGCATCAGCGGGATGAGCGCCGAGGCCGCCGCCGCCTTCGCCTGCGCGACGGTATCCGGGATATCCTTCGGGCCCTGGCAGCACCCCGCCAGGAAGACCCCGTCCACCGCCGTATCCACCGGGCGGAGTTTCGGGTGAGCCTCCAGCAAGAAACCGTCGGCGGAACGCGGGAGTTTCAGGAGTGCGGCGATATCGGCTGCCTCCGGGCGCGGCTCCATCCCCACGGCCAGCACCACCAGGTCCGCCTCGTGCTCCACCGTCCGCGCCAGCAGTGTGTCCTCCACCCGCACCACCACCCGCTCGCCCCGGCGGTAAATCTCCGAGACGTTGCCCCGGCGATAGCGCACCCCCGCCCGGCGGGCCTCGTCGTAGAACTCCTCCCCCCGCTTGCCGAAAGTCCGGACATCCATATAGAAGACGGTGACCCGCGCATCCGGCAGGGCCTGGCGGACCAGTTGCGCCTGTTTGGCACTGATCATGCAGCAGACCCGGGAACAGTACGGGCGACCCAGTTGCTGATCTCGTGAGCCGACGCACTTGATAAACACCACCTCCTTCGGCGTCTTGCCGTTCACCGTCAGGTCGCCCGAAGATAGCCGCTGCTCCAGTTCCAGCGTGGTCACCACCTGCGGGTAAATGCCATATCCGAACTCCGGCTTGAGGCGCGGGTCAAAGACATTGTAGCCAGTGGCGATAACAATGGCCCCGACCTGGATCTGAGCCGGTGCAAGGCCGGCCTCTATGGGCCCCACCCGGGCCTCAAAATTGCCCACAAAACCCGTAATATCGGTCACGCGGGAGTTCAGATAGACGGTGATGTTCGGGTGGCGCCGGACCTGGTCCACCAGTGCGGGAAGCCATTCAGCGACGGGCTCCAGGTCCGGGAAGGTGCGATTCAATTCGGCAACGCGACCACCCAGACGGTCGCTCCTCTCTACCAGATGCACCGGAAACCCGGCATCGGCGATATCCAGCGCAGCCACCAATCCCGCGACACCGCCACCAATGACCAGCGCGCCGGGCGTCACGGGCGCTTCCCGTTCCTCCAGCGGCTCCAGGTGGGCCGCCTTCATCACCGCGGCGTAGACCAGCGCCTTCGCCTTGTCCGTCGCCTCATGGCGGTCGGGGTGAACCCAGGAGCATTGCTCCCGGATGTTGGCCATCTCAACCTGATACGGGTTGACCCCGCCTTCATGGGATGCGGCGCGAAAGGTCGGTTCGTGCATCCGGGGCGAGCAGGACGCCACCACCACCCGGTTCAGCCCCAGCGTCCGGGCGTCCTCTTTGATAAGGGCCTGGCCAGGCTCGGAGCACATATACGTGTAGTGGCGAGCGATAACCACACCCGGCAGCGTAGCGGCGAACTCCGTCACCGCTTCTACGTCCACCGTCGCGGCGACGTTGGTCCCGCAATGACAAATGTAGACACCGATGCGCGGTTTCATAGACACCTCTTTACAGCGCCATCGCCACCAACTCGGCAATGTCCATCACCCTCAGCCGCTCGGAGAGCCCCTTCACCTTCACTGCGTCGTCCAGCATCGCCATACAGAAGGGACAGGCGACGGCGAGAATCTCGGCGCCGGTATCGGCGGCTTCCTGGACCCGCTGGAAGGCCAGCCGTCCCTCGGTGTTGGTCCCTTCAAACCACATCCGCCCGCCGCCGCCTTCGCAGCAGAGGCTCCGATCCCGGATGCGGTCCATCTCCACAAACTTCACACCCGGAATGGCCTTCAGGACCTCCCGAGGCTCGTCAAAAATCCCGTTCTGCTTGCCCAGGAAGCACGGGTCATGGTAAGTAACCACCTTTTCCACCCGACCCGTCATATTCAGCCGCCCTTCCTCCAGGAGACGAGCCAGCGCCTGGGTGTAGTGCAGGACATCCATCCCCAGTTGGTACTCGTGGCGGAAGGTGTTCATACAATGCGGCGAGGTCGTCACCATCCGCGCCACGCCGACCTCCTCCAGCAGTGGCTTTCCTTCCTCCACCAGCATCTCAAAAAGGCCCATCTCCCCCACCCGGCGCACCTCGTTCCCACAGCAGGTCTCCTCTGTGCCCAGGTGGCCCAAGTCCACCCCGGCGGCCTGGAGCACCCGGACCAGCGCCTTCGTCGCCGCCTGGGCGCGGATATCGTAGGCGGAACTGCAACAGGTGAAGAGGAGCGTCTCGCAGCCCTCCTGGGCCGATTTGACCTCCAGCCCGTCCATCCAGGCAATCCGGTCCTCCCGCGCGTACCCCAGCGGGTTACCCTGGCGGAAGATGCCCATCAGCGCGTTGCCAATGGTGCTGGGCACCTTTCCCTCCTCCACCAGCAAACTCCGCAGGGCGATGATGACCTCCGCCGGACGGACGTCCTTTGGACAGCGCTCCACACAGGTGAAGCAGCAGGTGCAGTCCCAGAGTGCCTCCTCGTGGATCGGTCCTGCGATGTCACCGATCAGCGCGCCGTAGACCAGGGAGCGAACGTTCAGCACCGTCGTCATAGAAACGGGACACCCACCGGTGCACTTCCCACACTGGATGCAACTGAAGAGGTCCAGGCCCAGTCCGATTTCCCGCGCGTGCTGCTGGATGTCCATAAGATTATGCCTCCCGAATCATCAATTTCACTGATTGAGTAGCCATCCGGCCTACCCAACCGTTTGGACACATAAGAACTTCTCATCAGAGGCAACCGGTGGACATTGGTCTATGGCCACCCTGCACCTCACCGAGAACGCGTCTGATGCAAAACCACCAGCGCCGAAGCCGCCGCGGCCTTCGCCTGGGCGACCGTATCCGGAATGTCCTTGGGGCTCTGGCAGCAGCCCGCCAGAAAGACCCCCGTTCGGGCGGTCTCCACCGGTCGGTACTTGGGATGGGCCTCCTGGAAAAACCCATCGGGCGAGCAGGCCAGGCCCAGCAACTGGGCCACAGCGGGCGTGTCGGCCCTCGGGACCACCGCCGTCGCCAGCACCACCAGGTCGGCCTCCACCTCCACCGTCCGGCCCAGCAGCGAGTCCTCCGCCCGCACCACCAACCGGTCCCCCCGCCTGTAGACTTCCGACGGCTCCCCCCGTCGGTAAATGACCCGCTCCTCCTTCACCCGGTCGTAGAACTCCTCGTACCCCTTGCCGAAGGCCCGCATATCAATGTAAAAGACGGTGATCCGGGCGTTCGGGAGTTTATCCCGCACCAGGTGCGCGTGCTTGGCAGTGTACATGCAGCAAATCCGGGAGCAGTACGGGACTCCAGTGTGCGGGTCCCGGGAACCGACGCAGTGGATAAAGACCACGTCCTGCGGCTCATTCCCGTTGAGGACGACTTTCCCTCCCGTCGGCCCGGACGCCGAAGAGAGCCGCTCAAACTCCAGCCCGGTGATGACGTTCGGATAGACCCCGTAGCCGAACTCCGGCTTTGTGCGCGGGTCCATCAGGTCAAAGCCGGTGGCGACGATAATTGCCGCGACATCTACCTTCACGATGCGCTCTTTCTGCTCAAAGTTGATGGCGTCTGCGGGGCAGGCATCCTTGCACAAAAAGGTCTTGCCGCAGACGCCGCGGGTCAGATAGAGACAGGTCTCGGGGTCTACGGTGTAAATAAGGGGGACCGCCTGGGGAAAGGGGACGTAGATGGCCGACCGTTTGCTCAGTCCCTGGTTGAACGTATCCACCACCCGCCCCCGCATCCGGCAGGCCTGGGCACATGCCCCGCAACCGCGGCAAAGGTCCTCCTCCACGTAGCGAGGCTTCCTGCGGATGGTGACGTGAAACGCCCCCGCCTCCCCCTCCACAGCAACCACCTCGGAGTAGGTCATCAGTTCAATATTCGGGTGCTGGCCCACACTCACCATCTTGGGCGTGAGAATACAGGACGAACAGTCCAGCGTCGGGAAGGTCTTATCCAGTTGGGCCATCCGGCCCCCCACGCTGGGCTCCCGTTCCACCAGATAGACGGGATAACCGGCATCAGCAATATCCAGCGCGGCCTGAATGCCGGCGATGCCCGCACCGATGACCAGTGCTGCTGGTTTCTGGGCCATAAAAATTGCTCCTCCTAAAGTGAACCTTCACCGGCCTCTGCGGTGAATTTACACCACTGCATCCACCATCTCATACACCCTGCGCGCGGCGTAGCCGACCTGCTGAGTTGCCTTGTTCGGGCAGACAGTCGCGCAGACGCCGCAGCCCATACAGAGGGCCTCTATCACCTCCGCGTACGGCCCGCCCGGTTCCAGCACTCGCGCCTCATACGGGCACGCCTCCACACAGAGCCCGCAGGCCGAACAGAGTCGGATGTTCACCCGTGCCACCGTCCGGACGACCTCTACCTGGCCCTGTGCCAGCAGCGCCGCCGCCCGCATCGCCGCCCCCCGGGCCATCAGAATCGTCTCATCGGCCGCGCGCGGCGAATGAGCCAGCCCGCAGACGAAAATCCCCCGCTTGGTGAAATCCAAGGGCCGCATCTTCGGGTGCTCCTCCCGGAAGAACCCGTGCGCGTCCACCGGCACTCCCAACGCCTCCGCCAGAGCCCGGCTGTCGTTCGGCTCCAGCCCCGTACTGAGCACCACCAGCCCCGCCGGGAGCACCACCTCCTCCCCGGCAATCGGCTCCACCAGCCGGACCCGAAGGCCTTCCGGGCCCGCCGTCACCTGGGGCTTATCCGGCAACTCGTAGCGCAGGAAGACCACCCCTTTCTCCCGCGCCAGCCGGTACGCGTCCTCTCGGAAGCCATACGTCCGCATCTCTCGGTAGAGGACGGTCACCTGAGCGTTGGGATTGCGCTCCTTGATCGCCAGCGCGTTGATCACTGCCTTGGTGCAACAGATACGGCTGCAGTAGGGCCGCCCCGGCTCTCGCGATCCCACGCACTGAATCATCACCACATCGGACGGGATTTCCTTCCCCTCCGCCAGCATTTTCTCCAGTTCCCGTTGGGTTACGACGCGCGGGTCCTGGCCGTAGAGATACTCCGTCGGGAGCACCTCGCGGCCGCCGGTGGCGACAATGACGGCCCCGTACGTCTCCTCCTGCTCCCCCTTCGGCCCAACCAGACGGGCGCGGAACTGCCCCAGCCGACCCGATACCCCCTGAACCTCCGTCTTCATCAGCAGCCGGACGCGCGGCTCCTGGCTCAGTCGCTCCAGCAGTGTTATCAGCGCGGCCTGGGGGTCTCCGCTCAGACCTTTTGTCCGCGCCCACTCGCGCCACTCGTTGCCCCCAACCGTCCGCAGTTCCCGCAACTGGCCGCCCAGCGTATCCGTCCGCTCCACCAGGTCCACCGGATAGCCCAGGTCCGCCAGCGTCAGCGCGGCGGTCATCCCCGCCAGCCCGCCGCCAATCACCAGAACCCTTCGGTTCAGCGGCTCCGCAGACGGCTGGAAGGGCTCCTGTCGGACCGCGCCCGCTACCGCCATCGCGACCAGTTCCTTGGCCTTTTCGGTGGCGATCTTCCCGTTGCGGGCGTGGGCCCCGGCGACCTCCCCCCGCAGATTGACCAGTTCCAGAAGATTGGGATTGAGGCCAGCGGCGCGCATCATCTCCGCGAAGGACTCCGCCCGGCGGATATCCGTGTACCCCGCCAGGACGACCCGGTTCAGCCGCTCCTCCCGCACGATGCGGGCGATCTCCTCCATCCCCTGGCGGGAGAGGCCGTCCCCTACCACCATCGCCTGGGCGACGTTGGGCAACGTGCGGGTGCGCTCCGCCACCGCCTCCAGGTCAATCACCTCGCCGATCTCCCCGCGGTGGTCGCAGAAGAAGACCCCCACGCGCGGCCACTCCCAGGTGACATCGCGCTCTGCGGGCGCGCCCTCTGGGACGACGGGCGCTTCCGCGCCGGGCGCCCCGGCAGTGGCGAGGGCTGCGGCCGCTGCGGCCACCGCCGACGCCTCCACCACCGTCTCCGGAATGTCCTTCGGCTCCCGGAACGCGCCGGCCACCAGAACACCGGCCCGCGAGACCCGCTCCGGAGCGAAAAGGTCCGTCACCGCAAACCCGTACTCATTCAGTTCCACCCCCAGCGCCTGACCCAGCGCCTGCGCCCCCAGCGGCGAGCCGAAGCCCACCACCAGGACCACCAGGTCAAACTCCTCCTCCCCCACCTTTCCGTCTTCGGCGACCGTCTTCAACAACAGGTTCCGGGTCTTCGGTCGCTCCTGGACGGCGGAGACCATGCAGCGGCAGTACGTCACCCCAGGAAGGGCCTTCGTCTCCTCTAAATAGGTCTCGTAGTCCTTCCCGTAGGTCCGGATGTCCATAAAGAAGACGGTGATCTCGGTATTCGGCGCCAGCGCCTTGACCACCCGCACGTGTTTGGCCGTGTGCATACAGCAGACGGAGGAGCAGTACCCCCGGCCAATGGACATATCCCGCGAGCCGACGCACTGGATAAAAGCGATGCGGCGCGGCCGCTCCCTGTCGGACGGGCGGACAATGTGGGCGCCAGTGGAGCCGGCGAAACTGACCATCCGCTCAAACTGAATGCTGGTGAGGACGTTCGGGTAGTACCCCCAGCCGAACTCCCCCTTCAAGCGAGCGTCAAAAGGCTCAAAGCCCGGGCTGAGGATGACCGCCCCCACCTGCACCTGGCTCTCGGTTGGCTGCATATCCAGGTCAATCGCCTCCGTCGGGCAGACCTCCACACACTTCCCGCAGCGGGTACAGACCGACATATCAATGACGTAGGCCGGCGGAATCGCCCGCAGCGGCGGACGGTAAATCGCCCTGACCTTCGCCAGGTCGCCCTCATAGAGGCCAGGCCGTTCAACCGGGCAGACCCGGGCGCACTTCCCGCAGAGGATGCACCGCTCCGGGATGACGTAGCGCGGCCTGTGATGGAGACGGACGGTGAACGCACCCGGCTCCCCTTCCAGCCCTACCACGTCGGTGTACGGGACAATCGTGATCCGGGGATGCAGGTCGCACTCAATAGTGGGACAATACGCTGGGCGCCCCGGGACCATATAGCAGATACCGCAGGAATCGGTCGGGAAGGTTCGATCCAGCAGGTGGAGCGACCCGCCGATGCCGGGCGCGCTGTCCACCAGAACGACCGGATAGCCGGCCTCCGCCAGAAGCAGCGCCGACTGCATCCCCCCAATCCCCGCGCCGACGACCAGAATAGAAGTGGAAGTTGGAATACTGACGTTGTCGGTCATCCGTTCCCCCGCTGGTAAAGGGTTGGGTTCATCGGTAAACTCCTCGCCGGTGGCAAATGCGAGTGATGTGAATCACGCTATCTTTGCTTTCAACGGCTCCCATCAGCACGACCTCGCCGTTCATCTACTCATAGGCTCCAGGCCAGCCGCATTGGGAAGCCCCCTCTCTACTCTACATCCGTCGCACCGATAACTCCAGTGTCAACTTACACTATCCAATAAGACAGACGTCATATTCTAATCATTGTCGTCTTGCATATTTTGCACCTATCCTGTTAGCCCCCAGAAACTCTATCCGACCCTCTGGAGCACCGGCCTCGGATCGATCATATGCTTCCCCCACCACTTCTCCACTCCGGGCAGGCCGAAGGCCAGCCCCATCAGTTCGGTGAAGTAGAGGACGGGGATTTTCTTTTCCAGGTTCTGGCGGGTATCCAGGTTGATCTGACACATCCCGCAGGCGCAGGCGATAACGTCCGCCCCGGCCTCCTGGGCCTCCTGTGCCAGACGGGAAGAGAGGGTTACGACCACCCCGCTCCGGCTGAGGGAGAGGCTGGCTCCACAGCAATCCACCTTATATGACCACTCCACCGGCTCCGCGCCCAGCGCGGCCATCAGCCGGTCCATCCGGGTGGGATGCTCCGGGTCATCCCAGCCGGTGAACTCCGGCGGGCGGACCAGGACGCAGCCGTAGTACGAGGCCACCCGCAGCCCCTTCAGCGGACGGGTCACCCGCCTGCGGACAGCCTCTATGACCTCCGGCTCCGTCAGCACCTCCAGCAGGTGACGGACGCGCGGCTGGCCCGTGTAGGTGAACCCCAGCAGCGCTTCCATCTCCTGCCGCCAGGCCAAATCCCCCCGCAATTTCATATCCGCGACCAGGACATGCTGGTAACAGGCCGGGCACGGTGCGACGATGTCCAGCCCGTCCTTCTGGGCCAGGGCGACGTTACGCGCCGGCAGCCGCAGCGCCAGTTCGTGGTCCAGACTGTGGGCCGACGAGGCTCCACAGCAGTTCCAGTCCTCCAGTTCCGCCAACTCCACCCCCAGCGCTTCACAGACCGCGTCGGTAGAGAGGCCAAACTCTACAGCAGTGGTGCCAATGGTGCATCCGGGATAGTAGGCGTACTTCACAGTGTGTCCTCCTCGCTGAAGAAAACGAGCAGACAGGGCGACAAGGAAGCCCGCTTATCTACTGGTGTCCCCCTTCGCCGGTATCCCCTTTCTGATACAACCGCCGGACCTCCGAGACCCCCCGAATCCGCTCCGGCAGGAAGGAAATCTTCCCCTTCAGGATCAGGCCAAGGCCCATCCCCAGGTCAGAGAAGAGGTCGCGGCTCAGGAGTTTGTACTCCATCAGCATGCTCAACTCATGCACCCGGCCCCAGAGGCGAATGCTATCCAGGAAGGACCGGTGGAGCGCGTAGACCATCGGGTCGGGCTTATAGCCCTCTTCCAGCGCCATATAGCGCAGCGTATCAAACATCGGCGCCAGCCGGATGTGGTTGGGACAGCGGGTCCCGCAGGCCTCACAGCCCACGCAGAGCCAGATTGCGGAACTGGAGAGGACCTTCTCCTTCCGCCCCAACTGCACCAGCCGGATCACCTGGGCCGGTTTGTAATCCATCACAAAAGCGACGGGACACCCCGCCGAGCACTTCTGGCAAAAGTAGCAGCGCAGAACCGGCTCTCCGCTCCGCTCCTGCACTGCCCGACTGAACGAAGGCTCTATCGCTACAACCGTCATTCCCTACCTCCGATAGCCTTGCGTCTTGCGATCCTGCATCGTTCTAAAACTTCCCCTTCTGCTCCACCAGATGCAGGACGAGAATCGCCATGTCCAGCGTTTCGCCGGTACTGGTGATGAAGTAGTCCCGGAGCGTCGTGGCATGCTGGAAGCCCAGGTCCAGGAACGCGCTGATGACCTGGGGCTGGGTGGCGACGATTTCGCCGTACAACTGGTAGAGTCCCACGCGACGGGCAACCTCAATCAGGCTCTGCAACATCAACGTGCCGATACCCTGCCGCCGGTATTCTCGATCCAGGAAAACGCGCACCCAGGCGAGATGCCGGTGGTAGTGCTCTCCAAAGTGCAGAGTGGCGTTGCCGATCAGTTTGTCGTTGACGAAAGCGACCAGCGGGAAGACGCGCCGATAGTCCAGATTATCCACCCAACTGGCGACGACGGTTGGGTCAGCAGCATCTATCCGGTACCATTCCAGGTCCTCCCGCGAGGCGCGGACGAAGAGGTCCACAAAAGCCTCCTTGTCCTCCTTCCGGAGGGGCCGCAGGAGCAGCCGCGCGCCGCCGGGCAGCACCTTCGTCTTGCGGTAGTTGACAATCTGATCCCAGACTTCGTTAGACATTTGTGCCTCCTTATGTGGTTAAATGACCACATCTGCCATCGCCAGCACCTGGACCGGCTCCCAGTTGTGGATGCGGCTGGCCTTATTGGGACAAGCCACCACGCAGGCCCCACAGGTCTGGCAGAGCGCAGGATTGACCGTCGCGATGGGCCGTACCGGGTGGATCTCCCGCGCCCCGTATGGGCAGACCGCCACGCACGCGCCGCAGGCCGAACAGAGGTCTTCTATCACATAGGCGACGGTCGGCTCCTGAACCATCGCGTCCTGGGCAAAGAGTTGGATGACCTTCGCCGCCGCGGCCGCCGCCTGCGCTACCGTCTCCGGGATGTCCTTGGGCCCCTGCCCGACCCCTGCCAGGAAGACCCCCGCCGTCAGACTCTCCACCGGCCGCAACTTGGGATGCGCCTCACTGTAAAATCCGTACTGGTCGGCCTGGATGTGAAGCGTCTGGGCCAGGGCCAGCGCCTCCCGGCTGGGCAACATCGCCGTCGCCAGCACCACTAAGTCGGCCTCCAACTCCAATGGCCGGCCCACCAGGGTATCGGAGCCCCAGACCACCACTCTATCGCCCCGGCGGAAAATCTTGCTCACCTTGCCCCGGAGATAGAGGACATCGTACTCCTCCATCGCCCGCTGGACAAACTCGTCGTACCCCTTCCCGCCGGAGCGGATGTCAATGTAGAAGACGTAGGCCTGCCCACCCGGGACCCGTTCCTTGTACATCATCGCCTGCTTGGCGACGTACATACAGCAGACCTTGGAGCAGTAGGAGACACCGTGCTCGGGGTCGCGGGAGCCCGCGCACTGGACGAAGACGACCTCCTGCGGCACTCGCCCGTCCGATGGGCGCTGCAGCCCCGTCCGCAGCATCTCCTCAAAGGTCAGGCCGTCCACCACATCGGGAATCTGCCCCCCGCCATACTCCGGCAACCGCTCCAGCGGGTACGGATCCCAGCCGGTGGCGACGACGACGGCCCCCACCTCCTCCGTCCGGGGGCCTTCCGACATCTCCACCGTCACAGCGAAGTTGCCCACGTAGCCTTCCAGTTTCGTCACCCGCGCGTTGAAGAGGACCTGAATGTTCGAATGCTCCAGGACCTGGCGGATTTTCTCCTCCAGCAGGCCCGGCGCGGCTTCAAAGTTCAGGTATGTGCTGGAGAGACGGGCCATCTTGCCGCCCAGGCGGTCCTCCCGCTCCACCAGCACCACCGGGTAGCCCGCGTCGGCGATGTTCAGCGCGGCCTCCATCCCGGCGATGCCGCCGCCGACCACCATCGCCCGCCGGACAATGGGCAACCGCAGCGGGACCAGTTCCTCATCCCGTTTCACCTTCTCCACCATTGTCCGGACGATGTCCACAGCCTTGGCCGTCGCCTCTTCCCGTTCGTGCTGGTGGACCCAGGAGCACTGCTCGCGGATGTTGGCCATCTCGCAACGGTACGGGTTCAGCCCCGCCGCGGCGACGGCCTGCCGGAAAGTCCGCTCGTGCATCGCCGGAGAGCAGGCTACGACGACGACACCGTCCAGGCCGTGCTCGGCAATCGCCTGCCGGATGAGGCTCTGGCCCGGGTCGGAGCACATGTACTTGTAGTGAGTGGCGAAAGCGACGCCGGGCATCCGGCCCGCCTCCTCCGCGACCCGCTCCACATCCACCGTCGCAGCGATGTTGATTCCGCAGTGACAGATAAAGACGCCGATACGACTCATCCAGCCAATCCCACCATACTGGCTCCCGCCGGCACAGCGAACCCCTTCCCCCGCAGGAATTCCTCCACGGCGAAGAGGAACTCCATCAGGAAAGGTCGGGTGGACGCCTTGCCCATATGGCCGACGCGGAAAATCTTGCCCGCCAGCGGCTCCAGGCCGCCGGAGATGAGGATGCCGTGCTCCTGGGCCAAGTAGTCCATCAGTTCCCGGACGGAGAACTCAGGACGAGCCTTCACCGCTGTGGCGATGGGCGACGCTACGGGCCCGTCCGGGACGAACATCTCAAAGCCCACGGCCTCCAGCCCCCGCCGGACTGCCTGCGAGGCCCACCGGTAGCGGGCGAAGTGGGCCTCCAGCCCCTCCGCCAGGATGCGCCGCAGGCTCACCCGCAGCCCCAGGACGTTGTTGGTAGGCATAGTGACCGGCGTCGGGTGCCAGGCCCCCCAGTTCTCGGCGTACCAGCGCCACGTGCGCAGGCTCAGGTACCAGCCGTGGCGGCTCTCGTTGCGGTCCACCCACTCCCAGACGGTTGGACTCACCGAAATGAAGGCCAGCCCGGGCGGGCATTCCAGACACTTGTTCGTCACCGTCACGCAGACGTCAATGCCCCAGTCGTCCACTGGCAGCGGCACTCCCCCCAGCGAGGAAACGGCGTCCACGATGATGGGCAGGCCCGCCTGGTGGGTCACCTGGGCCAGTTCCCGCACCGGGTTCATCACCGTTGTCGCAGTCTCGTGGTGGACAACGGCGACGGCCCGGGCCTGCGGGTGCTCCCGCAGGACCCGCCGCAGGTCATCCGGCTCCAGTGGCTGGCCCAGCGGCGCGGTGAAGGGCACGACGCGCAGGCCGTGGGATTCGGCAATTGTCCCCATCCGCTCGCCGAAGAAGCCGTTCATTCCCACAACAATGGTCTCCCCCTCGGCCAGCATGCTCCCAAAAGCCATATCCAGGAGCGCCGACCCCGCCGCCGGGACCATAAAGAGGTCATTCCGGGTGCCGAAGACCTGCTTCAGCATACCGATAGTCTCGTGATACATCTCCACCCACTCCGGGCCGTAGTGGCGCGGAGTGGGCTGAGCCATCGCCGTCAGGACTTCCTCGTCCACCTCACAGGGCCCGGGGATATACAACTTGTAGCGCATAGATGATGCCTCCTGAAAGGCAAAGGATGACTCCTCCGGAGCAATCCGGAACGGCACATAGTCGGAAACCGCTACCAGACCGGCATCCATCGCTGCCCAACCGGGCCTGGCAAGGTTTTCCGGCCATCCTGCCTGTCCGTTTCCGCAGTACAGGCTCTCAGCCTGCACCTGGCGGGCGGGACGGCCTGCGTTACACAGACTCAACGGCCTGCACTACGTTTCGCAGCAGCGGGTACGGGTCGGTGTACATCCCCTCTATGCCCCAGTCCTCCTCCGGCAACCCCAACGCAACGGCCATCAACTGGGTGAAGTAGAGGACCGGAATTTCATCGCCGGTGCGCCCGAAGGCCGTCTCCCGCTGGGGCCATTCCAGGTTGAACTGGCAGAGGGGACAGGCCGTCACCAGCACCTGCGCGCCCGCCGCCCGCGCCGACGCCACAATCTCCCGCGAGAGCGTCTCCGAGACGGTCGGGTCTTTCACGGTCAGGTAGGAGCCGCAGCACTCAATGCTGAAGGGAAAATCCACTGGTTCTGCTCCCACCGCCCGGATCAGGTCGTGCAGGATGGTTGGCGCCTCGGGGTTATCCAGGCCGATTTCATCGTACGGGCGCAGGAGCAGGCAGCCGTAGTAGGGGGCCACGCGCAGCCCAGTCAGCGGACGGACCACCCGTCGGGCCAGTTCTGCCCAGCCCAGATAGTCCCGCAGGAGTTCCAGCAGGTGGACCACCCGCACGCGGCCCTCGTACCCCTGCTCGGTAAACCAGTTGATGCGCTCCCGCATTGCCGGGTCTCGCTCCAGCGCCGTCTGAGTGCGCTTGAGGACATGGTAGCAAATCGCGCAGAGCGCGGCCACCTGCTCCCCTGCCTGCTCGGCCTGGTAGAGGACACGCGTCGGGGCAATGAGCGCCATAGAGTTATCCGTCGCCAGAGGGAAAGTGGCCCCGCAGCATTGCCAGTCCGGCAGTTCCACCAGTTCCATCCCCAGCGCGGCCGCCACCGCCCGCCCGGAGCGATCGTACCCCTTCGCCTTTGTGGAAAGCGTGCAACCGGGATAGTACGGGATTTTCATGACGGATTCCGTACGGCGTGTTCGCTCACTTAATGTATTTGCGGAAGCCGCCGACGATAGCCAGTTGAGGGAGTTCCCGCACCAGGTCCGGCGGCAACCGGTCCAGGTCTATCTCCGAGGCACCGGAGCGCAGGGAGATTTCCCGCAACGCCTCCATCAGACGAGGCAGGTCCACCCCCTTCGGGCACCGGGCGACACAGGTCAGGCAGGAAGCGCAAATCCAGATCGTCCGGCTCTGAAGGACCTCCGTCATCCCCAGTTGGGCCATACGGATGACCTGGCTGGGGAGCATATCCATCGCCGCCGCGACGGGGCAACCGGCGCTGCACTTGCCGCACTGGTTGCAGGCCAGCAGGTCCTCCCCGCTGATCTCTTCTACGTCGCGGACGAACTGGCTGCGCAGTTTGGCAACAGAGATGGTCGTCCGCATGATAGCCTACGGTATCAATCCCGCCGCCCGCTTGGCCGCCGTCAGGGTGTTCTTCAGGAGCATCGCGATGGTCATCGGGCCAACACCACCAGGCACTGGGGTCAGATATCCCGCCACCTCTTTGACCTCTTCAAAGTCCACGTCGCCAACGATGCGGTAGCCCTGCTTGGCCGTGGGGTCGTCTACCCGGTTGATGCCCACGTCGATGATGGCAGCCCCTGGCTTCACCCAGTCGGTCTTGACCATCCGGGGGCGGCCGACGGCGGCGATGAGGATGTCGGCGCGGCGACAGATGCCGGGCAGGTCATGGGAGCGAGAGTGGCAAATGGTCACCGTCGCGTCCCGCTTCAGGAGCAGCATGGAGACCGGCAGCCCGACGATGTTGCTCCGGCCCAGGACCACTGCCTCCTTCCCGGCAATCTCAATGTTGTACCGGTCCAGCAACTCAATACAACCCGCTGGGGTGCAGGGCACGAACTTGGGCTCCCGGCCCTTCATCCCCAGTTCGCCGATGTTGACCGGATGGAAGCCGTCCACGTCCTTCTCAATGGGGACAGCGCTCAGCACCCGCTTCTCGTCCAGGTGGCGCGGCAGGGGCAACTGGACCAGGATGCCGTGCACCTCGGGGTTGGCCCCCAGTTCCCGCACCAGTCCCTCTACCTCCTCCTGCGTTGCAGTCTCCGGCAGGTCATAGCCGAAGGAGCGGATGCCCACCTCGCCGCACTTCTTCTGTTTGGAGCGGACGTAGAACTGAGAGGCGGGGTTGGTGCCCACCAGTACCGTCGCCAGGCCGGGGACGATGCCGTATTTGGTCTTCAGTTCCTCCACTTCGGCGCAGATCTCTCCGTGAATGGCAGCGGCTACAGCATTGCCGTCTATCAGGGTTGCGGTCATGATGTCCTCCGAGTCAGAATTTCAGATACGACGGGGTGTAGATGACCTTATTCAGCAGCACCTGGACCGTCTTCCAGATGTCCACCTGCGCCGGGTCGGAGAAGTCCACGTCCTCAGGCTGGGGCTCCTCGCTGGCCGCGATCCGGTCATAAATCTTCAGAAGCAGACGGCCCACCGGAGTGGAGTCGTCTCGTTCTTCCACAATGCGAATCCACTCCATCAGTTCGGGGTCCAGCGGGTCGGCGATGACCATGTCAATCCCGGCGCCCATCAACATGACCATGTAGGTGCGGTGGAGCAGGGGCCGGAGTTCGGCAGGCACCTGGTTGGAGACGTTGGAGAGGCCTCCGTTGGTCAGCGGCGGCGGCTCCCAGGCGTACTTCAGGATGCGCACCGCCTCAATGCACTCCGGGCAGTACTCCTGACAGCCAGAAACGGTGAGCACCAGCGGGTCAATGATCAGGTCGTTGATCGGGAAATCAATTTCCAGCATGCGGGGGATAAGAATCTCCAGCGCGATGTTGACCCGTTCGTCAGCCTTGACAGGGATCATCCCTTCGCCCATCGTGAGGGCGATGAGGCGGGTGTTGTACTTTTTGGCGACGATGGGCACTTTTTCCAGCCGCTCCGGCGCTGCCGAGGTAGAGTTGATAATTGGCTGGGCTTTGGTGACCACCTGACAGGCCGCCTCAATAGCCGCCAGGTTGGTGGTATCAAAGCAAAGCGGCACGTCCACGACCTGCTGCACCACCTCCGTCAGCCAGGGCAGAATCTCATGCCCGGCTTTCTTCTGGGGGCCGATATTCAGGTCTATCGCGCTGGCCCCGGCGTCCACCATCCGGACAGCCAAGTCCTGGAAGAATTTGGCATCCCGGTTGGCGATCGCCTCCTTGACTTTTGGCGAAATGATATGAATGTTTTCGGCAATTATGTACATTGTCTGCCTCCTCAGGCAATTGAGTGATGGCTACTGTTTCCAATTCAGCAAGGAATGCCTCTGGCATCCCTCCTGCTACCGCTGGCTGCTGCAAACACCTGGCGTTCCCGCGGCCAGTTCCCGATGAAGGGGCCCCCCCATTGTCACTGGCCACCCTCCAGCGCCTTCTGTGCGATCTCCCGCACCGCCCGATAGACCGCTGTATCCAGTGGCAACTGAATGAGCGGGCGACCGCGAATCTCAAACTCCGCCATCGCCAAGTCCTCCGGCACGGTTCCAATCAGTTCCAGGCCGGTCCGGGCAACAGCCTCCGCCAGCGGCGGCGGTAGCCCATCCCGCACCCGGTTCACCACCAGATACATCCGCCCCACCCGGATATCTAGTCCGGGGACCATCCGCGCCATTTCTCGGGCGGCCGCAATGCCTCGTTGGGTCGGGTCGGTCACCAGCAGCAGAACATCCACATCGCGGGTAGTGCGCCGGCTGAGATGCTCCATCCCGGCCTCGTTGTCAATGACCACGTACTGATAATTGGCGCTCAGCCGGTCCACAATGACCCGAAGCATCTGGTTGGCCGCGCAGTAGCAGCCAGGCCCCTCCGGGCGCCCCATCGCCAGCAGGTCCACCCGCTCCCCTTCCGCCAGGGCCATCTTGACCTGGTAGGCCAGATAGTCCTGCTTGCTCATCCCTCCGGGCATAGACCCCGCCAGCGCGCCGCTGGATTGTACCAGGTCCAGCATATCCTCGCGGATGTCGCCGACGGTGGTCTCTACCTCTATGCCCAGGACCAGGGGCAGATTCATCGCCGGGTCGGCATCAATGGCCAGCACAGAACCTCCCCGCTCCTCCAGCAGGTAGCGGATGAGACAGGCCGCAATGGTCGTTTTTCCAGTACCTCCTTTACCAGCCAGGGCAATAGTGGTCGTCAACTTGTTCCCTCCTATACCTCACATTACCGTTCAGCGAAGCCTGCGCCCCGCCGGATAATCTCCCAAACCAGCGGCTTACTCCGTCACCCGTACGAGAAACGCCTCTTGTTCCGTACTGAGCGGAAGTTTTCCCTTCTCTGCCAGGTAACGCAGATTGTGGGAGACAGGTGCGGGTTCACCGGTAACCCGCACTACCCGTGCCTTCAAAACTTTCTCCAGATAAAGATAGCCAAAGAAGAGCGCGTGGGGATAATCGTCACTGGTCAGCAGGTGCTCGGCCGCGACCCAATCACCCTCTGCGGTAGTCAACCGGTACTGAACGACCTTCTCAACGTCCATGCTCCTTCTCCATCAGCGCCGCCACCGACGGGAACTGGCTCAGGTCAGTATGGGGCAGGAAGAGGGCCGCGTTGAACTCGTCAAAAAAAGTGTTATCGGCAGAAAGTTCCAGATAGGTCATCATCCGGCCCACTTCGGTCAACCGACGACGCATCTCGCGGGAGACCAGAGCGTAGTATGCGCCCCGCACCGAGGTATTGCCCAGGAAGTGAAACCGGTCGTAGGGCATATCCGGGAGCATGCCGATCTGGATAGCCTTCTCCACGTTAATGTACTGACCGAAAGCGCCGCCGATGAGCAGCCGCTGCACGTCCTGCAGGCTCAGACCGACGCTCCGGGCCAGGACGGAGAAACCCGCGTAAATGGCAGCCTTGGCCCGCATCAGATTGTCTATGTCCACCGCTGTGATGACGATGTCGCGGCCGATCGCCGTCTCATCGGCCCAGGCGACGATGTACTCCGGCCCGTGTTCCCTCCGACGCACCCGCTCCGTGGGCAGGTCCAGATTGATGTTGCCACTTTTATCCACCACTCCGGTGATAAACATCTCCGCCAGAAGCGAAATGAGGCCAGAGCCACAGATACCTCGGGGTGGCTCATCGCCGATGACTTTGTAGGTCGCCTCGTAGGTCTCCGGGTTAATCCAGACCTCCTCAATAGCCCCGGCGGTCGCCCGCATCCCGTGGACGACGCCCGCGCCCTCAAAGGCCGGACCGGCGGAGCAAGCGCAGGAGATGAGCCAGGAACAGTCCCCCAGCACCATCTCCCCATTGGTGCCAATATCTATAAAGAGCGAGAGGTCGCCCGAATCGCAGAGGCCGGAACTGAGCACCCCAGCAGTGATGTCGGCCCCCACGTAGGACGCGATGCCGGGCAGGCAGTCCACCGTCCCCTCCGGGTTGATCTCCAGCCCGACCTCCCGGGCCGGGAAGGTGGGCAGGTGGTTGACCACCGAGATGAAGGGCATCAGGCGGATAGATTCCGGAGGGATGCCCGCGAAGAGATGAATCATCGTGGTGTTTCCGGCGACGGTCGCCTTGTAGATTTCGTCCGGGCGGATGTTCTGCTCGGCGGCGACCTGGGCGATGAGCCGGTTCAGCGTGTCTATCACCAGTTCCTGCAGTTCCTGCAGGCCGTTCCCCTTAGAGGCGTAGATAATGCGGGAGATGACATCCTCCCCCCGGGCAATCTGGCCGTTGTAATCGGCGGCCTGGGCCATCACCTGCCCCCGCATCATGTCCACCAGCCAGACGACGTTGCTGGTGGTGCCGATGTCAATCGCCACCGCCCAGAGGCTCTCCAGACGCTCACCGGGCAAGAAATCTATCAGCCGCGGCGGCCCCTCTGGATGGTCCCAAGAGTCCAGTTCCACCACCACCGTCACCGTCCAGTCCCCCTCCCGCAGCGCACCGGGCAGTCTCCGCAGGACCGGGAGCGACGCCTGAAGGTTGCGGAGCCCGTAACGACGGGCCAGTTCCCGCTGGAGTCGGGACCAGTCATCGGTCTGGTCGGCCAGAGAGGGGGGCTCCAGGGTGACGGCGAACTTGCGCAGCGGTTGGTCGTGGCGGTCGTAGGGGAACGGGAGTTCAATCTTTGCCGCGCGCTTGGTCTCCTTGATGCGGCGCTCAATCCGCTCCTGCGGCGGGACGAAGACGACGACGTCGCTCTCCACCAGAGTCTGGCAGGCCAGCGCGTATCCCGCCGCGATGTCGTCCGGGGAGAGGCGTTGGGTGGAGCGACGGCGAACTGAGCCGGATTCCACGATCACCGCGCAACGGCCACAGCGCCCCTGCCCGCCGCAGGGCATCAGGACATCCACTCCGGCCAGGCGGGCTGCGTCGCTGAGAAGGGTGCCCGGTGGGACCTCTACCCGCTTCTCATAGGGACGAAAGACAACGGTGAGCAGAGGAGCAGAGGTATTGGGGGGCAAGGGGGCAGAGGTGGTGGTCATCGGGCATTCCTCCTGGGCAATAGCCACGGTCTGGGATTGGCCATCATATTGACCCATTTGTCGATGATGAAGTCGTGGACCTGATGCACTCCTGACCAGTCTCCTGCATCAGATAGCCACATCTTACCAAGGAGTGAGGCCCGGCCTGTATTTCGGCCGCCTCCGTTTCGGCATCGCTCATCGCGGCATCAAAGGCCAGCCGACACGCTTCCAGTCCTCTGATGCCCATGAATCACCCCTATCCCTCCGCTCCTCTGCTCTTCTTCAGAACGACTTCCACAACTTGAGATACCCGGGCAGGTCCACCGCCTCTCGCGGCCCGACCAGAATCTGCCAGCCCGGCAGTTCCTCCTCCACCTCTCCCATCAGGACAGCGACCGCGCCAGGGATGATGAGTTTGCGGTGGGTGATTTTCTCCTCAATGCCCGTCGTCTTCACCGTTTTAGCGATTTTTTCGGCGTCAAACTTACCCGCGGCCCAGGCAGTGAGGACGCTCATCCCTTCCGCATCCGCCACCAGCAGCCAGCCCGGCAAACCGCTCCCATCCACCTCGTTGGCGACGGAGAAGTAGGTGATGGAGAAGTTGGTGGTGATCATCACCGGCGCGTCAGCCGTCGGGCTGTTGATCTCGTAGATGCCCGGCTGGACCTTGATAGGCTCCTGCGGGTTGGTGTAGATGTTGACCCGCCAGGCCAGGAGCGCATAAGCCATCTCCGGAGCGAAGCGGTCCAGGACGATGAAGCCCGCGTACTTGGCGATGTGCTCGGCGGCCAGTTGCGCTTCCTCTATCACGTCGGACGCCCCCTCGCCGGGGAAAGTAATGATGGGGAAGCCCAGCGGGCGGAAATTCTTCTTCAACGCCAGGCGGCGCAGTTGGGTGAGCGTGACCAGCGTCCCAGCCGGGTCCCGGACACCGGGGTCCAGCACGATATCCTGAATCCCTGCGCCTTTCACCTTTTCGGTCAGGTCGGCCAGGTCATCCAACGAATCGGCCCGGACAGCGACGGGAACGTTGGCCGATTTGGCGATTTCCGCCACCGCCTGCCAGTTCTCCGCCGTGGCGGCGTAGAGGAGCGGTCGGGTGCCATCAGCCGCGGTCAGTCCGGCCTTCAACGCTGCTGGGTCAGAGGCCATCAGGATGAGCGGACGGTCCGTCACCTCCTGCACTGCCTTCACTGCCGCCGCGAAGGTCTCCGGGTCGCCCGAGGCGGCCTCCACTGCCACGCCGTCCAGGTGAAGGTTCATGCCCACATAGATGACGGTGTAGTCCATCGCCTCCTTCGCCGCGCCCTTGACCTGTTCCAGGGGCCAGGAGTCCTTCACCCGCAGGAACAGGCCCGGCGGATGGTAGAAGGTCTTCTCATGGCGGAAGATGACCGTCTCATTGCCCACCTCCACCCTGTGCCCGGGCCCCGCTACCGAGACCAGACGGATGGGTGGCGCAGCAGCGGCATCCAGTTGGGCCTTGGCCTCTTCGGAGACGTAGGGGCAGGCGGAGAGTTCAGCCTGTTTGGCCGCCAGTTTCATCGCGAAGGCCAGGCAGGTAGGAAAGCCGCACTCCTTACAGTTGGTCTGCGGGAGCAGTTTGTAGATTTGCAATCCAGTGAGTGCCATTGTCTCCCTCCCTATTTCGCCATCAGCCGTTCAATGAAGGTCCGGACCCGCTTCACAGTCTCCGGGTGGCGCAGGACCACGATGTCGGCGCCGGCGAGGATGAGATCGGACGCCGTCAGCGCCTCCCAGAGGACTGCCCGCTGGCGCCAGTCGCCCCAGGATGCGGGCACGCCCTCGCCGACCTTCGCCTCTTTCTGCCGCCAGGCCTCAAAGCCAGGGGTGACCAGCATGGGGAATTGGGTCATCTTATCGCCCTGGAGGGCTGCCAGACGCAATCGCTCCATCACCGAGTAGCCGTACTCTATGCCGTAGCCTAGGCTAGCAGTCGTCGGGTCCATAATGATGCGATCCAGCGGCAGGCCCATATCGGCGATGAGAATGTTCAACTGCTTGGCCAGGTTGACGTCCATGGCGGTCCGGCCGTTGACCAGGTGGCCGTTAGCCATTGCGGCGGCGACGATGGTGCGGTAGTTCTTCTCTTCGCAGATGCCCAGGACGATACGCTCGCCCGCCGCCTCCTCGGCCACTGCCACCAGCAACTCGTTATCGGCGTCCACCTGGCCGGGGCCGAAGACCAGGATGGGGAGCCCCGTCGCCTGCAAGACGGCGCGCGTCAGGGCCTTCGCGTCCGCGGCAGTGGTGGGGTTGCCCCCATCACGCGTCAGGGACAACTGGAGAAGCACCAAATCGGCCCCGGCCTCCTCGGCGGCCTTCGCCCATTTCGCCGGATCGTCCACCACATCCCCCCAGGCCTCCAAGAGAAGCGGCGACCACTCCGTCGGACGGCGGTCGGCGATCTCAATGGCGATGCGGGGCAGATTGGGCATCTCGCCGTCGGTGAACAGAAAGGGGAGAGTGTTCTCGCCGCCCACTTTCACCACCCGGCTGCGCGTCCCCCCCTCCGCCGGGTTGGCTCCGATGGTCTCTTCTATGACCCGACCGGGCCACTGTTCTACAGGAATTTCTACCGGCATATAGGACCTCCTTGCATGACCTGAAGATCACACATCTGCCCAAAAGATACTCCCACCCAGCCTGAATGTCAAGCCAGAAGCGGGGTTGAAGTGGGGGTTTACGGCGGGCAGTTTTGCCGCCCGCCGCAGACCCTCATTTTTCAACAACAGGGGGCCACCGCCATCGCTGACGACGGCCCCCCTCGCCGCCGGAGCAGGATTTTATCCTACAGTACGGTCTAGAACAACGGCGGCATACTCAGCGCCGGATGGCCCTTCTCCTCCAGGAAGGCCAGCAGACCCTCCACATCGGTGCAGATGGTCTCATCGGCAATCTTATCCAGCAGGTCCGGGTCGCCCTCCCGTTCGCAGACTTTCTTCAACTCCTCGGCCATCGTCTGCTTCAGGAAGGAGGACATCCAGACCACCCGCTTGAAGCCGCCATCGGCGGAGATGAACTTGGGGCTGGTCAGGTAGTACTTGCCGACGCCCATCACGCCCGGGGTCTGCAGGCCGCCGCCCGCCATGCCCGCCAGCGTGGAGAAGGTCATCCCGGCGGGGGTCATGCTCGGATCCTCCCGGCTGACGACCATCACGCCGTTGGCCTCGGGGATGACCATAACGATGCACTCAAAGCAACCGCAGGCGGTCATGGGGTTCTCCATGATGGAGTACACCGCCACTGATTCCACCTTCCCCTGCGAGGCCACGCGAACGTACTCGTTGACACCCGTGAAGTAGCCCTTCTCCGGGTCCAGGCACTGGCCCTTCTGGATGGGCTGGTTGGGTCCGGTAGGGTTAATCTCGTAGGACGCCTTGCAGTCCAGCCAGTTGTAGGCACCGCAGAGGCCCAACCGCTGCGGGCTGATGACACAACAGTGGGTGGGAGCAAAGGACTGACAGAGAACACAGGAGTAGAAAGTGTCCACCGCCTCGTCCACCAGGTCTGCCAGGCGGCGGTTACGGTACTCGTAGGCCTCGCGGGCTTTCTGGAGCCACTCCGCGTGGAGCGCCGGGTCGGTGATAATCTTCACCTGCACCTTGTCCACGATGGCGCCGAAGTCGGCGTGGAAGCGAGTATAGAGGATATCCCCGAAGTGGCGCAAGTTGAAGCCCTTCTCCGCTGCCGTCTTGCTGATGCGGATCCAGGCGATATCCCGCTGACCGATGTGCTGAACGCCCGATGCGCCGTTGATGAAGTAGTGAATTTGGCGCTCCAGCACTGGCTCAAAGTCCTCCTGCATCTTCCGCCCGGCGACCTCCACCAGAATGCCCAGGTCCATTGCCCCGCCCACAGGCACATCCTCAAAGCCAGGACCAATGACTTCTATCTTTCCGTCCTCCACCTGGTCCATAGGCACCATACGGAGATACTCAAAAGCGCGGCTGGCGCGGCCGCCGAACTCCACCCGCATGTCGGCCTTGCGGACCACCTCGCCCTCAAAGGCGGAGCCGTAGGGGACGGGAATGGGCACTTCGGTGATCTTCACCTTGACGCCGCGGACTTCAATGCACTTCTGGACCAGGCGGGCCGCCTTCTCCTCGTCCGTCTCGGCCTCTATCTCCTCCCACGGCATGGAGATGACGTGTTCGTAGCGAGTGATGCCAGTGGGGAGAATCTGGGGGATGACGGTATCGGCGATGACGGGGAAGCCGTAGGAGATAGCACCGGCGGCGGTGGCGTACTTCAAGTCGTCCACCTCCCCCAGGGCCAGGACGAAGGCGAAGACGCGGTACTTGTTGTATAGGAGAATCTCCCGCCACTGGCCCGGCTTGAGGCCGCCGAAGGTGAGCGCGGAGCGGGTGGCGAAGCCCAGCGGGTAGATGGCGGCGATGGTGTCCCGGCCAAAGGGGACGATGTAGGTATCGTACCCCATCTCCACCCCTTCCTCATGCAACTGGTCAATGATGGATCGGCCATTGACGTTGCCGCAGAGGAAGACCAGGATGTTGCGCCGCTGGAGTTCGCGGACGATGGCCACAGCGGCCCGGTTGGTGCGCGCGGCGCCGACGATGGCGGCAAACGCCGGCATCCGGCCGTCTACCAACTGAATGCCCCAGGAGCGCAACTGGATATCGTCAATGGGGCCATTCAGATAGCCACCGCCTTCCTCTCCGGTTTCAAACTCCGGGCTGGTGAAAGAGGCGCTGCCGGTCATACGGAAACCGGGATACCGCTCCGGCTGTTCGCCGTAGACAAAGCGGATGCCCTCAATGATTTCCTCCGCCAACAGCGTCGCCATCCCGCAGTCCAGCGTCTCCCCCAGATAGGGGACCCACCACTTCTCATCGGGTGGGGGGTGGAGCAGGCTCTTGGCATACTCCAGGACGGGCACCATATCCCCAATCTTGCTCACCGGATGGCTCAGCATAGCGTAGATAACAGGTAGGTAGTACGCGGTATTGGTGAACGCAACAGGGGTATCGGGCCCCTTCTCAGCCAGTGCTTTCTGCAGCAGGGCCTCCGCCTCGGCGACGATAGCATTAGCCCCGCGAATGGCTCGGGTTGCGATGTATCTGGACATACGATCCCTCCTTTACTTCCGACCGTATACGGCTTCCAGCCGTTCCTCCAGCGGGAGTTCCAGCACCTCGCGGATGCGCCAGTCGCCGGACTTGCCCCACTTGGCCGGATTGTATTCCTCCAGCCCAAGGGCTGCCCGCTTCTTGTCAATGTGGGCCAGGGCGCGGCGGACGATCTCCTCCGGGTCTTCCAAGAACTCCAGTCGCCCGCCGACCTTCTTCTCCCAGCCCTCGGTGATCAACTGGGTGACGAGTGGACTTCCGGCCACCGGGTTGCGGACGCCGCCCATGATGACGTAGGCGCCGGAGGCGACGCAGTAGGTAGCGATGGCCAGCGCCTTCTCGCTCATCCACTCGGAAGCCATCCCGACGGCAGGGATATCGGAGATGTCGTCGCCCAGACCGGTCTCGGAGACCATTTGGGCCAGAACCGTCAGGATGCGGGAGTTATCCACGCAAGCGCCCAGATGGAGCACCGGCGGGATACCGATGGCCTCGCAGACTTCCCGCAGGCCCGGTCCGGCGTACTCCATCGCCGCCTCAGGGGTCATATAGCCCCTCTTGGCACTGGCGATGGCGCCACAGCCAGTCTGGACCACCAGGACATCGTTCTTCAGGAATTCAGAGACCACGTAGTAATGGTTTTCGTCGTGGCAGAGGCGGGCGTTGTTGCAACCGATGTCGGCGACGACTCCCCGGATGCGCCCAGCGATGATGGCGTCGTTCAGCGGGCGGAAAGAGCCGCGATAGGTGCCGCCCAGCGCGTAGTTGATGTACTCATGGGAAAAGCCGGGTACCAGCGGGCTGCGGATATCCGGTATGAAGACCTCGCCCCGCTGCGGGAAGCGGTCAATCGCGGTGCGGAGAATCTCTTTGGCGATCTCCAGCGCCCGGTGCTCGTCAAACTCTATGTGAACGGCACCGGTCACTTTCACTTTAGGCGAGGTGGTGATCAGCGCGGTGTGGAACCGATTGGCCAGCGGAACCAGGCCCTCCATGATGCACTGGACGTCCACCACCATAGCATCCACTGCGCCGGTGAGGATGGCCAGTTCCTGCTGGAGGAAGTTGCCCGCCAGGGGGATGCCCTCCCGCATCAGGACTTCGTTGGCGGTGCAGCAGATACCGGCCAGGTTGACGCCCTTTGCGCCCTTGCTCTGGGCGTAGGCGATGACTTCGGGGTCCTGCGCAGCGGCGACGATAATCTCAGAGAGGGTAGGCTCGTGGCCGTGAATGATGACGTTGACCATGTCCTCCCGCAGGACGCCCAGGTTGGCCTCGGAGCGGACGGGCGCGGGAGTGCCGAAGAGGATATCGGTGATGTCGGTGGCCAGCATAGAGCCGCCCCAGCCATCAGCCAGCGCGCAGCGCATCGCCTGATCCAGCAGGTGTTCCGCGTCCTGGTCATTGCCCGCGTGAGTCCGGTGAAGGAGATCCACCACCTCCCGGTCAATTGCGCGAGGAGCGATGCCCAGGTCATACCAGATTTTCTGCCGTTTGGCCGGGGCGCGCTTCAGATAGAGCAGCGTGCCCTGGATGCGGCCAAACTCGCCCAACGCGGCCAGAGCCACGTCACGAGCAATCTCATTGATCGGACGGTCACCGACCTTGATACCCAGGTAGCGAGCGACTTCGTAGAGTTTATAGGGATCGCGGATTTTGTAGTCGGGGGCATGGCCCTCGGCGGCCGCCAGGAGGGTGTAGGCCAGGTCACGGGCGTGGTCGGAGTGGGAAGCCGAGCCTGCGGCCACCGAGCGGGCAAAATTGCGGGCCACTACAGTATCTCGCGTTGCCCCGCAGACGCCCATATCCACATCGCCCACCAGGCGACAGGGGCCCATGGCACAGAAACGGCAACAGAGGCCTTCGGCGCCGATGGGGCAGGGAGTAATCTCATCCGCCCGATAGAAACAGGTTTCGGCGCCGATTTCCAGGGCCCGTTCCAAGAGGGCAATCGCCGCCGGATCGCGGCTGGCCTCCTGTGGGGTTCGAACTTTCTTCTTCGCCATAGTTCACCTCAAGAATCAATCCTCCGAATCTTTCTCACCATTTCCGGAAGTCGCCGGACATCTCCAAGTCAGCCCGATAGGTCTGGCTCATCCGGAAACTCATAGCGCTCCAGCGCGGGTCACGCCGCTTCTCGGTGGGCTCCACCAGGATGGGAGTCTGGCCCTGGCCCACCGGGTACCCGGCCTGGCCCAGCGCCTGCTCAATCCGGGCGCGGTCCACCTTCGCCGGGTCGTACTTCACCAGCACCTGCTTCCACGCCGAACTGGCGTAGACGTCCTCCACGCCGTCCAGCTTGGTCAGCGCATTGCGGACCTTCATGACGTGGTGGTCCGCCCACATCAGCGGGACATCCAGAACTACCTTCTCCATCATCTCACCTCACTTTCCACTTTTCACTTTACTATCGGGTGGCGGGGGAGGATGGCCCTCCACCCACCACCAAGACCGGGGACGCGGGGGTTAGAACAGCCCCTTCACTTTGCCGGTCGCCAGGTCAATATCCACATCCACGAAGGCGGGGCGGCTGGGCAGACCGGGCATCGTCCGCATCGCGCCGCAGAGGGGGTAGAGGAAGCCCGCCCCTACGCTGGCGCGGATATCGCGAACAGGCAACCGGAAGCCGCGCGGCGCCCCCTTTAGTTCGGGATTGTGGGAGAAAGATAGATGGGTCTTGGCCATGCAGAGGGGCAGGCGATCATAGCCCATTGCGGTGTAGAGTTCAATCTTCCGCTCCGCCTCCGGCATATAATCCACCCCATCGGCGCGGTAAATCTCGCGGGCGATGGTCTCAATCTTCTCCCTGATGGGGATGTCCAGCGGGTAGAGGAAGCGGAAGTTGCTGGGCTGCTCGCAGGCCCGGACCACCGCCTCGGCCAGCGCCGCACCGCCTTCCCCGCCCTTGGCCCACACCTCGCTGACGACGCAGTCAAACGCGCCGGCCTTCATCGCCGCTTCCCGGATCACGCCGATCTCCCGGTCGGTATCCGTCTTGAAGCGATTGATGGCGACCACCACCGGGATGCCGAACTTCAGCACGTTCTCAATGTGCTGAATCAGGTTGGGCAGACCCGCCTGGAGCAATTCAACGTTTTCCTCAGTGTATGCTTTGTCCAGCGGACGACCGGGCACCACCTTGGGGCCACCGCCGTGCATCTTGAGGGCGCGGACGGTGCAGACCAGCACGACGCAGTTGGGGATGAGGCCGGAGTAGCGGCACTTAATGTTGAAGAACTTCTCCATCCCGCAGTCGGCGCCGAAGCCGGACTCAGTGACCACAAAACCATCCGGTCCCACCAGTTTGAGGGCAATCTGGTCGGCGATAATGGAGTTGTTGCCCTGGGCGATGTTGGCAAAGGGGCCGCAATGCACGAACGCCGGAGTGCCTTCCAGAGTCTGCATCAGGTTGGGCATCAGGGCGTCCTTCAGGAGCACCGTCATCGCGCCGGCCACCTTCAGGTCTTCGGCAGTCAGTGGGCGCCCGTCCTTGCTGAAGCCCCAGACGATGCGGCCCAGCCGTTCCCGCAAGTCTGCCAACCCCTTGTAGCCGTCCACCAGGGCCAGGATAGCCATAATCTCCGAAGCGACGGTGATGTCGTAGCCAGTGACTCTAGGGACGCCATCGGTGCCGTAGGGAAGATTGGCCACCACCTCCCCCAGCGTGCTGGCTCCTTCCGGCAGCGGCTCGCCGACCTGCCCAGCCTGGAGGCCAATGATGATGTTGCGCAGCGCCCGGTCGCTGATGTCCACAACCCGGTTCCAGAGAATGGAGTTGGGGTCAATGTCCAAACGGGGGATTTCCGGGCAGAACTTCGCCAACTGCTCGTCGGTCATCTCCCACTCGTGGAGGATACGGGCGTCAATGGCCGCCGCCAGCAGGTTATGAGCCGCGCCCACCGCGTGGATGTCGCCGGTCAGGTGGAGGTTGAAGTCCTCCATCGGCACCACCTGAGAGTAACCGCCGCCGGCCGCGCCTCCCTTGATGCCAAAGGTCGGCCCCATAGAGGGCTGGCGAATGCAGGTGATCACCTTTTTGCCAATATAAGCCAGCCCCAGGCTGGTGCCGATGGTGGTGACGGTCTTTCCCTCCCCCAGCGGGGTCGGCGTGATGGCCGTCACATCCACATACTTGCCGTTGGGCCGATCCTTTAGCCGATGCAGGACGTCCAGGTGGACCTTGGCCTTATACTTGCCGTAGAGTTCCAGGTCGTCCTCGCTGAGCCCAACGCTGGCCGCGACCTCTGCAATGGGGATCAATTCGGCCATCTGGGCAATTTCAATGTCGCTGGGTACTGGATAGACTCGTTTGACGGGCATAGGTGTTCCTCCTTTTTGAGTTACGGGATGGTTGGACGCTCACAATCAGGGTTTGAGAGGTGCGTTTCACGCATTATGCCGACCGTCCCTCGGGCACCAGATAGGCGGCCCGGGGCAGGAGCGGCGCGACTTCCACTTCCACTGCTTGCCGCATCAGTTGACCAGCCACATGCAACAAAGTATCGCCCAGCGCCCGCTCTATGGTCATCCCCGCCAGGCAGGGATAGTGATGGTGCAAAATGCCCGCCTGCAAGATAGCCTCCCCCAGCGACACTCCGACCAGGTGTTCGGCGACGAAGCGGGCGCCGCCACAGGCCGTATCCCGTTCTACCTCCACTGCTTGGACCACGCCGTTGGCGGCGCGGATGCGAAAGACGGGGCGGCCGAAATAGCGGGCAAACTCAGAGATCCAGGGGTTGGAACAGGCCACTCGCTGATGGCGAACATTGTAGCCATCCTCAGTGAGCGAACAAAAGGGTCGCGGGAAAACCGCCGCGACCCCCATCTGATTCAGACGGACCTCCAGTTGGCGGATGAGCCCTTCCGGAAGCCAGGCGCTGTGGTCCACTGGGGCGATGACCGCTTGCGCGCCGGCTCGTCGGGCGATATCGGGGATCAGTTGGGCGACGGCGGGGCTTTCGCCCAGCGCCAGGATGAGGTCCGCCGGAGGGACGTGGAGAGGGAGATAGGATTCCGGGTCATCTATCATTGCCGGAAGTTCGGGCGCCCGCCAGCACTCCACCGTCCAGCCTCGGGGACCGTGGGCGCGGACGTTCTCCACAATGCGCTGTCCGTAGTGGCCCTGGATGATGGCAAAGATGCGCATCCGGGCCGGACGAGGCCGTCCCCACTCCAGCGGCTGCCGGATGGCCTCTACCAGGTCCTCTACTTGCCGCCCCACCTTCGTCTGACGGTAGTGAATGTGGATCCGGTTATCGTCCAGGTTGAGCACCACCACCTTGAGGCCGGGGAGGACCTGAAAGACCTGGGCAACCACGGCTTCCTGCTCTTCGCCTGGGGCACCGATGACCACCACATCGGGCGCCATCTCCTGGATACGGACAAAGGTCTCGGGAGAAATGTCGCCACTGCCGACGACCTCCAGCCCCGACTGTTCCCGCAGGAGCGTCTCCACGCCCTCCGCGAAGAGAGGATGCCCAGTGAGGATAAACACGCGACAGATGGACATACTGACCGCCGGTCAGTTACTGACCGCTTTTCATGATACACCATCTGGTTGCCTTGTCTATAGCACAATGGGACTATTTGAGAGGCGTTGGTAGTCCTTTAGGACTGTAACCGCTGCCTATTCCAGGATGACCCGTACCCTCACCCCGCTCTGTCCGGCGGGCGGGAAGGGCACCACGTTGCCCTCTACGGGTTTGCCGTCCACTTCCAGCCGGGCAGTGTTGCCCGGCCCCTGCCGCTCCACCTGAATGTGGTAAGTCACACCGCGGAAGACCCGGCGGGCCCGGAATCCAGGCCAAGAGGAGGGGATGGCAGGTAGGACCTGGAGGCCCCGAAAGGTGGGACGGATGCCCAGAATCCACTCCGTCGCCGCCACGAACATCCAGGAAGCCGTCCCGGTCAGCCAGGCGTTCCGCCCGTAGCCGAACTGGGGATGGGTGGGGCCAGCGATGTTGCCACAATAGACATAGGGCTCCACCTGATACCGATCGTTATCCTGCCGGGCCAGTGGCATCATCTGGCGATAATACTGGTATGCCCGATCCACCCACCCCAGCCGGACCGCCGCAATGACTGCCCAGGGATTGGTGTGACAGAAAATGCCGCCGTTCTCCTTAGCGCCAGGCGGATAAGTCGTGGTACCCCGTACCCGCTCGTCCCCTCGTTCGTAGGGAGGCCAGAGAAGTGCCAGCCCAAAGGGGGTGTTCAGTTTCTGGTGGGCGCTCTCCATCGCCCGCTCGGCCCGCTCCCGGGGCGCACATTCGCCGATGACGGCCCAGGTCTGGGTGTTGAGGCTAATTTTGTGGTACGGTTCGCTCTTGACTCCGACCGGTCTGCCTTCATCGTCAAACGCGCGGGCGTACCATTCACCGTCCCAGGCCACCTCGTTGATAATGCGGGCCATCTCCTCTTTCAACGCGCGAAACCGCGCCGCCTCTTCGGTCCTGCCCAGCGCGTCGCAGAGGTCCGCCAGGTCCAGGGCCACACGGCAGAACTGCTGAGCCGCCATGACCGACTCGGCCTTGCCGGAGCCGTGGTCCAGGTTCATCGTGTCGTCCCAGTCGGCAAAGCCCAGACGGGGCAGACCATGCGGGCCCCGATGGTTCAGCGTGAACTCCACCGCGCGCAGGATGTGCCCCCAAACGGTATCCTCGCCGCCGTCCTGATAGGGGAGACGGGTCTCCAGATAAGCGAAGTCGCCGGTCTCCCGCAAGTAGGCCACCGTCGCCAGGATAAGCCAGAGGTGGTCATCGCAGAACCACTGAGGCCATTCGGGGAACTCTGCCGCCAGGCCAGGACCGCCCTCTCCGGTAAGCGGAAAAACCTGATGCCAGGTGTGGCCGTCCTGAAACTGTAATTTCCAGAGCATGGTGAGCGTCTCCCGCACTCGATCGGGAGCGTTATGGGCTGTCGCCAGCGAGTCCTGGGCCGAATCACGCGTCCCCATGCCCCGTCCCAGGCCAGTCTCGTAGGCGGAGACAAACCGAGACCAGAACAGCGTAGCCCGGCATTGAATCTGGTTCCACCCATTGAGCATCGCGTTCATCTCCGGGTCGGGGGTTTGCACCTGGAATTTGCCCAGATATTCCTGCCAGTCGGCCCGGAGGGCCTCAAAGGCCGCTGCTACGTTTTCTGGCCGACTGTACTTCTCCACCAGCGCGGGGATGGTTTCCGGCTCGTCGGTCACACCCAGGAGGTAAATGATCGTCTGTTCCTCGCCGGGCGGCAGGATCAGATCGTGGCAGAGGGAGCCAATATGGTTTCCGCGCGGCGCCTGGCTGTTCCGCGGTTCGCCGGTCACCACGACGATGGGGTTGGCAAGACTGCGGTACCGGCCAACGAAGACCTCGCGGTCCGTATCAAATCCCATCGGCGCGACGCTGCTGGCGAAGAACGTAGTGGTCGGACGGAACCGGGTGGCAGTGCGAATGATGCCGTCCTGAAAGCGGCTCTGGAGGATGTGCTGACCCCAATCCAGGTTGTGCAGGTCTATTTCCGCGCCCCAGTAAGAGAACTCCCCATAGGAGAAGGAGCGCAGGTCGCGCATCCGGCCTGTCCGATTCCGGACTTTCAGGACCCAGATTTCGCCGGGGAAGGGAGAGAAGGCCGCTGGAGGGACGAAGTAGAGGATTTCAGCCGCGATTCCGCGGTACTCACTGCGGATGCGAGTGTAGCCGGGCCCGTGACGACACTCATACTCGTCCAGGGCGCGCTCGGGGACGGGCTGCCAGGTGATGCTCCAGTAGTCCCCCGTCTCCATATCCCGCAGATAGATGTAGCGCCCCGGTTGGTCGGCGGGAATGGCATTGTAGCGGTAACGGGTGACGCGGCGGTATTTGGGGTCCCGGTCAAAGGAATAGCCGCCGCCGGTGTTGGAGACGATGCCCCCGTACCGCCCCTCGCCGATGTAGTTCATCCACGGGGTCGGGGTATCGGGCCGAGTGATGACATATTCGCCAGTCTCTTCGTCCAGGTAACCGTAAGCGTTCTGGATACGGTGAGTCGTGGACACAGCCGCACCTCCCGGAGAGGATCCATAACCGTCCCAATTGTACCCACAGGAGGGAATCTGACAAGAGGGCCGCTCTACCCGAACCCTCTCTCTGTGAGCCGTATAACGGAACCGCCCGATGAGTCTATCTGAAAATTCGCACGGCTGCCCAGATAGAGGACTGGAGGCAATCGCCTTCGGCCATTGTTGCCCCATCCTCTCCCCTGAAGGGCCGGCAACTTGCGTCTTTTTCCACCTTGAATATAATGACCGATAGTCAGTTATTCCACGCCGGAGGAATCCTATGGACTTTTCCCTGACCCCTGAGCACGAAATGGTCGTCCGCATGGTGCGGGACTTCGCCGAGAAAGAGGTGGCCCCCTATATCAAAGAGTACGACCGCGCCCACAAACCCTTCGTCCGGGCTATTGAACGGATGGCGGAACTGGGCATTATGGGCATTTGCATCCCCGTCCGCTACGGCGGGCAGGGGATGGACTACATCAGCCTGGGGCTGGCCTGCGAGGAACTGGAGCGGGTGGACACTTTCCTGCGGGTGGTGATGAGCGTCCATGTGGGCCTGAACAGTCTGGGCCTCCTCCAGTGGGGGACGGAGGAGCAAAAACAGCGGTTCTTAGTTCCCCAAGCCCGGGGGGAGCGCTGGGCCGCTTTCGGCCTCACCGAACCCGGGGCCGGCTCGGACGTGGCCGCGATGGCCGCCACGGCCCGGCGGGAGGGGGATTCCTACATCCTCAACGGCGAGAAGATGTGGATCAGCCTGGCCTCTATGGCCCACAACTTCCTGGTCTTCGCCCGCACCGACCCCAAGGCCCCACCTCATCAGGGCATCACGGCCTTCATTGTGGAGCGGGAGACGAAAGGCATCACCACCGGCGATATTCACGGCAAACTGGGCGTGCGCGCCGGCTCCACAGGATGGATCGCGATGAACGATGTGGAGGTCCCGGCGGAGAACCGGCTGGGCGAGGAGGGCGAGGGCTTCAAAATCGCAATGTCCTGCCTGGATAACGGCCGCTATACGATCGGCGCCGGGGCCACAGGGCTCATCCGGGCCTGCCTGGAGGCATCGGCCAAGTACGCCCACGAGCGCCGGACTTTCGGCCGCCCCATCGCAGAGCACCAGTTGGTCCAGCAGATGATTGCCCGTATGCGGCGGGACTACGAAATCGGCCGGTTGCTCTACCTGCGGGCAGGCTGGCTGAAGAATCAGGGCATCCGCAACACCTGGCAGACCAGCCTGGCGAAGTGGTTCGCCACTGAGGCCAGTTTCGCCGCCGCCTCGGACGCGATCCAGATTCACGGCGCTTACGGCTATTCCGATGAGTACGATGTGGAGCGGTTCCTGCGCAACGCCAAAGGGGCCTGCATCTATGAGGGCACCAGCCAGATTCACGAACTCATCCAGGCCCAGTACGTTCTGGGCTACCGGCAGGACCGGCCGCTGCGATGCGAACTCCCAGCCTACGACCCGGAGGAATGGCAGCGAGAGGCATAATCCTCGCCCCCCTTTCTGCCCCCTCCCCTCTCTGTCCAACGGAACAGGGAGAGAGGGAGAGGGAAACCGCCAGGGGGTGAGGTCCATTTCCCCATCCCACAACCGGAGGTGAATCCATGCACATTGTCGTCTGTACCAAGCAGACGCCCGACTCGGCGGCGAAACTGACGGTGGACGCCGCGGGCAATGTCTCCTGGGGGGATTCCCCCATCGTCATCAACCCATGGGATGAGTACGCAGTGGAGGAAGCGTTGCTCATCAAGGAGCGACTGGGCGGCAACGCGAGGGTCACCGTCATCTCTATGGGGCCAGAGGCCGCGCTGGAGGCGCTCAAACACGCCATCGCGATGGGCGCCGATGAGGGTATCCGCATCTGGGATCCCATCTTTGAGGGCTCGGACACGTTGGCGACCTCCTACGTCCTGGCGAAGGCTATAGAGAAGATGGGGGACGTGGACCTGGTCCTCTTCGGCAAGTCCGCCATTGATAGCCAGACGGGGCAGATACCGGTGGAAGTGGCCTACCGCCTGGGCTTCTCCCCCCTCACCTACGTGATTAAGATTGCCGAACTGGACCCAGCAGGGAAGACCATCATCGCGGAGCGGCTGCTGGAGCAGGGCCGGCAGGTGGTGAAAGCGCCCCTCCCCGCTGTCGTCGGCACCATCAAGGGGATTAACGAGCCGCGCTACCCCTCGTTCATGGGCATCCGCAAGGCCACCCGCGCCCAGTACCCGGTCTGGAGCGCGACCGACATCGGCGCGGACCCGGCAAAAGTCGGCGCGGCTGGCTCCGGTGTCCGCTGGACCCGCATCTTCTCACCCCCAACCCGCGAGGGGAAGGCCGAAATTATCCAGGCCGAGACGGTGGAGGAGACCGTCCGCATCCTGGTGGATAAACTGATGGCGGAAAAGGTGATTTAACGGGAGGAACCGATGAGCAACGACATCTTCGTCTGGATTGAACAGTTTAACGGACAGGTGGCCGGCCCGTCATGGGAGGCCATCGGCGCCGCCCGCACCCTGAGCCAGACACTGGGCGGACAGGTCTGCGCCTGCATCTTCGGGCAGGGCGTGGAAGCGCTGGCGAAGGACGCCATCGCCTACGGGGCCGACAAAGTCTTCCTGGCCGACGACCCCACCCTGGCCGATTTTCGTCTGGAGCCGTATACCGCCCTGATGGCCGAACTGGCCCGCCAGCACCAGCCCGCGCTCATCCTGATGGGCGCCACCGCCCGAGGCCGCGACCTGGGCCCGGCTGTGGCGGTGGACCTGGAGACCGGCTGCGTGGCCGACTGCACTGCGCTGGAGTTCCAGGATGGCCAACTGGTCGCCACCCGGCCCATCTACGCCGGGAAACTCCTCTGCACCTGCACCGTCCCGGAGCGGCGGCCCGCCGTTTTCACCTTGCGCAGCCGCGCCTTCCCCAAACCCGAACCGGACCCCTCCCGCACCGGCGAGATCATCCAGGTGGCCCCCATCCTCAAAGAAGAGGACATCCCCTCCAAAGTGACCGGCTTCCAGGAGACCGTGGGCGGGGTCAATCTGGCCGATGCCGCCATCATCGTCTCCGGCGGGCGGGGCGTGGGCGGGCCGGAGGGGTTTGAACCCATCCGCGAACTGGCGCGAACGCTCAAGGCCGCCGTCGGCGCCTCCCGCGCCGCCGTGGATGCCGGGTGGATCCCCTACGAGCACCAGGTCGGACAGACCGGTAAGACGGTCAGCCCGGACCTCTATATCGCTTGCGGCATCTCCGGCGCCATCCAGCACCAGGCCGGGATGCGCACCAGCAAAGTGATCGTCGCCATCAACAAGGACCCCGAAGCCCCCATCTTCCAGTTGGCCCGTTACGGGATCGTGGGTGACCTCTTCAAGTATGTTCCCGCCCTTGCCGAGGAACTGAAGAAGCGACTGGGGGCGTAGAGGAGTGCTTCAGCGCCAGAAGTGCCTGGCATCTGAAAAGTGCCAGGCACTTTTACCCTTAAAAAGTATGCGCGCCGACCTTCATATCCACACCGTCGCCTCCGACGGCACCTGGACGCCCCAGGAGGTAGTGGAACACGTCCGGGCCGCGGATATCGGTCTCTTCGCCGTTGCCGACCACGACACAGTGGAGGGGGCACTGGCCGTCGCCGACATCGTCCGCCGGACCCCGAACGCCCCTGCCCTCCTCCTGGCCGTAGAAATCTCCACCCTGCTGGATGGCGCGCTTGTCCACATCCTGGGCTATGGTATCCATCCGGACCACCCGTCGCTGAACGACCTGCTGCGGTCCAACCGGGCCCGGCTGGAATGGGTCAACGATGAGACACTCCGGCGAATGGCGCGGGCGGGCTACCCGGTGGACCTGGAGGCCTACGCCGCCTATCAGAACGACCCTCGCCGGGGCGGCTGGAAAGGGCTGAATTTTCTGATAGATGCTGGCCTCTGCCGGGACGTCCAGGATTTCTTTGAGCGCATCTTTGTGGACCCCGTCCGTCCTCCAGAGCCGGAATTCCCCCATCCCGCGGAAGCGGTCGCCCGGATTCGGGAGGCCGGCGGGGTGCCGGTCCTGGCCCATCCGGGGGGCAGTCTGAGCCGATTCGGGCCAATAGAGGAGGCCCTGGCCGCCTTCCTGGAATTCGGCATCGCCGGGGTGGAATGTTACACCCCCTACCACTCCCCGGAGATGACCGCCCGCTGCCAGGCCTTCTGCGCCCGCCACGGCCTGCTGGTGACCGGTGGCTCCGATTGCCATGGGGAATTTGGCGGCCGCTCACTGGGGATCCCCCCAGTGACTGTGGACGACCTGCGGCTGGGCCCGCTGGAGGGGCTCTTTGTAACCGCAGAGAACGCAGAGGACATAGGGAAAAGTCAAAAAACACGAAGGACATGAAAGATGATTTCGGTTTGAGTCCTTCGTGAGCCTTTTGTCTCCTTATACGGTAAGTTTTTACAAAACCTGCGTCTGAATGAGGGTTCAATGGAAGAAGAGAGAGTGGAAATTGAGGCTGAAATCCAGAGCGAAGAAACCATCCGGACTGAAGAGCAACCGCCCTGCCCGGAGCGGTCGGAACAGCCCATTGTGGGCGTCCGCTTCCAGGAGGGGGGAAAGATTTACTCCTTTCTCCCTGGCGCCTGCACGGACCTGGTCCCGGGCGACTTCGTCGTTGTGGATACCGCATGGGGACGGCAAATCGGCCGCGTCGCCTTTATCCGGTATCTACCCCTGGAGAAGCGCCGGGAAGACCTGAAGACCATCCTCCGGCGGGCCACCGGCGCTGACCTGGCCCTGCGGCAACAATGGGAAGGGAAGGCCCGAGAAATCCTCCAGCAGTTGCATGCCCGCGCCCTCCAGGAATCCCTTCCGGTCAAGTTCGCCACCGCCGAGTACACCCTGGATGGCAAACGGCTCACCATCCTCTACGAGACGGAGGGAAAGGTGGACTTGGAGGGGCTCCGACAGGAACTATCCACGAACCTCCAGATCCAAGTGGAGATGCGGCAAATCGGGCCCCGGGACCGGGCGAAACTGCTGGGCGGCTATGGGGCCTGTAGCGAACCCCGCTGTTGTTCGCGCTTCCTGGCCGATTTCAGCCCCGTCTCCATTCGCATGGGCAAAGCCCAGGGCATCTCCCTCACCCCTTCCGATATCACTGGGATGTGTGGACGGCTGCGCTGCTGCCTCGCCTACGAGTACGAGACCTATCAGGAGGCTCTCCAGGGACTGCCCAAACTCAAGAGCATCGTCCGCACCTCCCGGGGAGTGGGCAAGGTGGTGGACCTGGCTCCTCTGAAGAGGACGGTCATCGTCCAGATTGAGGATCAGCGGGTAGAAGTCCCCGCTGATGAGGTGGAGGTGCTGCCGAAAGATTTCCCTGTCTCTGGGCCTCAGGAGGACGAATGAACGCAAAGGGAAGAGTTCTGGTCATCCTGGCTCATCCAGACGACCCGGAGTTCTTCTGCGGCGGGACGGTGGGGCGGTGGGTCCGGGAAGGCCGGGAGGTCATCTACGTCCTGGCGACCCACGGGGAGCGGGGCTCTGACGACCTGACCATTCCCGTAGACCAACTGGCCCGCATCCGGGAAGAAGAACAGCGGGCCGCCGCGCGCGTCCTGGGCGTGCGGGAGGTCATCTTTCTGGATTACCCCGACGGCTCCCTGACCCCCACCCTGGAATTGCGCCGGGACCTGACCCGCCAGATTCGCCGCTGGAAGCCGGACGTGGTGATTACCTGCGACCCCACCGTCCGCTACCGTTCCGGGTATCTGAATCACCCCGACCACCGGGCCATTGGCGACGCTGCGCTGGACGCCGTCTTCCCCGACGCCCGCAACCCCCGCCAGTTTCCCGAACTGCTGGCGGAGGGACTGGAGCCCCACCGGGTGCGGGAGGTCTACATCGCGGGCGCGGCGGAGCCGGATACGGAAGTGGACATCACCGACACCCTGCCTCTGAAATTGGAGGCCCTCCGCCACCACCGCTCTCAGATCGCCGACCCGGATGGCCTGGAATCCCGGCTGCGGGAATGGTATCGCAAAGAGGAGCCCGACGGGACCATCCGGTACGTGGAGCGCTTCCGGCGGGTGACGCTGAGATAAGGGGGAGAGCCGCCGGCCCAAACGGCATCGTCGCCCCTACTCCATTTGTCCCTCAACCGATTCGCGTCTATAATCCCCTCCAAAAGGAGGGAGGATGAAAACCGCAGATTTGATCCTCACCGGTGGCGTGGTCGTCACTATGAACGACCGGTACGACGTCTGGGAGCCGGGTGCGGTGGCGGTCCGAGAGGGAGCCATCGTCGCGGTGGGACCAGCGGAGGAGGTGGAGCGGGAGTGGACGGCGCGCCAGGTGGTGAATTGCTCCGGCCACGCCGTCATCCCCGGCCTCATCAACGCCCATACCCACGCCCCGATGACCCTGGTGCGCGGCCTGGCCGACGACCTGCGCCTGGATGTCTGGCTCGTCGGCTATATGATGCCCGTGGAGCGGGAGTTCGTTCGCCCCGACTTCTGCTGGCTGGGCACCCAACTGGCCTGCGCAGAGATGATCCGCTCCGGCGTTACTTGTTTCGGCGATATGTACTACTACGAAGAGGCCGTCGCCGACGCCGCCGCCCAGGTCGGTATGCGGGCAGTCTGCGCTCAGTCCGTCCTGAAATTCCCCACTCCCGACGCGGCCAGTTACGATGAGGGACTGCGCCTGGCGGAGTCCTTCATCGGGCGCTGGCGGGGCCACCACCTCATCGTCCCTGCGCTGGGCCCCCACGCCGCCTACACCGCTACCGCTGAGATGCTCCAGGAGTGCGCGCGCCTGGCCCAGGCCTACGACGTCCCCATCCACATCCACGTGGCCGAGACCGCGCTGGAGGTCCAGGAGCACCGGGCCGAATACGGTATGCCCATCGTCCCCTGGATCAAAAAGCAGGGCCTGTTAGAGGCCAGGACTACCGCCGTCCACTGTGTCCACCTGGATGAGGGCGAGATGCACACTCTGCTCCACCACGGGACAGGCGTGGCCCACAACCCCACCAGCAATCTGAAACTAGCCAGCGGCATCGCGCCGGTGGCCCGGATGCTGGCCCTGGGCCTGAACGTGGGCATTGGCACCGACGGCCCTGCCAGCAACAACGACCTGGATATGTTTGAGGAACTGCGGCTGGCGGCAATCCTAGCCAAAGGCATCACCGCCGACCCGACGGCCCTGCCCGCCCGCCAGGCGCTGGCTATGGCGACCATCATGGGCGCCCGAGCCCTGCACATCGCTCACCTGACCGGCTCGCTGGAAGTCGGCAAACGGGCCGACATCGCCGTCGTCAGCCTGGAGGACCTGCACCTGACCCCCCGCTTCCACCGGGACCCCGAAAGTATCTATTCCCTGCTGGTCTACGCAGCCAAGAGCCAAGACGTGCGCCACGTCCTCTGCGACGGCCAGTGGCTTATGCGGGACCGGGTTCTTTTGACGGTGGACCCCGAGGGACTGTGTACTCAGGCCCTGGAGATTGCCCGTAAAATTGACTATTTCATCAACCTTCGGGAGGAGAGCGTCCTCAGCAAACTGGTCGCCATCGGCGGCGTGGCCCGGGAGAAAACCTTTGAGGTTCAGGTTAAGGTCCACCTGACCGATGACGCAGATGTCCTGGCGGTGCTGACGGACGGAACCCTTCCCATCGTCAAACAGTCCCGGCGACGGCAATACGACACATACTTCCTATTTGATGACCCCGACCGCAGCCGCCTGCGCTATCGGGAAGAGGAGATCCTGAACGATGAGGATCAGGTCGCCGACGTCCGTTACCGGCTCACACTGACGAGCGATACGAAGGAGCGGGAGTTTCCCCATTCTGTGCTGCTCTCCCGTTCCCGGTTTGACGCACCCGCAACCCGCAGTCTGCGCTTCTACCGGGAGTACTTCAAGCCGGCGGCGGAGTGGGAAGTCCACAAAGAGCGGCGGCGGTACCACATCCGCTACGGCGGGACCGACTTCGCGGTCAACCTGGACCGGGTGACCCATCCGGCGCTCCCCGCCTACTTCCTGGAACTGAAGAGCCGTACCTGGTCGGCGCAGGACGCGGAGCGGAAAGCGATGCTCATCGGCGAACTGCTGGAACTCTTCGGCGTCGGGGAGCAGGAACTGGTGCGGCGGGAGTACCTGGACCTGGCGCGGGAGCATAAAGAGTCAGAAGGACCAGCGACTTCATAATCGCTGATCCTTCCAGTGGTTCCGTTTTTCTGGCCCCCTATGGACCCTGTCCTCTCCCTTCTGGCCCGCCTGCGGGCGGACCCCGATTTGATGCGCAATGTGACGGCCTGGGAGCAATTGCCGGCCCGGACGGCCCGCACCGCTCCCTGGCCCGTCGCCCTGGCCTCCCGGCTGGTAGAGGTCGCGCGCGGTGCAGGCATAGAGGCTCCATACACCCACCAGGCCGAGGCCGTCACCGCCGCGCTGGACGGCCACAACGTCGTCCTGGCGACCGCCGCCGCCTCTGGCAAGTCTCTGGCAATCCATCTCCCCGTTCTGCAAACCCTCTTGACCGACCCGACGGCCACTGCTATCTACCTCTTCCCCACCAAAGCCCTGGCTCACGACCAACTGGCGACCCTGCGGCCGCTGCTGATGCCTTTCCCGTCCATCGTCGCCGCCGCCTACGACGGCGATACCCCCACCAGCCAGCGGACCACCATCCGCCAGAAGGCGCGTCTGCTGGTGACCAATCCGGATATGCTCCACATGGGCATTCTGCCCTACCACACCCGCTGGGCCCGCTTCCTCTCTGGCCTGCGCTGGGTCGTCCTGGACGAACTCCACGTCTACCACGGGGTGTTTGGGAGCCACGTCGCCAACGTCCTGCGGAGACTGCGCCGGGTCTGTCGTTTCTACGGCGCCGCTCCCCATTTCCTCTGCGCCTCCGCCACCATCGCCAACCCCCGGGGACTGGCCGAACGGCTGTTGGAGGCAGAGGTCTATCCGGTGGTAGAGGACGGGGCACCGCGCGGGGAGAAACATGTCCTCATCTATAACCCGCCCCTGGTGGACCCGGCTCTGGGCTTGCGTCGTCCGCTTCTCCTGGCCGCGCTGGACATCGCCAGCCACATTCTTCCAGCAGACCTGCAGACCATTTTCTTCGCCCGCTCCCGTCTGAGCACCGAAGTCCTTCTGGGCTACCTGCGGGAACGGGCCCCCGCGTGGGGGCAGGACCCCGCCGCCATCCGAGGCTATCGGGGCGGCTACCTGCCCTCCCAGCGGCGGGAGATTGAACAGGGTCTGCGAGAAGGGACGGTCCGGGCTGTCGTCGCCACCAATGCGCTGGAACTGGGCGTGGATATCGGGCAGATGGCCGCCTGCGTCATGGTCGGCTATCCCGGCTCCGTCGCCAGCACCTGGCAGCAAGCCGGCCGGGCCGGACGCCGGGCCGGGGCATCGCTGGTCGTCCTGATCGCCGGGTCCTCGCCGCTGGACCAGTACCTGGCGACCCATCCGGAGTTCCTCTTCGGCCGACCGATGGAGGAAGCCCACTTGAATCCCGATAACCCGGCCGTCCTGGTTGACCACGTCGCCTGCGCCGCGTACGAGTTGCCCTTTGAGCCCGGCGAGTCCTTCGGGACCCTGCCGGACGTGGGGGGGTGGCTCTGTCTGCTGGAGGAGACGGGCGACCTGCACCGCTCGGACGGGCGGTACATATGGGTCGGGGAGAGGGAGCCCGCGCGGGCGGTCAACCTGCGCACCAGCACCCCCGATGTGGTAGTCATTCAGGATGTCAGCACGGACCCGCCGCAAGTCATCGGTGAGATAGACCGCGCCAGCGCGCCCATACTGGTCTATCCAGGCGCCATCTACCTGCACGAGGCCGACATGTACCGGGTGGAGAACCTGGACTGGGACGCGGGGCTGGCGCAGGTGCGGGCGGTAGAGGTGGACTACTATACCCGCGCCAGCGCAATCACAGAAGTCCAGGTTCTGGAGACACTGGGGAGCGCCAGCCGCCAGGCCGGTATGGACTGGGCCGTCTCCTGGGGGGTTATAGAGGTCACCCGCCGTGTCACCGGTTACCGGCAGATTCGCCGCTACACCCACGAGGTACTGGGCGGGGAGGAGGTAGACCTGCCGGAGGGGCGTATGGAGACGGTGGGAGTCTGGATAGACCTGGGGCCGGAACTGGTGGAGCAATTGCAGGAGGAACAGGTGCTCCACCTGCCCACTCACTATGGCCCGGACTGGCCGGCGCAGCGGGCGGCGGCGCTGGCCCGGGACGGCTACCGCTGTCGCCACTGCGGAGCGCCGGCGCAGGAGGGACGTCCGCTGGAGGTTCACCATCGGGTCCCTTTCGCCGTCTTTGGTTACATTCCGGGGAAGAACGACTTTTACCGTCTGGCGAACCGGCTGGAGAACCTCATCACCCTCTGCCCGACCTGCCACCGGCAGGTGGAGCGAGCCCGCGGGGCCCGTAGCGCGCTCTCCGGCCTGGCCTACTTGCTGCGTGGCCTGGCGCCGCTTTACGTCCTCTGTGCGCCGGGGGACCTGGAGACGGTGGTGGAGCCGCGTACGTGGGAGACCCACCTCCCCCGGGTGACCGTGTACGACCGGGTGCCGGGCGGGGCGGGCCTTTCAGCGCGCCTCTACGAGTTGCTGACGGAGGGGACAGCGCTTCTGGAGGCTGCGCGGGAGCAGGTGGCAACCTGTCCATGTGCGGACGGATGCCCGGCCTGCGTGGGGCCGGTGGGGGAGCAGGAAGAGGGGACCAAAGAGCGGACGCGCCGGCTGCTGGAGAAGATGCTGGCCCTGGCGGGTTTACCCAGAGCGGCCAGGTAGGACGGCTTTTTCAGGCCGTCGTTTTCCGGGCTATTGCCCACGGCGGGCTTTCCAGCCCGCCTTTACCGCAACATATGTTCCAGTAAATCCGCCCCGCTGCGGCCCGTCCGCCAACTGACAGCCAGCCGCAAGTCGCGCCGGAAGCCTGCTGTCAGGTCCTCGCCGGTGGCGTAGCGGGTGAGCGCCAGGGCAAGGACCGCGTTGGCGATGGCGTAGCGCGGCTCAGACCGGTCCAGGTCCTCAAAGAAAAAGGTGCAACTGGCGTACATCCGCTGGCGGTAGAACTGCGCTTCCAGAAGCCACAGGAGCCGCCGGGCCTGGTCGGTCGTCAGATGGCCCAGGCCGTTGCCGCAAAGAAAGGTCTCTCCGTCCATCTGCCCCAGAACGACCGCGATGTAGGCATCCCGGAGGGGCCAGGGGGCCAGCCCCAACCGCTGGGCCTCGCAGGTGTAGACTCCATCCAGTTCGCAGGTCAGGTTATCCAGCGCGCGCCGCAGCGCCGCCTTCCAGCGGCCATCGCCCGGAGTGCAGGGACAGCCCAGCGCCCAGCGGTTCAGGTTGTGCTCGCAACTCCAGGCACTGTTCTCCACCACCTCCACTTCGGCCTGGGGCGGATGCTCCCGGAAATACGTCCCCAGCGTGACCGGCGGGCATCCCACCGCCGCCGCGCCGTCCAGGATGCGCTCCAGTACCTCCAACCCTTCGGGATGATGATGGCCGAACGTCTCCCCGTCCGTGGCGATCAGCACCAGCCCCCCGCGCCGGCAGCGCCATTCCAGATGTTCCCGCAACCACTGCTCTGTGTTCTCCGGCGCGGGCATCCCGAACGCCAGCGCGTCCGAAAGGGCGCGGTCCCGGACAAATACGGCGATTTCCCGCCCTCCGGGCAGTCGGACCCGGTACGGCCCGGCTCCGTCGGTCAGGTCGCCCCGGACCTGCTGGTCGGAGAGGATCGTAAACCGGATCCCTTCCGCCGCCATGACCTCCAATGTCTCCAGGTCCACCGCCATCTCTGGCAGCCACATCCCCTCCGGCGGGTGGCCGAAACGGTGGGTGAAACTGGCGATCCCCCAGCGGACCTGACAGATTTTATCCCGATGGCGGGCCAGAGGGAGAATCGTATGATGAACGGACTGGGCGATGCCGTTCCCGGCGCCGTGGGCCTGATAGACGGCGCGCTCCTCGGCGACGATGTGCTCATACGTATCGTGGGCGTATTCGTCCAGCCAGCGGGCCAGGGTGGCGCCCAGGTTGAAACTGATGCGGCCAAAGAGACCCCGCCGGGCCATAGGCCCGTAGCACTCGGCGGTGATGCGCTCATTCCAATTGGCGTACGGCGCCGCGTCCGGCTCGCGCGGGACTTTCCCGGTGAACGGGTCCACCCGCGGCGGCTGGTAGAAGTGACCGTGAATGCAGAAAGCCGCAGATTTCATATCTCAAGCCGCTGGTCGTAGATTTATATGTCGCAGGGCGCAGAGAGCATAACAGGGCAGGACAACCGCTCACCCGTTGGTCCGACCCCCTACCGGCCGGAAAGGATGCGGCGCATAGTCTCCGGGTCGTATCCGACCAGGCCCACCGTCCCCAATCGCTCCAGCAGGGTGGCCCAGAGGGGGTTGCGGGCGAAGACCTCCCGGAACAGGGGCAGCGCTTCCTCCAGCCGTCCGGCATCGGCCAGGGTGACCGCGTGCCAGAAGCGAATTTCCTCATGGTCTGAGGCCATCCGGTCAGCAGCGCGGTACTCCTCCAGTGCCCGCTCCACCTCCCCTTTGCCCAGCCATTCGTCTCCCTGGTTCATATGCCGGTAGGCTCGGTGGAGTCCGATTAGACGGCGGAGTTCAGCGATGGGTTGGGGATGGTCTTCCACCCGCAGGTCCATCACCGTATCCGCCCAGGGGCGGCCCGTGGAGAGAGGCTCCACGATGAGGATGCAGGCGCTCTGCTGGCCGCGGATGTCGCCGCCGGCGGCCTGTCCGGCCTCCAGCGCCGCCAGCAACCGCTCCGCCAGGTCGCCGGATGACTCCCGGTACGCGCGGGCCATCGCCGGCCAGACCTCCACTCCCAGCATCATGTTGGCCTGGACGGAGAATCCATCGCCGACTTCATGCCCAGCCTCCGGGATGCATCGCTGGCCAGTGTGGACGGCGACCCGTCCTTGAGCGTCCACCATAGCGACCTGTCGGAGGTCCCGACCGTCGTCGGCGGCCAGGAGGGCTGAAAGGGCCTGAGGGGCCGAATAGCCCGCCCGCATCAGGGCCAGCCCCAGCGGGCCATAGCGAACATCCACCAGCGCCTGGGTGGCGACAGCACCAACGCCAGCCTCCGCCCAGGATACTACCGACCCGACGGAGAACCAGTGGGACTGAACCGCTATCCCCAGTTGTCCGGTCTGCGGGTCGCGGGCGACGATGGAGAATGTACGGGCACAGGGGAAGCGCATCGGACCTCCTTCAGCGGAAGGGGATGGTCTTTCGGAAAATCCAGCAGTCCACGCAGCGACGATGTACTCCTCCTTCAGGACTTTCACACATGGTAAACCGGGTCATCCGGATAGTCAAGCCGATGGTAAGGGACACACGGGTTCAGAGCATCGGCCGCCCGCCGCCCTCTACCCCCTCTGTTCATCCTGCCCCTCACTCCGCCCCCACCACCTCGTAGATTCGCACCCCTTCCCGGTCATAGACGACCCGCAGAAGTCCCCGAACAACCATCCCATCAAACTTGGAGAGCCCGGCAGCATCATAATAGAGGCGTTCGTAAGGGCCCACATAGACGTAGCGAACTCCGTACTGGCGCAGAATCGCCAGCGCCCGGTCTGGGTCGGGGGTGTTGTAGCACTCCCGTACATACCAGTGGCGCCGATCTACCTCCTCTCCCATTCCCTGCTGCACTTCGTGCCAGCGCCAGCCAACGACCGCAGGCAGGCCAGTGTAGATAGAAATGCGGCTCTGCCAGAGGTACTCCCGCTCCCCCAGCCCCTCCAGGATCACCGGCGAACCCTGAACATTCTCCAGTAACCAGAGAATCCCCCCATAATCCGGCCCCAGGTCTACCTCCCCCCGCACATCCCTGGTACGGCTATAGCGGATGTAGGCCATACCGTCCAGCGTGGGGCCGGTGGCATGGGTGAACCGGTCCCTTATCTTGGCCGGGATGCTCATGATCGGGAAGAGAGCCGTGGCGAATATGATGGCCCCCATTGCCACCCACCAGAGGCGCCGGATGTCGGCGGGCCAGGCGTCGCTGACCCTGGCCAACTCCACCAGCGCGGCCGCCGCACTCACTGAGAGCAGAGTCCAGGCCTGGAAGTAGAATTTGAAGACGGTGTTCATCCGACCGATGTCCCCCTCCAGCACCAGGACCTCCACGCCCAGGGTCAGCGCCAGAGCCACCGCCATCCAGAACGCAGGCAGGGCGCGGTGTGCGGGGAGCAGAAAGGCCAGGACGAAAGCAAGGACGCCCATCGGCAGGGCCACCGCGGCCACTGGCACTCCCAGACCGGCGGCCATCAGCCCACAGACCAACGCTCCCCCCAACCCGAGGAAAAACAGCGAAAGCCGTCGGCCCGAAAGCACCTGCCAGGTATCCACCACCAGAAGCGCGCCCAGCGGCAGGAGAAACTGGCCCAGCAGCAAGATGTAAATGTCCAGCGGCGTGCGGGCATCCGTCCAGAGGCGCATCCGATCGTAGGGAGCGATATAGGCCCGGATGTACGGAAGGAACAGCAACACCGTCAGCCCGGCCAACAGGAGGGGATAGAGAAGGGCACGCCCCCAATGCCGCTTCACCTCACTCTGCGGCTCGCCCCGAACCAGAGACCAGGCCAGCACGGCCATCCCCAGCAGGAGATAGGTGGGGTAGTCCCAGGTATTGGTCGCCCGGAGAGCGCCAATGATGAGAGCGGCCAGTAGCAAAGATAGCCCTCGCGAACTCTTCTGCGAATGCCCCTGCCGGAATTGCAGGGCCCATTCCACCATCACCACCAGCGCGCAGAGGGTGTACGGCAGGGCCAGAAGGTGAGCGTGCAGGTCGGCATAGAGAAATGTGAACGCCGGGAATTCCGTGATCGGACCCACTCCACTGGCATCCGGCGGAATCATCCGGGTGGGATACCAGTAGGGCGTCTCCGGACGGAGGGGCAGAGGGGCGCCACCCAGGACCATCCCGAAGCCCCTCAGCGCCTGGACCAGCGACTCCAAGCCCGGAATGGTACTCCGGAAAGGGATTTCGCCCGCGACCAGCCGGAAACTGTCGTATAGAAGCCGCGCCTCCCCCAGGTTCCCCAAGACCAGAACGAACAGAACAGCAAGAAGGCCCGCGATTTGTGGACGCGCAGACACCGCTCTGCTATCGTTTCCTGGCTGGATGCCAGCAACAAGGTTGAAAGCCACAGAGAAAGCCGCTCCCCCCACCAGGGCATAGAAAAGGGCCAGGGCCAGATTGTAGGCAATGGAGGGCATAATGCCCGCCAGTTTCGCCAGTGTCCCCACCAGGACAAAGCCGAAGTAGTAGTAGTTAACGTAGCCGCCAGCGAACCAGGGATTGTAGGGCGGGAACCAGGTGGATTTGATGACGGCGTTCAGATAGGCGAAGTCCATTGGCTTCTCGCCCCCGACCACCGGATGCCAGAGGTCGGGGTTTTGAGCCCGTACCCAGGCCCAGAAGGCATAGAGGACCAGAAACAGGCCCTCGTACATCAAAAGCAGCCCTCCGGACCGGCGCAGGAAGTCCCGGAACTCGCCCCAGCGTCGCCAGACCACCCAGATGCCGGCCATCGCCATCAGGAAAGCACTCAAGGCGATGGTGCCGCGCGTGTTGGGTAGAATCCGCAGGCTGGCTGCCAACCAGGTTAAGTAGGAGACCGCCAGCAGACCGACCGCGCGGGCAATGCCGTAACCCCGGTCGGTCAGGCGGGGAAGGGCCCGCCAGAGAATAGGGAAAACCAGCCATCCCAGCCCTCCCGCCACCAGATACCAGACAGCCGCTGCCAAAAACGATGAGCGGTTCAGCGGGCTCCTCAGGTCAAACATCGCCGACCAGGTCCCGCCCGCCCGCTGCTGGGCCCAGGTCTGCTCGTCTATGATGGGTCGCCGCTGCGTCTGGGGGCTTCCCCCAGATGGTATGAAAGGAAGAATCTGCCGCCATATCCGCAGGGTCTCCTGCTTCGGGGTCACCCAGACCACGTGATCCAGCAGGGAGGCCGGCAGCAAGGCCTCCGCTCGCTCCCGCGAGTACGCGGCCGTTTTGCGGAAGATGAGGACGCGAGGGTGGTCGTAGACGCTAAAGGCCTCCTCCGCTGGAGGGAGAAACACCGAGCGCGGCGCCGCCCGGTACTGGTACGAGGCCTCCGGAACGGGGAACGGCTCCTCCGTATCCGGGAACTGGAAGGGGCCAAGAGCCGGATAGGAAGTGAAATCGGCCACCAGTTCAAAGCCCAGTTCCCCGCTGAACAGGGCGCGATAATACGCGATGGTCAGCGGATAACGGGTCGGCAACCGGACAATGGAAGCATAGAGACGGTTGGAGCCGATGATGATGTAATCCGCTTCATCCAGCCAGTTCAGCAGGTCCTCCCGCTTCTGGGGCGTGTCGTCATGGTAGAGTTGCAGAGTGCCGTCGGAACTGGTAGAGAGTCCCCGGTACATCCCGCCGAAGGGGTCTTTGCCGTCCACCCGCAGCGGGGGTGCCCAGTCCCAGTGCTCCGTCGCCAGGACAGAACCCAGAGGGACGTTCTGAAAAATCCAGCGGGAGGCCGCGATGCGGGTATGGGGCCGCCGGTAGACGGAGGTGAAGGCCAGAGCCCAGAGCAGGGTCACCAGGAGCAGGATTACAGGGAGCAAGGTGGTAAGGAACAGAAGGGCTTTCCGCTTCGCTTTGTGCTGGACCACACGCGCACGAGTCCAAATGCGGACCAGGAGCCAGGCTGCCAGGAGGACAAAGGCCGGATAGACCGGCAAGAGATAACGGACAGATTTGACCCATTGGGTACCCTGGTAGAGGAAATAGCCGGTGGCCCAGAGCCAGGGGAGGAGGAGAGGTTCCCTCGCCAGGGCCATTAGCCCCTCCCGCCGCCAGCGGCGAAGCAAATGGGCACCACCCCACCCCCATCCGGCCCAGGCCGCCAGCCCCAGGGGTAGGCCCAGTCCCCAGAAGACCATGTTGACCCAGGGGAAGAGCAGCGGCAACCGGTTGGTCCACTGATGGCCGGGATAAGTATCCACCGCGCCGGACATCAGCCCGCGCACCTCAGCCATGTTTTTGAGCCATTGGGGGTTGAAACGCAGTCCGAAGAGGCCGGGGCCCATAAAGGCGTAGGGCTGGGCCAGGCGGAAGGCCAGGAAGGCCCCCAGGAGCGCACAGGCGCCGAGGAGCACCAGGCGCAGGGCAGCCTGGCGCAGGCATATCGCTCCGCTATCGCTCCGGGGCGCATTCCGAACCACACTGGCGAGAGCCGCCAGCCCCACCAGCAGGCCCAGGGGCCAGACGCTGATTTTGCAGGCCATGCCCAGTCCGGTGGTCAGGCCGGCCAGAAGGGCATAGATGTACGGATAGGCAGGAGCAAACCTTGCCCCTTCATCGCGGCTTTCAGGATCGGGGGCATGGGAGGGCAGCTCTTGCGGTTGCCCCTTCTCGCGGCCACTTTGGGCCAGGCAGAGAGCCAAGTAGAGAGTCACTGCGACGAAGAAATTGGCACAAGCGTCCACCGTGTAGAAATGGGATTGCTGGATGGGCAGGACAGCCAGCGCATAGAGGGAGGCCGCCAGCAACCCCAGGCCGTCGGAGCGGAGCCGCCGCCCGGCCAAGAAGACAAAAAGGATGCTCCCGGTGTCCAGAAGGGCCGCCAACAGTCGCCCCAGATGGCGAGCGCCTCCGCCGCTAAAACTCCCCGGCCAGCAGGCCGACGAATTCCCCAGGAGCACGGGGGCCAGCAGGCGGGCCGGAAGGGAAACCGCCGTCCCGTCCCGGCATCCCCGGTCCAGCGCCTCCCCCACCGCGCGGGTGAGGAACAGGGGCAACGTGCCGTAAACGAAGAACCCGTATCCGCGGTTGTAGGGGTTCAGCGGAGAGTTGGCCGTATCCAGGTAGAGGGACAGGCGGTTGGGAAGGCTAACCGCCGCCGTCACCTGGCGCAGAAACTCCTCATCCGGATGGATGGGCTGCCCTTCACCCCAGCCCAACCCGACCAGACGAAAGGACAGGCCCACCAGCAGAACCGCCAGAAGGAAAAAGGACGTTTCCCAGCGGGAGTTTCGTTGCTCCATAGGGGTCTCCTATGGTCCAGGTTTGGCGGTGATGACGACCCAGTAGTGCTGGTACGGGCTGGTGGAGTCATAGGCGTATCCGATCCCGTACTCCACCTGTTCGGCGAAGAACGGGTGAAAGCCCAGCAGGTGAGTCCGGTGACCCTGGGAACTCATCCACCCATTCCACGCCGCGCTGGCACTCGGATAGCCCGCCGCAATGGACTCAATGTTGTTGGCTGCCGGAGACGAGTCGTAATAAGAAGGGAGCACATAGCCCGCCTGGCGCACCAGATAATTCGGTCCGTATCCCTCTGGGGTCACATGGCTGAAATAGCGGCGGCGGGCCATATCTTCCGCTCGCTCCCGCGCCACCCGTGCCAGAATCGGATGACAGGTCAGAGATGGCCGTTTCTGCTCCGGATGCTCTACCATATAGCGGGCAATCTCTGCCTCCTGAGAGCTCAGAGAGCATGCCGGAGATTTGAGGACCAACGGCAGATATACTTGAGGGGTCAGGTTCTGGGCCTGTGCCTCTGTCAGGTTGGGACCCAGCAGGAACAGAGAGAGCAGGACAACTCCCACCCCAAGACCGGTTATCCAGTGAATCCGGTGTGCTCTATGAATCCTCATCCAGAACCCCCAGAACGGTTCGGTTGGATTTCATAAAGGATGAACAGAAGCCGACCGTCCGCTTCGGAGTAGAAGGGAGTCTCCACACCGTTCGGGAAAGTCTCCCGCAGGAAGTCTAGGTCGGCCATTTTCTCCGCCAGGACGACAAAGAGCGCTCCACCGGAGAGGTCTATCTCCGGTAGTTCCTCCACAGAAACGTCCTGGCCCGCCACATCCCGTAACCGGAAAGCGATGGCGCCAAAGTCCCAGTACATAAACGGCGCGCCATTAAAGTAGACCGGCGGGACTTCATCCCGGCCCTCCAGCGCGTCGCAGAGGACGTCGGCAACCTCGGCGGTGGGGTTACCATAAATGCGGCGGGGGGTGTAAACCTGAAAGTAGAAGCGGAGATTGATAATGGCAATCAGAACCAGCAATAAGGCATATAGAGAGACGTGAAACGGGAAACAGGAACGGTCTTTGGCCAGGCGGCGGACGGCCTGCAGGGTCTCCGTGATGCCCTGAGCGGTCAGGATCGCCACCACCGGGATGACCCCGACCCCCCGCTGGCTGGACGGCGGGTTCTCGGTCAGGGTCCAGCCCAGGAGAATGAACGCCCAGAACCAGAGCAGAAGCACTCCTCCGCCAGGCCGCCGGACGCGCCAGAAGGCCACCGTCAACCCCAGAATGAAAAAGACGCCGGAGACGGGGTCCAGTAAGGGGATACCCGGACGGTACCAGAAAGTGGGGTCCGGAGTGACATTAAAGGCGGAAATGGACTTCCAGAACTGCTGAAGGAGCAGCGCGGTCGCGCTCTTGCCGGTCAGCGACATCTCCTGCGCCAGCCAGCCAGAGGCGAAGATGCTGACCTGGTTGTAGCGGGAGAGGAAATCCGCCGGATGGGCGATGTAGTAGAGAGCCAGCGGCCAGAGGGCCAGAGCAAACCCCACCGCCAGAGCGACCAGCCCGCGACCGTGCCGGGCCAGAAACGCGCCGCCTCCGCCCAGAGCGCGTCCCATCAGATAGAGGCCAACGACGACCGTCATCAGACGGGCACCGAAGTAGGCATACCAGGAGAGGCTCAACACCACCCCGGCCAGCGCCAGGTCAAGGGGACGGCCATCTCCCTCCAGGCCCCGGAGGAGCAAAAAGAGGACAAGAGGTCCCAGAAAGGCGTCGGCGATCTGGTTAGAGGCCAGGCGGCTGAAATGGAGCCCGTAGTGGCCGAAGGCAACCAGGACGGCGGCTCCCCACCCCACCCATTCTCCGCCCAGACGGCGGGCCAGGAGATAGGTCGCCAGAACGGACGCGGTGCCCGCCAGGGCGAAGAGGGCCCGCGCCCCGGCGACCGTCGCCCCGAAAAGTTTCATCCAGAGCCCGGTGACCACGAAGGAGAGGGTGGGAACGCTGTACCAGCCGGTGGCGAAGGGATTGCCCAGAGGCGGGCCCAGCAGGCGCAGCGCCTCCAGAGCCTGAGTGCCCTCGTCGCCGCCGAAGTTGGCCGGAATGGTATCCAGGGCAATGGCGCGGATCAGGAAGGCAGCCAGGAGCAGGAGGAGCAGAGGAGCAAGTCGCAAAATCGCATGTCGCAAGCCGCAGATCACAGGGCGCGGAGTGCGCCGCGCCGGGTGCAGGGGGGCCAGGGCCAGGATGTAAAAGAGCAGGCCAAGGGCCCAGGCCCGCAGGTAGGGGGAAAAGTCAGCGGCGGGGTCGGCCCGGCGCGCGCCGATGCCCGCCCAGAGAACCAGCAACACGCCGACTCCCAGCAAGGCCGTCCGCAGGGGATGGGCGGCGGCATCCGCCAGCCACCGCCGATACCAGGCCGGCCGGGAAGGAGAAGCCGTCGGGCGTTCCTGGGCGCGCCGGAGGGCCGCCACCCACAAAAGCGCCCCCAATGCACAGAAAATGACCCCGTCCCAGACGTATTGGGGGAGTCTGAGGAAGTAGACCTGTCCCAGGACCACCAGCCCTAAGCCCAAGATCAGCAGGAGCGCGTCTGGCTTCCCTTTCATTTCGGTGACCTCATGCAGGCAGAGAATCGGAGGCCCGGGCCAGGCAGCCTGCGCTACCATCCAGTTCCCGGGAAGCCGTGATGAAGAGGCATCCACCTTTTTCGGGAGGTGGCTCTTCGTAGAAAGGCCGCACGATTCGCTCCGTCACCCAGAGATTGAAGCAAGAAGGCCAAATCACCCAGCGGCCGGTCAGTTTCTTCGCCACCAGCGAAGGAAGGCCGAAATAATGTCCCCACTCCACCGCCGCCAGCGCGCGGGGAGAGAGATACGGGTGCGCGTCCAGCAGGTGCAGGCCAGCCCACTCCAGCCGCGCCTTCCAGCCCTCCACTCCGTCGTAGTAATAATGGCGGGAGATGCGATGAAAGAACCGCCGATAGAGATTTCCCAGGGGACGAAGTCCCAACCGGTCCAGCGCCTGTCCGATGGAAAGCAGCGCCAGGAAATCGGGGCCGGGGACGGAGAAGTAGAACCGTCCGCCCGGGCGCAGGACCCGGGCCACCTCCCGCAGCACCGGCCCCACATCCGGGATATGCTCCAGGACACAATTGCTGACAACCGTCCCGAAAACAGCGTCCGGAAAGGGCAGGCGGGCACCATCGGCTTGAAGCAACAGCCGGTACGCTCCACGCCGCTGCGCCTCCCATAACGGCCGGGTATCGGGGTCCAGGCCGACGTCGGGCGGGCGGGGAAGGGCCACCGCGCCGAAGTGCCCGTCCCCGCAGCCCAAGTCCAGCACCGGCTCCGGAAAGGGCAGAGATATGTAAAAACGGGCCTCGGTGGCCCGTAACAGCGCCCGGAAAGCGGGCAAGTCCTTCAGATGAAGCCAGAGGAGGTCTGGAAAGGATAATTTTGTTTTTGTGACGGCTTCACCGCCACAAAAACAAAACGCTTTACCCATTATCCTACCTCCACTTCCTCCGTTTCCGCTACAATATCCCGCTGGCGGAGAAACTCACGAGGACGGGGCTGGGCCCGACTCCGCTGCAGAGCGTAGGCTCCCCCCAGGACCACCAGCGGGAGCCCCACAAACAGGAGAAGGTAGGAAATGGGGTCCAAGCGTGGCGAGGCCGAGAAGCGGTCCAGATTGAACAGGATGATCGCCAGGGCCAGCCAGACGGTTAAAAAGTTGGGAATGGCGTCGCCGGAGCGAAGGAGACGCAGGCCCGCCGTCCGGCCTTTTGTGAAGGGGTAAAAGAGATTGCTCCCCATAAAGCCCAATTGGTCCTCCAGGACGTGCCCGGCGAAGCCCAGGGTAGTGACCAGGCCAGCCCAGAGAGAAGTGCGAGTGACTCCACCTGCGATCCCCCTTTCCACCAGCGCAAACAACGCGGCGACGCCGACCCCCAGCAGGACCGCCAGGGTCAGGCTGTGGGACCAACGACGATGCCAATCCAGGAAATGGACCCGCAGCCGGTCCCCCACCCGCTCAAAGCGGAAGGATGGACCGCTGAAGATATCTATCTTGTACTCTTCGTCGTAGGTCTCCACTAGGGGGAATTCCAGCGGAACACGTACCTCTTTCAGACCCTCCGGCTCCGAGCCCGGAAAGGGGACCTGTCCGGTGTTGACGACGGGGCCAATGCGGACGCTCACCTCACTCCGTCGGGGATCAAAGCGGACGACGTACTGCCGCCAGAGATCAGCGCCCAGGCGGATGGTATGGAGCATCATGTTCTGAGACTGGCCCGTCTCGTAGGCCCGCCGCATCGCCCCGACCAGCGCGTCGGCGATCCGGTGCGGGTCGGGATGGGGCCCGGGGTCGATCTCCAGGTCGTACCGCTCAAAGTAGCGGACGAACTTGAAGTCCAGCGTGTCCGGAAAAATCCCTGCGATGCCGCCCAGGACGGGCAGGAGTGACCCATCGGCGGCCTGCCGGACTACCTCGGGAAAAAAGGTCGCCAGAGCGACGCCGGTGAGGAAGTGAGTGATGCCCTTCATGACGCAAAATGCCAAAAAGCAAACCGTCTGTTATTCGGCAAACATATCCCGGGCCTTGAACATCAGGACCAGGGCACCGGATTCGGAGCGGGAGCGGTGGCGCTCTCCGGCCCGCACGACCAGGGACTCCCCGGCTTTGAGGACGACCGTCGGGCCGCTGGTGTAATCTATAGCAATTTCCCCCTCCAGCACCAGGTACATCTCGTCTTTGGGATGCTGATGGTAGAGGTACACTCCCTCCATTCGGGTCAGATAGGCACAATAATCGTCCACGCACCCCAGGATCAGGTGCTGGAACGGCTCTTTCAGGCGGGATGCGGTCTGGGATATACTCTGTTTGACCTCCATCTATCCCCCTTTTTCTATAACTCCACAAAATAGGCCGACGCGGCCCGATCTATCAGGTCGGGGGAAAGGGTCGGCGGGACGTTCAGATACCGGGCAATGTCGCAGAGTTGCTCCACCAGGTCGCGGGGGTGGCAGGCCCGTAACGGGCGCTTCGGCTTGATGTAGTGCTCCTGGAGCAGGTAGGCCAGCCCCCGGTCGTCGTAGGGCACCCCTTTGGCCTGACAGACCCGGCGGAAAATCTCCCGGTACTCGTCAAAAGTGGGATTTTTAATCTCAATCTTGTGCCGGATACGGCGCAGGAAAGCCTCATCCACCAGGTCCTTCGGGGCCAGGTTGGTGGCAAAGACGATGAGCACATCAAAGGGGACCTCAATCTTCCGCCCCGTGTGCAGGGTCAGGAAGTCCACCCGCTTCTCCAGAGGGACGATCCACCGGTTCAGGAGGTCGCGAGGCCGAACCTGCTGCCGTCCAAAGTCGTCAATCAAGAGCATCCCGCCGTTGGCCTTCATCTGGAAGGGAGCCTCGTAGTACTTGTTGGTCTCGTCGTAGACCAGGTCCAGCGTCTCCAGGGTCAATTCGCCGCCCACCATAATCATCGGGCGCTGGATATAGACCCAGCGGGGGTCCACGTTCCGCCCGCCAGCCGGCGCCTCGGCACGAGTGTGATTCACGCTGTCAAAGACCTTGATAACCTGGCCGTCCACCTCCACCGCGTACGGGATGTAGACAGCGCCGCTCATAATCATTTTGCCGATGGCCTCAGCGATGACCGTCTTGCCGTTGCCGGGAGGGCCGAAGAGGAAAATGGACTTGCCGGAATTGACGGCAGGGCCCAGTTGGGCAAAGGTTTCCTCGCTGATGACCAGATGGGAGAGAGCCTGACGCATCATCCGCTGGTGGACAACGACCTGTCCCAGCGATTGCTGGCGGATGGCATCACTGTACACATCCAGGGGAATGGGCGCCGGCCCTGCGTAGTGACTCCGATCCAGCGCTTCGCGGGCCATCAGCCGTCCCTTATCGGAGATGGCATACTGATAGGCCGCCTCGGCGAACCCCCCGGCCCCCTTGACCTCGCAGAGTTTCTCTCGTTTAAGAAACTCCAGGACCTGGTCTACCACACCCGCGTAGGGAAGTTTCATCCGATCCGCCAGTTCGTAGCCGGAGAGGAAACCTTCAAAGTAGAGCACTTTGAGAGCCAGGTCTATCAGAAAGCCGAGATTCAACCCAGTCTCCTCCACAGAGCGCGGGGCGCGGGGTAAAAAACCGGTCGGTACCACTTCACTGGCAGGTCTTTGAGCCATTGCTCCTCCTGCTACTGTGTAGAAATTCACGCAGTTTGTATGTCGGATGGCCTCTCAGCCCGTCCGGACGGCCCCAAAAGGACGGCCTGGAAAGGCCGCCCTGCAGGTACTAAAACACTTGCCCGGGGAAAGAGCGACCGCCAGGGCCGCTCCCGCACCCCCATCGCAGGGACAGAGCCTGTCCTTGCTCCATAGAGGCCACTGCGAGGGTTGTCCCTACGAGTTACTCATCGCCAGGACTTCTCCGACGCGCAGGATTTCCTCTTCCGTGTTGTAGCCATGGGGGCTGACGCGGATGTAGGACTCCCGCAGAGACACAGCAATTTTCGCTTCTCGCAGACGGGCATGGGCCGCGCGCACGTCCCCTGGCACGGTGAACGAGACAATCGCCGACCGGTGAGCCGGGTCCAGATTGCTTGCCACCGGATACCCTCGCCGTTGCAGGTCGGCGATGAGCACATCGGTCAAGTACAGGGTGTGGCGGTGAATGTCCTCTATCCCCGTCTCCAGCAGCAACTCTATCGCCGCCGTCAACCCGGTCATCCCCACCAAATTGGGGCCGCCCAGGTCAAACCGATGGGCATCGGGAAGGAAGGTCAGGTCGTACTGCCGCCACTCCTGCCAGTTGACCACACTGACACACCCGGCCATTGGCGGGGACATCTCCTCCAGCAACTCCCGGCGGCAGTAGAGAAACCCCACCCCCACCGGCCCCATCAACCACTTGGGGCCTCCAGCAGCCAGAAAATCTATGCCGTACGCGCGCACGTCCATCGGGACCGCTCCCAGGGACTGGATGCCGTCCACAATAAAATACGCCCCATGAGCCCGGCACCACTCCCCGATAGCGGCCAGGTCGGTCCGGAAGCCAGTGAGGAACTCCACAGAACTGACAGCGACAGCACGGGTGCGCCGATCGGCATAGGCCTCCAGCGCCTCCACCGTCAGGCCGCCCCGGTCGTGGGGGATACAGCGGGCCTCCACCCCCTTCTGCCGCTCCAACAGCATCCAGGGATAGACGTTGGAGGGGAATTCCATATCGCAGAAGAGGATATTGTCGCCGGGACGGAAGGGGAGGGACTGGGCCACCAGATTGAGGCCATGGCTGGTGTTCTGGACAATGGCGATTTCCTCGGGCGTGGCGTTGATGAGACGGGCCACCGCCTTCCGCAGCCGCTCCGGGATACCCTCCTCGTCCCGGTCCATCATCCCGAAGGTGACCCGACGGTCATCCAGATAGCGGATCATCGCATCCCGCACCCGGCGGGGGAGCGGGGAAATAGCCGCGTGGTCCAGGAATGTACAGACGGAGGTTGCGGCCTCCATCTCGTCTCGCAGGCGACACAGAGAGGAAGTGAAAGTCCCCAAGAGTTCCTCCTAAATCCTCAACAAGGTGCCGCTTTGGCGCCGAATTCTCACCGTTGTGCAGCCGATCACCTATGAGGCCGACATCCGTTCCTTCAGCACTCCAGCCAACTCCTGACTCCAGGCCCGGATTGCGTCCCAGTTCCGATAATCCCCTTCCGGGATTTTCATCAGGTTTCGGATAATAAACCGGTCTGTGGCCGACAATTTACTGTAGTCCATTCTGCCCGCAAACAGGCCCACGCTTACCGGCGGCACGATAGCCCGCGCTGGCTTCATCCAGGACTCCACCAGGCGGCGATTGTCCTCGGTATCTTCTTGCATTGTCAGGCAAACGGTGAAGTAGGCAACGGGAATCCGGTGCAACGCTTCGCGGTGTTTCTTTAAAAATCTCACCCCATCTGGCTCCCAGCGGAACCGACGCATCGGAGCCCCCAGAACAACAGCCCGATAGGGGCGCACATCCCGGACCTCCCGCAGCGGGCGGACTTCCACAGGAATCCCCTCCTGGCGCAGAACGGAGGCGATAAATTCTGCCACTTCGCCGGTGGAGCCAGCATAGGTTTTATAAGCGACCAGCACCGTATCCGTCATTGTGTCTCTCCTTTACGATTCGGCCAGTCGGCGCGTCACCCGGTCCAGGACCGTCTCAGCGACGGCGGCCTTGCTCATCAGCGGCAACTCTTCCATCCCACCCTCCCGGTCCAGGAGCACCACCCGGTTGGTCTCGGCAGCGAAGCCGGCGTCGGTGGCAGTGATGTCGTTGGCGACGATCAGGTCCAGCCCCTTCGCCTCCAGTTTGGCCCGCGCGTTTTCCAGAAGGTCCTGGCTCTCGGCCGCGAAGCCCACCACGGCGCGCGGGAAGCCGGTTTCGGCCCGCCGCCGGCCCACCGCTGCCAGGATGTCCGGCGTCCGCTCCAGGCGAAGGGTCAGGTCAGCCGTCTTCTTGATTTTCTGTTCGGCGACGGTTGCCGGGCGGTAATCGCCGACGGCGGCGGCCATCAGCAGAACGTCCGCATCAGCGGTTGCTTCCAGCACCGCATCCAGCATCTCCCGGACGGTGACGACGTCCACCCGGCGGGCACCCACGGGAGTAGGCAGCGAGACCGGGCCGGTGATCAGAGTGAGGTCCGCCCCCCGGTCCAGCGCTGCCTGGGCCAGGGCGAAGCCCTGTTTGCCGGAAGAAGGGTTGGAGATGAAACGAACGGGGTCCAGGAACTCGCGCGTCGGCCCGGCGGTGACGACGACTTTCCGACCAGCGAGGGGACCCTGGAGACCCAGCACCCGCCGGATGTGGCCCAGAATCTCCTCTGGCTCCATCATCCGCCCCTCCCCCTCCAGGCCGGAGGCCATCCGGCCCCGGACAGGGCCGGCGAAGTGAACCCCGCGCGCTCGCAGCGCGGCCACGTTGGCCTGAGTGGCCGGGTGGCTCCACATCCCGGCGTCCATAGCCGGCGCCAGAAGGACCGGGCAAGTAGCGGCTAAGGCCAGGGTGGAGAGCAGATTATCCGCCAGGCCCCAGGTCAGTTTGGCCATGGTGTTGGCCGTCGCTGGCGCGATGACCAGAAGGTCGGCCGCGTGAGCCAGGCCGACATGGGCGATGTGAGTGGGAAGCCCGGCTCCGCCGGCCCACCACATATCCACATAGACTGGTCGGCCTGTCAACGCCTCAAAAGTCAGCGGAGAGACGAAGCGGGTGGCTGCCTCGGTCATCACCACGTCCACCTCAGCCCCCATCTGAGTGAGATGGCTGGCCAGGGTGCAGACCTTATAGACGGCAATGCCGCCGGTGACACCCAGGAGGATACGCTTCCCGCGCAACAGAGGGACAGGTTCCATATCGTTTTCCCGATAAAAGCTGTTTTTCACTAGCAGAGAGTGCGGAGAGGGAACGGTTTCTCTCGCTGAAATTGTATCGCAAATTGAGCAAATGGCAACTGCTATCTGTCTGCCGCGCCTATCCTGTCACCCACTGGAAACGGGACAGTAACAAAAACGAAACTTCAGGAAGGGTTGGGTGTAGTATTATTGTAGTGAAAAAATCCCTTGCGGTAGCGAATCGTTCCTTCGCCCAAGCGGACTACCACCAGGAGGAAATATGGTCTCTACCGTCACTACATCCACTGTGATGACTGTGACAACTGTAGCAGTTGCCAGTTCACTGGCCCTCATCGTTGTAATGACAATGTTTACCCTGCTGGTTCAGAAGGAAATCGCCCTCACCGCCCGAGAGCGCTGGATGCGGGCTCTGGACCGGGCGTTGAATGTGGGGATCATTCCTCTGCTGATAGCTTTTCTGGCGCTGGTCGCGATGCGAATTGCGGAGATTATCAGATAACAGCGACACCCGTTCCTCTCTTGCAGATGATCACTCCCTGATCAGGGTAGAACTGCAGAATCGTAGCGATATCCCCGTTGAATAGGGCCTCCCAGCAATAACCGGCAGGAGAATTTTGCCCTTAGAAGAGGGGTTGAGGGCGGTGGCCCCTTGATCGCCACCCCAACCCCATCCTTGCCCTCTCGCCTCCCCCACGGCGGGAAGAGAAGGGGGAGAATTCCAACCACCGCGAGCCTCCCCTCAACCCGGTTCACAGAAGCGGCGCAATCAAAAAGATCCATATATTGATCATCCCGTGGGTCAGCGACACTCCGACGATGGATCGGGTGCGCTGGACAAACCAGCCAAACAACAGCGCTACGCCGAAGACGAAGACAACATCAACCAGAGAGCGGTGGCCAATGTGCAAGACAGCAAAGATCGCTGAAACGTAAACCATCCCTTGTCTCCCCATCACCTCTAATGCCACCTGCTGCATAATTCCCCGGAAAATCAACTCCTCAATCAGACCAGTAGAAATCAACAAAATCAAGGCCGCTATCAGAAATTCCCCTGGATTCCCTCCCGAAATCAGCGGCGCCGGTCGTAGAATCCTGTATTCCAGCATCCCCAACGGCAGGCCCAGAAACGGTATCAGCCCCTGCAGCGCGAGCCCCCGCCCGTGAAGTCCCACCTGATCCCAGGGTATCTGCAATACCAGGCGTTTCAAAATAAAAGCAGCCACATAGAGAGGCACACTGATGATGAGATACCAGTAGATTAAAGGGACAGACCGCAGGGGAAGAGAAAGGCTTATCAGACGAATCAGCGGCGCCAGGCTCACTCCCATCCAGAAACGGTAGGTGGGTCGGTCACAACATCGGGCTCCATACATCAGGGCGCTGATCAACAGAAGACTGTGCAGGAGCAAACCCAACCGGGGCTCCACCAGAGCCGTCAGAATTTCCGCTACCATCAGCAAAACCAGATACCCCAGAGCAGGAAGCCAGAACGTCCTCCCCGCTTCCTGAGAGGCTGTCGCTTCCAGCGGAGATCGGGAAGGCCCCTCCCCGAGCGCTTCCAGTCCGCGCCGGGCCAGCGCATTGCGGCGGTTGAGATTCAACGTCTGACGAAGGCAAAATCGCTGTTCCTCCACCGTCTCTACCGCCTGGGCCAGCCAGTACCATCCCTGCTCCCAATCCGGATAAGCCCGAACTACCCTTTCAAGAAGTGCACGGGCCCGGTCTCGCTGGCCAGACCGAAGGGCATCTACCGCTCTCTGGATTTGCCCATCCGGATCGCTCTTCATTCTTCCACCTTCAGCCACAGCCACAGCGTTCGGTAGGGAATGGGCAAGCCGTTCCGGTAGAGAAGAAACGCGACCCGAACGCGGTCTCCAGCCCGCACCGGGGTGAAGGAAAAAGGCCCTTCGTAAAGCGCACCCGGCTCCAGGCGGACCGGTCCGGCATACCCCAGCAGATAATCACCGTCCACTACCTCCAGACGGTATTCCATCGTCGTCTCTTCTCCGTTCACAATTCCTACGGTCACCGTCATCGGTCTGCCGACAACACCCCGATAGGGATAGTCTGTTGCCAGTCCCTCAGGGCCTAAGAGATAAAACTCGGTAACCGGTTCACCCACCCCAGCCAGGCGGACAATCATCAGCAAAAGCAGAAGGTCCAGAGTCAGAAGCCCGATCAGCCCTCCATACAGCCAGAAGCGGGGATGAACTCCAGACAAACCGGCAAAGGCCCGGGGCATCATCCACTCCCAGCGGTCGTCCGGTGGCAAAGCATGCCAGCGCACCCAGGCCAGAGCGGTTGCCAGAAGAGTGATTCCAACCTCTGCGGTCAAGACAGTTCCCCAGTGAATTCCCCAGGGCAACTGGTCCAGAATCAACGCCAGCAGAGGGACCAGCGCCAGACTGATGCCCACCGATAGGGTCAGCCGCTCCACTCCATCCGGGCCGTTCCGACGAGGGAAAAGGGCAGCCTGCAGCGCATACCCGGGACCACAGAGGACCAACGTCATCCCCAGAAGGAGGCGCGCCGCAGATAGCGGAAGCGGCAACGTCTCGCCCAGGACTGTCAAAATCACCAGCAGAACAGAGACCAGAAAGAGAATGATAAACGTATACCGAACCATTCAGTCTCCCATCACGCGTAAGCCACTTTTGGAAGCGCCTGGCACGTTACCGGCCATTTCCCGATACACTTGAAGGGTCGCCTCCGCCGTCCGCTCCCAGTTGAAGGTCCGGGCCCGCTCCAGGCCCCGGGCCCGCAGTTCCTCCCGCAGATGGGGGTCGGTGAGGGCCCGGTACATCGCCTCCGCCCATCCCTCCTCGTCTGTGGGGGAGACCAGCAGGGCTGCGTTCCCAGCGACCTCCGGCAGGGATGCGGCGTCCGAGCAGACGACGGGCGTCCCGCAGGCCATCGCTTCCAGAACGGGCAGACCAAAGCCCTCATAGAGCGAAGGGAAGACAAAGAGCGCCGCACGGTTGTAGAAGAGGACCAGGTCCTCATCCGGGACAGCGAAGAAATGGAGAACAGCGTCCGCCAGACCCAGTTCCTGAATCTGTCTCTCCAGTGCGCGAGCCTGAGGAAGGTGCTGAATCGCGCCGATCCGGATGAGCCGGGTATCGGGCATCTCCCGGTTTAGGCGCGCAAAGGCCCGCAGCAGGAAGGGCAGATTTTTGCGGGGGTTCTCCGAGCCCACATATACCACATAGCGGTAGCGGCTATCCAGACCATAACGGGCATCAAAATCGGGTGGAACTGGGCGAGGGCGGAAGACAGCGGGGTCTATGCCCAGGGGGACTATCCTTATCCGTTCCGCGGGATACCCGAGAGTCTGGACAACCGTCTCTCGTGTATGGGCTGAATCAGCGATCAGCGCATTCGCCCGACAAAGAGCGCGCGTCGCCAGTATATCCAGCCACTCCTCCCAGCGGCTCCGGTACACTCGCAGTTTTCGATCGTGACGGGTCAGATAGGGGACAATGTCATGGACGGTCACCACGACCGGATGCAGGTCCGGTCGGAGCCACAGGAGCATCGCCATCTGCTGAGCGGTCAGATGGGTCAGGACGCCGGGTTTCAGATCCGCCGCCAGCGGATAAGTGGTGAAGAACGTCCGGATATCCCATCCCAGGGGCCGCGCCAGGTAGTGAACAGCCTGCACAGGCCAGGGGTAATGCGGGGTCACCAGACGGAATGAAACGCCCGCCCGCTCCAGCGCCTCGCAAAGCGAAGCGGTATAGCGGGCCAGGCCAATCCGATGGCGATATGGGCGCACCAGAAGTTGCACCACTGTTTTCTCTCCCTGACCTACGTGCCGTCTCTTGCCTGGCGGCAAACCGAAGGGATCAATCGCGAAGCCCCTCCCGGGAGCAGGAAAAACCGTCACACCCGCATAAGCGCCTTCAAGGCTATACGCCAGTTCAGGTAGAAAAGGGCCTCACATAGGGCAATCAATCGTCGCCCCACCCACCCGCCGGTTATGACGTGGGGCGTCAAACGCCACTCCCGCGCGGCCAGGAGGGCCACGTCCCCCACCCTGCTCCTCCGCCGGGCCTCAGCCCGAAGCCCGGGAAGCACCCGGATATGGGCCAACAGCCAGAAATGGGCGCGCGCTTTCGCAGAAATCCCGTTCCACCCTCGCAACAGCGCCAGCCCCCATTCCATTAGGTCCGCCAGGAGCAGAGCAGGCCCCAGAAGCAACAGGGTCCGCCCATCCCAGTTGCGCCATACCGTCAGCCAGCGGTTGCGGAAGGAACAGTACAGAGCCAGAGGCGACGGACGGTCCAGACGGCCCGCGTGGCAAACGACCGACGCTGGAACGTGTACGCACCGGTACCCGGCCCTTGCGGCCCGCCAGGAAAGGTCCGTCTCTTCGTAGTACATGTAAAACATCTCAGCAAAGCCCCCCAATTCCTCCCATACTTTCCGGCGGATGGCGAAGGCAGTGCCCGACACTGCGGCGACGTCAGCGGGCTGTGCTCCCGAAAGGGTCGCCCGCAAGGCATAAAAGTTGCGAGCGAAGACCAGCCCTGTGTAGTGGACATCCTGACCGCAGGATTGAATCCGCTCCTGGTCGTCCATCCAGAGGATGGTGGGGGTGGTCAGGCCCACCGCTGGATCCCGGAACGGTTCCAACAGGGGCTCCAGCCAGCCAGGTTCAGTGCGGGTATCCTGGTTGAGGAAGACCAGAATTTCCCCCCCTGCCACTGCGGCGCCCTGGTTGCATGCGGCTGCGAAGCCCCGATTGGTCTTATTGATCAGCAGGCGGGCCTCCGGCATCTGCTCCCGAACCAGGGCCACGCTCCCGTCGGTGGATCCGTTATCCACAATCACTACTTCGGCATTGGCGGGAAGCGTCCGCCGCAGAGAGCCCAGGCAACCCTCCAGGTAGGGCCGCCCATTGTAGACCACGATGATAACGCTGACGGTTCGCTCCATTTTCTTTTGCAACCGGATTGGCGGCAGGCGGCTTCGCCGCCCGTTGCAAACCGTAACCCTTCTCAACGAGCACGATAGATAATCGCAGAGTGGTTATCGTAAATCCGATTATAGAAAAAGACGTCCGGTAATTCAGTGCCCGTCCTCCAGGCCCGCAAGACCGTAGTTTCGGAGAGGATAAAATAAACAGTCCGGTCATCCGGATGGCCCCACTTGGGCCGCAAACGGCGGGTCTTCCAGAGGCTATCGGCCTCTCCCAGTGCCACCAGTCGCTCGTCCATCCCCATCCAGACCCCCGCGTTCTCTCCGCGCTGTCCCAGCCACCTCACCGCCCGGCGTTCCGGGTCGGTGTGGAAGACCCAGTTGTAACTCAGGAGCGGTTCGTTGGTCACCTTCAGCAAAGAAGCCAGCGAGAAGACCGTCACCAAAACCGCCATCCCACCAGAAAGCAACGCTCGCGCGGCCATAGGCCGACCAGAGACCCAGCGGGCCACCCCCTCTACCGCTTCCGCTGCCAGAGGGATAGCCACCACCATCAGGTGGGGGAACATCCGCACCTGCATATTCGCCGAGAGCACCCCAGAGAGGTCCAGAACCACCGAAATCGCCAGCAACAGGCCGAAACCGCCATAGAGCAGCCACAGGAACAGTTGGCTGGGAGATAGTTCCTCCCGTCCTTCCACAATCCGCTTCGCCCGCAGAAGCCAGAAACTGAAAGATAACAGAAGGACTATCCAGTTAAAGAAGGTCAGCGCGATGTATACCCCATCGCTAACCCACGCAGCCCGGACATACCGGTACGGGTTGGTCACTGTCTCTACCCCCAAAAACAGCAGCGCGACCTGGTCCACGATGGAGCGCAGGATGGAGAGTTGGCCTCCAGCAGGCGGGTAGATGTGATAGATGACGACATACAGTAGAACAGAGCAGGAAAGAGTCACATAGAGCAGGCGCGTCAGCGGACTCCATCTCCCTGCCTCTCTGTGACCCCACCGCCGCCACAGCCACCATCCCAAAAACGAGCAGGCAATGGCAAAGAGGTAACTGGACGCGAAGAACGCGCTGCTGGTGGTCAGCCCGAAAGCGAAGAGGTAACTGAGGACCACCCATTTGCCGATAGACTGTCCTGATTCGGCTGCGCGGAAACTGGCAGCGAGGGCATAGAGCAGGCCCAGAGCCATTGCCCAGGTCAGTTTGGCATGGCTACTGCGCGCGGACTCAAAGAGAAATTCCGGTTGCAGGAACAACATCAGAGAGGCCAGCATCGCGGTCGCCGGGCGCCCCGTCAGGTTTCGGTAGGCAGCAAAGGCCAACGGGACCAGCAGGACAACCAGAAACGGCTGCACGTAGACCTGCAGGGTGGGGATGGAGAGTCCCGTCAGATGGGAAAGGAATACGTTGAGGGCCGGGTAGCCGTAGCCAAAGGGATATATCTCCGGGGGCAAAATGGTTCCCTCGGCGTAGATGGCCTCCGCCGCGACGGTCAATCGGGCGTCATCGGTAGATGTCCACTTCCAGAGAAAGCGCGCACCGATGTACCCCGCCGCCAGGAGAACGTACCCCGCCAGAAGAAAGAGGTACCACCCGGTCGGTTGTCGGCCCAAGACTCGACGCTCATCTGCGCCCATCTACCGCATCCCTCCCCAGATTCCAGAGAATGATCAACCCACCCGCCAGCAGGACAATGCCAGCCAGCAGGCCCGCCACCATGGCCCGGACCCGGGGGGCCAGGGCCAGGAACGAGTAGACGTAGAAAGACGGCCGCCGGGCGACGTTGACTTTTGTCATCCCCAGCAGAACGGGCTCTCCCTCCCCTCCGTCACAGCGGGCCATCACGGCGACGTTCCAGGTCCCCGCCGTGGACGGGCGCCATCCCCAGAGCATCTCCCGCTCCGCCTCGCCAGGAAGCACAGAGAGGGTGGATGTGAGGACCAGCCGGGCTCCCCGCGGCCCCTCCAGGCGCGCGCAGAGGGGAATCTGACGGGCATCCTCCAGGCCGAAGTTGCGGAGAAGGGCCCGTATGGTAGCCACCTCCCCCTCCCGCACCGTCCCCACTTCCAGGGATACCAGCCCCAGCGCGGCGGGGGTCAGCGGCCGCACTGACCAGCGCCCCTCCTCCCAGATAACCCGGTAGGCTCCGGGGGCCGAGGGGGGCATAAAGCCCTCCACAAGGCCGGAAGCCACCTGCGCGCCGGGACCAACGTTCAGGACGAACCGGAATCCCCGTCCGGTCACTTGCAGGTCCTGCACCGACGCACCGATCAACCGCGTCTCGGGGCCCTCCCAGCGGGCCAGAATACCCCGGAGGTCATCGGCAGATACCGGAGCCGGCTGCTGGTTCAGTCGCTCCTGCAGAGCCTGCCACTCAACAAAGTTCCGGGGCGGAAGGACGGTGAAGGCCACCAGAGCCACATCGGCCCGCTTCAGAACAACTTCACCGTCTCCACTGTAGAGGAGAAATCCGGGCAATACGTTCAGTTGGCGCACCCGCCCATCCGGCGCCACGTACTCCCACTGGTCCAGATACCCATCCCGGTTCCGGTCTGCATAGCGGACCCGGGCCTGCTCGTCCACGTTCCAGACACCACCCTGCGCACCGAGGAGATGCAATCGCCCGTCCACCGGGCTCCAGTACAACATCGGGCGACCCACCGGCTCCGTAGCGTACTCGCCCCGCATTCCCCGGCGGATGTCGGCATAGTTCGCCAGCGGGGGTTCTTCTATCAGGTTGGTCAAGTAGAGATCCCGCAGGCCCGAGGGCTCCACCAACTGACCGTCCCGGAATCCCCGGTTGACGTTCCAATCGCCTATCCCCTCCGTGCTCCAGTACCCACCGCGCTCCGCCGCAACAAAGGTCGCGACCGCCCAGTACCGGCTCGTCACCCAATCCGGTATCTCCTCGTAGGGCACTGTCCGGACGGCAAAGTCCAGAAACGCTACCACGTCGGTGACGGGATGGAACCCCGCCACACTTATCTCGTAGTCCCAACGGCCATCGTTGTTCTGGTCCCAGGAATAATCGGCCTGAACAACGGGCCGGGTAAGGCCTCCGCGCCGCGCTACTTCCTGGGAGAAAGTAGAATCCCCGGCTGCGAAGACCTCAAACCGGACCATCAATTCGGGGCGGCCATCGGCGTCCCCAGCCAGGTCGTAGTAGGCCATAGGGTTCTCAAAATTGGCATAGTTGACCTCCTCCCTCTGCCAGCGAGTCCAACTGTTAATGTGGTATCCCTGCTCCGTAGGATACCCCAGGATCCCCACGCGGTCTATCTGAGCCCGACCCCAGTCTACGGTAACCACAGGCGGGCGGTCAAAGTAGTTGTACGCCTCGTAGTTGTGTTTCCCCACCAGGAGAGGCCAGAAAAGGGCATCCGGATAGGGTTCCGGGGGACGGGGTCTCCGGTTCACATACAGGGTGGACCGAAAGATGTTGACATCCGGCGGGGAGAGGGCCAGCAGCCGCTGGAGTTGGTAATCGGCGATGCCATCGCCGTCCACGTCCACGACCTCCAGTTCCCAGTCTACCCCGCCATCTGTCGTCGCGCCCCTGCTGGCCCACTCAGGAGCCACAGCAGCCTCCCCCCACTCCAGGTAGCGCAGGATGTAACCATCTATGTGGAAGACCAGGGCCGGATTGACTCGGTTGCCCGGAAGAAACCAGTCGGAACGGGCCATCACCCGGACGTGCCAGGGGGAGGATTCGGTCACCTTCACGGAGCCGGGCCCCATTCGGTAGGAGACCTGCCCATCGCCGTTCCGGTCGTCGTAGAGGTCGGCCAGAAGGCGCTCCCCCTCCTGCATGAACATCAGGACCAGTTGGGCTGTCCCATCGGCCCCTACATCAAAAATCCAGACGTCGTCGCGGAAATCGGCGACGGCCAGGACATCCAATCCAGTCCCCATATTCCCCGCGCGGTCCACGATGAGAATGCGGTCACGGGCCGAGGCGAAGGCGCAATCCACGATGGTCAGGTCCGGGCGACCGTCACCGGTCAGGTCGGACTGGGTGACGCCGAAGACAGGGATGCCCGTCTGGGCCTGGACGGGCTCCGGCGAGAGCACCATTCCGCCGACCAGCGCCAGCAAGGCCACCACGCCGGTGAAAGATGCCCGTTTGGGAGATGCATTTGCTTTCATAGTCCCGACTGAACTTCCTGGCCTCCCTATCTTCTCCGCCTCATCCCCGATCCTGTTATCTCCACCCTCTGTAGGGCCTGAGATGGGCCTGCGCTGATCCTATAGCCCGGCGTCAACCTTCGCTGGCGTCGGGCGCAAAGCGCTCCAGAAGGCCGATTCTTCAATCAGTGCCTCCAGCGGCCCGACGAAAACGGGATATCCCCTTTCTCCCATCCCCTTTGCCGAAGGGGAGAGGGATAACCCCGCTCCCTACTATGACAATCAGGTAGGCAACTAGCGCAGGGGCCAGATAGGCCAGGGCGATGGGACCCGTCGCCTCTCGGGCGGGCCAGAGGGCCAACGCCATCGCCCCCGCCGCGACCAGGAAGGGGACCCAGAGTCTCCGCCGCAGAGTAAGGGGCGGTTGTCCCAGGACGTGCCGACTCAGCAGAACGGATTGGACGACCTCCCGCGCCAGCACCGCTCCGGCAGCCCCCAACGCCCCCCAACGGGGGACCAGAACCGCCGCAAGGGCGAAAGAAAGAAGCAAAGACGCCATCGTCGTACGGGCAATTGTTCCCTGCTCTCCCCGCGCGATCAGGACCTGCCAGAAATAGGCGTTCAGAAATACCGCGACCGCCCCTGCACCCAGGATCCGCAGAGCAGGTGCGGCGGGCAGGAAGGGCGCGCCATAGAGCAACACCATCAGAAAAGGGGCGAGCAAAGTCATCGTCAGCCCGATCCCGATTCCAGGGACCAGCATCCAGAGCAGTCCCTGGTCGCGCAAGCGAGCGAACGCCGTCTCATCCCGCCCGGACAGAAAGGAAAGGCGGGGCAAAAAAGCCGCCGCCATCAGGCCGACTGACCGGGCAAGCATCATCAGGCCGACTGCCGCGTTGTATAGCCCCACCTCCTGCGCGGGCCGGAAAAGGGAAAGGATAAGGGTATCCAGTCGCATATTCAGGCCGACAAGGGTGAACGTCAACCCCAGCGGGAGGGCAGAAACCACGATTTCCCGCGCCAGGCGGGCCTCCCAGCCGAAGGGGCGGGCCAGCCGCCCCGCCCATATCCCGGCGAGAGCCAGCGCCAGCGCCTCCGCCCCCACCATCGCCCACAGCGCCTTCTGGACCGATAGGGAAAGAAACAGGACTCCCCCCACTCCGGCCAGCGCCAACCCATTCTCCACTCCCTGGACGGCCGCGTCCAGGTCCATCCGTTCCAAGCCGCGCAGGACCGACCGGAAGAGGTTAATCAGCCCACGGATGCCAATGACGAGGGCCGCCGGAAGCAGGAGGGCGCGGACTTCTGGCGAATATCCCAGGGCCTTGCCCGTGCCGAGGATCAGCAGGATGAGAACCGGGAACCAGAGCAGCGCAGAGGTCAGCGCGCTGAGGACCACGCGCCCGGCCCGATCAGGATTGCGGGCAACCTCTCTGGGGATAACGCTATCCAGGCCCATCAGAGCCGTGTAGGTGAAAGCCAGGGCCAGGGAGAAGGCTGTCGCGTAGAGGCCGTATTCGTGTGGCCCGACCGCCCGGGCCAGCAGAAGCCCCATCGCTGCCGCCAGGGCCTGGGCTGCGAGATTGCCCACCAGCAGCCAGAGCATATTGCGCACCAGCCCTCGCTGACTCCCAACCCACTCCCCTTCCACCTACCACCTCCACCGTCGCCCCGGCACAACAGATTCTGCCAGGCCCCACCCGTTGGCGGCCCAGCCGACAACCAGGTACGGAAAGAACAGCCCGTATTGCCACCAGTGGGGAAGATGTGCCCCTCCCCGGGCGTGAGCCGCCCTGGTGAAACGGGCCTGGCTGAAAACAAGATGGCTCAGCGCGGCCAGCCACAATGCCCAGAGGAGTCGGCTCCCCAGACCGCCCGTCAGCGGGACCGCCAGCATACCCAGCGAGGTTAGCGCCGCCCAGAGATGTCCGCCGACCTCGCGCCAGCGCCGATGCCGAAGGCCATGGAGAAAGCGGTTGCGGAACCACCGGGAACGCTGGCGCATGTATTCACCCAGCCTGGTGCAGTACGCCGTCCGCACGCGGCTTTCCGAGACGAAGCGGATGCGGTATCCGGCATCATGCAACTGCCGGGAGAGCGCGTAGTCGGTGCCGATGGAGACCGACAGGGAGAAGCCCCCCACTCTCTCCAGCACATCCCGCCGGATAGCGGCGTTGATGCCGTACAGGGTGTCCACGTACATCGGCGCCCTGGCTTGCATCCAGAGATGATGGGACCACTGGAAAGCAACCAGGGGATGGCATTTCTGCACGTCCAGCGGCTGACGGGTTCCCGTTGTCGCCACTTCGTCGCCCCGGAGAATAGGCTCAAGGGTCCGCTCAAAAGTCTCGTCATCCAGCACACAGTCGGCGTCGGTCAGAAAGACGATAGAGCCCGTGGCCTGCTCCAGACACCGCTGGAGTGCGCGCTGTTTTCCCTCCCCGGGCCGCTGTTCCAAGATCACGGTGCCAGGAGGTGCGAAACGCCGGGCCAGTTCCAGCGTCCCATCCGTGCCGCCGGCGCAGAGGACCAGTTCCAGGTCCGGGTAGCGCAGACCACCGATGGCCTCCAGACTCTCCCGAATGTACTCCGCCTCATTCCACGCCGGGAGCAGGACGCTGACTCGGGGAAGGTCCCGATGCGCGGACAGGGATAATGGGCCGGAATTTTGCCCACACGAAACAACGTTTGAGGAAATAGGGAGCAAAACGTCGGACCCACCACCTGGCTCCCGTTGACGGCCACAAGAAGTCCCCGCCAGAAGCCTCCATCGCCGCCACAGGTACAGGTTGAGCAACACGGCCAGGCAGAATCCGCCCGCCAGAACCCATCCGGCGCGCGATTCTCCCCAGAGCCAGAGGATGCGGAGCACAGCAATCACAGGCATGAAACACCCCGCTTCCGTCCACTGCCGGGGATGAGCCTGGCCCAGGAAGTCCCCTTTTCCCAGCAGTAGCGCCATCCGCTTTCCCCGCGAATCTCCAGTACTGTCGCCGTCTCCCGATAGAGACACCGCTCACCCCGAAAGACGCAGTCCATTTCTACCTCTGGTGGTAACTGAACGGCGGGGAGATGATTGCCCCCCCGCAACAAACCCGCAAGATAGCGGAACGCTTTGTCGGCCCACCCACAGACCGGCAACAAATCCCGGGCATCGGGACGTCCTGAAGGGCGCTGACCGTCCATACTCCCGAAGCCATGAGCCGTCGCAATCCCTCCATGAAGGTGCAGCCCTCTCAGGAGCCAAAATTGAGTCGGCTCTGGAGAGACTTCTATCCCATAGCGACGGACCCACTCCATAGCCCGGAGAATGTCTCCTACCCCTGCAATCCACTGGGGGTACCGATTCACCCGCCCATTCTGGTAAACGACCTGGGGAAAGGCCCCATCGGGGAGCCGAAAACGCAGGATGAAGGCCATCGCCCGGAGAGCGGCATCCCGATAGGATTCCCGCCCGGTTCTTTCATACCCCAACAGAAGGGCCGGGATACAGCGGGCGATGTAGAAGGAAAAATACCGACCTGTGCCCTTTGACCCGAACACCCCCTGGTCAATGGCCCCATCCAGTGGGGAGTAAGGAGCCCGAACCTGGGCCTCCACGATACCATCCAGAGACGGGACGACATAGCGGTTCACCACGTCCCTCTCCCCGGTCAGGTCGGCCCAGGCCAGGAGCGCTTCAGCGATGGTCGCCGCCTTGTTGGGGACAAACGTTGGGTCGGCAGGGAGATTTCGGAATCTCCGGACCTCCTCATCCCAGAGGACTGAGAGGATGTAGTCCCGCAGGTTGCACCAGGCCGCCGCTGCCAGGCTCTCCCACGTTGTATCCCCCTGTTCCCGCAGGACCCAGGCCAGGCGAAGCAATGCAATGTCACAGGCAGCCTCATGGGGAGTGCCTCCGGTTCCCGGATTGGCCTCAAAGCAGGAAGAGCGGAAATTGCCGGAAGGGAGTTGTCCCCGAAGTAGGTCCTCGCCGGCCCGACAGGCCTTCTCCAGCCAGCGCTTGTCGCCTGTGCTCCGATACAGTTCCAGATACCCCAGGATAATCCCCTCGTAGCGCCAGTCCAGCCCAGGGCCTGTGTAGAGGAGATTGTCTTGCCACCAGTGCACCACCGGGCCACCATAGCCATCCGGCCCGCGCATCGTATCCAGCCAGGCCTCCAACTGGAGCGCCGCAAAGGCCAGGACTTGCCGGGAGACGTCGGCCGCTTCCGACAGAAATCCTCTCATCTGTCCCTCCGCGCCGTCAGGACGAGGGTCAGCACCGATGTGACCGTCCGTCTACTCTCCACCAGGAGTGCCGCCCGGGCCCGCGCGCGGAACCGATCAGCATGGTCTGCCTGTCCCAGTCGTTCCACCAGATACGCCAGGCGGCTCCAGGAACGGTACGCTGACCCCCCAATGCCGTACCGGGCCTCTTCACAGAACCCCTGCTCGGCCAGCCAGTCCAGGATTTCCCTTAGCCGGAGAGTTGGCCTCACCCCACTCTCCCCCAACCTCCTCGCCCTCTCTCCATGCACTGCACCGTCCACAGCGCCAGATGCATCCTGCGCGGCGGGAGAAACGGGCTGGGTATTGCAGGAAGTCCCCGGCATGCCCGGGACAAAAGCCCTCGTCCGCCGGGCAAAAAGAATCAGGACAGCGCTACCGGGCGGGAATCGTTCCAGCAGGTCCGCGACCTCTGGCAGGTCCGCCATACGGGGGTCCGCCCAGACCAGCACCGGGGGAGAGTTCTTTCTGCCCTTCCGCGGCGAGCCTTCCAGCCGCCAGGCCAGTTCCGCCACATAAAAGGGGTTCCCCGAGACCAGTCGGGCCGGCCCTCCCCAGGAATATGCCAGCACTGCGCAGAGGTTAAACGCAGTCTGGTGAAGCAGGTCGGGCAAAACGCCCGGTGGAAGGGGATCCGAAACAGGCCTCACCGTATGACCTCCTGATAAACTTCCAGCAACCGGTGGACAATCCGAGGCCAAGTGTATTGTTCTTCTACTTTCGCCCGTCCTCGCAGGCCCATCATTCTTCGCCGTTGGGGGTCATCCAGAAGCGCCCCCACCTTCTCCAGTAAATCATCCATATCCCCCGGTCGGGCCAGAAGCCCGTCCGTCCCATCGGAGACGACCGAGCGAACCCCGGGGATGTCGTGGGTCAGGACCGGACGTCCGCAGGCCATCGCCTCTATCAGGACTATGCCGAAGGACTCCGGCGGAAAAGAGGGCAACACGACCAGGTCCGACGCGGCGTAGAACGGCGGCAGGTCCCGATGGGGCACGGTCCCCACAAAGCGCACCCGAGGCGCAACACCCAGTTTCTCCGCCAGATTCTCCAGCGAAGGTCTCAGGTCTCCATCTCCCACCAGCACCAGCCAGATATCTCCATCCATCTGAGCAAAGGCCCGCAGGAAGTATCCGGCTCCCTTGAAGTGATGTGCCCGGTCCAACGCGCCGACAAAGAGAAGGACGCGGGCCCGCTCCGGGATGCCCAACCGGCACCGCACAGGCCTCCCGTCCACATCCGGGCGAAAAAAGTCCGTATCCACCCCATTGGGGATTTCTACGACATCGGTCCAGCGGCGACGGAACAATCGCGCTATCCGGCAGGAAGCGGCATAGTCTATGGAAACGGGCAGCCATTTGCGCGCTCCCCTGAAGACGAAGGGGGCGAAAAGGGCAGTATAGGCATCAAACAGGTATCGCCGTCCCCCATCACCGATCAGGTCATTGTGATGACTCAGCACATAAGGGATGTGGCGGATAGCGGAAACCACCCGGATCATCTCCGCACCGAAGATGAACGGATAATGCAGGTGAATAACGTCAAAATCTCGCAACCCCAGCAATCCCGGCAGGAAGGGAGCATTGCCGATGCGAAAGAGAGCGGGCAGGCGATGCACCGAGACCCCCTCCGGATGAGGGCTATCGCCGGAAGAGCAGGCAGCAGTGAAAACAGCAACCTGATGGCCGAGCCGGGCCAGTCCTTCGGCCTGGTGATAACACACCAGTCCGGTGCCGGCGTAGTAGGGCGGAAAGGTAGCGGTCACGTGGGCAATTCGCATCCCGTCACCACCGGACCAGATAGAGAGTTATCCGGTACAACAGCCAAAAGAGAGGATCCAACAACCGATGGGCCCAGCGGGCTGCGGTGGTGTACCCGGTCTGCTCGTAGGCCAGGTAAGGTGTACAGCGGGCCAAAAGGTCCCGGTCGCGGACCCGGCGGAGAGACTGAACGGCCCGCCTGCGCGCCAGAATCTCCCGCCAGTTGCGAACCACCCAAAGATAGGCTCGCACTTTTTCCCTCCACTGGCGCGGACGGTGCATCATCAGGAACCCCCAGGTGACGACCTCTGCCAGCAGAAGGGATGGGATGAGAAGCAACAGCGTCCGCCAGCGCAAGTTCTTCAGGAGCAAAAGACACCGATTGCGCTCCTGGAAGAAGAATTTTCCCTCCCCAAAGCGAAGAGCATAATCGTGATACACCACCGGGTTCGGCACATACCGGCATCGGAAGCCCGCCAGCCATGCCCGCCAGGAGAGGTCCGTATCTTCCATGTAGAGAAAAAAGGAGTCGTCTATCCCTCCCAGGATGTCCCAGATGTCCCGGCGGACGCTGAAGGCGGCTCCAGAGATGGCGGCTACGTCTTCCGAAGTCGGGAAAGCCGATAGCGGCATCCCAGCACCCCGGCAAAAGGCCAGCCCTGTCAGATGAACATCGTTCCCGGCGGTGTTGATCCGGGTTGGGTCGTCCATCCGCATAATACAGGGAGTAACCAGGGCGACCTGTGGGTCGGAGAACGGGGCCAGGAGTGCGTCCAGCCAACCTGGCACGACCGTTGTATCGGGGTTCAGGAAGACCAGGTACTCTCTGCTTGCATAATGAGCGCCCAGGTTGCAGCCGTATCCGAATCCCCCGTTCACGGGCGAGCGGATCAGACGGACAGCCGGGAATTCTTCCGCCACCCAGTCAGCGCTGCCGTCGGTGGAACTGTTATCCACCACCATCACCTCATCCTCCGGCGTCACGGTGGAGAGCACTGAGGGCAGACAGCGCTCCAGATAGGCCCGTCCATTGTAATTCACCAGGATGACGCTGGCCGGCATATCTTCCAGGGAAGGGTTTGGGCGGGCAACAAGTGCTGCCCGCCCAAACGTATATTACCCCCGTGCCAGTCGGCCGGAGAGGTCACCGGCTCGTATTCTGACACAAGTTCAGAATCAACCCGCGCAGGGAGTGCAGAATAAAGCCAGTAGAGATACAGATAGAGCCGAGGATGGTCAGCATCACGCAGATCAACGCATAGCCCACTGCCAGCACCTGGGTGCGGCGATAGATTTCCACCACGCAGAACCCCCAGCCCATCCCGGCCATCAGCAGGAGCAGACCCATCAGGCTGAAACTCAGCAAGGGGCGATGCTGACCGATCAGCCGAAGGATGCCATCCAGGACCATCAGACCCTGGAAGAAAGCAGACCGTTTCGGTTTCCCAGCATATAAGACCGTCACTGGGACCTCTTTGACTTTCCAGCCGTGCTGTTGGGCCAGCATCTGCATTTCCGATTCTACGGAGAAGCCGTTTGAGTGAAAGTTCAGTGCATCCAGTACCCGGGCCGAGAAAGCGCGAAAGCCGTTCTGGGAGTCAGTCAAATGGACACCGGAAGTGCAGTAGGTCAGGAAATTAAACAGCCGGTGACCCCAGACGCGCATAAGGGGCACGCGCGAGTGGCCATTCAGATACCGTGAACCCACTACCATATCCGCTTCGCCCGCCAGGATGGGAGCCAGAAGGGTGGGAACTTCCGAAGGCAGATGCTGACCATCGCCATCCAGGAGAACGACCGCCTCAGGACGGAATCGGCGGGCAGCCTGCAATCCGGTGCACAGCGCTTTCCCCTTGCCCTGATTTTGCTTATGAGAGAGAACCGTTGCACCGGCCGCATGGGCAATCTCCGCCGTATTGTCGGTAGAACCGTCATCCACTACAATCACCACATCTACTAGCGACCGGGTCTGGAGGACTACACTGCCGATAAACCGCTCCTCGTTGTATGCTGGTATGACTGCGACAGTCTTTGCCCTATTACCAACTCCCATCGTCAAACCTCCTCCCCGCCCACAATTTGGTCCTCAGCATCCATTGCAACTCTAACTGCAGGGTTACGTTCAACCCTCCCATCCCAAAGGCCCAACTTCAGAAAAGCGGAGAGAGCAAGGGTTTGCTGTAGAAGACTTTACCGACTGCGCCCCCCAATTCCTTCCCCTCATCCTCACCCTGCAAAACAACAGGAGTCTGCCCCTGACTAAAGGAGAAAAGGGCGAATCTTTCAGGGATGACACACTTGCCCCGCAAGATGGTCTTCCCAGGCTCTCCAGAGAGGCTGGAAGGCCTGTCCTGTAAATGAACTGCACGAGTCGCAACAAATTTTTAGGATTTCTATCCAGATTATACCGACGCCCAAATGGGGAGTCAATAGTAAAAATGTCACAATCATGCTTCCGTAACTGACCTGTAACACACTGGTGGTCGAATGAGGAGAAGTACAAGTGGAACCACTGGGGCAATCAGCAAGAGGATCGGTTCACCCTCTCCTGCTTTCCGCCGCTCAGGAAGGGGCAGAAGGGGCGAACAACGGGGTAGAATCCCCCTTCGCCTTGCGTTGGCTATCTCAAAAAGGGGACAGCGCGTTTATATTCTCTTTAAAAACCAAAAAACCGCAGAACGACGTCCGGCACCCAAAAATCTCCCACCCGCAGCAGTGCGCGGGCCAGAGTGGAGCCCACCAGCACCGCCACGCTGAACGCAATCAGCGCATAATCGCGCGGCGTATACCGGAGTTCTTGCAACCATGTCCGGGGGCGCAGTCCGAAACAGCGGAGGTCCATCGCGTTCACGATGTCCTCCGCGCCAACGATAGCATTGATGGTCACCGGGACAATCAGCGGGGCCATCTTGCGAATCTGTGCGATGAGGCCCCCCGATAATTTCTCCACTTCGTACCCGCGCGCCCGCTGGGCATCCAGCGTCAGGCTGAAGTCGCGGGCCAATGTCGGCACGAACCGAAAGGCCAGGTCCATAGAAAACGCCACCTTGTCGGGCAAGCCCAGGCGGCGGAAGAGGGCCAGCGCTTCCTGCGCGCTGACGGGGTCCAGACTGGCCAACGGCTCATCCAGAAGCAGGATACCCGGCCGCATCGCCAGCACACCTGCTAGGGCCACCTTCTGCTTTTCCCCGCCAGAAAGGTGGAAAGTCTCCCGGTCTCGCAGGTGAGAGATGCCCAGGTACGCCAGCACTTCGTCCACCCGGGCCCGAATTTCCTCGCGCGGAAGCCCCAGATTCTCCAGCCCAAACGCCACTTCGTTGAGGACGAAACTGCCCACAATTTGCCGCTCCGGGTCCTGCAGGAGGGTGCCGACCTGCTGGGAGAGTTGGGCCATACTCATAGAACGGGCATCCTGCCCGTAGACCAGAACCCGGCCCTGCAGTTCGCCCCGGTAGGTGCGGGGGATGAGGCCATTGATGCAACGGATGAGCGTCGTTTTGCCGCATCCGCTGGCCCCGGCGACCAGCAGCAACTCCCCCGGTTCCACCGTCAGCGACACATCCTGCAGCGCCAGTTCGGGCCGAGTATGGTAGCGAAAGGTTAGCCCCTCTATCCGCAGCGGCAAGTCAGCGGACAAAACCACCCTCCGTTATCCGTTCAGAAACGCCACCCGCTCGGTCACGTTGAGGCCCCGGCGACGCATCTCCTCCACGAAAGGTCGCGCCGGGACGAAATTCTCTACGCCGCCGGCCCCGCGCGGGGTCCGCCCAGCGGCCATCATCTCGGCGACAATGGCCGCGCTCCAGCCGGTGGCCCGCTCCATCGCGGTGAAGCCGGTCTCCTCGTCAAAGTGGTCTATCAGTTCCACCACCGCTTCGGCGTCCCGACCGACCTTCTTCCCCACAGCCCGAACGCGGACGATGACGGTATCTTTATCCCCCGGGAAGGTCACTTTGGGCTCAAAGAGGGCATGGAAGACCTCCCGGGGCACCACTTCCACGTCTCCCACCCGGATGGGACGGGTGTCCCAGAGACTCAGGTCGTAGAAGGCGCGCAGTTGGGCGAAATGGCCAGGTTGGCGCAGAGTCTTGTTCTGCAACGTGCGCAGGCGACCCTGAAATGTCCAGGGCATCGTGCTGGTACCGCCCCCGGCCACGAAGGCTTCCAGGGTCCCGATGGGCGGTGGAAATTCCACCGTCTCCGGCTCCGTCATCGGCTCCACTTCCACAATTTCCCAGTTCCGCAGGAAGATGGCCGGTTCAGCGTATTCGTTGGTCAGCCCGGCGATGTGGAAAGTGAGCAAGTAGTTGAAAGGTGGACGGGGGTTCTGGGGAATGCCGCCGTCCCACATATAGACGTCCACCGCCTGGTCCAGCAACTCCATCGCGTAGACGATGAGAGTGGTTCCCAGGCCGGGGACCTGGCCGCAATCCGGGATGACGCTGACACCCGCTGCCAGCGCCTGGTCGTGAAAGGTGTGCTGCTGGCGGACAATGGCAGTATTGCCACCCAGGTCGCAGAGGCTGCAGCGGGCCCGGATGGCCGCCTGGGTGATGCCCAGGTTGTAGATGTACGGGACGGCACTGAGAGCGGCGTCCACTCCCCGGAGCAGCCGCTCCACGGCTTCCAGGTCGGTCACATCCACCGGGGCCGGTTCGGCGACCGCCGAGCCAACCATACGGTTGACCCGCTCAGCGGCGCGACGGGCCACCTCTATATCCCGGTCGGCCATGATGATGCGGCGGGCACTGCCCCAGCGGGCCATATCGTAGGCAGCCGCCGTCCCCTGGCGTCCGGCTCCCAGAACAGCGTAGGTGGTCATCAGCAGTTCCCTCAAAGAGATTCGCTCATTCGGCGTAGCGCTCTTAGGGTTTCATCCCAGGCCCAATCGCCGCGCATGCCACGATCTCAACAGTCTCCTCCCACAGATGAAGTTGCCGAGGGCCGGGGATCGGAGGGACCAATGCCGGCGGAATCGGAACCAGCCGGAGTTGAGTCATCGTCAGGTGAGGAAGCAGGTCCCGATAGAGAGTTCGAACGTACCGCTGGACCTGTTCGCTGTTCAAGTACTCCACCAGCGCCTTCTCGTCCAGCCCGGCGACCTTCGGGACCAGATGAAACTCTTCCCGCCAGGGATAACAGCGTTCATCTCGCGCCGCTATGACCCGCGCTCCTTTTGTGTGCCCAACGACAAGATGGGGGAACGCGTAGAAAAACCGCAGCGAAGGCGCTTCCTCCCGGGGCATCCACAAGCCCGAATAGCAAGTCTCGTAGTCAATCCACCCAGGTTTCAGATTCCGTCCGGTCAGAATCGGCACCAGGCCATCTCGGCGCTCCCCCACCACCGACGGGTGGCGGCGAATCTCCGGGCTGCGCGCAGCGAAATGAATCTCCAACCACTCCCCCAGAGGAACACCCTGGCGCTCAAACGCAATGGCGTCGGGTGTCTCAAAGCGAATCAGTTCGCCCCGATAGACGGCTTTCCGGAAAGTGGGCTCTTTGCTCTGTCCGGCATACAGGCTCAGCCCTTGTTCTCCCCGCTGCAGAACCAAGACGACGGCGACAACATTGCGCTCTGGGAAAGGGCGGCCCACATAGTACACTTCCAAACGGCCCTCTCGGGCCAGAAATTGCCGCAATCGGGCGAAGTCGTCCAGCACCAACCATGTAGAGGGGACAACAAACACCAGCCGACCGTTGGGCCGGAGCAGGTTAACGGCACGCTCAATGAACGCACCGTAGATATTGAACTTGCCTCGCCAGGTTTGAAAACGGCGCTTGTAAAGATTCTTTCGCTCTTTGAGGATGTGAATGGGGTAGTGCGAGGCATCGCCGATAATGCCATAAGGAGGATTACCGATGATGAGATCAAACGCCTCCCCGGGTTGCCAGAGCAGAAAATCTTCCTCCAAAATGGTTGCAGAGGGCATCCGGCGCCGGGCCTCGGCCACTGCGGTCGGATCAATATCCACACCAACCAATTCGTGGTGAGTGCCGTACTGTTCGGCAAACGCCCGGAGAAAGGGCGCGTCGCCACAGGCCGGCTCCAATACCCGGAGACGGGAGCGCATTGGAGATGTCAGAGAGAGCATAAATGATACCAGGTCTGGAGGGGTAGCCACCGCCCCCAATGCCCGTTTCTGCTCCTTCTCGCTCAACTCCGGCTTCATACGAACAACTCCAAGAGATTCTTCAATATCGGCAGAGGGCCCGGATGTGAACGTCAGGGCCCAAAACGCAAAGCCTTCGGGGCTCTCTCATCTCCGGAAGGGTGAGAGGGACAGGCAGGTAATGAATTTTTCAGCCCCCAAAAGGGCATTGCGATTGAGCCGGGGGGTTACCGTCAGATAAGAGCGGCAACTGACCGCACACCCATATTCCATGCCACTTTACAGTTCTACCGTGCTCTGCAGCCCGTGGGGTAAAGTAACCTCTTGCAGTGGAGTCACTTATACTTTCTTCTTCGCGGCCCGCACTTCCTCCTGTTCCTCTTCCCCTTCCTCCACCGGCCAGACCTCGGTGGCCCGGTCAATGAAGAGAACCCCCGCAGTATGGTCAATTTCATGCTGAAGGACACGCGCCAGATAGCCCTGAGCCTTCAGCCGCACCGGCTTCCCTTTCGGGTCTATCGCCTTCACAATCACCTCCCTGTGACGGGGGACGGTTCCCGCCCACCCGGGCACCGAGAGGCACCCCTCTACCCCGTCCTCAACTTCGCTGGATACTTTGACCAGTTCGGGGTTGATCAGCGCCATCGAGGTTCCAGCATCCGGATCGTCCATATCCTCTGGAATTTCAACGACGATGACCCGCAGAGGGACACCAATCTGCACCGCGGCCAGTCCCACACCTCGCGCGCCCCGCATCGTCTCCCACATATCCCGAATCAACGTCTGGATTTCCGGGGTGGGACGGGGGACCCGACGGGATTTCTCCCGCAGAACCGGATAATCTGCAGATAGAATCGGTCGTTGTGCCACTACAAACCTTCTCCCGATCAAGATTCCGACGAAGACCGCCGGCGCAGTTCATCATATGCCGACAGCCAGTCCAGCATTTCAGTTCGGCGCTGGCGGGCCTCTGCTTCCTGGCGCTGTCGCCGGGCCGCCTCCATATGGGCGAAAATCTCCCGCTGTACCTCCTGAGGCCGGCTGACTCTCTCAAAGCGGAAGGTGCCCGCCGGAGCCGCTGTCTCCACAAAGACATCGCCAAATCTGAGAATCTTGCCTAGCACCCCTTGCTCAAAGCGGACGTTGGTCACCTGCTCCAGGTTCGCTTCCCGCCGCTGTTCCCGCAAGAACAACGGCAACCGGCTCACCTGAACGATCCGGGTCGCGGTCACCTGGAAGAAGTCGTTCTGCCAGTCCTCAAACCTCCAGAGAAGCCAGGGAATAGCAAAAAACATCACCAGTCCATACACCAGCGCCACGTTCGGCGCGAAACGATGCTCCAGGCGGGCAAAGACCACTGCAACCAGAGTGGCCACAAGGACAACCCCAAGGGGAATCCCGATCGCCTCCAGCAAGGTGACCCAGTGGCGCCGCCAGGTGACAGTGGTTCCCTCTCGCTCCCACGAGGGAGGGAAAAAGTACCGCAGGATCGCCAGACAACCCAGCCGTTCCGTCGGTGGTGCAACTGGCGGCTGTCTGGCCTCGTCTTCTCCTTCAAAAAGAAAGTGTTGCCGGACAGCTCTGTGGATGGCTTCTCGCTCCTGGATGCGCGTCAGGGAGCGGATCCGCGCCTGCTGCTCCAGAATCGTCTGCTGGATATTCCAGGGGTCCGGAATGTCGCGAAAGACAACTTGCCCTGCCGCTCCGGCGGTTTCTATGATCAGGTCACCGAATTTCAGCAACCGCCCTATAATGCCGACCTGCGAGACCTGGACGTTCTGAATTGCCTGGAGCGGTGCGGCGGAAAATCGTTCCTCAATCAAAAGGGCGCCTGCCCTTTCCCGGTGGACGACTCGCCGATTCGTCAGAATGTAGATGTCGTTGCGCCAGTCAATGTAAAAATACAGGACGCTTAAAAAGGGGACAATGGCTCCCCCAATCAGCAGCCATCCGGCAACCTGGAACGCGCCTCCCCCACCCTCAACGGCCAGAAAAACCGCTCCCACTACCATCAACAACGCCCAAACGCTGACCGAAAGAATGAGCCGGTCCAGGAAAGCGAAGACATGTTTGCGCAAGACTTTCAGCGGCAATTCCCCGGGCTCCAGCCAGGAGAAACGGGGATAGCGACGCCGCTCCGCCACATCTTTGCGCATCTTCAGGGCCTGCTCTATGGACCGGTCAGCGGCCAGCAGACGATCAAAATCCTCTTTGTCAATACACAGGAAGACCGTCTCCTCCACGGTCTCCACGGTGGCATCCCGCACGTCACCCAGGAGAAGGGAGGTCTCGCCGAACGCTTCTCCGGCTGCCAGCCGCCTCACCTCGGCAGCCCGTCCCTCGGGGTCCACGCGGGTCACCCGCACCGCGCCCTTCAGGATGATATAGTAGCGCAGGCCTGGCTCCCCCTGCCGGCAGACGGTCTCCCGAGCCAGATAGGGCACTTCCTTCACCAGCAAAGCCAGACGCCGCAATTGGGGCCGGCTCAGGCCGGAGAAGAGATGGACTCCCTGAAGGATGCGAATGATTTCTTCGGTGGATGGCATGGCAAGATACGAGATAGGATAGAACAAGCGCTATATCGGCGACCCCTCGGGTCCCAGTTCAAAGAGTAGCGGGCTGAGGGCCTCTTCCCGCCCGGCGCGGTGACCAAAGAGGGCCTCCACCTCCCGCACCAAGGCGCGATTCAGCAGCATCAGCGGGAGCCCCATCGGGCAGACCCGTTCGCATTCCCCGCATTCCACGCACCGCCCCGCCAGATGGAGGGCCCGGCCCAGATGGAAGATGTATTTCTGCGGGACCTCAATGCCCGCATCCACCCACAAGCCGTCGTCCCGCTCAAACATACAGGTAGGGCAATAGCAGCCCGGGCAGACCTGTCGGCAGGCGTAGCAGCGGATGCAGCGATCAAACTGGGCAAGCCAGAAGGCCATACGCTCCGCCGGGGTCACCGCCGCAATGCGCTCTAAATCTGACCAGTCATCGGGGGCAAGCTGAACCGGCAACGGCGCGCCGATGAGAACATCGTAGAGGACCGGCATCCGGTCGGTGCAGCGAGCGCACTTCGCAGCGGTCGCTCCGGATTCATCCACCACCCCCTCACAGACCACCCCAAGGACAAAGAGGCGGGCCCGCTCTATTTGCCGCTCCGCCAGCAGGACGTTCAGCGCGCGGCTATCACAGGGCTTGACCACAATGCCCACCCGAGGAGGCTCTTCGCCGCGCCGCCGGGGCTTCTTTTTGTTATGCAAGTAGGTAGTCAGGTTATGAACGCACTCCGACCCCCAGATCAGGCCATTGGCCTCATCGGGGCTGTAGATGACGGTCGGGCGGGCCCCCCGCCGCCCCGCTTCATAGCCAATCACGCAGTCCACCTGCTTCTCTATCAGGAGACGGCGGACGTGCTGGCGCAATTCTTCGGTCAGCAATTCATTGATGGGCATAATGCCTCCTGGACGGCACTCCGCCGCGCTTCGTGTCTGCTGCCAATGCTGCCCGTATTCAGGACATCCGTTCCCGCAGGGCGCTCAGCCCTCGCGACAGGTTCCAAAGCCACCTCAGTCCCGGCCAATCCTCTCCGGCAGACCACCTCCACCATCAGTATAACACATCCAGCCCCCTTTCGCCAAACATCTACTGCAAACCGATCTCCTCTACATTCCAGAGTTCGCCCTCTCCAAAGGAGCCGGGAATAAAACCGATCACCTCAGGCCGGGCGACGGTAATGCGGACCCGCCAAAAGAGGGGCAGGGAAGGCAGTTGTTCGGTAAAAATGCGCTGCGCCTCGGCGTGATTCTCCCGGTACTCAAAGGTGCCCGGAAGCGCGGCCCGCGCAGCCCGGCAGACAGCGTCGTACTCGGCATTGGAGAAACCCGACGCATTGGCACCACCCCAGTAGTTCGCCTGGTCCGGAATCTCCTCCGTGGTGTAGAGATAACACGGGGGTGCCAACTCAATGGCCCATGTGAAGAAGGTCAGGTCAAACTGACGGCCGTAAATGGGGCCCAGGGGGCCATCGGCAAAGAAATCCCGCACGGGCCGGGAATCTATCGTCACCTGGACGCCGCAATCGGCCAGATTGGCCCGGATCATCCGGGCAATTACCTCCTGCTGCGGGTCGCCCTGAATGGTCAGCAGGGTGACCGAAAAGGGCGTGCCGACACGGATACCCGTCACATTCTGGGCTTCCAGGACGCCATCGCCATTCTCGTCGGCCCAGCCAGCCTGCGCCAGCAGCGCCCGCCCCATCTGCGGATCGTACGTCCAGCGGATCAGCCGGTCACCAGCGTACAGAGGATGCTGGGACGGAATGTACGAATCTGCCACCTGCCCGAACCCCAAGGTGATTTCATCCACCATCGCCTGCCGGTCTATGCAATGGGCGAAGGCCTGCCGGACCCGCACGTCCTCAAAGAAATCCGGTCGTCTGTAGGTGGCGACGGGGTTAATGCCAAACTCCAGATGCTCTCCCTGGTTGGATACCGAGGTCACCAGCCGAAGAAGACCACGCCCCTCCGCCTCTTTCAGGAACGGCAGGAGCGATTCGGCCCCATCGCCCGGCAGCGCCAGGTCACACTCCCCCGCCATCAGCATGGCCACCGCCCCCTCCGGGTTGGGCGCGAAACGGAAGACCAGCCGGTCCACTCGGGGAAGCCCCTCATCGGCCCGGAAGTAAAGCGGGTTACGCTCCAGCGCAATGTGGTCACCTTGAACCCATTCCGTGATGCGGAACGGTCCCCAACCGATCGGTTGACGGGTACTCTCGGCCCGGCTCAGCAGATCAGCGGGCGTGGCTCGCAGTTGTTTCTCCCAAAGATGCTGGGGCAACGGGCTGAAGAAGTTCAGCATATACTGGTCGTCCATATATCCCGGCAACCCGATCCAGACGACAGTCCGCTTCCCGGCGGCTGCATACGAAAAGGTGCGGTCGCATACGTATTTGGAGGACGGCGTATCCGGGTGGCAGGCCAGTTCGTAACTGTAGACCGAGTCATCCGCCGTCACTGGCTCTCCGTCCGACCAGGTCACCCCATCCTTCAATGTCCAAGAGACCACCATCTGCTCCATCTCAATCGGGGTATTCCCGTCAAAGGTGACCACGCATTCGGGATTGGCGGCATCTCTGCAGGTATGGTCAGGGAAAACCTGCGTCCCCTGCGCAAGGGTGACCGGTTCGCCCATAATGTCCACCACCCGGTCCCCCGCCTGAACGGTGACGGTCTGGAAGTACGCGTCTCCATCCGCCACACCGGGTAATTTTTCCAAGATGACCGGCTGGAAATCAAAAGAGGGATAGTCTATAGGGCCATCGTAGATGGCCTGCAGGACGTTCCGGGCCGCGTAGGAGCCACCGTAGAGATAAAGACTCTCCGGCTCCCCGACCTGGCAGATCGTGAGGGTCTTGGGGCCGGGGGTTTCAGTCGGTTCAGGGGTGGCAGTGACCACCATCGTTGGGCCCGGGACCTCCACGGTCTGGACGACGGTGGAGGGAGGGACGCAGGTGCCCAGCAGCAGGACTCCGACCAGGGTTAAGACCGATGCAACGGTAAGTTGACGAGCCAATTCGTTTTTCAGCACAGTTTCTCCTCAAGGTGATAAAGTGCCAGGATGTCGCTCCGCCTCTGTTCGTAGTAAGACACGAAACGGAGTGGAGCACCGTTTTGTCACCGCTTCGCTTCGCTCCGGGGCTGACTATCAGCACCTCAGCGCCATGGTCAACCTGTGGGAGGCTGGAGTTCTTCCATCAGACGAGCGATTTCTGCCCGAATTTCCTCCCGTCGGGCGATTTTCTGACGGGCCGGCCCTGCCAGTTCCTCCTCCCAGGCCGTTGCCAGTTCCAGCACCCGCTCCGCCAGGGCCTGTGCCGGGTCCAGGACAGTTTTCAACAACGGGTTCACAATCCACCCGTTCAGGCCGGCATCGGCCCGCGGGCTGAACCAGTCATCCATCGGCTCCAGAATACGGGTGTAGACGTTCTGGATAAAAGCGGGGAGGACGGAAACCACTTCGCCGAACCGTTCCAGGCCGCTGCGGACCTGACGGGAAAAAGTGACGGGTAGACGGTCCAGAACCCGCGCCACAAACCCGCCCACCGTCTCGGCGACCGGGCTGGAGAGCCCCAAGACCTCGTTAATCTCGTTCTCCAGCGCGGTCAGACGCTGGGAAAGGTTAAGCAAGGCATCCCGCAGCCAGCGCAGACCGGATTGGAGAGAGGGGAAACGGGATTGAAAGTCCAGGAGCGCTTTTCGGGCCTTCTCAATCGCTTCCACCAGGCGGGTCGCCAGGTCACGAATCGTCTCTATAATAGATGCCAGGGCCCCGATCCCGCGCCCGATCAGGTCGTCCAGTCCCAGGTCGTCCATTTGCTGGTAGAGGGCCAGAATCTGGCGCAGGGAGCCGATCTCCTTCTCCAGCGTGGCTGTATGGGCTGCACTCAGTTGCCAGATGACCAGGCCTCCGGTCAAGGCAACGACCACTCCTCCGGCCGCGGCCGCGCCCAGAAACTGCCTTCGGTTCATACCGGCGGGCTTCTCCGCGCCGGTCACTCCGACCAGCGCGCTGGCGGTCATCCGGTCTAGCACCTCCAGTGTACCGTCGTCCAGCCGGTGGAGACGCTCTATGATACGGGCGATGCGCGCCGAGCGACGCAGTTGCTCTATCTGGGGTTCTCGTTGCATGCTGCCTCCTGCTGTCATCGACATCGGCTGACGCGGCAAGCACTTTTGGAAATGCCTGGCACGTCAGGGAGCAACGTATCCCATCTGCCGCACTCGTTGCATATCCCGCCGCCAGTTCTTGCTCACTTTGACCCAGAGGTCCAGATAGACCCTTCCGCCGACCATCCGCTCTATCTCCTCCCGCGCAGCGGTTCCGATGCGGCGAAGCATCTGCCCGCCGGCGCCGATCAGAATGCCCTTCTGAGATTCTTTCTCCACATAAATGGTCGCCGCGATATAGACCCCGCCCGTCTCCCGCTCCCTGTATTCTTCCACGACAACGGCGACCGAATGGGGGACCTCCTCGTGAGTGAACCGGAGGACCTGCTCGCGAATGAGTTCGGCAGCAATCTCCCGTTCCGTCTGGTCCGTAATCAAGTCGCCGGGGTAGTAGCGGGGGCCCTCCGGCAGATGGGCGATAACCATATCCAGCAGTTGATCCAGATTGACCGCTTCGGTGGCGATGGTCATCATCCACCCGGCGTGGTCGGGCACCAGAGCCCAGTACGCCTCGGTGTGGGGCTTGACCCGCTCCGGCGGCAGTAAGTCCATCTTGTTGAGCACCAGAATGACCGGGTTGGACGTCCGCTGGCGGATCAGGGGGGCAATCATCCGGTCCTCCTCGGTGGGCATAACGGAGACGTCCACCACAAAGAGGACAACATCGGCATCGGGGATGGCCGAGGCGGCAAAGGCGACCATCACCTCGCCCAGTTTGTGGAGCGGTTTATGGAGCCCCGGGGTATCCACAAAGATAATCTGGGCATCCGGGCGGGTGAGGATGCCCCGAATGCAGGTGCGGGTTGTCTGGGGCCGGGAAGAGACAATGGCCACCTTTTGCCCCAACAACTGGTTCATCAGAGTGGATTTCCCCACATTGGGCCGCCCGATGACGGCAACAAAGCCAGAGCGGTGGCCCGGTGGGACGACTTCCAGGTCTTCCCAGAGAGGTTCGTCGTTCATTGGGACGCAAATGGCAGATAGATTTGCTTCTATTATCCACAAATCGGGTAGAGAGTCAAGGCGCGGCGCTCAGTACGGCGGGCAAGTAGAGCATAACAGGTACGGCCAGCATCCCGCGCTCGGCCAGAGTGTATGCGCCTCCGCCGAAATCCCGATAAATCTCAAAAACGACCGACGGCCCGTCCACCCGAATCAGGATAAACGTGCTGGGTGCTCCAGTATCCCCGATTCCCCGGGCGTGTCCGGCATCCAGTTGCCATACGCCATCCACCTGAACGGCGCTGGAGTTATGGGTATGACCGCAGATGTACGCCCGGACGCCTCGCTCCCTCAGCAAGTTCCAGAACCGATCCCGACGGGTCGGATGGGCGTTCAGGCTGTCTTCCATATGCCGTTCTCGCCCGGTATAGTCATCGGGCTGGGGATAGGCCGGCTCGTGGCCGAAGACGAAGATGTGGGGCTGGTCAGTGGCCGCCAGATCAGCGGCCAGCCAGGAGTACAGATGGTCGGGAATGTCGCCGTCCGTCACAGCGTCGCCCGCCGCGTCGCAATAGAGGTTGAGGACGACGAAGTGAGCATTCTCGTAGTCAAAGGCGTAGGTGGTCGTCGGGCAGCCTGGAGGGCCGGGGCGGACCGGCGTTCCGTCCGGCGCGGTCAGGGCCGTCCCGTACTCACGCAGCCAGTCCATATCCTCCGGCGTCTCCACTTCATGATTGCCGACGGCGGGGTACCAGGGGAAAGCGGCGCCCAGAGTGCGGGTAATCGTCCAGAGGACTCCGGCGGGCGGGTCCACATCGCCAGGGCTGACCATAAAGGCCGGCCCGTGCGTCGCGATGGCCTCACACGCACCCCGGAAATACTGAGGGGTATCGTACGCGCCGGGGCCGGAATAGAGGCGCATATCGGCGGTGACGGCGAAGGCAAAAGGCCGGGGTTCAGAAGCAGACGGGGCCTCCGCTCTCGCCAACACCGGTGACAAAGGGGTCGGTAAAGGGGAGGGACCGTCCGGGGATGCCGCCTCGGATACTGGCAGGGGCGATATGGGAGCGGGGCTGCTCAGAGACGGGGTGCCGGTGGGGGTCGCCGATAGCGATGTCGGCACACAACCCACCATGAAGCAAAAGATAACGACCGCTGGCAGAATCCTCCCCATCGTCAGCCGACGCGGGAGATGCGGACGACGGCAGAGCCGCCGCCCGCACCCCGGCCCACTTCCTAATCTCCACTTCCTTGTTTGGGAAGTCTGGAGATCAGCCACGAGACAAACCCATCCGTGGAACGGGTCTGGAGAAGGACGCGACCCGGACCGGTCAGGTCCACCACCAGCCCCTCGCCGCTAAAAAAGGTTGATTTCAGCCCGCCCACCCGACGGACCTTGAAGCCGATCCCCTCGGTAAAGGCCACCAGATGGCCGGTATCCACCGTGTGCGTTTCCCCTGCCCCCAGATTGACCTCATGGATGGCGCCGAAGGAAGAAAGGAGCAGTTTGCCCGTGCCGGAGGCCCGGAGCATAATCAGCCCCTCGGAGGCGAAAAAGGTCTTTGCCCCACCCCATTTGGTATCCAGATTGACGCCCGCCTCTGAAGCCACATAGGCGCCAGATTGGACCATCAGACTCTCGTTGCGCAGTTCCAGGACGAAGAGGTCGCCAGGGAGGATCGGGGCCACGGTCACCTCGCCACCGCTGGCCGGGGCACGGAAGGTGTTCTGGAAGAAACTCTCGCCTGCCAGAACGGAACGGGCCAGCGACTTGAGGATGCCGCCTGCGGCTTTCGTCTCCACCACCACGCCCTGGGACATGCTGACCATGGCGCCTCCCTCCACCCGAATCTCCTCGTTCGGACCCAGACGGATGACTCCCAGGGAGTAAGACGGACGATACAGAATGTTGACTTCCATTTTTCTCCTTATTCTTGAATATGGTAGTTGACAGGCTGATCAATTGGGTGGCGGCGACGGATCAAGGCGCACCCGAACCGCCGGCCAGCCGCTCCCGCACCAGATAGATAGTGGGCAGGCCCAGCAGCGTCACCGCACCCTTCAGGAGAACATTGGCCCAGAAGATAGACCAGACCGTGGTAACGGGCAACCGTCCCCCAAAAGCACCCCAGCAGAAGATGAGACTATCCAGCGGGACACTGATGACATTGCTGGTCAGGACCCGCATCCACTGAAAGCGCCTGGTGATGCGGGTCACCCAGAGGTGATAGATTTCCGTATCGGTCAGTTCGCTGAAGACTTCAGCGATAATAGAAGCGACGACAATCCGCCAGACAGGGGTGAGAACGGCCGCAAACTCCCGTTGGAGCGACCAGGTGGGATCGGGAGGAAGCCAGGCCGCAAAGGCGAAAAGGGCTGCCATGACCAGATTGATGACCCCGGCCGCAGCGATGATGGCCCGCGCGGCGGCCCGTCCCAGCACTTTGTGTACCAGGTCCCGCAGGGTGAAAGTGAACGGGTAGATGAATGTTCCAGCGTCCACGCTGAAGCCCGCCACCCAGGCAATCTTCAGGCTGAGGACATCGGAGAGCATCTGCGCAGCGATGTAGGCAGAAACAGTCAGCACACCTGAAAGGGACACCCGAGAGACCTCCTGCAGGTTTATCTCCACAGACGACAGAACGCGCACAGGTCCGGCACGGTAGTCGGCTGGCCGCATTGAGGACAGGGATGCATCGGCGGCGGCTCCGTTGCCTCTCCGCAGAAGAAGCCCTCCTCCCGAGCCCGCAGGAAGCCCTGATAGAACTGCAATTTCGCCCCTGGCGACTCTGTCTCCATCCGTGCCAGCAGGTCTTTGTAGAAATTGGTCAGATTCCCCACCGCGTAGGGGCATTCATCGTAAATGTAATCTATGCCTCGGACCAGGGCGTAGGCGGCGACCTCCCGTTCGTAGGAGCGACAAAACGGTTTGACCTTGCGGGTCATCCCTTCCCGCTCCACCAGCACCGGCGCCTGACGGGCCAGGTACCCCGTCTGCCAGTGGAGCAGATTGCTCAGGAGGACGGCCACCTCGTCATCCAGGTTGTGGCCGGTCGCCAGGACCGTGTACCCATGCTCCTGAGCGATGCGGTTCATCTCATGCCGTTTGATAAGACCACAAACAGAGCAGGGCTTGCCTCGTCCACGCAGTTTCCGACTGGCCACCTCGGGGATCGCCTCGCCATAGAGAGCCGCCACGTCCACCACATGGAGTTGGACACCCGGACGGCCCGCCAGAAAGGCCTGAATTTTCTCGCGGGAGAGGCGGGAATAGCCAAAACCGCCGTCAATGCCCAGGTCAATGTAGAGACCATCGGCCCGATAGCCCAGTCGGAGAAGCACGTCCCAGAGGCTCAGGCTATCCTTGCCGCCGGAGACGGCGACCAGAATCCGCTCGTCCCGGCCCAACATCCGGTACTTGCCGATAGCCCGTTCGGTGTAGGAGACGAACCACTCTGGGAAGTGCTCCTCGCAGAGGGCCAGTTTGTGGTGCCGCATATTGATGACGGCGGGTCGGTTACACTTTCGGCATTTCATTGGAGTTTTTACGGCGAAAGCAGGCACCGGCGAGCCGTTGCCTATCCAGCACTCATCGGCGGGCGCGCCGGGCCCGGTACGCACTCAGCGCGCCGTCCAACTGCTGAGAGAGTTCCATCCAGTCCTCTACCAGCAACACCAGCCCCGTCCCGTTGGGCAGGAAGAGGTGACGATCAAACCAGAGACGGAGCCACCAGGGGGGCACCGGGTATCCCTTCAGGTCCACCAGCACGGCCGTCATATTCCAGTAGGCCAGGGGCCAGCGGCGAGCGGCCCGGTCCTTCTGGGGATCAAAGACCTTCGCCATAGGCGCCAACCGGGTCCGCTCCACCCGCCGGTAGGAGATGAGCAGAGGCATCAGCGGCCCCTGCAGGCGCAGACCGGTCGGCTCGCAACGGACGTGCGCAACCCGCGGGGCGAAATGGCCATACACAAAGAGGACCACACCCGCCAGCGCGGCCAGTATGGCCAGCGGCCGCAGCGGCGTGGGCCCTAAGAGGCGCGGGGAAAAAAGCCAGAACGCTCCCACAATAAAGGCCGTCAGCAGTCCCAGCGAGCCCCAGCGCCGCAGCGGGGTGTAGACCAGCAGAGAAAAACGGGCTGCGCGTCTCTTCATCCCCTCTAACCGATCAGAAAAACTGACTCACAAACCAGTTCCGCTTCCCCTTCAGTCCCAGACGAACCCTGTGCGCGGAGTCGGAGGGGTCGGCGGGCGGGGCTTCGCCGGCCCGCTGAACCCCTTCCCTACCCCATCTTGTGCTATAGGGCCGTTCCGCGCTCCTCGCGACCGGCGAAGTGGGACCTCTCAGAACTCCGTTGCGCCGGTGAAGTGAAAGGCAGAGATTTTCAGCGCCGGCGCTCGCACCACGGTGAAATCTGGGCGCTCGCAGTGAACCCGCCGCCCCACCATCTCCACATTTGCCAGTGCCTCCACATAACTCTGGGTGAAGCGCAGATTGCGCACCGGCACCGTAATCTCGCCCCGCTCAATCAGAAAGACCCCGTCTCGCGTCATCCCGGTGACGACAGCCCGGCGGGGGTGGACGACGCGCGTGTAGTGGAAACGGGTCACATAGAGACCATAGTCGGTGGCAGCGATCATCTCCTCCACTGTATATTCGCCCGCCCCCATCATCGGGTGGAAGGGCAGAGGGCCGGCCGAGGCCGTCATCCACGGAGAGAAAGGATTGGCGGCTGGCAAAGCGTGGCCCGTCGGCGTCTTTCCCGTGATGGCGGCCCAGCGCCGGTCGTAGACAGGGCTACCGACCCGGCCTTCCCGGATGACATCTACCCGCTGCCGGGGCATACCCTCAAAGTCAAAGGGCAGCGGCCAGCCTGCCGGGTCCCGTCCGTCGTCCCAGATGGAGACAGCGGGAGTGGCGACCGGTTCCCCTTCCTCCCGCCCTGTCATCCAACTGCGCCCCTCGGCGACGGCCATTCCGCCCGCCATTCCGGCGATGAAATCCACGATATCGCCGACAGCGTAGGGCTCCAGGACCACCGGATAGACCCCCGGCTCCAGTGGACGCGGGTTTCGGCCCCGCAAGGCCTTCCCGATGGCCTCCTCCCCTAAGGCGACGACGTCCACCTCCGCCACCTTCCAGGACGAGCCAGCGGCATACCCGGCACTGTCGTCGGTCATCACCACCGTGGTCAGGTCGGCGATGGTGGTCGGGTGGTAGACGAAAACGCCGTGGCTATTGGCGACGGCGAATTCATGGACGGCGGTCCGGAATGCCCCCGACGCGTTGACCCCGGCTTCCTCCGCCCGCCGGCAGACTTGGGCAACGTCTCGCGCCCGGTCGTCGGGCGTGTACGCGGCCGTCCGCTCGTCAAAGGCCGCGACCGGCTCCACCGGCACCGGGTCCGGCAGGCCGGGATAGTTGGGGTCTTCGGGCTGGAGACGGGCTGCCCGGATGGCCATCTCCAGAGCCCGCTCCAGCCCGGCATCGGAGAGGTCGTTGGTCACGCCCACACCGGTCCGGCGGCCCACCGCCGCCCGGACCACTACCCCGGCGTCCGTCTCCGCGACGTTCTGGTGAATGATGTTATTAGCGAAACGGGTCAACCGCTCCTCCAGGCCGAAGAACAGCACTTCCGTCTCGTCGACCTGGGAACGAGCCAGAACCCGACCGACAATTTCGCGAATGGCCTTTTCTCCCAGCATTTTTCTCCCTCAACTTTTATCACCAGGACGCAAAGGGGCCAACGAACTCAAAAGGGACTTCCTGGCTTTGCGTCCTTGGGGTGAAAGACTACGCCTCCGGCACAGGCGCGGTCGGGCTGATGCGGCGAATTTTTTCTATCAGCCGCCGCCGCTGGGCCGAGTCCTTCGTCTGAGCCAGTCGCTGACGCAGATGGCGCAGTTTCCGCTTACGGTTCCTTCGGCGAATGCGCTCCCGATCTGGTTCCCGTCGCATCCGAACCTCCTTGACACGTTTCACGTTTCACGCCTTACGCCTTACTCCCCACTTGCACATTGCGGAAACGGGCCGGAGCGGCACCGTGACCGGTGTGGGCGATCTGGATGGGTTGACCCTTGCCGCAGTTGGGCGTCCCCCAGACCCGCCAGTAGTCCGCGTTGCAAATGGCGTCGCAGGAGCCCCAGAACTGCGGCGTCATACCGGTGTAGAGAGCGTTTTTCAGCAGGCGCACCATCTTGCCCCGACGGATTTCGTAGGCGATCTCGGTGCCGAACTGGAAATTGAGCCGCTTATCGTCTATAGACCAGGAGCGGTTCATTTCCATGTAGATGCCCTCATCGGTATCGGCGATCAGGTCCTCAAACGTCCACTCCCCCGGCTCCAGATTGATATTGGTCATCCGGACCAGCGGGATGCGGTCCCAGCCTGAGGCGCGCATAGCGCCGCCGGAGCGGGCCTGCGTCGGGTCCAATCCGCGCAGACGGGCTAACCGAACCGCCGTCTCCCGGGAGCTGAGATAGCCGACAAAGATGCCCTCCCGCACCAGCGGCACCCGCTGGGCCGGCATCCCTTCGTCATCGTAGCCGAAGGTTCCCAGGCCGCCGGGAATAGTGGCGTCGGCGGTCAGGTTGACGATGGGGGAGCCGTAGCGGAAGACGCCCAACTTATCCGGGGTGAGAAAACTGGTGCCCGCGTAGGCCGCCTCGCTGCCGAAGACCCGGTCCAGTTCGGTGGGATGGCCGCAGGACTCGTGGACCTGCAGGGCCAGTTGGGTAGGCCCCAGGATCAGCGTGGTGACCATCGCCGGGCAGGGGTCGGCGGTGAGCAAAGCCACCGCCTCCTGAGCGATGCGCTCGGCGTTTCCGGGCAGGTCCATCGCCAGGACAATCTCCCAGCCGCCGGTGCGCTGATCCCGGGCGAAGGAGTTGGGGTAGGAGCGCTGCTGCATATCCTGCTCGTCCACCGCATAGGCGACGATCCCACCGCCGGTCTCCACGATTTCCTGCTCAATGTAGGAGCCCTCAGTGCTGGCAAAGGTCTTGTTCTCCCGCCAGGCAACCACCGCCCCCCGGGCTACCTGGACCCCCGGCACCCGCCGCATGGCCTCATCCGCTGCCAGGAGCAGGCCGATTTTCTCCTCCACCGGCACCGCGAACGGGTCTATCTGGAAGGGAGTCCGGTAGGTATCTACGTGGACCTCCGGGGGGCCCAGGTCTACCGGCTCCCGGAGCGCGGTGGCGCTGGCCCGGGCGATGCGGACCGCCTCGGCGGCGACCCGTTCCACTTCCTCGCGGGTCAGCGTACTGCTGGCAGCAAAGCCCCAGGCGCCGTCGGCGACGACGCGGACGCCGAAACCGCGAGTCTCCGTTTCAGCCAGATGGCTGACTGCGCCGTTGCGCACTTCCACCTGCTGGGTAAGCCGGCGGACAATGCGGATATCAGCGTAGGTGGCGCCCCGCAGGCGCGCCGTATCCAGAGCAAGATCGGTGAGTTCTTTCATTACCTCCTCTCCTTATCAGAGAGTTTGTTTAAGAATTCGTTTGTTTGCCGTGTTGACCTCTCAACCAAAGAGAAAATTCGCGTTTACCTGCGTTCATCTGCGCCCGATTTCTCCTCCAGCGGCGCGCGGGCGATGAGGACAGGTCGCCCCGCCGCCTCCGCCACCTCCACGGCGACGTTGGGCCGATAGATCCGCCGCAAACTGCGCGCTGAATACGGTGAGCCCACTCCCACCAGGTCGTATTCCCCCTCCCGAATCTCTTTGAGAATTTCGTGGACGACGGGACCGTGCCGCACGCGCACCTCCGTCTCCACGCCCATCCCCCTCAGCGTCTCCAGCGCCTCTCTCAGTCGGCGGGCCTGAGGCGTATCCGTCTCCAGCAGGTGGGACCAGTGGCTCTTCACCTGATTCGCCACTGGATACTCCAGCGTGACCGGCTCCACGACGTTGAGCAGGGTGACCGTTGCCCCAAAAGCCCGCGCCAGCCAGCCGCCGATCCGGACGACTCCCTCCGCGTAGCGCAGTCCCCCCGTACAGAGGAGCATCCGCTCCAGCCGCATATGGGCTTCGGCGACGTGCAGGACCGGCGTCGCTACTGTTGTCAGCAATTGGCAAAGGGTACGAGCCCAGGCCAGACGAGATGTCATCGGGCCGACGACCGTCATCGTCCCCTCCTGCGCCAACGGTGTGATGGCCTTCCCGAGCCGGCCTGCCTGGACTCGACGCACGTACGGGATAGACGCCTCCGCCAGACGGCGCTCCGTCTCCGCCAGGAACTCCTCCACTTCCAGGAGACGGGGCGGTTTCTCCACCACCCCCAGCAGGACGACCTCACGGAACAGGGTCCGCCCGGCAGCGGCCAACCAGGCTCCATACTCCAGCGCCGGGCGGGTATCGGGATGTCCGTTGGTACAGAGTAACAGGTTCATCGGAAGAGCCAGATGCCGGCCAGGCCTGCCGCCAAGAGGACCAGAGCAGGCGGAACTTTAAGTTGGAAGGCAATGAAACTGACCACCGCAACAATGATGGCCTTCCAGTTGCGAGCGTCCTCGCCGAAGATTTTCCAGACCACCAGGAGCATCAGGACAGCCACAGCCGGCGCCAGCCCCTGGACGAAACTGCTGACCCAGGCCTCACCCCGAACCCGCTGCAGAAGAGAAACGATCATCAGCATCAGGACAGTGGGCGGCAGGATGGAACCCAGAAGTGCCGCCAGTGCGCCGGGCAACCCTCCCACCGCATACCCGACAAACATCGCCAACTGCAGCGCGTCGCTGCCCGGCAGGACGCTGGAGAAACCCACGGCTTCAATGAACTCCTCCTCGGTCATCAGATGCCCGACAGCTTCTTTGTAGAGAAGGCCCGTAGAAGCCGGGCCCGAGGTAGTCAGCAGGTTGATTTTAACGAAGAGCCAGAACAACTGAAGCCACTGGTACATATACCACCTCCCCTGGGGCCTCGCCGAACACGCCACAAGCAGAGCGGCGTCATCGTTCGCCGCGCATTTCAGCATCCAGCCGGGTGAAGAATTCCACCATAAAGGCGTGCCGCTCTTCGGCCAGTGCGCGACCCGTAGCGGTAGTCATCACCCCCCGCAGCCGGGAGAGTTTGACGACGAACTCGTGGACCGCTGTGTGCTCTGGAGTGCCGTCGCCCTGGGCAGCGGCGATATCCAGCGGCACCCAGAGCCTCCGGCGCATGGCTCCTGCGCGGGCAAAGGCCCGGGCGATGCCAACCGCCCCCATTGCGTCCAGTTTGTCGGCGTCAAAGAGGGCGCGAGCCTCCGGAGTTGTAGGTGGCAGGCCTACACGGAACCGGTGGGATGCGATGGCCCCTACTACTGCCTCTACCTTCTCCGGCGGATGGCCGGCCAGGATTTCCCGCGCCCGGGCGGCGCCGACCATCGCGTGATCCTCTCCGGTGGCCTCCTCCTGAGCCCGACCGATGTCGTGCAGAAGGGCGGCCGCCCGAACGACTTCCAGGTCACCCCCCTCTGCGCGGGCAATCTGTTCGGCCAGCGCCAGCACCCGCAAGACGTGGTCAAAGTCGTGGCTGCTCTCGTGGTCCTGATAGTACCGGCGCGCTTCGTCTATGCTGATCATCGCAACTCTCCTTCGCGCCTGGTCTCACCCCAGACGACGGCTGACCCAGATGGCCAGGAAGGTGAGCAGGATGCCCAGCACCAGCACCAAGAGGACGGTGGCGATAACCCGGCGGCGAATCTGCCATGCCTGGTACCGTCCGGTGACCCAGAGGAAGAGGCCCAGGGCCAGTCCGGCCCCGCCCAGCACGCCCACAGTGTAGGCAAAGGCTGTCGCCATAAGCCGGGGCAGGTCCACCCGGACAATCAGGTCTCCGAAGAGCCGGATAGAATACCGGCTAGCCAGCAGAGAATAGCCCACGCCCACCAGCATCCCCAGCAGGGTCACCGCAATCCCCTGCCAACGCCCCGGCCCCCGCTCCAGCCACAGCGTCAGCAACCCCAGCAGGACCAGGGTCAGGGAGAAGGTCAGAACCAGGATGGACAACAATTGAATCATACCGCCTCCCGCGCCAGATGCAGGTCCTCGGTGCACTCAGTGAGGATTATTATAGCCGAATCAGGGATAGAGACAAACCGGAGAGATTCGGACGGTGCGAAAAGAAAAAAGCCCCCGCTGAGAGGGGGCCGGCTGGCGGAGAGGGTGGGATTCGAACCCACGGAGCCTTTCGGCTCACGCGCTCTCCAGGCGCGCGCGTTAGGCCAGACTACGCTACCTCTCCGCCACTGATTATAACCAATCCGGCCAATTTTGGCAAGTCCTGATGACGGTTGACCGAAAAACTGAGATACACCTGCTCCAGTGAGCCCTCAACACTCCGAGTACCCACAGGTATAGCAACGGCGGCAGCCCTCTTCGCTGACCAGCGTCGCATGACCACACTCGGGACAGAGGTCGCCCAAAGGGAACAGCAGGAGTTGGGCAGTAGCCGCCTCCTGCTCCGGCGGGATCTCCAGCCCCAGAAACTCCGCCAGTACCTGGGCGACACCGTCGGGCAGGGATTGCACCCGGTCCCGCCCGAAACCCGTCGGGCGCCCCCCTCCAATGCCCCGCAATTGCTTCACCACCTGTTGGAGACGGCGCCGGGCCGGAAGCGGAGAGGGAATTCGGAGAACCAGGGAAATCAGCCGACCAATCGCCTCGGCCACCGCGGCCGTATCCGACCCGGCCTTGCCCACGTTCAGGAAAACCTCGAACGGCTCCCCCTCCCCATTACAATTCACAGTGACATAGGCTGTTCCGAGGGGGGTATTGATGCGATACGTTCGCCCCTCCAGGATGTGGGGGCGAGGGCGAACCGGCACCAGCCCCGAAGCGGATGGAGACGTCCTCGCGGATGCCTCCGAGCGGGCCTTCCGGACCGCCTCCGTCTCCAGAACGACTTTCTCCCGGGAGCCGGTCACGTAGACCGTCAGCCCTTTGCAGCCCAGTTTCCAGGCCAGCATATAGGCGCGGGCGACGTCCTCAGGGGTAGCATCGGCAGGGAAGTTGATGGTTTTGGAGATAGCCGCGTCTACAAAAACCTGCAGCGTCGCCTGCATCCGCACGTGCTCCTCGGCGGTGATGTCCCCGGAAACAACAAAAACATGGCGGATTTCCGGCGGCACCTCGGGAACATCCTGGCAACTTCCGGTAAAGAGGACCTGCTCCAGGATGCGCTCCCGGGTTGGCTCATCTACCCCAGCCCGCTCCAGGGCTTGCAGGAACAAGGGGCTGACGTAGCGGAGTTCTATCTCCTTTCCCTCATCGTGGACTTTGCGAGTGTAGGCCAGGGCGTAGACGGGCTCGCAGCCGTATGCCTCGCAGCCCGCGATGGTGGCAATAGTGCCAGTGGGAGCGATCGTCAACTGGGCCGCGTTGCGGATGCCGTACTGCCGGATGCCCTCCAGAACCTCCTCCCAATCCAGCGGGGGACGCCCCCACTGTTTCAGTCGGGTATACGGAATCAGCGGGACGGGCGGGGTCCAGCGAAGGCCCGCAGGGTCGTAGACGCTCCCCTGAATAGCCGGGAAGGGGCCCCGTTCCCGGGCCAGCGCGACGCTGGCCCGCATCGCGTGATAGCGAATGAATTCCATAATCTGGGAAGCCAGTTCCTGAGCCTCCTCACTGCCGTAGCGGACTCCCAGCATGTACATCACATCCCCCAGGGCCATAATGCCCAGCCCGATGCGGCGGGTGCGGTGGGCCGCCGCTTTCAGTTGGGGGATAGCAGGGACGTAGGCATTGGCTTCCACCACGTCGTCCAGGAAGCGAACCGCCTGCTCCACCGTTTTCTGAAGAAGGTCCCAATCTAAGCGGGCATAGCCGTCAGACCGCACGACATGCCGGGCCAGGTTGATGGAACCCAGACAGCAATTCTCATAGGGGAGCAAAGGCTGTTCGCCGCAATTGTGGACATAGAAGCCATTGGCGTCAAAGGCATGGACGCCGGGGACCCGCGCATCGTACACAACGGCCTTCCCGCGCGGCTCTATAGCGACCACCTCGTCCAAGAACCGTTCCCGGTTCACCCGCCGACGATAGGCTTCCAGACCATGGCGCAGCCGGGCAGACTTCTCTCCGTGGACGAAGCCGACCCGTTGGGCGAACCCGGCCAGATTTTCTCCGCGGATGACCAGTTCGTGCCGACCGCCGACCACGGACAACCGGCCCGTCTGTCGGTTTTGATCAATTGCGGAGACGATACCCAGCCGGTGGAGCATCCGCTGTACCGCCTCCAGCAAGGAAAAGTCGGAATGAGCCAGACGGACTGAAAGGCCTTTCCGCTGGCTTGTGATAACTCTCCCGTCCGCATCAAAGAGGCCACAGAGGAAGCCCGCATGGAAATCACTGCTGGTCTGCTCTATCTCGGGTGCAAGGCTTTTAGACTCCTCGGAGAGGCCATAAGCGCGGGCCAGATCATAAAGGGCCCTGGAGCAGAGGCGATACTCGCCCCGCTCCGGAATTCGGGCGAAGCCCTGAAAATCGGCCCGATGAGGCGAAAGGGCGAGGATGGATTCCACCTTCTGGCAAACCGCTTCAGGGCCCGGCCCTTCTCCCCGCACGGAAATGATAGCCTGCCCGTCGGCGAAGGTCCCGCTGCCAGCCAGTAGCCCCAGCAGGTAGCCCTCCTCCCAGGTCCCACGACCTTCCCAGGCAGCGTCCCGGTGTTCCCCCAGGAGGACCTGGTCGCCGATTTTCAGGTCGCCAGCCCGCCGCCATTCCGATTCTATCGGATGAGAGGTCACCCGGGTAGCCACACGTAACGGATGTTCGGGAGTAACGGTCAGGCGGAAACCCCGGCGGGTCCGAATTTCTATCGTCTCCCGCTCACCGGTGCAGAAGAAGCCTTCAGCAGAAGTGGGATGGAAGCGACCGTTGACCAGCAAGCGAACCGGAACCCCGATCAACTGCTCCACCTGCGCAGGACCCCGGTCGGTCACCACCCAGGTATCTCCGGTCAAGCAGGGGTTGGTGGCTTCGTAGGCCCCCAGATGGGGACACGGATTGGAACGATTCATCGCATCCAGGAAAAGGACGCCCGGTTCGCCGTTGCGATAGGCCTGACGGACAATTTTATCAAAAAGTTCTCGCGCCCGCACCCGCTTGTAGACTACGATCGGGGTACCGGCCAGTTCGGCCTCCTCCAGCGTCCCGTCAAAGGCGCGGTAGGCTGGATGGAGAACGTCGGGGAAGCGCAGTTCCCATTCCTGGTCGTTCTCCACGGCCTGCATAAACGCGTCGGTGATGCCGACGGAGATGTTAAAGTTATTGATGGCATGCTCATCGGTCTTGCAGGTGATGAACTCCTCAATATCGGGGTGGTCCACCCGGAGAACGCCCATGTTGGCCCCCCGACGGGTACCGCCCTGGCTGATAATCTCGCAGGCCAGGTCGTAGACGCGCATAAAGCCGACAGGTCCGGTCGCCTTTCCGCCGCTGGAGATGACCATGGCATCTTTGGGACGCAAGCGGGAAAAGGAGAAGCCCGTACCTCCACCTGTCTGGTGGATGAGAGCCATATTGCGCAGAGTTTGAAAGATACCGTCGTCACGACGGCCCATATCGTCGCTGACGGGGAGAACGAAACACGCGGCCAGTTGCCCCAGCGGGGTTCCCGCCCCAGTGAATGTCGGAGAGTTGGGGACGAAGCGGAGAGAGGTCAGCAGGTCATAAAAGGTCTCCTCCACGGCCCGGACGTTGCCGTCCCAGGTCTCCTCAGCGAGGGCAATGTGGTGCGCCACCCGACGGAACATCCCCTCCACCGTCTCGGCGGGCTTCCCGTCAGGCCCCCGGCGCAGATACCGGCGTCTCAGCACCTCCAGCGCATTCGGCGACAGGCGGTTCATGACCGAATCCTGGGGTTTCCCCTGCGACATGGATCCCCTCCTCCGGATCACCGAAGATTGCCAGTGGAAGATGATTCGCTTTCCAGCAAGCGATTAATCTCGGCGCGCACCGCTGCCAGGTCCTCCAGCCCCAGATAGACGATGGCATAGCGGATGTAGGAAACCGGGTCCAGTTCCCGCAACTCCGCAATCACCCGATCGCCGATCACCTTGCTGGGGACTTCGGTTCGCCCGATCTGGCGGATGTAGTCCTCCACCCGGTCGGCCAGCCGCTCCAGCGCGTCGGCCGAGATGGGTCGGCGAGCACAGGCAGTACGCAGGCCGGCCAACAACTTTTCCCGACTGAATTCTTCCCGACGGCCGTCCCGCTTGATGACCAGCGGCGTCGTGAGAATCGCCCGTTCCAAAGTGGTGAACCGTTGTCGGCATTGAGGGCACTCCCGACGTCGCCGGATTCCCCGAGCATCGTGGTCAGTGGCAATCACATGAGTGCGTGGAGCACCGCAATATGGACACTGCATAGAACTCCTTTGCAGGGGAAAAACAACCACCATATATGGTGATATAAACCCGCCCAAATACCATATGTAGGGGGTAGGCGGCAGTATTATACCACACTCCAATACAAGCGCAAGTACAGGTCGGGGAGCACCTTCACGAAAAGGGGCAATCTGTCATGAGGAACGATGGGCCCAGCCTCGCCTCTTCCCGATCCACCAGACCATGCGCAGGAACCGCAGGGTATCCTTGACGGGGTGAAAATAACTGGGTTTGCCGATGCCGTAGATAGTGCGAATGGGGACCCAACCGATGGTCAATCCCAACCGGACCACCTCGGCGATCATCTCCACTTCCATCTCAAACCCGGTAGTGGTCAGATGGAGGGCCTCCAGCGCCCGCCGGGTGATGATACGGTAGCCACTCTGGTTATCCGGGATGTAGCGACCCAGGGCCAGCGAAAGCAGGAAAGTCCCCAGGGGAGTAGACCACCAGCGCGGCCAGGGCATGCGGCGAAACTCTCTCCGCCCAATGATGAGGTCTCCCGCTCCCGCCTCCAGCGCGGCCAGAAACTTGGGAATCTCGGTCGGGTCGTGCTGCCCGTCGGCGTCCAGGGTGAGGACGGCATCGTAGCCGTGCTCCAGGGCCCAGGCAAAACCGGTTTTCAGAGCGGCTCCTTTGCCCTGGTTATAAGGGTGCTGGATCACCATCGCGCCAGCCGCGCGAGCCACCTCCGCCGTCCCATCGGTGGAGCCATCGTCCACGACCAGGACGGGGAGAAAAGCCCGCGCGCCTTCCACGATACGGCCAATCCTCGGCGCTTCGTTCCATGCCGGGATGAGGGCTAACACCCGGCCATCGGTGGGTTCCAGTAAGGTCTCCGACATCTGCCACGTCCGTAAGGGCAAGAGAGACTTCGCTGGGGCGGCAATGCCGCCCCAACGAAAGCAACCGCTCTCAGGAACGAGCCCTGTTCCAATGATAGAAGACTATTGCGGCTGGGAGAGACGCCCAGACCGGTACGCCCCTGTATACCGGCGGCAGAACCGGTCCCGCCCCAGGACAAGCTCCGCTGCCAGCAACATCCCCATCACACCCCGGTCCAGCGGGTCCATAATGGCAGCATCCAGGCCTTCATAGAGGGCCAGCGTCAGGAAGGCCTGGTTGACCAGGGAGCGCAGAGGCAATCCGAAAGAGACGTTGCTCAGCCCCACACTGAAGCGAATGCTGGGGTACTGGGCTCGCAGGGTTCGCATTGTCTCCAATGCGACCAGTGCACCATTCTGCTGGGTAGCGACAGCCATCACCAGCGGGTCTATGTAGACCTGTTCGTCCGGGATGCCCGCGGCGCGGGTCTGCTCTATGATTTTGTGGGCCACCCGCAGCCGGTCCTCCACGCCCTTCGGCATCCCGGCATCATCCAGGAGCATAGCAATAACGCCAGCAGTGCGACCCGGAATGAGGGGGAGAATTCCTGTCAGGCGGGACTCCTCGCCGCTGATAGAGTTGACGAGGGGCGGACGGACCGTCTTTTCCAGCGCGGCCTCCAGCGCGCGGGGGTTGGCACTATCCAGGCAGAGAGGGACATCCACTACTGCCTGAACGGTCTCCACCAACCAGACCAGGTCCTCAGGCTCGCGCGTGGCCGGAGTCCCGGCATTGACGTCAATGTAACTGGCTCCGGCTTCGGCCTGCCTCTGGGCCAGGTCCTGGATGAAGGCGGCGTCCCGTTCCAGGACAGCCGCACCGACCTTCTTCAGAGTGCCGTTGATTTTCTCGCCGATGATGAGCATGTTCTGAACCTCCTTCCAAGAAGGAAATTATACCACGAAGTTCCGAAACGCCAATCGTAGAGTGCTTGCGCCAGGAGATCGTTACCAGATGATGGAGATGATCTGGGCAAAAGACGGCGATCCCCGATACTTCAGTAGTCGTTGCGGCAGCAGCCTCTGGCCCCTGCCCTCTCCCTATTTGACGGGCCGTTTTTTTAATGCTATACTCCCCACCAGTATGGTGCAAATCGTCCGGGAATTCGTCGTCCGGGAGGAGGCCCGGGGGCCGTTTGAACTGGCATTCGGCCCAGGAGGCCTATGGAGTCGGCTGTTTGCCCGCTCCATCGGCTTCCAGGGCATCACCCTGCTGCGGGACACGAAGAATCCCCGGCGCTATCTGATGGTGGAGTCCTGGGGAACGGAAGCGCAGCGGGAGCAGGCGCTGGCCGAACAGCAGGAGGAGTATGCCCAACTGGAAGCCGCCCTGGCAAAGTGGACGGAGTCCAGGGCTGAATGGGGAGTATTCCGGATGCTGGCCCAGGCAGCGGTACGTCCCCTGCGGTAACGGTGTACTCCTCGGCGTTTACCTCTTTCTCCCGAACCTCGCCGTCAACTCCGCCCGATCTTCCAGCGTCAGGCCAAGGCGCAGGAGGCCCGGCGCCGGGGAGACCCAGGGATGCCGCTCTCCGTCCACCCCAACCTCCACTACCCCCCACGGCTCCGGCACGGTCAGCCAGACTTCGCCAAACTGCCGGCCCGCCTTCTCCAGCGCGATTCGCAGGAGGCCATGCGCCTCGTCCCAGCAGCAATCCGCCACCTCTACCGCCCCCTGGCAGACGTGAAAGGTCGTGGTCAACAGGTCCGGTCGGTCGGAGACGGGCTTGAAGAGCAGGACGGCGGTCTCGTGAGGCTGATGGCGGCGCAGGAGCACCCCGTCGTCCGTGATGCCCAGATAGCGGCGGCGCCAGTAGTGGAAGACGTGGTAGCGCCCGGCGGGAAGGCCCAGGTCGGACAAACGGACGGTGGTCTCCACAGTGTGGTCCTCCCAGTTTATGACCCCTGCCACCCACCAGCGGCCCCAGTCCCGCTCCACCGGGAGCAGCAGCAGCCGGGGCATCTCGTGCTCAAAAAGGTCCAGCGGCCGGGCGGAGACGCCCGTAGGCGGCAGCGCCTGCCAAAGGTACTTGAGCCGCCCCGGACGGATGAGAGCCAGGTTGTCCGAATTCAGGGTCAGGCCCCCCAGCAGGGCAATGACAGCGGTCAGGGTGCGCATCTCGTTGAGGACCAGGTCCAGGTCAGGGCCCCGCTGGCGGACCAGGAGGCAATCGGGGTCATTGAGCCAGAGGCGGTTGTGGAACGGCGCGCGGGTGATGCTGTTGCGCAGCGCGTTTTCCGTGGAGGCCGCGGAGAGGTCGTAGCGAAAGAGGGGATGCCAGTTCGGGTCCACGTCGGTGCCGATGCGCATACCGTCCACCAGGCCGATGCAGGGTCCCAGAGGAGCGCCGCAGCCCAGGAGGAAGGCATCATCCCCGATGCCGGCACGGACCGCCTCCACACCCCGCCGCAGGGCCTGGGCGCGGGTGGCGGAGGGGTCGTACCGACGGCCTGGCCGCGCAGCGGCGAAAAGGAAGTCTATCTTGAAGAACGTCACGCCCCACTCCCGGCGCATCCGCCGGAACGTCTCCTCCAGCCAGGCCAGTACCTCCGGATGGGTGCAGTCCAGGGCATAGCAGGGCACACCCCAGTGGACCCAGCCGATGACGGGGGCGCCTTTTTCGTCCCGCACCATCCAGTCGGGGTGAGCAGCGAAAAGTTGGGACGTCGCGGCAGCGCCGAAGGGCGCGGTCCAGATGCCCAGACGGTGTTCGGCCGCGCGGATGGCCTCAGCGACGGGCTCCATCCCTTCGGGAAATTTGTCTGGGTTGATGGAGAACCAGTCCCCAATGGCAGTCTGGTAGCCGTCGTCTATGAGGATGAGGTCCAGCGGGAGGCGATAGTCGGCAATGGCGCGGAGGTTATCCAGAATATCATCAGCGGTGTTCTCGCCGTAGAAATAGTACCAGGTGCACCAACCGGTGGGGGAGCCCTCACCCCACCCCCTACCCCCTCCCCTCTCCCGACCTTCCGTCAGTGGGGGGGAGAGAGGGCTGCCAGAGGCGGCGGGGGAGGGGTGCAGACGCGCCCCCATCTCCCGCCCTGCCGTCTCTGCCCACGCCTCCAGTAGCCGCAGAGGGTCCGGCCCGGCCGTCACCCAGAGGACCTCCGTCTGCAGAGTGGCGCCGGGGGAGAGGAGTACACCGTCCAGATGGCAGCGCGCGGTCAGTTCGGAGCCATCGGCGCGCAGGCGGATCTCCGCCAGTTGGTCCTTCGCAGTCACAAAGCCCAGAAGCAGGGCTGGGGCAGGCGGAGCGAAGAGGACAGTGAACCACTCCGAGGAAACCAGGCCGTCGTAGTCGGGCTCCCAGTGGGGTTGATGGGCAGCCCGGTACTCCGGAGTGCCGGGGTCAGCGTAGGTAGTGCCCTCCAGGTGGCGGGCAAAGGCGGGGCTCCAGGACTGCCAGCCGTTCTGGTAGACGCGCCAGTTCGCCGGCGGAGCGCCCATATCGGGAGCCGGGCCGGTCAGGACGTCTGCCGTCTCCAGATAGACGGGGACTTCGCCGGAGTTCGTCAGTTCCAGCCAGAGGCGGTAGCCGTCCCCGAGCGGCTCGCAGCGCCAGATAGCCCGCAGACCGGGGGCCATATCGGGCTGGTTCATTTCGGTCAGACGGAGAGTTTGGGCGCTCTCGCCGATGCGATAGCGGACGACAGCAGTAACACCCTGGAGGGTAAGACCGTGGGGACAGGAGAGAGTTAGAGAGTCTGCACGAGCAGGGTCCATCTTCACCATAGCAACCCCATTGTGGCTGTAATATCTTCCACCTCATCCGGAAATTCGGAGGGTGACCGGAAGACACCCTTCCGGAGCGTGTCATAGAGTTCGGGGCATCAACTGGATGCCGATGATAGATTCCGCCCACCTGATCGCGCGCGGCGTTCTTCTCTATCGTCCACCCCTTGACGAAACCCGGAATTTCGGGTATGATTGAAGATACCTGCGGGGGTGGTTGGGTCCCGGTGGGCTCCCCGGTCTTCAAAACCGGTGGCGGGTCGCGCAGAGCGAGCCGCGGTGGGTTCGACTCCCATCCACTCCCGCCTTTTGATCCCATCACCCCCGGCCGCGCAGGCGAACGCGGGCTTCCCGGCACCGAGGACACTCCATACCCGTGTACTCTGTGCCGCACGTGCGGCAGGTTTTGGACGGGAGCGGGCGTTCATCTTCCAGCGATGCGATAATCAGGTAGACCTGCTGCCCGGTGTATCGCTCCAGCCAATTATCCAGCGCGGTATCTCCGACTGCCCATTCCCCTTGGGAGCCCCTTCGCAGTTCCCCCTGCATCACCTCAGCGTCCAGTTCATAGGCCGCCGCCGCCAGTTCCCGCAGTGCTGCCTTTCGTACAGCGGGCATAGCCCCCCCTAATCCTATCAAGAATGACATGCTCACCCTGCTGGATAGCCTTTCCAGGCCGTCCAGACAGAGGACGAGCGACGGGCTGAAAAGCCCGTCCTACAAGACCTTAGCCTTCCTTGAGCGCCGTTCGATCGCCTGCTCCCACGCAACGACCAGGGGGACAGCAACTCCGAAGGAGGAATACGTTCCGACCAGCATTCCGGTCAGCATCGTGGCAATGAACGGACGGATAGTCTCTCCTCCAAAGAGGATAATGGCGATCATCACAAACATCGCGTTCAACTGGGTCGCCAAAGAACGATGAATGGTCTCCAGAATGGAGCGGTTGGCGATCCGCTCCAGCGGCTCCTCCCGGTAGCGGAAGATGTTCTCCCGGATACGGTCAAACATCACGATGGTGTCCTGTACGGAGAAGGAAGTCACCGTAAGAACAGCGGTGAGAAAGAGGGCATCTACTTCCCAACCCTGAAGGAGGCCCATCAGGGCGTAGAATCCGATGACGATGATGAGCGCGTGGAACATCGCGGCGACGGCGGAGGCGCCGTAGCGAACCGAGTGAGGGACGCGGCGAAACGACCACCAGATGAAGCCGACGATGATAATGGCAGCGACGGCGAGGGCGATTCCCGCCGCGCGGGTCACCTCCCCGCCGACGATGGGGGATACGCTCTCATAAGTGCTCAGATCCCGATCGACCGGTGCCACCTGCTCTGCCAGGTCGCTGAAGATGGCCCGGACCTGTTCAGGGGTCACCTCGCGCGTGCGAACCTGCCAGGTATTGTCCTCCGGGCGGCCCAGGCGCTGAATAATGGTCTCCGGGAGATCGTTGGCGGCGAAGACGGCCTGGATGGCCGGTTCGGTGGCCGGGCCGTCAAAGTGGAGGACGAACAAACTCCCCCCGGTGAAGTCCACTGCCAGGCGGAGCGGCATGCCAAAACGCACCTGAGTCAGGACCAGCATCCCGACGCTCAGGAGAATCAGTATCGCGGAAATGGTGAAAAACCAACGGCGCTTTTCTATCAGATCGAACATTCCTCACCTCTGCGGGAAGGGTTCACACACTCAGCAGCCAGCGGCGGCTCTGCAACCAGTTGCCAGTCAGACGGAACAACACCCGCAGCAAGGTGCGGGTGACCGCGATCGCCGTGAAGAGGTTGATGACCGTACCGATGGCCAGGGTGATGGCGAAGCCCTTGACCATGCTAGCGCCAAAGTTGGTGCCAAAGAGATACAGGACGGTGCAGGCGATCAGGATGGAGACCTGCGAGTCCCGAATGGAGGTCCAGGCCCGCCTGAATCCGACCTCCATCGCGGCCCGCAGACTGCGACCGGCCCGGAGTTCTTCCTTCATCCGCTCAAAGACCAGGATGTTAGCATCCACAGCCATTCCGGCGGAGAGGAGGAAACCGGCAATGCCCGGCAGGGTCAGCGTCACCGGGACCAGTTTGTAGAGGGCCAGGTTGAGGGCAGCGTAGAGCAGCAGGGCCAGGTCGGCCATCCCGCCGAGGATACGATAGTACACCAACATAAAGAGCAGCACGATGGAGAGGCCGATGATACCCGCCCGGATGCTCTTCTCCACCGAGATTTCACCCAGGGTGGGGCCGACGGTAGTAGCCGTCTCTACCCGCAGAGGTACCGGAAGCGCGCCGTAGTGAAGTTGTATGGCCAGCCCGCGCGCTTCCTGATATGTGGCATCTCCCAGCGTGATCCGTCCGTCTCCGCCGGGGATGGCCTCCTGAATCTGCGGGCAGGAGATGACCTCTTTATCCAGGACGATGCAGAGGTACTGGCCGACGTGGCTGGCAGTGTATTGAGCGAATTTGTCCGCCGCTTCTGCCTTCAGACGGAAAGGGATGAAGTACCCCAGGTTGTCCCGATCCAGCCCAACCTGGTCCAGGTCTGCGCCAGTCAGGATAGTCTCATAGACGTTGGAGGGAACGGTCGGCGTGGTCGGGGCTGTCTCGGTCACCACGGTAGCGGGGCCCAGGGAAAGAGTGGGGGTCGCCTCCGGCGTGACGGGAGTTGCCCCGACCGGGCTCTTGCTCAAGCGCGGGCCGCCCAGGGTGGTCGTCACCACTGTCCCCTTCATCAGGGGGACATATCCGGCATCCACAAACTCCAGTTGGGCTGTGCCCCGGATGATTTCTATGGCCAGTTCTGGGTCGTCAATTCCTGGCAACTCCACAATGATGCGGTGACCGCCTTGAATCTGGACAATCGTCTCGGCTAGGCCCAGGCCGTTAACCCGGTTCTCCACAATCTGACGGGCAGTCTCCATACTGACCCGGTCTACTTGCTGGCCTTCGGGCACGTCAGCGACCAGAGAGACTTTCAAGCCGCCGCGCAGGTCCAGGCCGTAGCGGATGGCAATTTTCCGCGCCCCCTCCGGCTGCCAGACCAGCAGGTTTTCCAGCCAGGCAGGGTGATCGATGTTCAGGTCCACGTAGACAGCCAGGATGGCCAGAAGAGCGATGACAATCAGCAGAATGCGATCTCGTCTCTCCATAAAGGTAATCCTTTCCCGTCGCAAGTCTCAGGTCGCGGGTCGCAGGTCACAGGGTCTGTTGCCCTCTCTCCTCCGAAACGAGGGGAAGACGAGAGGGAGTTTACGGCGGGGCTTCGCCGCCGGCCGCAAACTTCTGTTCCCCTTCCTGCGGGTAGTTTTTTCAGAATGGTAAAATTATAGCCGATGCGGGCAGTTCTGTCAAACCTTCGCGGCGGTCACGTTCCGGTAGACCGCCAGCACACCGCGCGCGGTCTGCTCCCAGGTAAAACGGGCTGCCCAAGTAGGGCCAGCGGACCGCAGAGCGGCTTGGAGGGAAGGATCGCCCAGGACGCGGGCAATCCCAGCCGCGATGTCCTCCGGGCTGTCCGGATTGACGATCACCGCTGCGGCCCCGGCCACTTCGGGCAGAGACCCCCGGTCGGAGATGACCACCGGAGTGCCACAGGCCTGAGCCTCCAGGGCCGGCAGACCAAACCCCTCGTAGAAGGAGGGCATAGCCAGCAGTGCCGCCCCGTTGTAGAAGGCCGGGAGGTCTTCGTCGGGGACATCGTGGATGAAGCGTACATGGTTTTCCAGATAAAGGGTCGCCACGCGCTTATATATTTCCTCGTACAGCCATCCCTTTCCGCCCACCACCACCAGAGGCTCCCGGGTCTCGCCCCGATCCAGGAGGATGCGGTAGGCGGTCAGGAGTCCGGGCAAATTTTTACGCGGTTCCAGCGTGCCCACAAAGAGCAGGTATCCCGGCGTGAGGCCATAGCGGTGGAGAGTCTTTTGGGTCTCATCGGAAGGTAAGGGACAGAACGCCGGCGATACACCCTCGTACACCGTGGTCACTTTCTCCGGCGAGACTCCCAGCAGGCGGATAAGATCGGCGCGGGTGGCTTCCGAGACAGCCAGGATATGGTCGGCATGCGCGACGGCCCAGCCAATCTGGTCGTTGTAGTATCGTCTGCTCTCGGCGGTGAGAAAGTGGGGGTAATACAGGAAATTCAGGTCGTGGACGGTGATGACAAAGTGCCAGGCACCAAAGGCTGGAGGGATGAAGTCCGGGCTGTGGAGCAGGTCCAGGCGCAAAGGGGCAATCTCTATACCCAGAGCCCACTTTTCCCATCGGTGATGGCAGGGCGTCCAGACGGTCACGCGGCGGACGTTCGGCCCTGCTTCGCCCCGCGTGCGATCCCTTCGGTGACGAAGGACGCGATACTCGGTGTCCGGATCCAAGGCAGTCAGGGCCGGGAGCAAGTGTCGGATGTAGTTGGTAATCCCACCTCGGCGATAGGCGATGATTCGGGCATCTATGCCAATGCGCATCAGTCATCCTGGTAAGAGGGCCGTTTCTGCCAGGGACGATTCGTTTCCCGGCCGCGATGCAAAACCTTCCCTTTTGCCGCCCCAGAATTATAGCGGGGGATGAGAGAGTGTCAAGGTGATAAATAGCCAGGCATTCAAGAGGCTTCCCATTCTCCCTTCTATCAGGTATAATGAGAGTGTCCGGAAGGTAGTGTATGGAAGACACCCTGTTTGAACAACTGGTCGCCGAGGCCCTGGAGGCGCTGCCGGAGGTCTTCCGGAGCCGCCTGGAGAATGTGGAAATCGTGGTGGAGGACTGGCCTGACCGGCGAACGATGCGTCTGGCGGGCGTCCGCTCCCCCGCTGACTTGCTGGGATTCTATCACGGTGTCCCTCTCACCCGCCGCACGTCCAACTATATGCTGGTCCTGCCAGATAAAATCTCCATCTACCGGCAACCTATCCTGATGCGCTGTCGTACACTGGAAGAGGTGCGGGCTATGGTGGCCCGAACGCTCCGCCACGAAATCGCCCACTACTTCGGCATAGACGACCAGCGGTTGGAAGAGATCGGAGCGTATTGAGATGCCCACCGTCCATCTGGCCTACGGCCGACAGGGCCTGAGGGTGAACCTGCCCGACGACGGAGTTACGGTCATAGAACCCCGGTTTGTGCCAGGGCTTCCCGATGAGGCGGCAGCCATCCGGCAAGCCCTCCGCGCGCCCTTCGGCACCCCACCCTTGGTGGAACGGGTCCGGCCCGCCGACACCGTCGCCGTCGTCTTCAGCGATATCACCCGCCCTATGCCCAACGACCGGGTCCTCCCGATCTTGCTGGAGGAACTGGCGCGGGTCGGGGTTCCCGACCACCGTATCGTCCTCATCAACGCCCTGGCGACCCACCGTCCCCAAACAGAGGAGGAACTGCGCCGAATGTTGGGCGACAGCATCGTGGACCGGTACCGTATTCTTCAGCACAACGCCTGGGAGGAAGCGAGCCTGGTCCCTGTGGCGAAAAACCGCGCCGGGCGGACGGTGAAGGTGAACCGGGTCTATATGGAGGCATCGGTACGGATTCTGACCGGCTTCATTGAGCCGCATTTCTTTGCCGGATTCAGCGGCGGCCCCAAGGCTGTCTTGCCGGGCATCGCCGACGTAGAGGCCATTCTGGATAATCACAGTCCGGCAATGATCGCCCATCCGCAGGCCACCTGGGCGGTAACAGAGGGAAACCCCATCTGGGAGGAGATGCAGGATATTGCTTGCGCGACGGCCCCGACCTTCATCCTCAACGTCGCCCTGAACCGGGAGCGACAGGTGACCGCCGTCTTCGCTGGAGAAATGGATGCGGCCCATCGGGCCGGAGTTGCCTTCGTCCGGGAGCATGCGATGCGGCCTGTGCCGGAACGGTTTGACATTGTGGTGACTTCCAACAGCGGTTATCCGCTGGACCTCAACCTCTATCAGGCTGTGAAGGGGATGTCGGCGGCGGCGCAGATTGTGCGACCCGGCGGGGATATCATTGTGGTTGCCGAATGCTGGGACGGTATCCCCGACCACGGGGAATATAAACGGCTTCTCTGGGAGGCCACGTCGCCGGAGGACTTGTTGGGGCGGATTCTGACGCCGGGATTCCGCTGCCAGGACAGTTGGGAGGCGCAGATTCAGGCCCAGATTCAGCGCCGGGCGCGCGTCCATGTCTACGCCGACGGCCTGACGGATGAGGAATTGCGGCGGGCACACGTTCTCCCCTGCCGGTCGGTGGAGGAGACGGTGGCCCGTCTGCGGCGGGAGAACCCGGAGGCCACCATCGCCGTCCTCCCCGATGGCCCGCAGACGGTACCGTATGTGGGATGAAAGGGCGCGGCGGCTTCCCGGGCCTCCGCTAATCCCTTGTTTTGCGTTTTTCCTTATTTAGCGTATAATCGCTGTTGAGGGGACGTTGCTCCGGAGATGAATTACCGTTTACAAAAATCTGGCGATCACGGTCTCTCCGTGGGGCCTTTTGGAAAATGAACTATCCCTTCCCAAACGATAATCCCTTGTCAGGAGGCGAAATTGACGAAAATTCTGATTCGCTGGGTTATTGCGGCGCTGGCTTTGTTTGTCGCGGCGCTCGTTGTGCCGGGGATTCGCGTCTCCGGTACGGCATGGGTGGCCTATATGGTGATGGCCATCATCCTGGGGCTGATCAATGCCCTGGTGCGGCCAGTGTTAAAACTCCTCACCTGCCCACTCATTTTACTCACTCTGGGCCTTTTCACTCTGATCATTAATGGCTTCACCCTCTGGCTATCGGCCCGCATTGCCAATGCCCTGGGCATCGGCTTTTACGTGGACGGCTTCTGGCCTGCGTTCTGGGGAGCCCTGATTGTCAGCATTGTCTCAATGCTGCTCTCGGCGATAGTGAGGGAGGGGGATTAGACTTATGGAGATCGCCATCCAGGCGCTGATCATCTTTGTGCTGCGGGTGATTGGTATCTCCCTCAGCACCGTCGCTACCATTCTCACCGTCCAGGGCCGAAAACTGCTGGCGGTCCTTACGGGCAGTCTCAGCACGTTGATTTATGTGGTGGCGATTGCCCAGGTGGTGACCAATCTGAGCAATGTTGTCAATGTGGCTGCTTACGTTATGGGCTTTGGCGTGGGTACCTGGGTGGGGATGCTGCTGGAAGAGCGCATGGCTCTGGGCTTCTCGGAAATCCGGATCATCTCCACCGACAACGGGGCTGCGGTGGCGGCAGCCTTGCGAGCCGCTGGATTCGGCGTCACCCAGATGGAGGGACAGGGACGGGCCGGTTCGGTGAGTATCGTGGATGTCTTCGTGCCCCGTCGGAATCTCCAGACGGTCTTGAGGATCGCCGAAGAGACGGATCCCCAGGCCATTGTAACTGTTTCGGAGGCGCGGGCAGTACAGCGAGCCTATTGGCGCCCCTCTGACCGCCGCCAGTGAGGAGATGCGATGATTCCGATCAGCGACGAATTGCCCAGCCGTCGGCTCCCGTTGGTGACCTGGGGGCTGATTGGAGTGAACATTCTGGTCTTCTTCTGGGAGTTGTTGCTGGGGCCGGACGTGGACCGGTTCTTTATGATGTGGGGCGCCGTGCCCGCCTTCATCACGAACCCGGACCGCTACCCATGGGCGCCGCTGACCCTGCTGACCTCTATGTTCCTGCACGGTGGGTGGGTGCACCTGATCGGGAACATGATCTACCTGTGGATTTTCGGGGATAACGTTGAGGATGCACTGGGGCAGATAGGGTATCTGCTTTTCTATTTGGCAGCAGGAGTTGTGGCGGGTCTGGCTCAGGTGATGGTGGCCCCGTCCTCCACAATCCCCAGCGTCGGGGCCAGTGGGGCTATCGCTGGGGTTCTGGCTGTATACCTGGTTCTGTATCCTACCGCCCCGGTGCGGGTTCTGGTGCCGGGCTTTTATATGATGCGCATCGCGCGGGTACCCGCGCTGATCGTTTTGGGTTTCTGGTTCATCATTCAGTTGTTCAATGGTGTTCTGAACCTGGGCGCAGCGACGATGGCGGCCGGTGGCATCGCATGGTTTGCTCATATCGGTGGCTTCCTGGCTGGCCTCGTGGTAGGGCTGGGGGCTCGCGCCTTCGGTACCCGGCGAACCTACTGGTAGCGAGGGACTCCTGGTGGGTTCATCAGGGGGGTGAAAAATGACCGAAATTCGTCTCCAGGAATATATCCAGCAAGTGGATGAGAGGGTGGACCAGGGCCAGTACGACGAAGCCGTCGCACATCTCCGGCACATTCTTCAGCATTACCCCAAGTTCCTCCCGGCCTACCGTCTTCTGGGTAAGATTTTGTTAGAGACCGGTCAGGATGATGCAGCAGAGGAAATGTTTCAGCGGGTGCTCAGTGGAGACCCCGAGGATTTCGTTTCTCGGGTCGGATTGAGCGTCATCTATGACCGGCGGGGAGACCTGCAACGGGCTATCTGGCATATGGAACGAGCCTTTGAACTGGCCCCGGATAACAATGTGGTTCAGGAGGAACTACGGCGACTCTATGGCCGCAGGGATGGGGTCGTCCCTCCCAGGACAATGCTGACAGAGGGCGCGCTGGCCCGCCTGTATGCCCGAGGCGGGCTTTTTGCCCGGGCTGCAGAGACCTTTCGCTCTCTCCTGGCAAAAGAGCCAGAGCGGGTAGACCTGAAGGTCGCGCTGGCAGAAGCGCTCTGGAACGATGGCCAGCGGGTTCAGGCAGAAGAAATCTCCCTACGGGTGCTGGACGAGTTGCCCTATTGCCTGAAGGCCAATCTGATTCTGGGAGAAATCTGGACCCGTAGCGGCCGGGACGAAGCGCAGGTCCACCTGCGCCGGGCTATGGCAGTGGACCCGGAAAACCAGAGGGCTACGGACATCCTGGGAGATGCGTCGCCCCTTTCCCCTGGCGAGGTCCGTTTGCCGTATCTGGAGTATGGCCCCCCGGAGGTCCAGGGCAGACCTCCAACAGTGGGCGCGCCTGTATCCGAAGAGCGGGCACTGGTAGACCTGGAACGGGCAGCGGAGATTCAGATAGAGATTCCGGCATGGCTGGAGGAAATCGGCCTGGGAGAAGAAGGGGGCTCCCCTGTGGTGGAAGAAGAAGGAATTGTGGTACCGGCCTGGTTGATGCCAGAAGAGATTGGTCCCGAAACCCCAGTTGCGCCTGAGGTGCCGGAAGCACCCGCCCCGGCAGAGATACCGGATTGGCTGAGAGAGGTCGCGCCGCCGGAGGTGAAGGTGCCGGAAGCACCCGCCCCGGCAGAGATACCGGAATGGCTGAGAGAGGTCGCGCCGCCGGAGGTGACTCCGCCAGAGGCGCCGGAAGCACCCACCCCGGCAGAGATACCGGAGTGGCTGAGAGAGGTCGCGCCGCCGGAGGTGAAGGCGCCGGAAGCGCCCGCCCCGGCAGAGATACCGGAATGGCTGCGGGAGGTCGCGCCGCCGGAGGCGAAGGCGCCGGAAGCACCCGCCCCGGCAGAGATACCGGACTGGATGAGAGAGGTCGCGCCGCCGGAGGCGAAGGCGCCGGAAGCGCCTGCCCCGGCAGAGATACCGGAGTGGCTGAGAGAGGTCGCGCCGC
>JADBJJ010000015.1 GCA_014874475.1 Chloroflexota bacterium
TGGCGCTTTACCACTGCTGATGCGCGCATCAAATTGAAACATCTGTATCCAAAGATTCAGACTTGACAGAGTACTAGGGTACCATGGACTCGCACTAGATAAAGACCTTCAACTGGATCAGGAATGTGTGCTATCACTAACTTGGCAGGTTCGGCCGTGGAGTCTCCTCGGGATGATTCATACCCCCAAGTTGGGTTATCTTGAAAATCGCCCCCTGGGATTTCATTGACCATTTCCCCAGAAAGCGGATCAACACCCAGATGCCTTCCCACCGGATCAGTGATGTAGATTTCTACTCCCCCGTGCCCCATAATCGTGATATGACAACCCGATATAGTCTCCTGCGAAAGCGATTCTGGCGAAGTTGCTCTTCCCAAATCTGTTGGGAATGCTTCTCCTTCGTTCGAAGTCTTACATCCCGCCAGGCAAACTCCAATAGCAGTGGAAAGTGTAACTAAGGCTATTATCGTGATTGTTCCAAAATTAGCATAGAGTTTGAATTTCAAATATCTCCCCATTTACCGCCTTTTTCTTATGCGGCCATCAGTTCCGCCAGGGAAATCTTCCCTCTCCTCAATTCTCCTAACAGGCTGCTCACATTCAACACCGACGCCGTCCGCTTATACCCCCGCATCGTCCGATACCGCTCTTTCACCCCCCATCCTATGGCCTGCTCTGTCCCGTTGTTCGTCCCATCTATCCCTTTCCCCTCCTCATTCCGCCATCGTAAATATAGCGTTATCCTCCTCCAGTCCTCCCACAAGTCCAGTACCATCAGCCGCATCCGATACCCCATCGTCGCCTTCTCCCCTTCCTTCGGGGACGGCGCCCCACAGTAGGCCAGATACAACTGCTCTAACCGTTCCTCCCCATCCGCCGGATGACCCCGGATGATCTCCTCCACCTTCTCCAAGTCTATCAAGAAGTCGTCTACCGTCTTATTGACCCCCTCCGGTGGTGGGTCGGGCTCTTCCTGCGCCTGGCTCGCCAGTTCTCCCACAACCCGTAGCGGGTTCCGAGTCACGTGCACCCGGCACACCCGGTGCTTCAACATCATCGGTGACCATCACCTCCGCCTGGACCATCTCGGCGACCTCCCGCAACCACTCCTCCAGCGTCTCTGCCGTCTCGTCTTTCAGAACCCGGATGCTGATGATGACCCCCTTCTGATCATCCACCGCCACCCCGACCGAATCCATTCCCCCCCCGGCACTTCACGCTGGTGACATCTCCACCGATGACTTTCACCCGCCCTCCTTTCTCCAACCACTGGCGGCGCAATCGCTGGGCTCTTTTCCCTGCCGCCTGCACATTCCGATAGACGGTGGTCTTGCCTCATCCGATGGGCTTCTTCAGGGTACTCCCCAGCAATGCCAGAAAGAAGGCTACGACGCCGTAACCGATTCCCAGCAGGTACAAGACCACACTCACCGCTCGTAGGGCATCCGAATGATGTGCCCGGGAGACACCCGCTGGGCAGGCCCGAAACGTCCGCCGACAACGGAGACAGCGATAGCGCATCGCCTCCACTTCCTCATACTCCAGGTCTCGGAGGGGTTTGGGGCACACTTGGAGCGCCTTGAAAAAGCCCCCACCGCAAAAAGGACAACGGGTCGGGGGAGCGGGGCTGGTGTTCACGACCGGAATCCGTAGATTGTAGGTCCTCATATTCTCACCTCTCTACAGAATCTCCCCCTATTTTACCACAGTAGGAACAATCACCCGCCAGAGCCCCTGGACGGCCAACCAAGTGCGCGCACAGTTGCTGGTGTACCTGGTACGCCTGGCGGTGCGGCTGGCGCGACTGTTGCACCTGGAGAAGATCATCTTCGTCAGTTTCGACGACTCCCTCTGCGCCAAGGACCCAGCCACCCGCTATCTGGAAGCCGTAGATTGGCATCACGATCCCAACGCCAGCAACAAGAAACGTTCCGTCTATCGCAACGGCTCGGTCTACGTCCTGTGCCGCTTGCAAATCGGCTTCATTCAGTTCACCATCAACTGGCGGCTGTACCTGCGACGCAAGACGGTGCGCCGGCTCAACCGCAAGCGCACCAAAGCCCAGCGATTGTCCTACACCAGCAAGTACACATTGGTGCAGCAGATGCTGGAGGAACTACGCCCGCTCTTGCCGGACGACTTCACCATCTATGTCCTGTTCGACAGTTGGTACGCCGCTGCCCAGTTGATCACGTTCATCCGTCGCCAGGGTTGGCACGTTATCTGCGCCCTCAAGTCCAGCCGCGTCTTGAGACGGCCTGGTCAGCCAGGCCAACCCCGTGTTGTCAAACGGCAGGTACGTCAGTGGACCAAAGAGCTACGGTACACGCCTTATACCCGCATACGGGTCAAGGCGGCAGACGATACGGTCACCACCTACCTGGTGCGTTCCCTCCCAGGACGCTTGAACCGGGTGCCGTTCGCCGTCTGTGTACTCATCTCCAAACAGACCCGCTGGGACAAACACCCAGCGTACTTCTTATGCACCGACCTGACCCTAAGCCCTCAGACAGTGCTGAAGTACTATCTTGTCCGCTGGCCCTGCGAAGTCGACAACCGGTATCTCAAAGAAGCGCTAGGCTTGGCCGACTATCAGATGCAGAAGCTGGAAGCCATCGCCAAGTATCACGCCGTGGTCTTCCTCGCCCTGGCCTACCTGCAGTGGCGCGCTATGCGCATCAAGCTGCGCGACCGCACCGCGCAGCCCTCGCTGGCCGACATCATCCGTCAACACCGCCAAGAGCACTACTGCCAACGGGTCGAGGCCGTGGCACGTATGACGCTGGAGGTCGGAGCAGTGGAACCGGTGCTGGGACACTTCCTACACTTATCATCTTCACACCGGTCGCCTGTGACTCAGCTGGTGCGGGTCGCGTCTGTCGCGCAGACAACGCCAAGCCATACCTGAGTCCGTCAGGCTCTACCACAGTCTCAACGGACTCTTCCCTGGGAGTGACGGATTTGTCACTAACCCCCTCCTTACGCTGCGCCACTGTACCCCCACCGGCTGTCTATCGCCTGCATGAGGCGTCAGTTGAGTGTTCTGCAATGTCACACGCGCGAGATTTTGCCAAAGTCCAGAAGGATACTCAATAGCACAAGTAACGTCAGTTCTTGGAAGATTGTTTCTTTTCCAACTCATCAAGACGCGATTCGAGGGAATGAATACGTTGCCCAATTTCCCGATTGGATAGGTTACCACGCAGTTTCCGACTTATCCATGCTGGCAGTTCGAGTAATTCGATCACTACCAACAGAATGACAACACCGATGATTGTGATAATGGTATCCCACATGAGTTTTCTCCTTTTCTTGTGAGTTTGAGATATGCGCCCAACGGCACTGAGCTCAGCCGCTGCGACCGAGGCGGCGAGCAAAGCGAGCCGCCGAGGGAGCAGTCGGCTGCAGCGAGATGTTGGGCGGCTCCTTGTTGTAGTTTTGTTCCTCTGCCACTTCCTACGGCCCTACCGGTGTGGGCAAAGGTGAGCGGAATGTCTCAGGTTCGGCCTCCGGCATAGGGAGTGGCGACTCCAATGGCTGGGGCCTGGCACCAGGCGTAGCCAATGGCGAAGTGAAAGTCGTCTCGCCTGGTATGGCCATTGCCCCACTCCCACCGTAGTTCTTCATCACGAGAGGCAGATAGACCCGCGCGGCCACCGGCACCACACGCACGGTGAACGTATCGTAGCCAAACTTGATCCCGTCGCTGACACGGATGGTGATATCACAGGAACCAAGCCAACCCGGCAAGGGGTTGATGTCCACAAAGTCAGCAGTGTCAATGGTGACCCGGCAACGCCAGTCGCTGCTGTTCGTGATCAGCCAGTCCAATTCCCAATCGAAACTTTCCGGGTCTGAGGAGTATGCCCATAGGTCAATGGCGTTGTTCCAGGAGAAGTTTTGGAGCACAGTGCGATCGGGCAGGTTAGCGATGGTCGGCGGGGTGTCGTAGTCAATCGTGTTCTGATAGATGGCCTGCACGGCGCGATGCTGGTTGTAGCCTTGCGCTCTCCAACTGCTCCAGAACCCGGCAAAGTTCTGCTCGTGAGGCGCTGTACGAACGATAGTCCAGATCGGAGCGAAGCCAAAAGCGGTCTGGTCAAGGCCATCGTTGGCCTGGTCGAAGAGGTCATATAGGGCGCCTGCCACCCGCCCTTCCACTTCGTCGCCGTCATTGTTCCAGCCCGGCGTCCCCCAAGTGGGCGCTTCCAGGTTCAACCCCGAACACGGCCTATTGTCCCAGTCAAAACACGTGTCGCTGTTGACGGCCAAGGCGAAGAAATCGGCCCAACCCTCGCTCCAGGCACAGAGGGCATTTTCCCGGTCCCGGATGCCGTGGCTGAGGCAAGCCAGCATATCCCCCACGTTCGGCCACCACCACGTGCCTGACGCATTGTACATATACTGGTGACCCAGTTCGTGAACCACGACGTCGGGAGAGTTTCTATCATCATGGCCTATGAAAATGCCGCTTATAGGAGGGTAGGGCCACGCGCAAGTACCGGTAGGAGTGCCGATACACGGGAAGAGCGAATTCTTGCCTTTCTCCCAACGCGCTGTGACCGAGCCGGGATCGGTGCCGGTAGCGGTGTTGGTGTATTCCCAACCCCGCCGCAGGTCCTGAAAGATCCACATCGCCGGTTCCCAATCGCTCCCTATCCCAACGGCCCATCCGCCCAGGTCAACACTCCCGTTGGCCACGTTCTCTTTGGTGGGGATTTGCCACTTGTAGGCCCAATCCCCGAAGTTGGTTACCCGCCTACGGGCTGTTTCGCTATCGTTGACGTCGGTCTCGAAGACGGCGTACAAGTCCAGTGCGCCGGAAGCATCGGCGTCCCAGTTTGTGATAGGGCCGATCTGCCAGAAACCGTTGCCATCCGTCGCCCCTGAACCCAACAGGTCGTCGCCCCCGCTCGGGTCGGCGTCGTAGAGGTAGACGCGAGTGTAGCGAGCCGGGGCCAGTTGACCATTGCGGTCGTAGAAATAGAACGACCCATAGGCTGTCACCTGGCCCGGCACGTATTTCCAGATGATAATGTCATCCACTCACGGGCCGTCCCTGGTGACACTGGAATTGCTGTAAAAACGCCAGGCCACCCAGACCGAATTGTCGCCCACGTACTCATTGTAATCCACGTCCTGGAATGTCCAGGTTGTGTTCACGTCGCTCCAGCGGGCCAGTTCCTGGAAGGCGACGCCGTCACGGGAGATCTCGAACACCAGGTAGTCGCGGTTTACCTCCATCTCCCGCCACAGGTAGAACCAGGTGTCGGCCATGACGGCGTCGCTGAGGTCAAAAGGGCCGTAGGTCATCCGTGTATTCATGTTGTTGAAGTAGTCGTCGTTGCCGGCGACAGGATTGCGCCCGTGCGTTCCGCCCCGGGCCGGCCAGGCAGCCCAGTTGCCCAAATGAGGCCTGTAGTCATCGTCGTCCCAGTAGCGCGTGTAGCTGTCGTCGCTCAGGTCGCGCACTGTCCATCCTGCCGAGGGAAACACACCCTCGAAGGTTTGGGTGATCACCTTGACCCATCCCGTGCTCTGGGTTTGTAAGACCCCTATCTCTTGCTCTTGGTTGACCACGATGCGCTGCCCATCCTCGGTGACTCGACCTGTGGCGGGGTCGTAGGCTGCGGCTCGGACGGCGAACTCCCCCGCCTGGGTGAAACGCAGCGTCGCCGTCACAGTGATCCAGGTGCCAGGCTGAACCACTACCGGCCATTCCCGTGTTCCTTCTACCACCGCTCCGGGCTCGTCCAGGCAAAGCGCCAGCCAGGCCTCCTGGGACCGCGCTTGTCGTCTAGCGGCCCCGACCTCAAACCCAACTACCACGTGCACCGGGGTGTCGAGAGGAACTTGTTCCGGGATTTCGACCCAGACCTTGGCACCCTCCCACAGAGTGGGCGGCGCCGCGCCAGTAGACCAACCGCAGCGGGCGAGGGTTTCATCTGGCCGTAAGCGGGGCAGCGAGCGATCCCAAGGCGTGGGTCTCTCTTCCAAATGAAACGGCGTTGGGGCCGGTGTAGGGAGGGGAGATGAGGGAGTGGGAAGTGTTGGGGTGATGTCCAACCGTTCCAGCGGAGCGGGTGTTCCAAACTCCCTCTCAGGCGGCGGGTTCAACGTCCCTCCCAAAGCAGTTATTCGCACATCCTCAGCATCCTGGACCATCAGCTCTTGGTACTCGAACACACCAGCATGAGCACTGTAATATCCCTCCCTGGTGAACCGAATCATCGTCGAGAACTGCATGGACGTGTGAGCCTTGGCATCCACCATCCACTCTCGCTCACCCTCTACCAGAACGTCCGGATGAGAGAACCACAGGGAGACTTTCAATCCTTGCTTATCCTCTTCCGTGGATTCGACGGTGATCGTCACCTGAACCGGTTCGTTCATACGGATCGGCTCCGCCAGTTCTATATCTACACAGAGTCCCCCTTCACACTTCCCACCGCCGGGGGCAGAGGAACAGGCGGGTAATACCGAACCGGCGACTAACAACAGAATGAATAGATAGTTGATCTTGTGTTTCATGTCACACCTCCTGATTGGGCTTGACAGTATGATCGTAATCTTGCTGATAGAGCCGCCCAACATGGATTAAGTTGACAGTCTCGGTATAATGGCTTATTTCTGGCAACTGTCCACCTAAACAGCAAGAATTTGACATTTGCCGCCAACGCGCCAAAATGATGACATCATCCACTTAAACAGCAAAATTTTGACTATACCACGTGGGCCGCGGTACGTGCGAGCCACCTCCCGGCGGTATGCTTTTCGGCCATCACTGGCCCAGGGAACACCCCTCTGTCCACGAGTTCGCTGACGGGTCTGCCGGACCCCTTCGGCAGCCATCTTGTCTTCGGAGGTACCCAAACAGCAGGCGACCACGAAGCGGGTAGGCCGATCCTGGCTCAGACATCCCCGCCGTGGGCCCACCCCCTTCTGCGGGTCTTGCCCATCTCCATCTGCTGGATGCTTTTTTAACAAATGACCCAAACGCATCCACTTCCACCTCGGTCAGGTGGAGATCGTGCCCAAAGCCGCGTTGATTGCCTCCGCCTGCCGAGCCGCTGCTCGTAACCACCGGCCAATCGTTTCATACTTATGGCCGGTGATCTCTTCGGCAGCGCTGAGACTCCCCCGGCGCATCACGATGAGCAGCGCACGGGCCACTTCAGCAGGGGGTACCCGCAGCCGGTACATCGCTGTTCCCCAGGTGGGGCCGAAAGAGCGTTTGCACCCTCGGCATACCCAACGCTGGCGTCCCCCTTTGTGGCCGTTTCGTAACCCGTGCGTGACCTTACAGGGGGCAGAAGGGATTATCCGGGGAAGATTTCTGTCCCGTTTTTCACCTCATATTCTTATTATACCACAAATCGGCGTTGGTGCATCAATATTTCCTTGCCCCACTCTGCATCATTTTTAGATGTCCAGGTCCAGGAGCGGCGCCAGCCGCTTCAGGAGGGCCGGTAACTTGCCCACACGTCCAAAATCGGAGACCGTTTGAGATGAAGCCGGTTTGAACCGGGCAGCAAAATAAAAGCGGACACGCCCTTCTGGCGCGTCCGCTTTTTGATAGCCGGAACGGTTTTTCTAATCCCTCTCGCTTTTCTCCGAGCCTCCGTTTTCCTTCGCAGACTTCTTGCCCGCTGCCGTAGTGGAGGAGGAGCCCCGATGGTCAGTTACATAGAAACCGGAACCCTTGAAGATGATTCCTACCGGCTGGACCAGCCGATGGACGCTGCCCCCGCACTCGGGGCAAACCTTCAAGGGCTCTTCGGAGAAATGCTGGAATCGCTCAAACCGAACGCCGCACTTCTTGCACTGATACTCATAAATCGGCATCCTCTCACCTCCCTCATAACCCGATTGTTTATATTATACCTCCTTTCTTCCAGATGGCAAGTGCTTGCGGCTGAATGCGGGGCGCAGATTCCGGTCAATCGGCGCCGGCGCATTCGGTCACGTCTCCGCAGCCAGCGGGTCTACTCGGGGTGCGGAACGGCGAGTTCCCCAACAGATGGCGGAGAGACGATCACCCGTTGGTCTCGCTTTACCTCCAGATATTTTCGTACGGGCACTCCCCCCGCAACGTCCGTCCTTCCAGAAACCGGGCCGGCGAGAAAACGGTAATATCCACCGTCCGGGGCGCCCCGTCCAGCATCCACTCCGAGAGACACAATCCCACTGCCGGAGCAATTTTGAAGCCGGTGCCGCTGAAGCCGCAATCCAACCAGAAGCCCTCCGGGCCTACTGGGCCGAGAGTCGGATGCTGGTCCGGGGTGATGCCGTCGTAGCCGACCTGGGCCGAATGGACGCCGCCATGCACCATTGGTGGGATGCGCCGACAGATGCGATCCCCGGCGCGCTCCACAAAATCGGGGCGAACGAATTCATCGTCGGCGGGAGGCAGGCCTAGGAGATTGCCGTCCTCCAGCCCCACCAGTGTCAGCCCGCCGGTCTCCGGGCGAAAATACATAGAGTTGGGGAAGTCTATCACAGTGGGGTGGGTGAGAATATCGGGCGGGCGGTAGGCGAACATCGTCTCGTGCCGCCAGGTGCCGATGGGCAGGGCCAGGCCGACCATCCGACAGACCTCGCCCGCCCAAGCGCCGGCCGCGTTGACCACCACTGGGGCCGAGAATTCCCCTTTCGGAGTCACCACACCCGTCACCCTTTCCCCCTGAACGCGGATGCCGGTCACCGGACAATCCTGCATCAGAACCGCGCCGCGCGCCCGCGCCGCGTTCATCAGGCCCTGGGCGGTGGATGTGGGATCCGCGTAGCCCGATTCCGGCTCGTACGCGGCCAGGTCAAAATCGTCGGTGGCGAAGGAAGGGGCCAGCCGCTTCACATCGTCGGCGGTGACCAGCAGGGAGGGGATGCCAATGCGCTGGTGCATGCGGACGTTGGCTTGGAGAGCATCTGCATGCTTCCGCTCCACAATCTGGAGAAAGCCGGTGCGGGTGAACCCGCAATCGGGCCCTTCCCCGCCGACATGCCCGGCCCAGTCCCGGAAGTACCCGAAGGAGACCCAGGCCAGGCGGGCCTCCGCTTCCAGGTCGTAGTGCATCCGCACCAGCCCACTGGAGCGCCCGGTGGCCCCGGCAGCGACGAACTTCCGCTCCAGAACGGCGACCCGGACACCCCGTTGAACCAGATGGAAAGCCAGACTGGCGCCGTGGATACCTCCGCCGATAATGAGGACGTCAAAGGTAGTGCCCATAGGAGGCCTCTCAGGGATAAAAGCCAGCGGTATGAGTTATGGTTGAGGGTGCGCCTGGATAGCCCCGAAGGGACAGGCGGGAACGCAAACCAAACAGCCGTAGCAGCGGTTGCCGTCCACCCACGGCGGCTCGCCGGGATCCAGGGCTCTGAGCGCCTTGCTCCGACAGATCTCCCGGGCCAGGCAGCGGCGGCAGGCCCGGCAAATGTCCACCGCTACCTGCGGGATTTGGGGAGGCAGGGGATGTTCGGACATTGGGATGCCCCCCGGCCGGCTCCCTACCGGGACCAGTCCGGTCGCAGTTGGGCGCGGCCGTGCAGATACCGGTCGGCCGCGATGGCGGCCACCGCGCCTTCAGCGGCTGCGACCACCGCCTGCTTCAGGTGACGACACAACACGTCGCCAACAGCGAAGACACCGGGCACGGCGGTCTGGAAGTTCTCATCCACCAGCAGACAGCCGCCTTCCCCCAGAGGCAACTGCCCACCCAGGAAATCCGTCACCGGCACATTCCCCTGCAGATAGATGAAAACACCGGCGACTGGAAGGATTTCCTCTCCCTCCGGCAAGACAATCCGCAATCCCTCCACTCGCCCATTGCCCAGGATTTCTTTCGTTTGCGTGGACAAACGGAGTGCCACCTTCGGGTTAGCGGTCAACTCCCGGGCCAGTTCCGGCGACGCGTTCAGGTCGGAGGTGGGGGAGAGGAAATGGACCCGGGCGGCGAAGCGGGTCAGCGTCAGCGCTTCCTCAATCGCCTCATCGTTGTTGCCCAGGACGGCCACCGCCTGGTCCCGGAAGAAGGCGGCGTCGCAGGTGGCGCAGTAACTGACCCCCCGCCCCACCAGGCCCTCTTCGCCGGGGAGATAGCGGTGCCGTCCCATAGAGCCTGTGGCGATGATGATCGCCCGTCCCTGGTATACCCCCTGGCTCCCCCAGACCTGACGCGGGTCGGCGGAGAGGTCCACCTGGAGCACTTTGTCGGTGATGAATTCGGCCCCGAAAGAGGCCGCTTGCTCCCGGATACGGCGGACCAGGTCGGCGCCGGAGATGGGGCCCAGGCCGGGGAAATTGACGATTTGCCCGGCCTTTCCGGCGGCCCCCGCTGTCAACCCCTTATCTATGACCAGAGTCTTCAGGCCGGCGCGCGCCCCGTAGAGCGCCGCAGTGGCACCTGCTGGCCCTCCGCCGATGACGATGAGATCATAGAGTGATGCTCCTGGAAAAGAAATCCCGCTGATCACTTTCCACCCTGGTGATTTTCCTGATGATTCTGCGGATACATCTCCAGGTACTTCTCCACCTCCATTGCGGCGATCGTGCCGGTGCCGGCTGCGACCACCAACTGGCGATAGAGGGGGTCCTGGATATCCCCGGCAGCGAAAATCCCCGGCACGCTGGTCCGCTGGCGGCGGTCGGTGACGATGTAGCCCCACTTGTCCAGTTCCAGTTGTCCGGCGAAGAGTTGCGTCTGGGGCTCCATGCCGATGTAAATGAAGACACCGTCGGCCTCAATGACGGAGGTCTCGCCCGTTTTCAGGTTGCGCACCCGAACGCCCGTCACCGTCTTTTCGCCCAGAATCTCCTCCACCACGGAATCCCATACGAAGCGCATCTTGGGGTTGGCGAAGGCGCGCTCCTGGTGGATTTGCGTCGCCCGCAGTTGGTCTCGTCGGTGGACGATGACCACTTCGCGAGCGAAGCGGGTCAGGTAGAGACCCTCTGCGATGGCGCTGTCGCCGCCGCCGACCACCACCACCCGCTTATCCCGATAGAAGAAGCCGTCGCAGGTGGCGCAAGCGGAGACGCCCCGCCCGAAGAAGCGGTCCTCCCCGGGCACACCCAGGCGGCGCGGGACGGCTCCCATTGCGATGATGAGGGTATGGGCCCGGTAGGTCGCCAGATCGGTGCGGATGATGAAGGGCCGGACGGAGAGGTCCACGCCGGTGGCGGAATCGTGGACGATCCGCACCCCGAACCGTTCCGCCTGGGCGACGAAGCGGCGGGCCAGGTCTGGCCCATCAATCCCCTCCGGAAAGCCGGGAAAGTTCTCCACCATATCGGTGTTGGCCGGCTGGCCTCCAGGCAGGGGACCGGCAAGCAGCAAGGTGTGGATACGGGCGCGGCCAGCGTAGATGGCCGCCGTTAGACCAGCCGGTCCTCCGCCCAGGATGATGAGGTCATACACCTCCTCCGACGGGCGAGCCTCCGGTTGGGATATCGCCAGTTTAAAGTCCAGCATACGTCCCCTCGCTCCTCACGCCTCACGCTTCACGCCCACATTTTTCTACCCTCTCAGCGCCTCCCGGAGTTTCGCCACCACCATGGACTCGGGGGCTGCGCCCTCAATGTGCACCGTCTCGTTGATGACGGTGCGCGGGACGCCCATCACCTGGTACTTGATCGCCAGTTGAGGAAACTCCATAGCCTCAACCATATCGGACCGCACCATCGGGCTGGCGATGGCCATCTGATGGGCCAGCATCACCGCCTGCGGGCAGTACGGGCACGTCGGCGTGACGAAGACCTGGATATGCACGGGCTTGATCAACCCATCCAGAAACTTGAGAGTGGCCTCGCTCAGTTCCGGCTTCCCCGCGGCCACGCTCTGGATAGCGTGGAGAAACGATGCGAATTCGTAGCCGGAGGGGATGCCGTAGAAGCGAACCCCATAGTCCTGCGCACCGATGACGGCAATGGCCGGGATTTTGTCTATGCCCAGTGATTCGGCCTTCGCCTGGTCAGCCTGGAAATCGTAGATTTCGGCTGTGATCTGGTCGGAGAGTTCGGCGACCTCCTCCACCAGTTGTCGGGTCTCGGCGCAGTATTCACATTCAAACTGCTGGGTGAACATGACCAGCCGGACCGGGCCGGGCAGGTTGGCCAGGATTTTGGAGACTTCCTGACGGATTTCATCGTTCAGCAAAGGCATGATGGACCTCCTTATAAAGTAAAGATGCAGGACGCAAGGGTTAAGGAACCGTCCCAACACGGACCGCTTTATGTCTCCGCGGTAGAAAGATCATGCGAAGCGAGTGACGGCCTGGATGAGGGCTTCGGCCATTTCTTCGGGCGAGGCCTCCGCAGCCTGGATGCACTCCAGCGCGTAGGAACGTATGACCTGGATGCTGGCCTGCTGGATAGCGGCCCGGATGGCGGCCAGTTGCTGGAGCACTTCCTGGCAATCCCGACCGTCCTCTATCATCCGGGCCACGCCCCTGGCCTGGCCCTCAATCCGCCGCAGCCGCTGGATCAGGTCGGCTTTGACCTGGGGGTCCTGAAAGGCCATATGACCTCCGGGGAGCCACCGGCTCCCTCTCCTACGAAACCCCTCAAAGAGACCGGCCTGGGGCGCAGGAAGCGCCGGAAGAGGTTCGGCTGCCCCCGGTCAGACCGGCGAAGAGGGAAACGGTCTTTTCCACTTCCGTGTTGCCGCAGCGGGGGCAGACTACCTCCGCCTGGGCACTGATAGACCGGACGAATCGCTCAAACCGCTCACCACATTTTGGGCACCGGTACTCGTAAACAGGCATAGGCTCCTCCTGGGTATACTATACTGGAGTATAGTATACACCGGGGGCAAAAATTTGTCAAGGGACTACGTACGTATCTACGACATCTCCTTCTGCGTTGCGCAGGGTGAGCAGTTCCCCCGATTGCCAGGCTGGCGCAGCGCGGTTCCAGTAGAGATCGGTGGGGGTGGATATTCCGGGTCCGGAGTGGAGGGTGATTTCTCCTCCGGGGAAGAGGACCAGGCGGGGGAAGGTATAACTGTCGCCGCTGGCGTCCGAGAGAGTCCACCCCTCCAGCGAGACGATCCCGCCCCGATTGCGCAGACGGACGGTTTCGCGCGCCAGGTCTCCCGCGCCCAGCACACCGCCGATCTCTACTGCGGGCGGGCCGGATGGGGTCAGCGTGGGGAGGGTGGGCCGCTGGACCGGCGTAGGGGTGGGGCCGCCGGATGGAAGAGGGGTCGGGCTCCCGGTAGGAGTCACCCAGACCCCGGGAATGACCAGCACGTGTCCGGCGTGGATGAGGTTGGGATCCTGGATGTTGTTGACGGCGATCAGTTCGGCCAGCGGGACGCTGTAGGCTGCCGCGATGCCGGCCAATGTCTCCCCTGGCTGGACAATGTGGAGGAGCGGGCTGGGAGTGGGGGAGGGCGGCGGGACGGTGGGGATCGCTGTCGCCGTGGGCAATGGCGTCGCCGTTGCCGAGGGGGTGGGAGTAGCGACATGCCCTGGCGGCAGTTCTTTGCTCAGCAGGAGCAGGAATAGACCCGCCGCTGCCAGGAACAGGATCAGGAAAAGCGTGACTCGTGGGCCGGTTCCGGTTGACCGCATCCTACTCCGTGTTCTGGGTTCCGTTACCCCAGCAGGCCCAGCCAGCCCGCCACCGTCGCGCCGAGGCCGGACATGTTCAGGGCGATGGGGAGGAGAAGCAGGCCCATGCAGTTCATCCGTCGGGCGCCCCAGAGGACGGGGATGAGCCCGATGCCTGTGGCAACGGCGCAGATGGCCAGTCCTCCCAGGGCAGCTTGCAGCGCGGCCCTCCCATCGTGGCTTCCCACGTACTCCCCCAGCGCAGGTATGCCGATGACGACCATAATCAGGATGACCAGCACAGCCCGGCTAATGGCGCGGTAGTTCATTTTCCCCATGACCCGGATGACCCCGCGCGTCAGTGCCAAAAGCAAGAAATAAGAGAGGACGCCTGTCAGCAGGACAGCGGCGACGGCCAGGTAGTAGGCCTGGGGGGTGTACGAGCGCCAGAGGGTGCTCAGCATCCAGGCCATACCCCCGCGCGTCAGATAAAGGCCGGGGACAAAGAAGAGCAGAAAGCCGCCCACGTAGTAGACCACTTTGGAGGCACCCTGGGAGATGATGAACAACCGGTCGTCCCGCTGAGCGGTGGCATGTCCGGCGATGAGGCCGCCGATGCCTCCCGTCACCACCGGGAAGAAGGCGGCGAAGAGGCCCCCCAGAGCCCCGGCGAAGACGCCCCGTCCGATCAATCCCGGCGTGGCGTCCACATCGCGGGCGATGTGCTGGGACGGCAACTCTACCTGTGCCAGCAGATTCTGCAGTACCCAGGGCACCGCGAAGAGCCCTACGAAGGCCGGTAGGAGGTTCTGATAGGCCGCATAGACGGGGAGAAGGGATCGGTACATCAGGACGAAGCCCAGGAGGCCGGAGAGAAGGAACGTCGCCAATCCGGCCGCCAGGTTGCGCCAGCCGTCCCACCAGCGCTGCCATCCGGCCGGGGCCCGGTCGCTCCCTTTGGGCCACTCCGAGAGCACCATAAAGGCGATAACCGTCCACAAAATCCAGTGCAGATGTTGCTGGAGGATGACCCGCAGGGTCGGAAACAGGCGCGAAGCAACGGGGGTCAGCAAGAGCAGGACGGCGATGCCGCCCAGGCTCCCGATGCCGGTGAGCGCAACCGCTTCGTACCCCCGTCCCTGCATCAGGTACTTTTGCCCAGGCAGGACGATGAAGACCATAGACTCGTCCGGGGCAGAAAAGAAAATGCTGGGGATGGTGTTGAGGATAGCGTAGGATGTGATCATCCCCAGGAAGAGCATGGCCAGGTGCTCCTGGGGGAGGAGCGACCCCATCGCGACCGTCCCCAGGATGACCAGGCCGGCGACGTTATAGATGTGAAGGGCGGGCAACAGCGCCAGAGGCGCAGCGGCCAGTGCCCCAATAATGGCGAAGAGGAAGTATCTGAGAATCTCCACGCTCTCCATCGCAGTCAGGCCTGGCAGTTGGTGCTATACGCAGTTATCGGACCATCACATCATCCGGCAGCGTGGGGACAACTTCTACTATCCCCTTGTAGATTTGGACCACTCCCACTATCTGGACCGGCGTTCCGGGGGCATCCAACCGCTCCCGGTTGGGCACCCGCTCGTAGATATTCGGCCAGAGGAGAACCAGAATCTCGCCGCTCCCATCGTTGACGAAGAGCCGAATATTGGACTCGCTTTTCTCTATCCGGGCTACCGTCCCATCTATCATTACCCGCTGGCCCTCATCGGCGGCGGTGATAGATGCGATCTGGCGCGCCGGAGCGGAGGGGGCGGCGGCCTGCAGGGCTTTCACCTGTCGGCCCCACTCTGGGACGATCTGCAGTTCGTTTTCGTAGGTCTGGACGGTACCGGTGGCCCGTACCCGCGCACCCAGGTTCATCTTCCGCGCGTCCCAGCAATCGTCGTACACGTTGAGCCACATCAGCAGGACGACCTGACCGGTGCCGTCATCCAGGGTGAATTTGAACCCTTTGGAGAAGGACGCGGTGGAGATGACCTTGCCCTCCACCGTCACTTCCTGGCCTATGTGCTCTGGCAGTCGGCCGATGGGGGTGATGACGACCGGCACCGGCGTCGGTGTGGGTGGGAGTGGGGTGGGCGATGGCTCCGGTGTGGGCGACGGAGTGGGCGTCAGGGTAGGGCGGGGCCTCGGCGTGTCTGTCGGCGTGGGCGGAATCGGGGTGGGAGACGGCGCAATGGTCGGAGTGGCCGGTGGCTGCGTGGGCGGCAGGCTGATGGGCGTGGGGGTGGGTGTTGGCCTCCCACATCCGGTCAGAACGGGTATCAGCAAGAAGAGCAGGAGAATCCGGCGCATCAATAGCCTCCAGGGAAGGGTAGAACAGGAAAAAACACGGATGGACTTTTTAATCCGTGAAATCTGTGAAATCCGTGGGGTCCGTGATTCGTGAGGTGTTCTCATCTCACAATCACATCTCCGGGCAGTGATGGGATGAGTTCCAGAGTCCCCCGGTATTCATCCACAACGCCCGTCACCTGTACCGGAGTGCCCGGGGTCAGGCGCTCCCGGCCCATCACCCGCTCGTAGATGTTCTGCCAGAGCAGGACCAGTATCTCCCCGCTCCCGTCATTCACCCATACCCGGTAGCCCTGGGAGAACGGTTCGCTCCGGGTGACTGTTCCCTCTACGGTCACTATGGCGCCCAGGTCGGCCCGGGTGATGGAGGCAATCTCCCGCCGGGACGAGGGCTCCGCTGGCGGCGTGATGGCGATGTCGGCCCATCGATCGGGTACGACCTCCCGCTGGCCCTGGTACTCCTCCAACCTGCCTGTCGCCCGCACCTGTGCGCCCTCTCGCAGGCTGGCGGGGTCGGGCAGTTCGTCGTACACTTGAAGCCACAGAAGGAGGACGACCTGCCCGGTTCCGTCGTCTAAGGTGAGGCGGAAGCCGTTCTGGAAGGACTCGGCAGCCACGATGACCCCCTCCACGGTCACCGTCGCCCCCAGCGGCTCACCCGCCAGCGCGCCGATAGGGAGGGCGCGGGCCGATGGGGCCACCGTCAGCAAAACCACATCGCGCGGGCGGGTGGGGATCACTTCCAGGATGTTTCGGTAGACGGCGACCTCGCCGGTCACTTCCAGTGCTGCGTCGGCCCGGAGGGATGAGGAGTCCGGCAGGGCGCTATATAGGTCCCGCCAGAGAAGGACAAGCACTGAACCGGTGTCGTCTTCCAGGAATATGCGGTATCCGGCGGAGAACGGCTCGGCCTGGCGGATGGTCCCCTGGATGGTGACCAGTCGGCCCTCGTCGGCGGCGGAGAGGGTGCCGATGGAGCGCTTCTCGGCGACGGGAACCGTCTCCTCCAGCAGGATAATGTCCCGCACCGATGGTGGGATCAGTTGGGGGGTGTTCCGGTACAGGGAGACGGTGGCGATCACTTCCAGGGACTGGCCCACGTCCGGCAGACGGAAGTCCCCAGTCAGGTAGCGGAGACTGGAATCCACCGCCAGGTCTATCGCGCCGGTGGGGTCCCGCAGGGTTATGAGGGTGAGGCCAGAGTAGGGCTCGCGGAGGTCCCAGACTTGGCCCCGGACCCGTACCCGCTGGAGGGCGTCGGCGGCGGTGATGGAACCGATGGTGCGCTCTTTCACCCTTGGGTGCGTGACCTGCAGGTGTTCAGGGGCGTTGAGGGTGAGGGAGACGTCCTCTTCGCGGACTCGCAGGGTGCCCGCCACCGTGACCTGGTCGCCCAGGGCGGGGATCTGCCCGGCGGCGCGCAGGTCGTCCACCACATCGCGGAAGGCCCAGACGCGCATCTCGCCGGTATCGTCCGCCACGGTGAAGGAGAGGGATCGGGAGTCGGGGTTGTAGGTGGGACCGCGCACTACCTGCCCGGCGATCTCCACGTAGGCGAAGTTCATGGTAGAGGAGGCCTGGTTGATGGAGATGCGGGGCAGGGGGAGGCGGACAGCGGCGACCCACAGCAGGGCCAGCCCGACGGTAGCCAGCAGGAGAGCGGTCCATTTCACCGCGCGCAGAGAGACGCGAGGAGTCTGCCGGGCGCCGCAGTAGGGACACGCTTCGTACGGGCCGACGAATCGTCCGCAACTGGGGCAATGGGTCATGTTTTCCCTCACATCGGGACATAAAAGGCAAGATGTTTAATTCACAAAAAACAGGCCTTTATGCGATTGGATGAGGTTCAGGGGGCTTTTGCGCCCTCGCGCGAGGATAATTATACCCGCCCGGGTCAGATTTGTCCAGTTGACAGTGACCTTTAACCTTTGTATAATGAGAGAAAATACCCCGGAGGAGACCCGGAGTGGACGGCACAGAGCACCCGGTGGATGTGTGCGATGTGGTGGTGGTGGGCGCGGGGATCGTGGGCGCAGCGGTGGCAGCCCGGCTGGCCCGGCAGGGCATGCGGGTGGCGGTCCTGGAGGCCCAGCAGGTGGCGGGTGGCGCAACGGGCCGCAGTGCCGGTTTGCTGCTGACCGGTATGCCTGGCCATTACCGCTGGGCCGTCCAGTCCTTTGGCCGGGAGACGGCGCGGGCTCTGTGGGAATTGTCCGTAGAGGGGCGGGAACGGCTGATGGAGACGGCGATCCGCCTGGGCGTGTCGGCGGAGCGGACGGGAAGTATGGCTCTGGCCGTGACGGAGGAGGAGGTTGATGTCCTGCGGGCCTCGGCGGAACTGTTGCGAGAGGATGGCTTTGAGGCCTGGTTCGGTAAAACCGACCCGCTGCAGCGGGGCTTTCTGGCGGCCATGCGCTGTCCTGACGATGGGGTGGTGGATGCGGCCGACCTGACGCGCGCGCTGCTGGCCTCCGCGCCGGTCATCGTCCACACTGGCACCGAAGTCCAGGCTCTGGAGGCCGAAGGGGCTGGGGTTCGGGTCTGGGCGTACCGGCGGACCGTCCGCTGCGGCGCGGTGGTGATGACGGCCGGAGGGTACGCGCCCACCCTGGAGCCCTCTCTCTCCCGCTGGGTGAATCCAGGACATGCCCTGTGGGTCGTTGCTCGCCCGCAAGCGGGCCCGGATAGGCCCGCACTGGGTTTCCCCTGTTACACCGATTACGGCTACGAATATGCCCGTTCTCTTTCGGACGGCTGTTTGCTTCTGGGTGCCTGGCGGTATCCCCGGCGCCCGTCCTCGTCTGGAAATTTTCCCGACCCGGATACAGTGCTGCGGGCAGGGCTTTCCCGATTTGTCCGCCGGTACTTCCCGGGAGTGGAGGGGAACGTCATCCGGCGAGAGAGCGGGACCGTTGGCTGTACCCCCGACGGTGTGCCCGTTGTGGGCGCACTCTCGCATTTGCCCGGTGTCTATTTTGCCCTCGGACTGGGAGGGTGGGGGCTGTGCTGGGCCTTCGTCGTGGCTGATCGGGTGGTAGAGATGATGCTGGATGGAGTATCGGCCGGGTTGCTAGATGCAGAGCGGAGAATTCGCACTGTGTAGGAGCGGCAAGATGGATATCAGGGAACGGATCGCCGAACTGGAGCGCCGGATCGCCGACCTGCGGGCGCGTCTGCCCAAACATTCGGTTCCACCGGCGATGGTGCAGGAACTGGAGAGTCTGGAAGAAGAACTGGAGCGGCTGGTCGGCCCATCGGGGGAGGTGGGAGATGAGGCTGGGCGCGCATGAGTCCATTGCCGGCGGCCTCCACCTGGCGTTTGACCGGGCCCGCATAGTGGGGTGCGATGCGGTGCAACTCTTCGTCAAATCCAATCGGGCCTGGGCCGTCAAGCCTCTGACCGAGGAGGAAATACGTCTTTTCAAGGAAAAGGCTGCTGAGACGAGCATCTATCCGGCTGTGGGGCATGCGTCCTATCTGCTGAATCTGGCTGCTCCGGATGAGGACCTCTGGCGGCGATCCCTGGATACCCTGATTGTAGAACTGGAGCGGTGCGAGGCGCTGGACATCCCGTATCTGGTTCTTCATCCGGGCTCCCATATGGGCGCCGGGGAGGAAGAGGGGTTGAGACGGGTAGCCCGGGCGCTGGGAGAGGTCCACGCCGCCACGCGGGGCTTTCGGGCCCGCATTCTGCTGGAAACGACCGCTGGGCAGGGGACCAATCTGGGTTATCGGTTTGAGCAACTGGCCTGGCTGATAGAGAACACCCCGGAGGGGGAGCGATTGGGAGTTTGTCTGGATACTTGCCATGCCTTTTCCGCGGGGTATGAACTACGGACCCGGGAGGGGTACGAGGCAACCCTGCAGGAATTTGACCGGATCATTGGCCTCTCTCGTCTTCTGGCGGTCCACCTCAACGACAGCAGGAATGGCCTGGGCAGCCGGGTGGACCGTCATGAGCACATTGGCAAGGGGGTGCTGGGGCTGGAGGCGTTCCGGATAGTGGTCAACGACCCGCGCCTGGCTGCGCTGCCGGGCTTGCTGGAGACTCCCAAGAGCGACGACTTGCACGAAGACATAGAAAATCTGACCGTTCTGCGCTCCCTCATAGAGACAGCCGGTCATTGGTAGCCGGCAAGTCGGTGGTCGTCCGTGGTCAACATAGAAGTCCCCCCTTACTGGCAACAATTGAACCTGGAGGGCCTTTCCGGCGTCCTGATGGTCATCGGTGCGCCGGATACGGGGAAGTCCACATTTGCCCGGTACCTGTATACCCGTCTCTGCGCTCTCCACGAGCGGGTGGCGTTTATTGACGGCGATATCGGTCAGGCCAGCCTGGGCCCGCCGACGATGATGACTCTGGCCGTGCGGCAAAGCGGAGAGACGGGGTTTCCCCCTGGCGGCCCGCGCGTGCGGGTCTTTGTGGGCGCCAACTCCCCACGGGGGCATATGTTGTCCACCCTCATCGGCGTCTATAAACTGGCCCGGCGGGCGCAGGAACTGGGCGCCACGGTGACGGTTCTGGATACTACGGGGTTGATCGCGCCGGAGCAGGGGGGGCCGGCGCTGAAGCAGGCGAAGGTGGACCTTCTGGAGCCCTGCGTTGTCTTCGCCATCCGCCGAGGAGATGAACTGGAGCCCATTCTGGGCCCGCTGCGTCGCTCGGCCCGCACGCGCGTGGTGGAATTGCCCGCCGCTCCGGCGGTCCGGCTGCGAGATATGCTGACCCGTCGGGCCTATCGGGCTCGTCTCTTTGCCCGCTATTTTGCCGATGCCTATCCGCTGGAAATCTCCTGGGCCCGTCTGGCTGTGTTCCCTGCCCCTTGCTTTAGCCGATATCAACTGGTGGCCCTGGAGGACCGCCGGGGATTCGCCCTGGCCCTGGGGGTTGTCCTGGAGGCCGACTACGCCCGGAAGACCGTCCTTCTCCTCACTCCGGCTCATTCTCTGAATGAGGTAGACGCTCTGCGGGTTGGGGATGTGGGGGTGAACCTGGAGACCTGGGAGGATTATCGCATCAGGAATGAAGGTGACTGGCGTCTACCTGATGCTGGTCGTCCCAACGGTTCGGTTGGCTGAGGGGATGGGGTGGGGAATCGGTTGTCCGGATGTGGGCCAACCTCAAGGAGTTGAGAAGGTGGCCTCTCTCCGTTGAAGACGGTAATGTTGTGGCGGGAATCTCTCTTCCCCCACGATTGCCTACTTGACAATGAATGAATTTCGTGGTAATTTAATGGCAGTTTCTCATTAACCCCCATCTCAAGGAGCAAAAGGATGGCGGAAAGAACCCGTCCCGACCGAATTGTAGAGCGTCTGCGCAATCTCCAAATGAGCACTCCTGATATTGAAGCTTCCTCTCTCGTCAGTGTGGACGGTTTGACCATTGCATCCGCCCTGCCTGCTGGTGTGGAGGAGGACCGAGTTGCGGCGATGTCCGCGGCGATGCTCTCCTTGGGCGAGCGTATTGCCAGCGAACTGGGGCGAGGGGCTCTGGATGAGGTCTATGTAAAGGGTGAGCGGGGGTATGTCATCCTGACTGCTGTCGGCGAGGAAGCGGTTCTCACCGTGATGGCCCGCGCGGGCGCCAAGTTGGGCCTGGTCTTCTTGGAAATGCGGCGCGCGGCTGAAGAGTTGGCCGACATCCTGTAGGCCAGGGAAGGAGGCATACCGTGAGACGAATCCCACTCAGTGGCAATTTTTACCCCAACAAATTGGCCCGCATCTACATTACGGCTCTTGAGGAGGTGATGGGCAAGAACGGTCTTAATGCTATCCTGAACCTGGCTGGTCTTTCCCACCTGATTGACAATTACCCTCCGGATAACTTTGACAAACAGTTTGATTTTGCCGACTTTTCGGCGCTGAATATGGCGCTGGAGGAGATGTATGGCCCGCGCGGCAGCCGGGGGCTGGAACTGCGGGCCGGGCGCGCGGCTTTCGCCTTGGGGCTTCCGGGCTTCGGCCCCTTGGTCGGCATGGGAGATTTGGCTTTTCGCGCTCTCCCCCTGGGTGCCAAACTGAAGGTCGGGCTCCCCGCTCTGGCCCAAATTTTCACCCAGTTCAGCGACCAGGTCAGCAAGGTTGAGGACAAGGGGGAGTACTACACCTATACAATGGACCCCTGTCCGGTCTGCTGGGGCCGTCACTCCGATCGCCCCATCTGCTTTGCTGGAATGGGGGTCATTGAGGAAGGCCTTCACTGGGTCAGCGGGGGTAAGAAGTTCCGCATAGATGAAATTGATTGTGTTGCTGCAGGAGGCAAAGTCTGCACGTACGCTGTTTATAAAGAACCTATCGGCTAATCAAGATTGGGGGCAGGCATGCCGCAGCAGATTCTCATCGTGGAAGACGAGCCGAACACTGCCGAAATGCTGGCCTCGTACTTCCAGATTCGGGGATACGAGGTGAGCGTATGCGGCTGGGGCAAAGAGGCGCTGAACTTCGTCCAGCACACCCTGCCCGATCTCATCATCCTGGATATCCGTCTGCCGGACGTGGACGGCTATGAAGTCTGCCGTCAACTGCGCAGCCATCGCCGTACGGCCCAGATACCCATCCTCTTCCTGACCGAGAAACGGGAACGGATTGACCGGTTGGCCGGTCTAGAACTGGGGGCCGTAGACTACATCACCAAGCCCTTTGACATCCAGGAACTGCGCCTGCGAGTACGGAACATCCTCTCTCGGGCTCAGATGCGATCGGTGATCCATCCGATCACAGAACTCCCTTACGCCAGCCTGGTAGAGGAACGTCTCAACCAGTTGCTGAACGAGAAGGATTGGGGCGTGGCGGCTGCGGCATTGGATGGACTGGATGCATTCGCCGATGCCTACGGCTTCGTGGCCCGGGATGATGTCTTGAGAGCGGTCGCTCTGATGTTCCGCCATGTCGCCGAAGAGGAAGCCGGGAAGGACGTCTTCGTTGGGCAACTGGATGATGCGCTGTTCTTCGCCATCACCGGACTGGAGCAGGCCGGGCGGGTTCGGGAGCGGTTGACCCATCGCCTGCAAGAGGCTCTGGCGCTCTTTTACCCCCGGGAGGATTGGGAGGCGATGCGAGAAGGGGTGAAGCCCTCTGTTCCCCGCCTTGTCGTCCGGTTAGGAGCCCTGACCTCAGGCTCTTCATATCCTAGCATCGGGAAACTGAAAGAAGCGATTTATCGGTCGCTGCGTCCTATGAATTGAAGGTTCCCGGTACCAATGCTTCTCCCCTTGGGGCGGGTGGCCATCCTACCCGCCCCAATTTCCTTAATTGGGCTGTTGAATCTCATCAACCGAACAATACCCTGTTCCCGAAATTGGGGTGAGATTACTCACGCGATTCCTGCCTCTGCGGAGTGGGCATGAGAACGACCGTTGTTCTTCCTACATACAACGAAGCCGAGAATATCGCCCCGATGGCGGAGGCCCTGCTGGGCCTGGGCGTCTCCGGCTTGAGCATCCTGGTGGTGGACGACGCCTCCCCCGACGGCACGGGAGACATCGCCGACCGCTTGGCCGCCGAGCACCCCGGTCAGGTCGCTGTCCTCCACCGGGCCGGCCCGCGCGGGTTGGGGCGGGCCTATATAGCGGGGTTCCAGCGGGCCCTGGCGGATGGGGCAGAAGTTATCGTCCAGATGGACTGTGATTTCTCCCACAACCCTGCCGATGTCCCTCGTCTCCTGGCCCATATTGCCGACTACGACCTGGTCATGGGCTCTCGCTATGTCCCTGGCGGCGGTACGGCAGAAGACTGGGGCATAGAGCGCAAATTGCTCTCCGCCTGGGCGAACCTTTACGCTCGTACCATTCTGGGACTCCGGATCCGGGACGTCACTGGTGGCTTCCGCGCCTGGAGGCGGGAGACACTGGAGGGAATGGACCTGAGCCGGGTCCGTTCTCAGGGGTATATCTTCCAGGTGGAGATGGCTTACATCTGCGAGCGAATGGGGTACCGAATCCTGGAGGTCCCTATCCGCTTTGAGGAGCGACGGGAAGGGCGTTCCAAGATGAGCCTGCGAGTGCAGATAGAGGCAGCCCTGCGGGTCTGGCAGGTCCGCTGGCGCTATCGGAATCTGAAAACAGGGCGCAGATGAGCACGGAGAAACATAGATTGGGGGGCCGATTTTCCGGTGTGTTGGTGATTGGCCTGCTGATGCTGTTGCCGTTGGTGCTCTTTGCGCCGGTGGTCTTTGGGCCCAAAACTCTCATCCCCGCCGACGCTCTCTTTCTCTTTGAACCGTTCCGCTCCGCTGCAGCGGAACTGGGCGTGACGGTCCCCCAGAACCCGCTCCTGGCTGACCTGATTCTGGAGAACTACGTCTGGAAACGGTTGCTGCTTCAGGCCCTCCATAATCGGGAACTCCCCCTCTGGGACCCCTACATCTTCGCCGGGCATCCCTTCCTGGCGAACGGTCAGCATTCTGGGCTTTATCCACTGAGCGTCGTCTTCTATATCCTCCCTCTCTGGCGCGCATACGGGGTCTTCACCTGGCTCCAGTTGGGACTGGCAGGGGTGTGGATGTATCTCTTCGCCCGCACCCTGGGCGCCGGACGCCTGGGGAGTCTCATCGCCGGGATCACCTATCAGTTCAGCGGCTTTATGGTGGTCTCGGTAGTCCATCCGATGATTATCGCTGGGGCCTCCTGGCTTCCCTTCATCCTGGCTATGGTGGAGCGGGTGGTCCAGCCGCGGCCCGCGCTGGGCGGCCGGCCTGTCAGCCTCCCCTGGGCGGTACTGGGAGCGGTCGGGCTGGGTTGCCAGATGCTGGCCGGCCACGCCGAGAACACCTACTTCGTCCTGCTGGTGACCGGAGCCTATATCGTGTGGCGGATGGTCTCCCAATGGATGGGGCGACCATCGGGGGTGTCCCCACAGGCCCCTGACCTCAAAAAGGCGCTGTTCTGGCTGGCGTTGATGATTGTCCTGGGGCTGGCGCTGGGGGCGGTGCAGTTCCTCCCCCTCTACGAGGTGGCCTCCCTGGGCTTCCGGGGCGTCCAGGCCGCGCCCACGCTTCAGCAGGTCATGGATTGGGCTTACCCGCCCCGGCGGCTCATCGCCTTTCTGATTCCCAACTTCTTCGGCAACCCCTCCCATCATGCTTACTTTGACCTTTTCCAGTGGCGCGTCATCCCCTTCACTGTCAACGCCGAGGGCCAGTCCATACTCAGCCCCGATTGGGACGTGAAGAACTACGTAGAAGGCGGGGCGTATCTGGGGCTGCTCCCCCTTTTCCTATCCACCCTTGCCGTATTGCGTTTTGCGGGTTCCGTGTTCCGGAAGCGACCTGCCCTCTGCCCGTTTTCTCTTGCTTCCTGCTCCTTTTTCATCCTGCTGGCTCTGTTCTCCCTGGCCTGCATCTTCGGCACGCCCGTCTACGCGCTGGTCTACATCCTGCCGTACCTCCATCAATCCCACTCCCCTTTTCGGTGGGTCTTCCCGCTGACGCTCTCAGTGGCGGCCCTGGCGGCCTTTGGGACCGACGTCCTGCAGCAGGAGCACGGGGATCGGGTGCGGGCCGGTCTCTCTGCGCGGCGGCGAGGCCTGCTCCGCTTGCTTCTCCTGAACGCCTCCCCTTCTGGGGCAACGGCTATGGCTGCCCTGGCCTTCTGGGGCGGGTTGCTGACCCTGGTCGGGCTGGCCGTAAGCCGCATTCTCTTCGCCCGAATTGAGCCGCTGGTGGAACGGGTTTTCTGGAGCCTGGCCCTGGCCCCCTCCGGTTTCCCCGACCACCGCGCCTTTTACTCCTACGAGTTCCGCTGGATCGCGCTCTTTGGCCTGTTGCTGGCCGCGACGGGTATCGTCCTGCGGGTCAGCCAGTGCCCTATCTACATCGGGGCACGAAGTTCATCCGCAGTGCAGGATGTCTCTGGCGCGCAAAAGACCCGAAAGAGTCTCCCGGTCTGGGAGGTCTTGGCCCTGCTGGTTCTCGTGGTGGACTTTATCGCCTTCGGCGCAGGCTTCAACCCCGCCGTGGACCCGAAACTGCTGGAATACACTCCGTCTGTGGTGGAATTCCTTCGCCAGGACTCTTCCCTTTGGCGGTATGCCACCTTCACCCCGCCCGGCACGACCAAGACGATGAACGCCAACTCCGGCATGCTCTACGACCTCCAGACCGTCGCCGGGTACGACTCCATCTTCCCTGCCCAGTACGTCAACTATATGGCGCTCATTGAGCCCCAGGACGAACTTCCCTACAACCGTATCGCCTCCCTGCGGACTTGGTCCAGCCTGGATAGCCCCCTGCTGGATATGCTCAACGTCAAGTACATCATTACCGAGGTGGAAATCCCCAACCCGGCCAAGTACCGCCTGGTCTACCAGGACCAGGTGGTGCGGGTGTACGAGAACCTGGGGGTTCTTCCCCGGGCGTTCACCCTTCCCGCCTCCGCCGCTCTCTTTGCGGAGGACGTGGCGGAGGCCCTCCGAACCTACGACGTCCACCACTATGTCGTTCTAGACGCCGCTTGTCGTCAGCCACAGAGCGTGGCGGATCGGCGTCCCTCCGACCCCATCCCCCAGACGGTTACCCGCTACACGCTGAACGAAGTTTTTGTGGACGTGGGGGTCTCGGAGCCCGCATGGCTGGTTTTGGGCGATAGCCACTTCCCCGGCTGGCGGGCCTTCGTCCGACCTCAGGGGGCCGGTGAGGACGCGGAGCGGGAAGTCGCCATCTGCCGGGCCAACGGCAACTTCCGCGCCGTCTATCTGGAGCCGGGTGGGTGGACCGTCCGCTTCAAGTACAGCCCCAATAGCGTCAAAATCGGCGCGTTCGTCACCTTCGTCGCCGGGATGGTTCTCCTGTTCCTGGTGGGCCTCTACCTCTGGCGCTACTTCTACCGGGGGACGGACGAGGCGGACACTGTCCGGCGGGTGGCGAAGAACTCCCTGGCTCCCATCGTCCTGAACCTCTTCAACCGGGCCATAGAGATGGCCTTCGCGGCCCTGATGGCCCGCATCCTGGGGCCGGTGGGGAACGGGCGTTATGCCACCGCCGTCAACATCTATCTCTGGTTTGACATCATCGCCAACTTCGGGCTGGATATGTACCTGATGCGGGAGGTGGCCCGTCAGCGGGAGCGGGCGTGGGACCTTTTCCTGACCACCAGCGCGCTGCGGCTTGTGCTCTTTCTGGGCGCGCTCCCGTTGCTGGGGGGGTTCCTGGCGGCCTGGCAATCGCTGGAGGCCCCCCTGGCTCCGGAGACGGTCTGGGCGACGGTGCTCCTATATCTGGGGCTCCTGCCGGGGAGTTTGGCCTACGGGCTGGCTGCGCTCTTCCGGGGCTACGAGAAGCACGAGTACCCCGCCGCCATCCAGACCGTCACCACCATTATCAAGGTGACGTTGGGGGTCCTGGTGCTGGTGGGTGGGCTGGGCATCGTCGGCCTGGCCGGAGCCTCCATCGTGACCAATTTCTGCACCCTGGGCATCCTGGTCGTGCTGGCTTATCGCGTCCTCTTTGGGCCGACCTCTCTGAGGCCCCCACGAAAGTCAACGCCTGGCGCAGAGGCGCTGGGGAAGGCCGATTTCCGGTCGGCACGGGCTATGCTGGCGGAGTCCTGGCCCCTGATGCTCTCTCTGCTCCTGCAGGCCCTCTTCCCCGGCGCCAACGTCGTGCTCCTCCAGCGGCTGCAGGGGGACGCCGTCGTGGGCTGGTACGACGCGGCTCGCAAGTGGGTGGACGCGCTGAACATCATCCCGTCCTTCTTCACCATCGCAGTCTTCCCGGTGGTGGCGCGGCTGGCAGTGGAGAACCGGGACGGATTGCGGACGGCGTACCGGCTCTCCGTTAAAGTGCTTCTGGCTGTCGCCTTCCCGACAGCGATTCTGGTGACCCTTCTGGCGACGCCGCTGGTGGGGCTCTTGAGCGGGTCGGCCTTTCTGCCCCACGGCGCCATTGTCCTGCGGCTCCTGGTCTGGTCTATCCTTTTCGGCTGGTTCAACAGCCTGACCAACTACGTACTCATCGCGCTGAACCGACAGCGGTACGTCTTCCTGGCCTCTGGCGTGCGGGTGGCCTTTACTATTGTGGCGAACTTTTTGCTGACGGGGCGGTACAGTTACGTTGCGTCGGCCTGGATTCTCATCGCCGGGGAGTTGCTGCTGGCGGTCCTCTTTGCTGCCGACCTCATGCGGCAGGTGGGACCGGTGGGCTGGTGGCAGACACTGGGGCGGCTGACGTTGGCTGGCCTGGGGACGGGAGCGCTGACGGCAGCGGTGGCCTTCTACAGCCGTCCGGCGGCCCTGCTGGTTGCGCTGGTGGCGTACCCGCTGCTGGTCATCGGGCTGGAGGCGTTCACCCCTGCGGAGCGGGAGACGCTGGGATCGCTTCTTTCGGGTCCTCTCCAGCGGCTCCAGGCTATCGGCGTTGTTTCAGAACGGTAAGGATCGGGGAATTTGCGCGTTTGGCGCGGGTGTGGTAAGATAAAATTGAAATCGTTTTGGGGCGTAGCCAAGGGGTAAGGCAACGGACTTTGGATCCGTCATCCGTAGGTTCGAATCCTACCGCCCCAGCCTCAGAGGTTTCAGGCTGACGGTGAAAAATGGCCATAGCCAACCTGCCTGAATACCTGCCGCTGGAAGAAGCGGCCCGCCGTTACGGAATTGACAGCGAGACCCTGATGCAGATGACGAAATACGGATAAACGGCACGATCGCTGTTGCTAAGAAGGGGGTGGTGGCTGTCGCAGAAGATTTAGCCCTCCGGGAAAGGGTAGCGCACTTGCCCGGTGGGTGGTCACTCCCTTGAGTATTGATAAGGATTCCAGGTCAAAAATTCTTCCCAACTCCATTGATGGTCGCTCAAGCCCATAGCCATTGCTGGCGTCTTCTGCAAATACCGCCTTCCCTGAGAGGACTCCGGCAACAACTCCCGTAAAGCAGGATGCGAACGAATCCAGTTGTGTTCAAACAGACAAACCGTTCCCGCAGCATCCCACGTCTGGGAACTCTTGGCAAACGCGTGCGTCTTGCGGGTCAGGCAGTTCAGACGATCCCGCAAAACGCCGTTCAAGCGTTCAATGGGAACAATGGTGGGAAACTCTACTCCCACCCCCATTATGTGGCGGATCGTCACTCTGACCACCCTCCCCTTCCGACGACGTTGGACTACCTGGGTCAACCCTACCCCCGGAGTGGATACCAGCCGCGGACGGCCTCGCTTCCCTTCTCGCTGGGGGTCGCGGTACGTGCGAGCCACTTCCCGGCGGTATACCTTTCGGCCATCACTGGCCCAGGGAACACCCCTCTGTTCACAAGTTCGCTGACGGGTCTGCCGGACCCCTTCGGCAGCCATCTTGTCTTCGGAGGCGCCAAAACAGTAGGCAACCACGAAGCGGGTAGGCCGATCCTGGGTCAGACATCCCCACCGTGGGCCCACCCCCTTCTGCGGGTCGTGCCCATCTCCATCTGCTGGATGCTTTTTTTAACAAATGACCAAAACGCATCTACTTCCACCTCGTCTAGGTGGAGCTCGTGCACCAAAGCCGCAGTGATTGCCTCCGCCTGCCGAGCCGCTGCTCGTAACCACCGGCCAATCGTTTCATACTTATGGCCGGTGATCTCTTCGGCAGCGCTGAGACTCCCCCGGCGCATCACGATGAGCAGCGCACGGGCCACTTCAGCAGGGGGTACCCGCAGCCGGTACATCGCTGTTCCCCAGGTGGGGCCGAAAGAACGTTTGCACACTCGGCATACCCAACGCTGGCGTCCCCCTTTGCGGCCGTTTCGTAACCCGTGCGTGACCTTACAGTGGGGGCAGAAGGGATTATCCGAAGAAGGTTTCCGTCCTGTTTTTTTACCTCCTGCCCTTATTATACCACAAATCACTACTAGTTGGAGTGATTACCGAGCGACCACATCATAAACAATAAAGCAGTTAATTTCAAATAAGCGATTAAGGATTTGTAACGTAGATATTTGACAACCAACCATAACCGGAAGGGACATCTGTTCTTTTTCCGGTTAGAGCATCGATAATTCCTCTATTATATTCAATGATATAAGGCTTATTCTTGAGTATCTCATTGAAGGTGGCGCAAATTGGGACTTGAAGACAATTGGGATTAATGGCAAGAGGATCATGATCAGGATATTCGGTATTTATATAAAAAGGATATCCTCGTCCAATTATTAATTCTTCTGCCGCTTTTTGTGGATCTAAAGATACACCCTGAATTCTTCCACTTGAATAATTTGGATCTCTCGGGATTCTCCTACCAGAAGTATATTGTATCATTACAGTGGTTATTAACGCAAAAGCTCCTTGAACATTTTCTCCCGTCAACGGGTTTTGACCCAGATCAAAATGTAATAAAGGCACAATTTCTTCCCTATTTCCTAATTCGATTCTTATTGCTCCTTTTTTCATTAATCTTCCATAGACAAGATTTGTTGTGTATTCCATATTCCCATAACCTAGTCCTATCCTAATGTCAGGAACTAAAATACCTAAAGGAGCAGTACCATCCTTCCAAGGAAGATCTGGGAATGGTGTTGGTTGGGGGCTAGGAGCAGGGGAAGGAGTTGCGGTTGCTGTTGGTGTTGGCGTTTCCGTTGGGATTGAAGTTGGCGTTGGTGTTTCCGTTGGGATTGAAGTTGGCGTTGGTGTTATGATTAGTTCAAGGTTAGTACTCTGTCAAGTCTGAATCTTTGGATACAGATGTTTCAATTTGATGCGCGCATCAGCAGTGGTAAAGCGCCAA
>JADBJJ010000011.1 GCA_014874475.1 Chloroflexota bacterium
CGGCATCCTGACCTCCTGACTTGTAGGATGCCCTTATTATACCATCTATTTATAAACACTCAAGAGGGAGACTACCCAAAAGCGGCAAAGAGGTTTTATCATAAGGGAGAGGTTCTGTCAAGTCATCCGTGATGGATGTTCTGGCTCAGCAGCGAAGCGGCCGCAGCAAAAACATCGCCTCTACTACCCAAAGCCCCGATTTGTGGTATAATGACCCCGGTTCAGTTTTCCCAATCAGTAAACCCGAATTCAGGTGAAGAAATGCCTTTGTGGAATCCGATAGACGCGTTACTGGGCCTCTTTTCCCTGGATATTGGCATTGACTTGGGCACAGCAAACACCCTGGTCTACGTCCGGGGCAAGGGAATCGTCATCAACGAGCCCTCGTGGGTGGCTATTGATAGAGATAGCCGTCAGGTTCTTTCCTTCGGTGCGGAGGCCAAAGAGATGGTTGGGCGGACGCCGGCCCATATCGTCGCTATCCGCCCGCTGCGAGATGGGGTCATCTCCGAGTTTGAGATAACCCAGGCGATGCTGGACTATTTCATCAAGAAGGCGCATGAGCATATGTTTACTCCGTTCCCCCGCCCCCGGGTCGTGGTGGGCATTCCCAGTGGGGTGACAGAGGTGGAGCAGCGGGCCGTCCAAGATGCCACAATGGCTGCTGGAGCCCGGGAGGCCTATCTGATAGAAGAGCCAATGGCTGCGGCCATCGGCGCTGGCCTGCCGGTGACCGAATCCCGGGGCAGTATGGTAGTGGACATCGGCGGAGGTACCACCGAGGTCGCCGTCTTCTCAATGGGTGGTATCGTCGTCAGCGGCTCTATCCGGGTCGCTGGAGACGAGATGGACGAGGACATCATCCAGTACGCCCGCCAGAAGTACAATCTGATGATTGGTGAGCGGACCGCCGAACGGGTCAAGATTGCCATTGGTTCCGCCTATCCCCTTCCCGAAGAGAAGACGATGCTGTTGCGGGGCCGCAATCTGGTCACCGGCCTGCCCGAGGCAGTGGAGGTCAGCAGTATAGAGATTCGGGAGGCCCTGGCTGGCTCCGTCGGGCTTATTGTGGACTTGATCCGGGATACCCTGGACGACACGCCGCCGGAACTGATTTCCGACATTATGGACATCGGTATCTGCCTGACCGGCGGGGGAGCGTTGCTCAAAGGGCTGGCCGAGCGGGTCACTCATGAGGTCCACATCCGGGCATGGGTGGCTCAGGACGCAATGACGTGCGTGGCCAGAGGGGCGGGAATGGTGCTGGAGAACGTGGAACTGCTGCGGAAGGTCGTGATGGCCACCAACCGCCGGGAGACGGAACTGGTCTCCTGATTTTGGGATGATCGCGGATGCGGCGATCCCGTCGCCGCGCCAGTGATCGGATGGGTTCTCTGAGTCTTCTGAATTGAGTAACCTCAGGAGGTGCAGTGCGGCGCAGGGCCTGGCATTCCTGGCTCCCTCTGACGTTTCTTATCCTCACGATTCTATTCCTGGCCCTCCACGAGACCCGCGTCCTGGCCCCGGTGGAGCAGGGCCTGCAGGTCGTTCTGGCCCCCCTCCAGCGCGCGACAACCGCGCTGGTCCGCGATATCGGCGACCTTTCTCAGACCATCCGGCAGGGACGGGAACTGCGTGCCCGGGTGGCGGAACTGGAGGAACAGGTGGACGCGCTCACGATTGAGAACGTCCGCCTGCGGGAGTACGAAGCGGAAGTGGTGCAATTGCGAGGACTGCTGAGATTTGTGGAGACCAATCCCACTTGGGCCTTCCTGGGCGCGGATGTGGTGGGACGGTCGGCCTGCATCCACGCGCCCTGCGGCGATGTGGTGGGAGAGGAGCCTAACCCGTACCTGCGCTACCTCACCATCAACGTCGGCCAGGCAGAGGGGGTCGCTGTGGGGATGCCCGTGGTCACCGGCGGCGCCGTCCTGGTGGGGCGGGTGGCGGAGACCGGACTCCACACCAGCAAAGTGCGGCTGGTCACCGACACGGGCCACAGCGTTGCCGCCATCCTCCAGCAATCCCGCGCCACCGGCCTGCTGGTGGGCCAGGCCGACGGCTCCCTGCGCATGCTCTACATCCCTCAGGAGGATACCGTCCAGGTCGGAGACATCGTGCTCACCTCTGGCCTGGGCGGCGCGTTCCCCCGCGGCCTGGTCCTGGGACAGGTCATCCAGGTGGTGAAGCAGGACTTTGCTCTCTTTCAGGAAGCGGTTGTCAACCCGGCAGTGGACTACCGCCGGGTGGAACTGGCCTTGGTGATCACTTCTTTCCAGCCCCTGGTGCAGGAAGAGCCGGGGGAATAAACGGAGGACAGCCATTCTCACCCTCTACGTCGTCCTGCCCTTGCTGACGGTGGCCGCACTGGCCCAGAGCACTGCCCTGGCCAGGGTCTCCCTATTCGGCGCCCAGCCGGACCTGGTCTTCCTGCTGGTGGCCGTCTGGGCCTTTCTGCGCGGCCCGGCTGAAGGGGCCGTCTGGGCCTTCATCGGCGGGCTGCTGCTGGATACCCTTTCCGGCGGCCCCTTCGGCGGCTTCGCCCTGGCGCTGCTGGCCACCGCGCTCCTGGTCGGGCAGCAGTGGGGACGGGAACTGGGCTCCACCGCGTTCCAGTTGATACTGCTGGTACTGGTGGCCTGTTTTGTCTCTCACGGGGTTCTGCTCATCACGATGAGCGCGACGGGCTATCCGGTGAACTGGCAATATGCGCTTTCCCATATCGCCGGGCCGTCGGCGGTGCTGAACGCACTGCTGGCTCCCGTCATTTATCAACCCCTCTCCTGGTTGGACCGTCGTACCCGCCCAGAGGGCATCACGTTTTAGAATCGCTCTCCCTGTTCTTTTACTATGGCGCGGAATTCTCAGCCGAATCGCAAGGACGAAAAACCCACCGTCCTTCCGGCGCGCGGGCCGCTGCGGCGGCTGGCGCTCCTCTTCACCGCGCCCCGTCTGCTCCTGCTGGGACTTATCCTGCCTCTGGCACTGACCATCTACGCCCTACGCCTCTACCGCCTGCAGGTCGTGGAATCGGAGCAGTGGATCGCCCGAGCCCACCAGCAGCGGACCAAACTGGTCTCTCTGCCAGCCCCGCGCGGCCTCATCTACAGCCGGGACGGGGAGCCGCTGGTGCGCAACGTCCCCGCCTTTCAGGTCATCATCATCCCCGCCTACCTGCCGGAGGACGAGGTCCAGCGGGAGACGGAACTGCGCCGCCTGGCCGCGCTGCTGGGCATCCCCTACAGCGGTAATGGCTCCCAGCCCGGCCTGCGGGAGCAGGTAGAGCGCGTGCTGGACGCCGGGTCCGTCGCCTATGCCCCCTACGAGCCGCTCGTCGTCGCCTCCAACGTAGACCGGAAGGTCGCGCTCATCATCGGCCAGGGGCAGGAGTTCGCCTTTCCCGGCGTCCGGGTGGACGTCGTCTCTCGGCGCCAGTACCCATACGGCTCCCTGGTCTCCCACCTGGTGGGCTATCTGGGAGCCATCCCGGCAGAGAAGGCAAAGGAGTACAGAGAAAAGGGCTACGACCCTGCCACCGACCGCATTGGCTACGCCGGAGTGGAGGCGACTTTTGAGTCCTGGCTGCGGGGCACCCCGGGCCAGCGCTACCAGGAGACGGACATCCTGGGCCGGGTGGTGCGCGTGCTGGGGGACGAAATCCCGCCGACCCCGGGCCACAACGTCTATCTGACCATAGACCTGGAACTGCAGCAGGTAGCCCAGCAGGCACTCCAGAAAGGCATGGACCGGACCAACTCCCGCCGGGGCGTGGTGATTGCGATGAACCCGCAGACCGGCGAGATTCTGGCAATGGTCAGCCTGCCCACCTACGACAACAACCTTTTCGCCGAGGGCATCTCGCTGGAAGAATATACCCGACTGATGGAGGACCCCCACCGTCCCCTGCTCAACCACGCCATCGCCGACCAGTTACCGCCCGGGTCCATCTTCAAAATTGTCCCGGCGGCGGCCGCGCTGCAGGAGGGAGTGCTGACGGCGCGCACCCGCCTGAACTGCCCCGGCACCATTATGCTCCCCAACAAGTACTATCCCAACGATCCTGAGCGGGCCCAGCCGTTCTACTGCTGGAAACTCTCCGGCCACGGCTGGCTGGACGTTATCCACGCCCTTGCCTTCTCCTGCGACATCTTCTTCTACCAGGTCGGCGGAGGGTACGAAAAGTTTGAAGGGCTGGGACTGGACCGCATTGTCCAGTACGCTCACCTCTTCGGCCTGGGGGAACCGACGGGGATTGAACTGGAGCAGGAGGCGCTGGGGCTGGTGCCGACAGCCCGCTGGAAGCGGCTGACCATCGGGGAGAACTGGTCCACAGGCGATACCTACAACCTCTCCATCGGCCAGGGTTACCTGCTGGTGACCCCCCTGCAGATGCTGAACGTGATGGCCGCGACGGCCAACGGCGGGACCCTCTACCGACCGCGCCTGGTCCACCACATCACCGACGCCCAGGGGAATGTCGTCCGGCCCTTCCAGCCCGAAATCATCCGCACTCTGCCCATCTCAGCGGAGAACTGGAGCCTGATCCAGCAAGGACTGGAGGGGGCCGTTGTCTATGGTACGGCGACCCGCGCGCAGGTGGCAGGGGTGCGGGTGGCAGGCAAGACCGGCACCGCCCAGTTCTGCGACGACATCGCCCGTCAACTGGGCATCTGTCGGGAGGGCTTCGCCCAGCCGACCCACGCCTGGTTTATGGCCTACGCGCCGGTGGAGAACCCTGAGATTGCCCTGATCGTCTTCATCTACAACGGCGGCGAAGGCTCCTCGGCAGCGGCGCCGGTGGCGCAGGAAATCCTGGACTGGTACTTCAGGAGATAATTTTTATACTGGCGGCTTCGCCGCCGACGCAAAAATCTCTCACACCCCAAGGAGGCCCAATGGAATCCTCCGTCGTCCAGATCGCAGCCCTGAAGCAACGGTATCTTCCCAACCTCCTTGCCCGCCGCAACGTCGTTGGTTGCGGCATCGGCTATAAAGTTCGCGAGGGCCAGCGGACCAATGAACTGAGCCTGGTCATCTCCGTCACCCACAAAGTCCACCCGTCCGCCCTGATGGCGGAAGACCTCATCCCTGCCCAGGTGGAAGGAGTCCCCACCGACGTGGTGGAACTGGGGGTACTGCGGGCCTTTCAGGGCTCGCGCGACCGCTGGCGCCCGACGGTGCCGCCTGGTGTCTCCATCGGCCATATCCGCATCAGCGCCGGGACCTTCGGCTGCCTGGTGCGGCGGGGGAGCGAACTCTTCATCCTTTCCAACAACCACGTCCTGGCGGACACCAACAAAGGCAAACCCGGCGACCCCATTCTCCAGCCCGGCCCCGCGGACCACGGGACGGGAATAATAGATGTGATCGCCACCCTGGAGGAGTTCGTCCCGCTGGATTTTGGCACCACCGAGCCGGAATGCCCGATTGCCGGTCTCCTGGCGACCGGCCTGAACACCCTGGCCGAACTGGTCGGCTCCCAGCATCGCCTGGAGCCGGTCCGGCGGACCCCGGGGGTCAACCGGGTGGACGCGGCGCTGGCCCGCCCGATGAGCGCTGACCTGGTCCGCCCGGACATCCTGGGCATCGGCGTTCCTACCGGCATCGGAGAGGCCACCCTGGGCATGGTGGTTCAGAAGAGCGGTCGGACGACGGGGTACACTACCGGCATCATCACCCAGATTGACGCCACGGTGCGGATTGACTACTACGGCCCCAGTGCCCTCTTTGAGGGCCAACTGATCGCCTCGCCGATGAGCCAGCCCGGGGATTCCGGTTCGGCTGTTCTGGACCCGGAGCGGCGGGTGGTTGGCCTGCTCTTCGCCGGCTCCGACGCCGCCACTCTCATCAACCCCATCACCGATGTCCTGACGGCTCTCCGGGTAGAAGTCGTGACGGCATAATGGCTCGATCGTCCCGACCTTATATCATCTTTGCGGTCTCCGATGGCACAGGCACGACAGCGGAGCGGGTCGTCCGCGCCGCGCTGACCCAGTTCCCGCAGGAGGTGGAAGTCCGCCGGTTTGGAGAGGTGCGGACGGCGGAGCAAGTTCAGGCGGTGGTCCAGGAGGCCGCCCGGGCCCGTGCTCTCATTGTCCACACCCTGGTCAGCGCGGACCTGCGCCAGGCCATGTTTGAGGAAGGCCGCCGTCACCACGTTCACACCCTGGACCTGATGGGGCCGCTCCTGGAGCGCGTTTCGGACCTTCTGGGGATTCCTCCCCTGGCCCAGCCTGGCCTCTACCGGATGGAGGATTTTAACCGGCGGATAGAGGCGGTGGATTTCGCCCTCCGCCACGACGATGGTCGGAACGCCGAGGAACTGATCCACGCGGAGATTGTCCTGGTGGGCGTCTCCCGCACCGGCAAGACCCCGCTCAGCGTCTACCTGGCCTACCGGGGCTGGTTGGTCGGCAATGTCCCCATCGTCCTGGGCGTCAATGCTCCGTCCGTCCTCTCCCGTCTGCCGCCGGAGCGGGTAGTTGGCCTGACGGTGGACCCCGTCCGGCTGGCCCAGTTGCGGCAGGCCCGCGTGCGCCGCATCAGTACCCTCGTCAGCGAATATGCTGACCTGCACTCCGTCCGGGCCGAGGTCGTCTACGCGCTGGACCTGTTCCACCGCCACGGCTGGCCGGTGGTGGATATGACCTCCAAGCCAGTAGAGGAGGCCGCCGCCGAAGTCGTCGCCCTGGTGACTGGCCACCCGGCGGAGCCCGGAGAAGAATTGGGACGCGGATGAACGCGAGAGGCGCAGATTTTTCCTGATGCCCCCGCAACCTGGGACATGGAAGACGTCACCCCCATCCGCAAGCAGTACCTGCGCCTGAAGGCCCAGCATCCCGACGCGATTCTCTTCTTCCGCCTCGGCGACTTCTACGAGACCTTTGACGCCGACGCGGAGATCGCCGCGCGGGAACTGGACCTGGTCCTCACTTCGCGCCCGGTCGCCAAAGGCGTCCGAGTGCCTATGGCGGGCGTCCCCCACCATGCGGTGGAGAACTACATCGCCCGCCTGATTGAGAAGGGCTACCGGGTCGCCATCGCTGAACAGGTGGGCGAGGTCACCGGCAAGGGGCTGGTGGAGCGGGAGGTGGTCCGCGTCGTCACTCCTGGTACTGTGGTGGAGCCGACCCTGCTGGACGCCCGCCGCCCCAATTACCTGGCCGCGCTGATTGTAGAGGAAGATCGAGCCGGCCTGGCCTACACCGATATCACCACCGGCGAGTTTGCCACGACCCAACTGGCCCGCGAAGAGGTGCCCCGCGAACTGGCCCGCCTCCAGCCCCGGGAATGCCTCTTTCCCGACGCGCGGGAATGGAAGTCTGCCGGCCCCGCTGGCCCGCCCCTCCCCGACCTGAACTTCCCCGGCATCCACTTCACCCCTTACCCAGCCTACCGGTTTGAGCCCGGCACGGCCCGCCAGTCCCTCCTGGACCACTTCGGCGTGACAACGCTGGAAGGCTTCGGCTGCGAGGGGAAGCCGCTGGCTGTCCGTGCCGCCGGTGCTATCCTCCAGTACCTCCGGGAAACCCAGAAGGGGGCCCTTGCCCAACTGACCACTCTTCGCACCTACTCCACCGATCGCTTCCTGGTGATGGACCCCACCACCCGCCGCAATCTGGAATTGACGGAGAGTCTGCGAGAGCGCAGGGTTCAGGGTTCCCTCCTGGGCGTGCTGGACGCGACTCTAACGCCGATGGGTGGGCGACTCCTGCGGGCCCGCATCGCCCAGCCGCTGGTGGACCGGGAGGCCATAGAGCGGCGACTGGATGAGGTGGAGCAGTTCATCCAGGACGGAATTCTCCGGGCCCGCGTCCGGGAGGCCCTGAAGGATATGCCCGACCTGGAGCGGCTGGTCAACCGGGTTGTCGGCGGTGTCGCCACCCCGCGCGACCTGATCGGCATCCGCCGCGCGCTGGAGGCGGTGGGGAAGTTGGCCCTCACCTTCCCCCTGCCCCCCTCCCCTCCCCCGACCTTCCGTCAGGAGAGGGAAGAGAGTGGCGGCGAAGCCGCTGGGGGTGGGCGGAGGATATCCCCCCACCCCGAAATCGCCGACCTCATCGCCCGCGCGATCGTAGACGACCCGCCCGCGTCGCTTTCCGAGGGCGGCGTCATCCGCCCCGGATTCTCTGAAGAACTGGATGGCCTCCTCCGCTCCGTCCGAGAAGCAAAGGAGTGGCTGGCCTCTCTGGAGCGACGAGAGCAGGAGCGGACCGGTATCAAAAACCTGAAGGTCGGCTACAACAAGGTCTTCGGCTACTACATTGAGGTTACCAAATCCAACCTCCCTGCCGTCCCTTCCGATTACATTCGCAAGCAAACGCTGGTCAACGCAGAACGGTTCATCACTCCCGAGTTGAAGGAGATGGAGACGCTCATCCTGAATGCCGAGGAGCGGCAGGTGGAGGTGGAAAACCGCCTCTTCCGGGAAGTCTGTACCCGCATCGCCGCCCGGGCCTCGGCGCTCCTGGAGACAGCGCGGGCAGTGGCCCGGGTGGACGTGGCGGCCGCGCTGGCGGAAGTGGCTGTCCGCAACCGCTATGTCCGCCCCGAACTGACCGAGGAGAACGTCCTGGAAATCATCGGCGGACGCCACCCCATTGTAGAGTCGTCCACCGCCGAACCCTTCGTCCCCAACGACCTCCACCTGGACGAGGAGACCCGTATCCTCATCATCACCGGCCCGAATATGGCCGGGAAGTCCGTGTACATCCGCCAGAACGCCCTCATCGTCCTGATGGCCCAGATGGGGAGTTTCGTCCCGGCGGAGCGGGCGCGCATCGGCATCGTGGACCGGATCTTCACCCGCATCGGCGCGCAGGATGATGTGGCATCGGGCCAGTCCACCTTTATGGTGGAGATGGTGGAGACGGCGAACATCCTCCACAACGCGACGCCCCGCAGCCTGCTCATCCTGGACGAAATCGGGCGGGGGACCAGCACCTACGACGGCATCTCCATCGCCTGGGCAGTGGTGGAGTATCTGCACAACCACCCTCAGCGACGGGCGCGCACGCTCTTTGCGACGCACTACCACGAACTGATAGAACTGGCGGACCGGCTCCCCGGCGTGCAGAATGTCAACCTGGCGGTGGCGGAGGAGGGCGGGCAGGTGGTCTTCCTGCACAAGGTCGTCCCCGGCGGCGCGGACCGCTCCTACGGCATCCACGTGGCCCAGTTGGCGGGCGTCCCCCGGCCGGTCATCAACCGGGCGCAGGAATTGCTGGAGGGACTGGAGAGCGGCAAGTTTCGCCCCGGCACCCCGGCCCCCCGCCCGCATCAACCGGTCCTCTTCGCCGACGAGCATCCGGTGGTGGAGGAACTGCGCAAACTGGATATCTCCCAGATGACCCCACTGGAGGCCATTAACAAACTCTACGAGTTGCAGCAGAAGGTCGGGAAGGACGCCGGGCCGAAGCGCCAACGGCGTTAACATTGACGGAACACGGAGCACGAAACATGCGGATCTCCCACCTCTTTGGCCGTACCCTCCGGGAACCTCCCGCCGAAGCGGCCACTCCTGGACTGGCACTGGCCATCCGCGCGGCGCTGCTGACCCCTGTAGAGCCGGGGCGGTATGCTTGGTTGCCTCTGGGGGCGCGCGTCCTGGGGAAGGCCCGGGCCCGCTTTTCCGCCGCGCTGGAAGGGCTGGGCGGGCAGGCCCTGAGCCTCCCCTCCTCCATATCCGAGGAGCGGACACTGAGGGCGCTTTTTCCCCGCCACATGGCCTCTCATCGGGACCTCCCGCGCCTCCTCTACGGCTTCCGCCCTCTACTGGCGGACCCGCCCTGGGGCCTCTGGCGCTGGCGGGAGCGGGAGACGCTCCGGGCTGTTGTCCTCCACACCGATCCCGAGGCCCGAGATGCCCTCTGTCGCAAGGTCGTGGAGGCCATTGAGGAGGAGTTAGCCCGTACCGGTCTGGACCTTCTCCCGGCGGAAACGCTGGACGGTGCGGCGCTCCTCTTCCCCCACCCTTCCGGCGAGGCGGAGGCCCTCCGCTGCCCGGCCTGCGGCGATGCAGCCACCGCTGAGGCCGCCCGTTTCTCCCTGCCGCCTGGGGAGCCAGAACCGCTGGAGGACATCCGCCCCGTAGCGACCCCGGATTGCCCCACGATTGCCGATGTCGCTGCCTATGTGGGGGTCTCCACAACCCGCACCCTGAAGGCCGTCTTCTACGCGACGGGGCCGGAGGGGCAGGGGGAGACAGTCTTCGTCGTCATCCGGGGCGATCTGGAAGTGAACGAGGCCAAACTGGGCCACCTGCTGGGAGTATCCGGCCTGCGCCCGGCGACGGAGGGGGAGATTCGCGCCATCGGCGCAGTGCCGGGGTACGCCTCTCCGGTGGGCCTGCGGGTGCGCCCGACGTGGGACGGGGAGGGAGCGCTGGTTGTCGGCGACCTCTCCATTCAGGGCGGGGCCAACTTTGTCGCCGGGGCCAACCGGGAGGGATACCACCTGACGGGCGTCAACTACCCGCGCGATTTCGCTGTGACCTTCCTGGAGGACATCGCACAGGCCCGGGCGGGCCTCCTCTGCCCGGGGTGCGGCGCACCGCTGGAGTCGGTGCCGGGGACGATGCTGGCCTCCTGGTGGGCCGACCGGGCCACCGGGCCCCACCTCTACGCCGACCCCGACGGCACACTCCGCCCAGTGGCGATAGGGTGGTGCCAGGCCGAACTGGAGGGCTGGGTCGCTGCCGTCGCCGAGACCAGCCAGGACGAATTGGGCCTGGTGTGGCCCCCGGCTCTGGCCCCCTTTGACATCCACCTGGTCGTGCTGGGGAAGGAGGAGCCGGTGCGGGAGGCCGCAGAGCGGATCAGTGGCCTGCTGACCGGTTCCGTTCTCTGCGACGACCGGGACGAGAGCGCCGGGGTCAAGTTCGCCGATGCCGACCTCATCGGCTGCCCGGTCCGGCTCACAGTGAGCCGCCGGAGCCTGGAAGCCGGCGGAGTAGAAATGAAGGCGCGATGGGAGAAAGAGCGCCGAATCGTCTCACCGGATTCTCTCCCCGGCGCACTGGTAGCACTGCCATCCCGTCGGATATGGGAGAAAGGAGGTCTTGTCGGCGATGATTCTTGATCGTCTCCGATTCCTGCTGATTGGTCCGCCGCTGCCAACCCAGCAAATGGCCCACAAGCGGCTGAACAAAATCCGGGCGCTGGCCGCCTTCTCCCCCGATGCCCTTTCCTCTGTCGCTTACGCCAACCAAGAAATCTATCTGGGGCTGGTCATCGCGGGGGCGGCAGGACTTTCGCTGGTATTCCCTATTGGGCTGGCCATCACCGGCCTGCTGGTACTAGTGGCTCTCTCCTACTTCCAGACCATCCACGGCTACCCGTCCGGCGGCGGCTCCTATACAGTGGCGAAAAGGAACCTGGGGACGCTGCCCGGCCTGACCGCGGCGGCCGCTCTGATGGTTGGCTACACCCTGACGGCGGCAGTCAGCCTGACAGCAGGGGTGGAAGCCATCGCCTCCGCCTTCCCCGTTCTGTGGCCCTATCGGGTGGAGTCGGCCCTGCTGATGCTGACGGTCATCGCGCTGCTCAACCTGCGTGGACTCCAGGAGGCGAGCACCGCGATCGCGATCCCTGTTTACCTGTTCCTCTTCACCTTTCTGCCGATGCTGGCCTGGGGAGCCCTGCGCCTGCTGCAAGAAGGGATGGGCTCGCTGACATCCGTGGCTCCGCCCGCGACGGAACCGTTGACTCCGTTTCTCATTCTGCACGCCTTCGCTGCCGGTTGCACCGCGCTGACCGGCATTGAAGCCATCAGCAACGGGGTACCGGCCTTCCGGCCCCCGGAGGCCCGCAACGCCGGGCGCACCCTCATCGTGATGGCCATCCTGATGGCCGCGCTCTTCGCCGGGAGCGCCAGCCTGATCCAGGCCTTTGCGGTCATCCCCCGCCCGGATGAGACTGTCCTCTCCGCGCTGGCCCGACGGCTCCTAGGGAGCGGGCCGGCCTACATCCTGGTCCAGGTCAGCACAACGCTGATCCTGGCGATTGCCGCCAACACCAGTTTCGCCGGATTCCCACGCCTGGCAGCCATCCTGGCCGCCGATGGCTTCCTTCCCCGCCAACTGACGGGCCTGGGCGACCGGCTGGTCTATTCCAATGGCATCGTGTTGCTGACGGCGGCCACCGCCGGACTGATTCTCCTCTTCGGTGGAGACACCCACGCCCTGATCCCGCTCTTCGCCGTGGGGGTGTTTTTGGCCTTCACCCTCTCCCAGGTCGGCATGGTCGTCCACTGGGGACGGGAACGGGGCCGGGGATGGGCCGCGAAGGCCTTTCTCAATGGCCTGGGGGCACTGGCAACGGCGGTGGCTCTGCTCATCATCGCCGTCAGCAGATTTGTGGAAGGGGCCTGGATTACGATTGTGACCATCCCGCTGCTGGTCAGCGGTTTCCTGAAGGTCCGGGCCCACTATCAGGAGATAGCCAGCGCCCTCTCTATGCACGGCCTGCCCCCTCCCCTGGAAGTCCCCCCGCGCCCCCGGGTGGTCATCCCCATCTCCGGCGTCCACCGGGGCATCGTGGACGCAGTCAATTTCGCCCGTTCCATCGCCCGGGAGGTGACGGTGGTTTATGTGGAAGTGGAGCCGGGGAGTGGAGAGCGGGTACGTCAGAAGTGGGAACAATGGTGGCCCGATATACCGCTGGTCATCCTGCCGTCGCCGTACCGCTCCATCATCAGGCCGCTGCTGGACTTTCTGGACGAGACCGACCGTCAGCACAACGACGGCCAGCAGGCCGTCGTCATCTTGCCGGAATTCGTCCCGGCGCGGGGGTGGCACAACCTGCTCCACAACCAGACAGCCTGGCTCCTGAAGACGGCGCTCCTCTATCGGCGGCGCCGTCTGGGCTTCCAGCGGGTCATCATAGACATTCCGTACCACCTCCGCCAATGAGAGTAGAGGGGAGTTGGGCAGCGACCACAGGCTGATCCCTGGGCGACGGAAGTTCGGACACGAGTTGAGACGGGGCATCTGTGAGGGGCTGGAGGAAAAGGGCGCTGGCAAAGCCCTGGCGATTTGAGAACACCCTATCCAATGCGCGACTTGACAACTTTGCCCATCGGAACGATAATTCAGCCACTACTTTTGCAGGAGGAAATAAGCCGTGAAGGAAGTGACGGATGCTACCTTTGAAGACGATGTTCTCAAGTCGCCCTTGCCGACTCTGGTGGATTTCTGGGCCGAGTGGTGCGGTCCTTGCCGGATGATTGCACCGGTTGTAGAGGAAATCGCGCGGGACTACAATGATCGGGTGCGGGTGGTCAAAATGAATGTAGATGCCAACCCCCACACTCCGGCCCGGCTGGGTATTATGGGGATTCCCACCCTGATTCTCTTCAAAGACGGCCGGGAGGTGGACCGGGTTGTCGGTTACCGCCCCAAACGGGCGCTGGAAGAGTTCCTGCTATCGCACCTGGAATAGAGCCTGCCTGTGGGGCTGGAGGATAATACACGAGGACGGCACTGCTTGACGGTGCCGTCCTCTACTTTAGGCTCACAGGTCTACGGTAAACTCCCAGGCACACCAGAAATCTTCAGGGTGGGGATCAGGCGGGCAGGCGATGCAGCGGGTGTGGATACGGGGGTCTATGGCGCGGGCGAAGGCGGAGTACTCCACCAGTCCGACCGGCTTGCAGGGGAAATCCGGCAGACCTTTTCGCTTCCGCGCCGCCTGCACGCGGCAGTCGTTCATCTGGAACACCAGGGTTCGCTCATCCACGCGACGAATCTCCTGGACGTTCAGATACGCGTACAGGCGGTAGCCCAGGGCGGCCTCCAGCGCATCTAGACCTCCATAGGCCGGGATGCTATGCCGCTGCATAATGCGCTGGGCCTCTATGGCTGAAAACTGTTCCCAGGCTCTGGCATCGCAGCGGATGGCGGTTTCCATTCCGCATACCTCTTCCACGGCCCGGAACCACAGGCCATCGTGGGCCAGCCAGTTTTTCGCGGCGTCTTCCAGCATACCCACCAACTGCTCTTTGGGCATAGCCATCAGCCGCTGGCGCAGACGGTCATAGTAGTTTCCTTCAGAACTCATAACTGCCTCTGCATCGGCGATATTTGGAATCAATCTTTGCGAAGCGAAGCCGCAAAATCCGCGTTGGGATTACCGCGTCAGCCGGGCCCAGAGGGGAGGGCCCAGGATGAGCACACCCACCACCACAGCGACGATAGCGGCCAGCAGGACAGCCCCGGCGGCCACATCTTTGGCCTGTTTGGCCAGCGGGTGGTAATCCGGGCTGACCATGTCCACCACGGTCTCCAGGCCACTGTTGAGTAACTCCGCCGCCAATACAGAGCCGATGGTCAGGACCAGAATGGCCCACTGAGTGGCCGACAGCCCCAACCAGATGCCCAGCGCAATGACGCCTGCCGCGATGGTCAGGTGGATAGGGATATTGCGCTGAGTCCGGAAAGCAAGAAAGAGGCCGGAGAAAGCATAGCCGAAGGCTTTTAAGAGATGAGGCCGGCGGCGCATCATTCGGGAAGATGGACGGAGACCCCCAAGGCCCGCAGAATGGCTTCCTGGGCAGCCCACATTCGGGCCCGCTCCGGCTCCTGCTGGTCATCGTGCCCCAGCAGGTGAAGGACTCCGTGGACAATCAGTAACTGGAGTTCGGCCTGGACAGAGTGGCCCGCTTCCGCTGCCTGCGCGGCTGCGCGGGGGTAGGAAATGGCGATATCGCCCAGGTAGCGGGGAAGACCTGGGGCGCTCACAAAGGGGCCCCGGCTCTCGTTGGGGAACGCCAGCACATCGGTGGGCGCGTCTATGCCCCGAAAGCGGCGATTCAGTTCCTGGAGGCTCTCGTCATCCGTGATAACGATGGCCACCTCTACATCCGGCGCGCCCTGGTGCATTAATGTCGCCAGGGCAGTTCGCCGCAGGACCTCCAAGTCCAGCAGCCATTCTCCTTCGGTTTGCACGTCTACCCAGTACATAGCCATTGATGGTGCGGTATGGGCAGGGCTGAAGGTCAGCCGCCTCCCATCCCAACCGCAGTGATGATTTGCTGAACCCCTATCACGACGGCGTAAACCCGTCCGACCAGCACGGTCAGGCTGGCGGTGAGGGCCATACCGAAGGCGGCACCGAAGGCCGTCAGCAGGAAAAGGCGCCCCACCTGTCCCAATACGCCCACGCTGCCGTTCCAGATGCGTCGCAGGGTCGGCTGGCGAGGAGCGGCGAAGGCAAACGCCAGTAGTGCGCATATGGTCCCGATCATCACGATGAGCCCGTTGATCAACCCGGCGAGCCCTTCCCGCAGCCAGATATCCAGTGAACCCACGGCGGCTGTCTGGGGAATGATAGTTCCTACCAGCGCCCCGCCCAGCGCCACCGCAGCCCCCACGCCGACCAGCAGGGCCGTGGAGAAATTGCCCCACGCCGACCAGCGAGGGAATCCCTTGAAGAGAAGCAGAATGCCCAGGATGAGCGGGATCAGGACTCTGACACGATCGGGGGAGTCGCTCTGAAGGGCCGGCAAAATGGTCCGGAGGACGGTCACCGTGGTGATGGCCACTCCGTACCCCACTGTTGCTCCAACCAGCAAGTGAAGCGCCAGGCGATACAGGGGATTATCGCCCAGGATGTAACTGAGCACCAGCAGGGTCAGCAACGTGCCAACAATCAGCCCGATCAGGTCTGCCGTCATCGCTTCCGTCCTCCGACCAGGAAAATGAAGGCGCCAATAACCGTCAGGGCGGCGATGGCCATCTGGGCGGTCCCCAGGGAAGTCAGATAGTATTCGTACTCTCGCCCCCGACCGGTATCCAGTTGCTGCTCATAGACAGCCCCGCCGATCAGGCCGGCGACCATCCCCTTGAGTTGACCGGCGGCCAGGTAGGGGGTGCTGATCAGTTCTACCCGCGCGCTGACCCCGGCCACGACCGGCACGTTGGGATTGGCCGCGGAGACCTGTTCCACCCAGGTCCTCAGATCATCCGGCTGAGCGGTCAGCACAACCACCATTCCTACATCGGCGACCGAATGTACGCCAGCCATCGCCTCTATCTGAGAGACGGGCAACCCAGTAGTCGCTTCGGTCCGTCCATCCAGATTCCCGATCGCTTCCCGCACTCCAGCGGCCTGGCCCGGCAGGTAACCCAGATTGACGATTCTCCGGGACCGTTCCGATGGGTCAGCCAGCCGGGAAGCGATCAGGGCCTCGGCGGCTGCCGGCCCTTCCATGCGGGTGCTTACCAAAATCAGACGGGCTTCCCGACGCAGGAGATGCTCTATCAGCGGGCCAGCCACCCGGTCCATCTCCTCGGATTCCGCCGGGCCGTACTCCCACGCGACCAGGACAGGGGTATTTTCCGCTAACTGGTCCACCGTGGCAAAGAGAGTCACTGCGGATGGGGCGGTGGGCGGGCCGAAGAGGGGTAGCCGGACCAGCATCGGGAGAAGAATAGCGGCCAGGAGAATGACCCCTACCAGAAAACGGGTCAGTAACCAGATACTCTTTCGGGGAGCCTCCCGTGTTTCGGCTGTCGGTGGGATAATTAAGGGCCGGGAAAGGAGGCCCTGGAGGAGTTCCGCCCGAGCGACTGCCGCCGGACTGGGGGCTCTGGGTAGAGAGGGCTGAGCGGTCGCTGGCATATCCAGTCCTCTCCCGATAGGAAGCAGTCCTCGCAGACCGGCCAGGAATCCCTCCATCTCCGCCGGCTCTTCCTCAACAGCAACCGCTTCCCGGGGTTGGAGTGCGCGCAACCATTCGGGAATCTCTGCCGGGACTAACCCGCCAAATTCAGGGGGGGCCTCTTTGGGTGCTTCTTTTTCTGGCGCTTCTTTCAGCCAGTCCGGGATCTCGCCCGGGGCTGTAACAGGAAGTTCTTCCTCCCCCATCAGGAGAGGCGGCACGGTTGTTGGTACAACAGGAGGTACACCCGCGTGGACATCCACCGCTACAATCGGCGGAGGCCGGAGAGATGGTTCCTCCCGAGTCGGCGGAGCGAACTCTACGTCTCTCAACCACTCGGGAATCTCATCTGAGGGCGGCACAGGGATGTCTGCCAGCGGAGGCGCGGGTTTTTCGGCAGGCATAGAAGCCTCTGGAGTGGCCTCTTCCAGTTCCGCCAGCCACTCCGGGATGGCAGCCTCCGGGGGCGGGGCCTGCGGGGGCGGGGCCTCCGGGGCAGGCGGCCCGGCAGGGGCTTCCAGTTCCGCCAGCCACTCCGGGATGGCAGCCTTCGGGGGCGGGGCCTCCGGGGCGGGCGGCCCGGCAGGGGCTTCCAATCCCGCCATCCACTCCGGGATGGCAGCCTCCGGGGGCGGGGCCTCCGGGGCAGGCGGCCCGGCAGGGGCTTCCAGTTCCGCCAGCCACTCCGGGATGGCAGCCTCCGGGGGCGGGGCCTCCGGGGCGAGCGGCCCGGCAGGGGCTTCCAATCCCGCCATCCACTCTGGGATGGCAGCCTCCGGGAGCGGGGCCTCCGGGGCGGGCGGCCCGGCGGGGGCTTCCAGTTCCGCCAGCCACTCCGGGATGGCAGCCTCCGGGAGCGGGGCCTCTGGGGCGGGCGGCCCGGCAGGGGCTTCCAATCCCGCCATCCACTCCGGGATGGCAGCCTCCGGGGGCGGGGCCTCCGGGGCAGGCGGCCCGGCAGGGGCTTCCAGTCCCTTTAGCCAATCGGGAATCTCTTCTTCAGGAAGAAGGTCCAGTTCTTCCGCCTCTGCCCGCAGTTCGGAAAGCCATCCCTCTTTATCCAGAGGGACGGAGGGGAGAGAGATGCCCTTAGGAGGCGATGGACGTTCCGGTTTTTCTTCTGCTGGGGATACCCGTTCCGCCGGTATCAGACGGGCGTTGCAGCGGTCGCAGTATAGGTTGCCGGTGGGATTCATTGCGCCGCACATCGGGCAGCGCACACCGGTAGGAGATAACGGGGTCCCGCACTCATTGCAAAATTTGCTGCCCTGTCGGTTCGCCGTACCACACTTCGGACAGTAAATCATCGGTTCCTCGGTCAATCGCTAAATGGGCGATCGGATCCAGTCAGCACGCGCAGGCCAATCAGGAGCGTGCCCAGGCCCACGCCAATCAGTATGCCGCGCATCCCGGCCATGGCTGGTACATTCACCCACCACTTCCGCAGGTTTATCAGCCAGTCTCCTGCCGGAGCCGGGAGGGGTAAAGTTCCCAGTATGACAAACAGCGCAGCGGCCAGGAAGACCAGTACACCTACCTCGCGCCGGTGGCGCAGGAGGCGGAAGGCAGCAACAGCCAGGACGAACGCGATCAACGCGGCCACAGTGGCCTGAAGCGGAGAGAGAATGTAGCGAAACCACCAGTCGCCCAGAAATCGCAGGGAAGGGAGCATCAGGGCAGCCAGGGTCAGGCCCAGGCTAACCAGAGCGGTCAGGATCAGGATGGCACTGTAGATACCGCCGGGTTTCCGGGCGCGCCCGGAATGGACCCGCAACAGGTTGAAAAAACCCAGGATGAACGCGAACGCGGCGATGATGACGGCCCAACGGATCAATTCATCCCGCACGGATTGCAGGAGGGGAACAGGGAGGAGATAGCCCAGGAGGACCAGGAGCCCCGTTCCAACGGCGACCGAGGTCGGAAGGGTTCGTTTCACCAGCCAGTCCATAAGCACCTCGCTACCAGAGTCCCAGCACTTTCATTAAAATGAGAAGAACGATCAGCAGGCGCAATATATCCTGTATCCGCAGGCTGATGATATAGCGGGGCAGGGCTGCAACCCGGGCCGGGCCGGCGAACAGTTCCTCACCAGCGGCCAGCCGTGCATCGGCGGGATAGAGGGCGCCCAGGGCCGGGAGTCGGTCAGCAGCCACTGATTGGGATACCCCTCTTCCCTCCGCCGCATGGGTGATCAGGGCGGCCTCCTCGTCCATAGAGCCAATGAGAACGTGGCTATGAACCCGCTCGTGGAGCAACAGATCGGCCACTCCCGCCGCGTAGACCGTCGGCTGGATACCAATAAATTGCACGGTAGCAGGGTTGTATCGCTCCGGTGTACCGCGCCGACTCCAGGCGCGCCGGAAGATGTCCTCAGCCAGCGGGAGGATAGTGGGGTCACCCACTGCAACGACAGGCGGGGTCCCGTAGGCAACTGCCGCATCGGCCAGGCCGTCCAGGGTCTCCAGGGCGGCGATGGAGGTCAGCGTTCGGTCGCCTCCTACCGCGCCCGAGCCGAGGGTGAAGAGGATGGGAGCCCCGCTTTCCGCCGAGTGACCCAGTTCGGCGGGCAGCCCGTCAAACGCTGGCAGGGGACGAGTGGAGGGGACATAGCCGCGACGGGCGCGAAAAGCGATCCAGAGGAAGGCGACGAGGGCGATGATAATGAACAGCCATGGCAAGATGGATATCATAAGTCCCTCCTGTCGGCATGCTGCGCGGGGGATTCCAGCCAGCGGATGGCCTGTTCTACGGCCGACGCGCTCACCCACCCCGTCAGCAACGGCTGCAAGAACAGGAGTGCCTGAGCTCCCACCCACCCCAGGGCGGCGGCGAGATCAGCAAAGAGGGGGGACAGTGTATCCAGTTCAAGTGAATCAACTGGCGAAATCCGTTTCTCCCCGTTCACAAGAGATAGTATAGCACGAATTGAGAAGAAAGCAAAATAACTGTTCAGCCCCGATGTGTCCCCGAGAGGGTAAGATAGGCCACCCAGCAGGAGTTCTCAGCCCCCGAAGAGGACTTTGCCATTGAGCCCAGCGGTTCATCGCCGGGCGTTTGTGCTGGCACAGAATGGGGCCGTTAGCGCCCCCCTATAGCCCGTGCTCATCACGAGCACAACGTAAAAACCCTTTGCGCCTGCCCATTTTTGCGGTATACTACAGATACTCCCGAGAGGAACCGGGAATATGGGAAAAGGAGGGGCAAATGGAGCGGCGAATCTATCGGGGCGAGATTTACCCTCAGGCGATGGCAGACGCGCTCGTCCTTCAGTTCAACAAGGGTGACCTGATGGCCCAGCGAATTGGCACAGGGGACCAGGTCTTGGTCCAGATTGCCACGCGGGATTGGGATTGGGGTGGGCCCCAAAGCGCGCTCACCCTGGGCATCAGCCGTGTGGAAGGTGGCGTGCAGGTCACTATGGGCCAACAGCGCTGGCTGGGGGCCCTGGCTGATCTGGCCCAGACCGGGTTGATGGCCCTCATCAATCCCATCTCCCTGATCACCCGGATAGACGACATCGCCCGCAGCATCTCCGGCCTGACCCTGCCTCAGCAAGTCTGGCTGGCGGTGGAGCATTACTGCGAAAGCGTTGATGCCAGGCCGGTGGGGATGATGGAGGAAGAGACGATTGTCTGTGCTTATTGTGGGGTGGGGAATCCACTGGACGCGGCCAAATGCTCTGCCTGTGGCGCTCCGCTGGCGGATGCCCGACCGGTGATGTGTCCCCGTTGTGGAAAACGTTCTGCCGCTGGGGCGCGCTTTTGCAGTCACTGCGGGACCTCCTTGCAGACACCTGGCTCCTCTCCGCCGGCCTCGTCTCCTCTCTTCCGGCGCGGCTCCCGAACCTGACCCGCATATGCCTCCAGCGCCGCCGTCACCTCCAGTGAATCCGACAAAGCCGTACCGGCCTTCCCTTTCCGTTAACTTTGGTTGCTGAACGCAACGGTGATTTGCCGGAGGGCTCCCCCACTCCCCATTCCTGCATTTGACGAAATTTCCCTCCGGGTATATAATTAAAACAGAATCCCTCACCCTTCTACTTGACCACTCGGGTTTTGGGTGGTATCCTTTCTTCCGAAACATTCTTGCGGAGGGAAGGAGACCATGCCAAGGCATAGAACTCATCTCGTAAACCCTCCAGATTGGTGTATACGATGCTCACCCTGATGGTTGAGGTGAGCGATGGACTTGACAGACGAACAGTGAGCCGTGCTGGAGCCGCTCATACCTGAGGAGGAGCGTAATCTTACCCGCAAACGGGGCCGTCCCTGGAGGAATCCCCAGTAGTTACTGAATGGCATCGGACCGGTGCGCCGTGGAAAGACCTGCCCGAGCGATATCCCCCAACCAGACTTGCCATCGCCGCTTCCAGTGCTGGGTGAAGGCGGGGGTGATGGAGGCCATTCTGCAAGCCCTGGCCGAAGACCTGAAGGGACGTGGAGAGCTTAATCTGCAAGGAATGTTTCATTGACGGCACCTTTGTGGTGGCAAAAAAGGGGGCGATGGGGTGGGAAAGACCCAGCGGGGCAAAGTAGGGGCGTGGCAGCACTGCGCCCCTGGCGGCCTGTTTTGCTCCGCAACTGCCCAGGAGGTTGATCGGCGACCGGGCCTATGACAGTGACCCGCCGGATGCCCGCCTGGCGGAATACGGAGTAGAGATGATCGCACCCCACCGGAGGAAGCGACGCAAGCCCCGCACTCAGGATGGGCGTAAGTTGCGACGGTACCAGCGGCGCTGAAAGATGGAGCGCTTGTTGGCCGGGTTGGGCAACTTTAGACGGCTGGTGGTTCGTTATGAGCACCATAGGGTGAACGACCTGGGCTTTGTCCAACTCGCCTGTATTATCGTATTGCTGAGACATTATTCGTGAGATGAGTTCCCCATACATCCGTATTGCATCGTCCCACCATGTGAGTGATAGCCACCGGAAAGGAGGTAATCTCATGGAGGAGAGAATCCTGCGACGAAGTGTTGATCCCGCGTCCCAGGCAATGCTCTCGCTAGCCGCGCGGCAGGGCCTGGAGACCGCGTGGGACCGGCTGGAGAAGCAGCAGCCGCAGTGTGGCTTCGGCGAACTGGGCCTCTGCTGCCGCCACTGCAATATGGGCCCCTGTCGGATAGACCCCTTCGGCGAGGGGCCCGCGCGCGGGGTCTGCGGCGCTACCGCCGATACGATGGTCGCCCGGGGGCTGTTGCGGGCCATCGCGGCCGGGGCCGCCGCCCACTCCGACCATGCCCGCGACGTCGCTCATACCCTCAAAATGACCGCCCAGGGCAAGGCCGGGGGATACGAGATCAAGAACGAGGCCAAACTTCGACGATTGGCCGCTGAGTACGGCATCCCCGAGGCCGGACGGCCTAAAGAGGAGGTCGCGCTGGACCTGGCGGAGGCCGCGCTGGGTGAGTTTGGACAGCAGGAGGGTCCCATCCGCTTCACCCGACGGGCCCCGCCGAAGCGGGTGGCCCTCTGGGAGAAACTGGGCATTGACCCGCGCGGCATTGACCGGGAGATCGTGGAAATTATGCACCGCACCCACATGGGCGTGGACCATGATTACATCAACCTCATCCTGCACGGCCTGCGGGCCAGCCTGGCCGACGGCTGGGGTGGCTCCATGATTGCCACCGAACTCCAGGACGTGCTCTTCGGCGTCCCCCAGCCGAAGCGGGCCGAAGCCAATCTGGGAGTGCTGAAGCAGGACCAGGTCAACATCATCGTCCACGGCCACGAACCTATCCTCTCCGAGATGATTGTCGCCGCTGCGGAGGACCCTGAACTGGTGGCACTGGCAAAACAGGTGGGCGCTGAGGGTATCAACGTCGCCGGAATCTGCTGTACGGGCAACGAAGTCTTGATGCGCCACGGCATTCCCATTGCCGGAAACTTCCTGCATCAGGAACTGGCTGTGATGACCGGCGCGGTGGAGGCTGTCGTGGTAGACGTCCAGTGCATCTTCCCGGTCCTGGCTGACCTCTCCGCCTGCTATCACACCAAATTCATCTCCACTTCCCCCAAAGCCAAATTCCCCGGCGCGGTGCATATGGAATTCCACGAGGAGACGGCCTATGAGACCGCCCGGGCCATCGTCCGCGCAGCGGTGGAAAACTACCCCAACCGGAACCAAGGGCGGGTCTTCATCCCGGACGTGAAGAGCGAATGCATGGTCGGCTTCAGCGTAGAGGCTATCCTGGAGGCCCTGGGCGGCAGTCTGGACCCGTTACTGGGGGCGGTCAGGAGCGGGGCCATAAAGGGCATCGTGGCCGTCGTGGGCTGCAATAACCCCAAAATCCAGCAGGACTACGGCCACGTCAACCTGGTCCGGGAACTCATCCGCAACAACGTCCTGGTGGTCACCACCGGCTGCAACGCCATCGCCTGCGCCAAGGCGGGGCTGCTCCTGCCGGAAGCAGCGGCGCAGGCCGGGGACGGGCTGAAGGGGGTCTGCCAGTCGCTAGGCATCCCGCCCGTCCTCCATATGGGCAGTTGCGTGGACATCAGTCGCATCCTGGTCGCCTGTGCCGCCATCGCCAACGCGCTGGGCGTAGACATCAGCGACCTGCCCGTCGCCGGGGCCGCTCCGGAGTGGATGAGTGAGAAGGCAGTCAGCATCGGCGCCTATGTGGTGGCTTCGGGCATCTTCACCGTCCTGGGCACGGTCCCCCAGGTGCTGGGGAGCCCCAACGTGGCGCACCTGCTTACCGTCGGGGCCGAGGGAGTGGTCGGCGGCAAATTCGCCGTAGAGCCTGACCCATTCAAGGCCGCCCGCCTGATCCTGGACCACATCGCTGCGAAGCGGGCCGCCCTGGGCCTGTGAGAGGGGGTATGCTATGAGAGAAATCTTTGTCCGTCTGGACCGTTGTGTGGGTTGCCACTCCTGCGAATTGGCCTGCGCGGTGGAGCATTCCCGCTCCCGGACTCTCTTCGGAGCGATTGCCGAGACCCCGCGCCCGCGCCGCCGGCTCTATGTGGAATACGTCCTGGAGCGGAAGATACCCTTCCTCTGCCGCCACTGCGAGGATGCCCCCTGCGTGACCGTATGCCGCACTGGCGCACTAACCCAGGACCCCCTCACCCGCATCGTTACCCACAACCCCGACCGCTGCATCGGCTGCTGGATGTGCACCATGGTCTGCCCCTACGGGGTGGTCGGGCGGGAGTGGGAGCGGCGCATCGCGCTGAAGTGCGACCGCTGTCCCGACCGGGAGGTACCGGCCTGCGTGGAGGCCTGCCCGACCCGCGCGCTGGTCTTTATGGAGGAAGAGGAATTTGCCCGCCTGGCTCGTCGGGAGGCGGCGAAAGAGGTGGCACAGAGTTATCGGGTGATCCCGTAGAGTTAACCTCCTGCAGGCGCTGAGCCTGCAGGAGGTTTTCGTAAAGTTACCCCGATCCAGTCTCTAAAAGGAGGTCAGCAATGTTCAGAAGAACCCTTTCTTCCTTCCTGGTCGCTTTGCTGCTTGTTGCCTTTCTCTCTGGGTGTGCCCCCAAGCCCAAAGAGCCCTCCCTGATGGAAATCTATACCGTCTTGAAGAATAAGCAGTTTGTGGACCTCACTCACGCTTTCCATCCCGGCATTCCCCACTGGCCTGGCTTCCCGGATGAGGAAAGGACCACTCTCTACTGGTACGAGGAGGGAAAGGGTACCCTGGGCTCCGGTTTCTTCGCTGAAGAGTTCTGTCACGTGGGGCAGTGGGGCACCCATGTGGATCCGCCGGCCCACTTCATCAAAGGACTGCGCACTGTGGACCAGATTGACGTCAAGGAGATGATTCTCCCCCTGGTCGTCATAGACATCCACGAGAAAGTAGCGCAGAACCCGGATTACACCGTTACTATGGACGACGTGAAGGCATGGGAGGCAAAGTACGGACTCATCCCTGAAGGGGCGTTCGTTGCCCTCCGCACCGACTGGTCCAAACGCTGGCCCGACATGGCTGCGATGCGAAACGAAGACGCTCAGGGGATCGCCCACTATCCCGGCTGGAGCATGGAGGTGCTGAAGTACCTCTACGAAGAGCGCAAGATTACCGCCTCGGGCCACGAGACAACGGACACCGATCCGGGCATTGCCACCAGCAAGGGAGACTACTCTCTGGAAGCATACATCCTGAATACCGACCATTTCCAGATTGAACTCCTGACCAATCTGGATAAGGTCCCGGAGTACGGTGCCCTGGTCGTGGTGGCTTTCCCCAAGCCGAAGGACGGCTCCGGCTTTCCGGCGCGGGTTTTCGCCATCCTGCCGTGAGGTTGGCGACAACCTGGAGGAGGGCGGGATCCTTGCAGTCGCCTGATAGGGCAGGGACGGTCCTTGCCCCTCCAGTTCCCGCTGGTGTAACCGCGCAAGAGGAATCTTGCGCTATGGGGAGCGACTCTGGTCTCTCCAGCAGGAGTTACAGACCCAATATGACCCACTTCCTGACTCATCAGGGAAAACTGCTCCCGTTTCCCGGATGATTTTCCCGGAGGTCCCTATGACCCTTATCCCTGTCCTCTGCCCCTACTGCGGTGCCGGATGCCGCCTGGGGCTGCAGGTGGAGGACGGTCGGGCCGTCGGTGTGGAGTACCTGACCGACCATCCGGTTGCCCTGGGCGCCCTCTGCCCCAAGGGCAACGTCGCCCATGAAGTTATCCATCACCCCGACCGGCTGGAGCACCCGCTGGTCCGGGAGAATGGACGGTTCCGGGAGGCGGATTGGGAGGAGGCGTTGGGCCTGGTGGCCTACAACCTTTCCCGTATCCGCCAGGAGCACGGACCCGACGCGCTGGGCTTCTTGGCCTCCGCCAAAGCCACCAACGAGGAGAACTACTTCTTCCAGAAACTGGCTCGCCTGTTGGGGACGAACAATGTGGACCACTGCGCCCGTCTCTGTCATGCCCCCTCAGTGATGGGGCTCCGGCGCGCCCTGGGCTCCGGCGCAATGACCAATCCCATCCCCGATTTGGCTCACTCCCGCTGTATCCTGGTCATCGGCTCCAACTTCGCCGAGAACCACCCCGTTGTTGCCCGTTGGGTCTGGGAGGCAAAGGATCGGGGGGCTACCTTCATCGTCGCTGACCCTCGCCACACCCCCACCGCCCGCATGGCCAACCTTTACCTCCCCCTGCGCCCGGGGACGGATGTGGCGTTCCTCAACGGCATGGCTGCCGTTATCCTCCGGGAAGGGCTGGCCGACTACGACTTCATCGCCGCCCGAACGGAGGGCTTTGAGGAACTGCGGGCCGCCCTGGCGGATTTCACCCCGGAGCGGGCGGCGGAGATCACCGGATTGGCCCCCAGCGACATCCTTCGCGCGGCCCGGGTCTACGTTCGCTCCCCTGCCTCGGCCATCGTCTACTGCATGGGTGTCACTCAGCACACCGTGGGGACCGATAATGTCCTGGCTTGCGCCAATCTGGCCCTCCTCTGCGGACAGGTTGGGCGGCCCGGGGCCGGCCTCTTCCCCCTGCGGGGTCAGAACAACGTCCAGGGCGCCTCCGACATGGGCGCGCTGGCCGAACTGCTCCCCGGCTATGTCCCCGTGGCCGACGACGAAGGGCGCCGTCGCCTGGCCCGACTCTGGGGGCGGGAAGACCTGCCCGCCTTCTCCGGCCTGAGCGTCGTGGAACTGATGGACGCAGCGCTGGAGGGCCGGGTGCGAGCCCTCTACGTGATGGGAGAGAACCCCGTCGTCTCCGACCCGGCGGCGGGGGAGACGGTGCGGGCGCTGGAGAACCTGGAGTTTCTGGTCGTCCAGGACCTCTTTCTGACCGAGACAGCTCGCCTGGCCCACGTTGCCCTCCCAGCAGCCTGCTGGGCCGAGAAATCCGGCAGTTACACAAACACCGAACGGCGCGTCCAATGGTCGCCGAAGGCCGTGGAGCCGCCCGGCCAGGCCCGTCCCGACCTCTCTATCATCGGGGAACTGGGGAGACGGCTGGGACTCTGGGAGCGCGCGCCCGGGCCGGAGGAGGTCCTGGCGGAGATCAACCGCGCCATCCCGGCCTACGGGGGCATCACGCCGGAGCGTCTGCAGGCCACGCCAGAGGGGGTATTCTGGCCCTGCCCTGACCCCGCCCATCCGGGGACACCCATCCTGCACCGGGAGCGGTTCACTACCCCCAGTGGCCGGGGGCGGTTCCACCCAGTCGCCTACCAGCCGCCGCCGGAGACGCCGGACGCCCACTACCCCCTCTGGATGACAACCGGACGAGTTGTCATCCACTACAACTCTGGCTCTATGAGCCTTCGGCTGTCAGAACTGGCCGCCTACGCTCCTGAGGTCTGGGTGACCGTCCATCCAGAGGACGCCCGACGGCTGGGGGTGCAAGATGGGGAGATGGTACGAGTGCGCTCCCGCCGGGGCGACGTGGAGGCCCGGGTTCAGGTCAGTGATCAGGTCCAACCCGGGCTGGTCTTTTTGCCCTTCCATTTCCCTGGGGTGAACGTCCTCACCCTGAAGGAACTGGACCGGGAGGCCCGCGTCCCCTCCTACAAAGTGGCCTCCTGTGCTCTGGAACGAACGGAGGAGGGATAAGATGGGCCGGGAAATTCTGCTCCGTCCGGAACGGTGCATCCTCTGCTATGCCTGCGAGGTGGCTTGCGCCCGGGAACACGACGGACGGGAGAACATCTGGGTGGTCTCGGTAGATGGAGGCGGAGTCGCCGTCCTCTGCCGCCACTGCGAGAACGCTCCCTGCATTGCGGTCTGTCATACCGGGGCGCTGGTGCGGGAGGGGAATGAAGTCCGGCTGCTGCCGGAGCGGTGCACCGGATGCGAACTCTGCCTCTGGGCCTGTCCCTTCGGAGCGGTGGGATTGGACCTGGAGGAGAAGCGGGCCTATAAATGTGACCGCTGCGGGCATCGGGCGGAGCCGGCCTGCACGCTGACCTGCCCCAGCGGCGCGCTGACCTGTCGCTGCGTGGCCGACTTCGCGGCCTGGCGGCGGATGGTAGCGGGGCGAGAATGGGCCGTTGGCCTGGAGAGGAGGGGGCTATGAGAGGACTGCGGGTCAATTCGGACCTCTGCTTCGGATGCCGGGCGTGCTCTTCGGTCTGCCTGGCGGGGCGGATCACCATGCGGGATGAGGAGGACCGTCGCTTCCTGCGCTTCTCTGGCGTGTGCGATGAGGACTGCTCCCGCTGCCAGGAGGTCTGCCCGCCGGGCGCCATCCGGCTGGAAGGGGTCGTTGAAGCGCCCCCGGCAGTGGAAATCTCGTTTGCCCTTCAGCGCTGCGCAGCCTGCGGACAACCCTTCGCGCCGGAGAAAGCGCTAACAGCCCTGCTCCCCCGGGTTCAGGAGGCCCTGGGGGGCGGCGAGGCCCCGGGGTGGAACCTTTGCCCCTCCTGCAGGCGAAAAGTTCTGGCAGGTACCGTCGTACAGGCTGCTGACGGCAGGCTGATTGTAGCCTGATAGATTCATCTGCCTAATGCACGACTGGACAGATTTGCCCGTCCAGGCGAGGATGAAGAGTTCCTGCTATCCCACCTGGGATAGAGCCTGCCTGGGGGTTGAAAGATCAGGATGGAGGACGGCACTGCTTGGCGGTGCCGTCCTCTACTTTGGGCTCACAGGTCTATGGTAAACTCCCAGGCACCCCGGAAGTCTTCAGGGTGGAGGGCAGGCGGGCAGGCGACGCGGCAGCCATTCATCCGGAACACCAGGGTTTGCTTCTTCGGGACTTTTGCCCGGTACGACTTTGTGAGATTCGGCACCTTGCTTTCCCTTCTATCCCGAGAGTTGAATTTTCCCGATCTCCCTTGACGTTTTCCCCCTTTGTAGTATAATTTTTCTTGCAGGTAAGAAAAACAAGAGAAAAGGGTGATATGGAAAAAAGACTGTGCCCTCAATTCTACGGTGCAGTGACGGTGAGCGAGCGCGGGCAGGTGGTCATCCCGGTGCAGGCCCGGCGGGACCTGGGGATCCAGGTTGGAGAGAAACTTCTGGTCATCGGCGGGCCCGGGGGTGGCCTCTGGCTGCTCCGCGCCGAATTGATCAGCGAATTGACGGGCCAGTGGCTGGAACTGGTCCGACAACTGCAAATCAGTACCCCCGAGGAGGAAGCGAATGAACAGACGGCGTAGGACATGGATGATTGGGGCCGCCATCGCTCTTCTGGCCGCTGGCGGCTTTTTCGTTTGGCGACAGGTCGCGAACCGCAACCCTTCCACGGAAGAGCGGACCGCTGTGGTGGAACGGGGCGCCCTGGAGGTCAGCGTCAGCGCCAGTGGACGGATTGAGCCGGCCCGCCAGGTAGACCTGACCTTCAGCGCGCCAGGCCGGGTGGCTGAGGTGACAGTGCAGGTCGGGGACGAGGTGCGCGCCGGCCAGGTACTGGCCCGACTGGATACCGGTGACCTGGAACTGAACTCGCGGCAGGCCGAGGCGGCGCTAAAGTCCGCTCAGGCCCAACTGGCCCAACTGCAGTCTCAGCCCCGTCCGGAGGCGATCAAAGCGGCAGAAGCCGCCTACCGCAGCGCGCTGGCCCAGTACCAGCGGCTCAAAAACAGCCCCTCTCCGGAGGAAAAAGCGGTGGCGGAAGCGAATCTGAAGCGAGCAGAGGTGATGCTGAACCGCGCCCGCGCCGCCTATGAACCCGTCTCCTGGCGACCTGAGGTCGGGATGTTGCCCCAATCCCTCAATCTGGAGACAGCCACGCTGGATTACCAGATCGCTCTGGCGAACTACCAGTTAACCACGAAAGGGGCGTCGCCGGAGGACCTGGCGGCGGCATGGAGCAATGTGGAGAGCGCCCGGGCGCAACTGGAGCGGGCAATGCACGGCCCCACAGAAGAAGAATTGACCGTCGCCGAGGCGGCAGTGGAGCAAGCCCGCGCGGCTTATGAGGCCGCCTGTCGCAATCTGGAGAAGGCGACCCTGACGGCCCCCTTTGACGGCATGGTTGCGGCCGTCAACGTCGTCGCCGGGGAGATAGCCTCTGCTGGCCTGCCGGCCATTTCGCTGGTGGACCTCTCCGGCTTCCGCATCACGGTCAACGTGGACGAGATGGACGTGGCCCGCCTGCGGGTAGGGTTGCCTGTAGAGGTGACGCTGGATGCCTTCCCCGAGGAGACGCTTACCGGGAAGGTGGAACGCATCGGCCCGATGGCCACCTTGGTGGAGGGCGCCGTTGCCTATCCCGTCATCATCACCCTGGACCCCACCGATGTCCCGGTGCGGGCCGGGATGTCGGCCAATGTGGCGATCCGCGTGGAGGAATTGACCGATCAGTTGCTGATCCCCAACTGGGTCGTGCGAATTGACCAGACCACTGGCCAGCCTTACGTGTACCGGAAGACCGCCAGCGGTGAACTGGAGCGGGTGGATGTCCGCCTGGGCGTGCGCTACGAGGGCTACAGCCAGGTACTGAGCGGCCTGAACGAAGGGGACATCCTGGTGCTGGTGCGGGAGAACGCCTCGGGCCAATTTGGCTTCCCTTTCGGACGGTAGGATGAACGCGGAGAACAGTGTCGTTAAACTGGAAAACATCGTCAAAATCTACCGGATGGGGATGGTGGAGGTGCCCGCTCTGCGCGGCGTCTCCCTCACCATTCACGCCGGCGAGATGGTCGCCGTTATGGGCCCCTCCGGCTCCGGCAAGTCCACCCTGATGAACATCATCGGCTGCCTGGACCAGCCCACTTCCGGCACC
>JADBJJ010000005.1 GCA_014874475.1 Chloroflexota bacterium
GGCGTCGGAGTCGGAGTGATATCGTCGCAGTGGCCCGGGCCGATGACGCCGTTGTTGTACTGATCCAGCAGGTTGGCGTAATAGAGCGCTGTATCCCGCAGGCTCGCGGGCTGCTCGTTCGGGGTGTATTGGGAAAAGAATGCCCCCGACCAGGCGAGCGCCTCGTCCACCTCCGGGGTGGAGGATGCGCCGCTCAGGATGTTCAATCGGGCGGCGATGAATTGATGGGCCAGGATGTAGTAGGCGTTGCCCCGGGGCTGGGTTTGCAGGACCTGGTAGTAGCTCTGGCCGCTCCGGTAAAAGGGCGTATCTTCGCCGGCCTCGCGGATCAGGTCCCAGGTGGCATCGCGAGAGGCAGGACCGTACCGGGTGTGGGTCTTCCAGTAGCCATAAGTTCGGGTGCAGCCGGTCCCGCATAAGCCGGTGGAGAGGTTGGCCAATGCCGAAGCGGTGTGCTCCACTTCGCTATCGGTTTCTACCAGCCGGGCTGTGTTGGTTAGGGGCACCGAGAGGCTGCACGGCGCGGAAGTGTGGGAGACTGTGAGCGAGAAGGTCACCGTCGCCGAACCATCCAGCATCCAGGGACCCGAGTCTGTGGAAACGCAGGCAAATCCTTCCGGGCAAGAAATCTCGTCGGTGAGGGTTGCCGATGAGTCTACCTCCACGACGGTGAAATCGGCTGGTAGAGAGAAACTGGCTCTGGGGGTGGGGCCGAAGGGACAAGGGTTGGGGCCGGGGCAATGCTGACCGCCGGGCAGCCATCCGGAGTGGTTGGTAATGGTGACCCGCGCCTCGTTGCGGTAGGTGGCACCAGAGATCGGCGAGAACAGGACCTGATAGGGATAGCAGTAGGATTCGCCGGGGCCCAGGACGGGATGGGCGCTGACGTCCACCGTCGTGGTCACATAATCGGTGAACTGACCGGAACCCACTTTATACTGCACCACATCCACGATGGTCAGGTTCTCGGTTGCCCGATCCCCTCCGTTGGTGACGCAAATTTCGCCCCGCACGCCGATTTGCTCCGTCTCGGCGGCCAGTGTGCGGGTTGCGGTCAGGGAGTACTCCAGGGTGGCAGGGGCGCCGGAGCGGACCTCCACCTCGGCGGGAGACACCGATTTCTCCAGGGACCAATCATATTCCAACAGGCGCTCCCGGAATCCGAGGGCTGTCTTGGTGGCGCTGAGGGTCGTGCCCGCTTGGGAATTGGCCAGGCCAACGCCTACCCCGTAGGTCAGCATCGCAGTAACGACGAGTGCTGCCACAGCAGATATAGAGAGTGTGTGATGACCTCTCATCTTCTCTCCCATCGGGACGGCTTGTTTCCAGTTAAAGAAGGTCAACCTATCTTCATCAACAATATTACCACCCCAAGGTTGGAATCCGGTTTGAGATTTTTCGGGATGGCGTAGGAAAAGAGTACTATCTTACGGGGAGGGTGAACATTCACTAACACCCTTTGGGGATACTCCCTGCGGGGGGCAATTGGGGGAAAGTGGGGAATAGGAAGGGAAAATTACGGATTCACCGTCCAGGCTTTCCCCGGCTGGGTGGGGATGCAAGAGTCGGCCAACGAGCAGGCGGAGCAGGTTTCTGCGCAGGTAGCGACGGGTTTCACATACCCGGCGCGAGAGAGGGCCTCCAGCATCATCTCTACCAATTCAGGGGTTGTATCCAGCGCGCGGGCCAGGTCGGACACCCGATGGGTGCCTCCGGCTTTGAGGATTTCCAGTAACCGGTCCAGCATAGCGTCCTCCGCGGATAGACGTTTTTGCCGCAGCAACGCGGATTTCATCCTCCCACCAGCACAGCGACCTGGAACGTCACCATCCCGGCCACGAGGGAGATGGCCAGGAGCAGGCCGATGCTGAACGCGGTCCAGCGCCAGGAATGGGTCTCCTGGCGGATAGCGGCGACCGTTGCCACACAGGGGATGAAGAGAATCTGCACTACCAGGAAGGCCAGAGCAGTGGCGGACGAGTAAGTGGCTGCCAGCAAGTTCGCCAGCCCTTCCTCGCCGGTGCTGAAGAGCACGCCCAGGGTGGCGATGGAATTCTCTTTGGCGATAAAACTGCTCAATAGTGCCACCGTTAGCCGCCAGTCCAACCCCATCAGGCGGCCTGCGGACTCCAGAGATTTCCCCAGTTGGGCCAGATAACTTCTTTCAATCTCCCCTCCGGGCAGACTGGAGAGTGCCCAGATGAGCACGGAAACGACGAGAATCACCGTCCCGGCCCTCTGGACAAAGGCCCAACTCTGCCTCCAGACGGAAAGCCCGATGGTACGCCAGTTGGGGAGATGGTAGAGGGGTAATTCCATTATGAATGCGGACTGGCGGCCTTGGAAGAGGAGCCGGTTGAGCGCTATCCCCGTCAGCGCCAGTGCGCCCATAGAGACCAGTATCAGTCCCCAGGCGACCAGTGGAGCCGTCGGGCCGAAGAAGGGAGGGGCGAGGAAGACGACGATCGCCATTCGCGCTGTGCAGGGGACGATAGGAGCCAGCAGGATGGTCAACAGGCGGGCCCGGTGGGATTCAATCACCCGTGTTCCCAGGATTGCGGGCACGTTGCACCCGAAGCCCAGGAAGAGGGGAAGAAAGGATTTGCCGTGCAGGCCGATGAAGTGCATAAACCTATCTATCACATAGGCTGCGCGGGCCATATAGCCCACGTCCTCCAGAAAGGCCATCGCAATGAAGAAGATGACCAGGATGGGAAGGAAGGTCAGCACGGCTCCCACTCCCCCGATGATCCCATCGGCCAGAAGGCCCGAAACCCAGGTCGGTGCGCCCGAAAGCAGATTGCGCGCGCCCTCTGCCAGCGTTCCCACCAGATAGGTTTCCAGCAGACTCTGGATGGGTGCGCCGACGGTGTATGTGAGCCAGAACACTGCCCCCAGGATGCCTCCCAGAATGACCAGTCCCCAGAGCGGATGGGTGGCCCAGCGATCCAGTCGTTCGGTCAGCCCAATCTGCCCGATGCGCGGGCGGGTGACGGCAGCGCGCACCATTCGCCCGATCCACTCGTACCGCCCACTGGCGACAGCCACCTGGGCGTCATCATGGGCGCTCAGGATTGCGCGGACTTCCTCCCAACGATCCGGAGGCAGCGCAGCGCTCATCATCTGAGTGACTTCCGGATCGCCTTCTAACAATTTCAGCGCCACCCAGTCCCGGGGATATGGCTCCGGGACATATCCGGCAACCTGTTCGCTGATAACTTCCAGTACCTCTTGATGGTCCAAACGAATCTGGGGAAGACGGGGGGCGTAAGGGGTGTCGCCGCGCGCAATTCGTTCCACCGTCCTCAGCAGTTCCTGTACCCCGACCCCCCGCGTGGCGGACATAGGCACTACCGGCACCCCCAGGGCAGCCTGAAGGACCTCTGGCTCTACCCGGATGCCTTCTTGCCGGGCTACGTCCATCATATTTAGCGCGACGACAACGGGCACGGGAAGGGGGAGCAATTCTGCCACCAGGTAGAGGCTCCGCTCCAGTGTCGCCGCATCCACCACTGCCACGACGACATCGGGGCGTTCCCGAAGGATGAACTCTCGGGCAATGAGTTCCTCCGGCGAGTTGGCCGTCAGGCTATAGGTGCCGGGAAGGTCCACCACCCGGTAAGAGACGTTGTTAAAGGTGAAGTATCCCTCTTTCCGTTCCACCGTCTTGCCGGGCCAGTTCCCCACGCGCTGATGGAGCCCGGTGAGCAGGTTGAACAGGGTGGACTTGCCCACGTTGGGCTGGCCGGCCAGCGCGACCAGGAGAGGGCGCTCCTGGACAAGAGGCGCAACAGTGGTCTCCCGGACTGGGGCAGATGGGCTCATACTTCCCTCCGGACGAGGATTCTTCCGGCCTCCCCACGGCCGAGGGCCACGCGGGTATCCCGTACGTGGACGATGAGAGGCCCATGGCCATAGTTCTGGAGAACGGTCACCATGGCGCCGGGGGTAAGGCCGAGGGTGAGCATCCGGCTGCGCAGATTCTGCCCTCCGTGAACCTCAGTGATGGTCCCCGCCTCCCCAATGGGCAGTGCGCTCAGCGGGATGATAGAGTCCTGGGGCGGGGAGACGGGGTTATCGGCTCTATCGTCCTCGTCCGGCGCGGCAGCAGGCGCAGTAGCCGGTGAGGGAGAACTGAACCGTGCAAATTTCCAGCCCTTCCCGTTCGGCCAGTTCCTGAATCGCCACGGCCACCTGCGGGGTATCAAACTCCACCACTTGCCCACAACCGATGCAGGTGAAATGGTAATGGGGTGTCTCCGGAACGGTCTCGAAATGTCCATGCTCCTCCCCTAGCGAGTATTCGGCAATCAGTCCCATCTGCTTGAGAACGGCGACGGTACGATATACTGTTGCCAGGCTGATGCGAGGGGCCCGCTGACGGGCCTTCTGATACAGGCTCTCTGCGTCCAGGTGTTCCTGACTCTCTTCCAGCACCTCCAGGACTACCCGCCGCTGGCGGGTGATGCGATGACCGCTGGCCTGGAGGGCAGTGATGAGTGGGCTGGGTTTCATCGTTCGCGTTCTCACAGCAATGGTGCCACTTGTTGTAAATGAGAATCACTTGCAATTATAGCCAACATATCTGGAATGTCAAGTAAGAGTGGGGTGGTGGAGCCCGGCGGTTCACCCACCGGGCGCAGAAGATGGCCATTGGGGGACGCACTCCAGGGTGGAAGGTGCGTTGACAAATTGCGCCAATTATGGTATAAGAAACTCAAATTGAGCAAAAGGCGACGATGGAGACGAGTAGGCGCGGGGTACCGCTCCAGAGAGTCCGGGAGAGGTGGGAGCCGGGCGCGGGAGCCGAGCCGAAAATCCCTCCGGAGCCGCCGACCGAACGATGCGATACAGGCTGAAGCCTGTGGGCGTCCAGTAGACTCGGCCGGGGTCGTCCTCCGTTACCGGGACGCGGCGATCGCAGGTCGCCGGCAGAGAGGCCCCTCTGTTGGCGTGGGGCAAGAAGGGTGGTACCGCGGGAAGAAAGACTCCCGTCCCTTCGGGGGCGGGAGTCTTTGTTTCAGGCCACCTCTACGACCCAGCCCCAGAGATCGGGTTGTTCCTGGAGTTGAATCTCATCCAGCGCCTGACGCAGCATCTTCGCCCGAGGGCCGGGTTGGCCATCGCCGATGGGATAGTCTGTTCCCCGGTAGTGGATAACGGTGACCGGGGAGAGGACAGCGGCGGTGCCCACGTAGAAGGCTTCTACAGCGTCGTTGAGGACTTCGTCTATGGGCAGTTTCCGTTCTACAGCGACCCAGCCGAAAACTTCGCGGGCGATGGTGAGGACGGAATCCCGGGTGACGCCGGGCAAGATGGAGCCCAGCGCGGGGGTAACCAAGGTGCCGTCCTTTAAAATGGCGAAGAAGTTGGCGCCGGTCAGTTCTTCAATGTACCGGTCCTCCCGGGCGTCCAGATACAGGGTGTCCACGTAGCCCTGTTCTCTGGCGATTTTCTGGGGACGAAGACAGGCGGCGTAGTTGCCCGCTGCTTTTGCTGCCCCGGTACCGTAGGGGGCGGAGCGGTGTACGCCGGAGAGGACAACGAGTCGGTCTCCGCCCATATACGGCCCCGCCGGGCAGCCGAAGACGTAGAAGAGATATTCCTGGGACGGTCGGACGCCCAGAACGGCCTCCGTTCCGATGAGCACCGGGCGCAGGTAGAAACTTCCCTTCTCCGGCGCAGGTATCCAGCGGACGTTGGCCCGAACCACGGAGGTCACGGCCTCCATAAAGAGGTCTACGGGAGGCGGCTCCATTGCCAGGCGGGCAGCCGAAGCCCGAAGGCGGCGGGCGTTGTCCATCGGGCGAAAGAGCACGATTTTCCCGGCCCGGGTCCGGCGGGCTTTCAATCCCTCAAAGACAGCCTGGCCGTAATACAGCACGTTCGCGCCGGGTGAAATTTCCAGGGTGGCTCCCTGGTGCTCATAGAGGCGACCCGGCGTCCATCCGGTTGCCGGGGTCCAGTGGGTGAGCCAGAAGGCATCCACCTCGGTGTATGCAAAGCGCAGGTTCTCATCCCATCCCGCCTCCTGGAGCGGGAGGGGCGACGTAGGGTCAAAAGGTCGCAGCATACCTGACCTCCTGGAATGGATTCACGAGGCAACAGAGATTATAGGCCAAAACGCCTGCTGCGCAAAACGGGATGCGTGAAACGGGAGATGAAGCGCTATTTCCTGCTCCTGTTCGTGGGCCTGCTGGTCGCTTTTGCCCTTCGGGTCTACCGTCTGGGCGACCAGAATATCTGGTGGGATGAGGGGCTGGCGATTTGGGCTGTTCGCCACAGCCTTCCGGAAGTGACTCTCTGGACGGCCGGGGACGTTCACCCTCCCCTCTATTTCTGGCTGCTCTGGCTATGGGTCCGGCTGGCGGGGGAGGGTGAGTTCGCTGCCCGCTACCTGACGGTGATGGTGGCGATGCTGACCGTCGCCGCGATGGCTCCGTTAGGTCGCCGGCTGGGGGGATGGGCAGCCGGTGCAACTGCGCTCTGGCTGCTGGCCCTCTCCCGCTTCCATATTTGGTGGTCGCAGGAAATGAGGATGTACGCCCTGGCCGCGCTGGCTGCGACCCTTTCCTTCTATTTTCTGCTCCGGTGGGTTTCTGACCCCCAGAGGACGCAAAGGGCGCAAAGAATTTCAAAACCTTTGCTTCCTTTACGCTCTTTGTGGTTAGAACTTGCGTGGGTGGGCGCAACGGTCGCGGCGCTGTACACTATCTATTTTTCGGCCTTGCTGCTGGTCGTACAGAACCTGTATGTTTTCTTCGTGGGCTTGCGGCGGGCAGACCGGTGGACTCTGTGGCGGCGCTGGCTGATCATGCAAGGCGCAGCACTGGCCCTCTGGGCCCCCTGGTTGGCCCTGGCCATCCCCCGGATGCGATCCTGGTCGGTGGTGCAGGAGCCCGTATCGCCGGGGTTCGTTTTCCTGCTGAACGGCGTGCTTCTGACCCTGGGCATCTCGACTTTCGTGGAACGCTACCTGTGGGCAATTCTGGCCGTATTGGCCGTCCTTCTCTGGGGGACGGCAGTCCGGCTCTTTCGGGCCCGGCGGGGGGAAGCCCGGCGCTCAGCGGCCGAGAAACTCTGGCTGCTGGCTCTGGGGACGTTGATCCCGCCGCTGATGGTCTGGCTGGTCACCCAGCCCCGGATGCTGTTCTACACCCCCAGGGTGGAAGCTCGCTACTTTCTCTCTTTCGCGCCGCTTTTCTATGCCTGGCTGGGGTGGGCGGTGAGTCTCCCCTCTCTCCCCCAGGACAGAAGAAGGGGAGGGGACTGGGGGGTGAGGGTGAGGGCTGCTCTTGTCCTCGCTATGATGCTCTGGGCTCTCTCTGGCCATTACACCGACCGCCGTTTGCGGGACGAATTGCAAAGTATGGTGCGGGCGGTCTGGGCGCAGGCCCAGTCAGGGGATGCCGTCGTCCTGGTCTCTGGCGACCGCTACCCGCTCTTTCTCTACTACTACGACCGGACATCGGCCCCTGCCGACCGTCCGCCGGTTTATCTGGTCCCGCAGAAGTCCCTGCGGTTGGATCCTGCGGGGGTGGAGGCGGAACTGGCGCCCATCGCCGGGATGCACTCCCGCATCTGGCTGGCGGAGGTAGAGAGCCATCTGCAGGACCCCGAAGGGATGGCGGAGGCCTGGCTGGCTGGGCAGTACGCTCGCTTGCTCACGCTGGAGTTTGGCTATAATCGCCTTCACCTGTTCGGGCTCAGGGAGGAGGACGTGACCGCAGACGGTGCCCTTCCCCAGTACCCCCTTTCCGCTGTGCCAGTGGCCGGGCTGGAGGTGTTGGGGTACGACCTGCCGGTCTGGGAGGTCCGTTTCCGGGAAGGCCGTCCGGGCGACCCGCTGCGACTGGGGCTCTATCTCCGGGCCAGCCCGCCCCTGGTCCCGGAGGGACTTGCGGGGAAGGAATGCTCCGCATACTGGGCCGCGCGCTCATCCTTGCCGTGGGTAACGCTAGTAGGACCATCGGGAGAAACGTATGCGACTATGTTGACCGTTTGCCCTTCTGGGCGAGTTATCTATCGCTTGCTGGAGTTCCCCGCGGCTTGCCTACCGGCCGGCCAGTATCATTTTGAACTGCGCGCGCCAGAAGGGGGGATCGTCTCCTTCGGAAAGGTACGGGTCACCCATGCTCAGCCGGAGCCTTCTGTGGCGGAGATTCCCCAACGGATGACGGCATATCTGGGGGAATCGGTCCGACTGGTGGGGTATGGGCTGTATCGGGATTGGGGCGTCTGGGGGAAAGGGGCCCTCTCTCCAGGCGCGGCTGTCCATCCAGGCGATCGGCTCTTCCTGGACCTTTACTGGCAGGCCGACGGGCCGGTAGAGGAAAACTACATCGTCTTCACCCATCTGGTGGGGACGATCCATAATCCGGCTACGGGCAACCCCGTCTGGGGGCAAGACGACCATGAGCCCCTGCGTGGTCACTGCCCGACCTCGCTGTGGCTTCCGGGCCGCTTGCTGCGGGATCGCTACGAACTGGTCTTCCCGGCGGATACCCCTGCCGGGGAGTATCTGTTGGAGGTGGGGATGTACCGATGGGATACCGGAGAACGGCTACCTGTCTCCGGCGACGGCGCCGATCCTGAAGCGCGCCGTATCCTGCTGGGGACCGTGCGGGTGGAGCCGTGAGGTTAACACCCGTCCGGTTCCGGTGAAACCGAGCACACAACACGCAATACGCAAAGGAGGTGCCCATGTTCCAACCTGTCCCGTCTAAAGTAGATTTCGTCCAGCAAGAACATCAGATTCTGGATTTCTGGAAACGGACTCGCGCTTTCCAGAAACTGGTGGAACTCCGCAAGAACGGCCCTCGTTGGTCCTTTATTGACGGGCCCATCACGGCCAACAACCCTATGGGCGTCCACCATGGCTGGGGACGGACGTACAAGGACCTCTACCACCGCTTCTGGGCTATGAAGGGCTATCAGACCCGCTACCAGAATGGGTTTGACTGTCAGGGGCTCTGGGTGGAGGTGGAGGTGGAGAAAGAACTGGGCTTCCGCTCCAAGCGGGATATTGAGAACTACGGTATGGACCGCTTTGTCCGCAAGTGCAAGGAGCGGGTCCTGCGTTTTGCCGCCGTCCAGACCGAACAATCCATCCGTCTCGGCTATTGGATGGACTGGAACGACCCGGAGTTCCTGCGAGATCTGGCCCGCCGGATTATGGAAAACCCGCAGGAGGTCATCACTGTTCCTGGCCCCTATGGCCCGGTGACCGACGCAGTGGAACGAATCGTGGGACGGTTGGGCTTGCCGGAACTGGGCGGCTCCTACTTCACCTTCTCCGACGAGAACAATTATATGATCTGGACCTTCCTGAAGCGGTGCTGGGAACAGGGCTGGCTTTACAAGGGAACCGACGTGATGCCCTGGTGTCCTCGTTGCGCTACCGGCATTAGCCAGCACGAAATCGTCACCGAGGGCTACCAGGAACTGACCCATCCGGGCGTTACCTTGCGCTTCCCCCTGCGCGGCCGTCCGGGAGAGAGCCTGCTGGTCTGGACCACCACGCCCTGGACGTTGACCAGCAACGTTGTCGCTGCCGTCGGCCCTGATCTCACCTACGTCAAAGTCCGCCAGGGCGACGAAATTTTCTACCTCTCCAAAGGCACCCTCTCTATACTCCATGGCCCGTACCAGGTGTTAGAGGAGATGAAGGGGAAGGCGCTGGAAGGCTGGACGTACGACGGTCCCTTTGATGAACTCCCGGCCCAGCAGAAGGCGGGGGCCCCCCAGGCCCACCGGGTTATCCTCTGGGATGAGGTCGGCGAGGCGGAGGGCACGGGCGTCGTTCACATTGCCCCCGGCTGTGGCGCGGAGGACTTCGCCCTGGGCAAGCAGTATGGCCTTCCCGCTATCGCCCCGCTGGATGAAGAGGGGGTGTTTGTAGACGGGTTCGGCTTCCTGACCGGAACTCCGGTCTCCGAGAGTGCTGAACGGGTCTTTGAGAGTCTTCGGGAGAAGGGACTTCTCTATCGGGTGGCCTCTTACACCCACCGCTATCCTGTCTGCTGGCGCTGTGGCAGCGAACTGGTCTTCCGGCTGGTGGATGAGTGGTTCATCTCTATGGACGAACTTCGTTACGATATGATGGATGTCACCCGGCAGATTCGCTGGATTCCGGAGTTCGGTCTGGATCGGGAACTGGACTGGCTGCGCAATATGCACGACTGGATGATCAGCAAGAAGCGGTACTGGGGACTGGCGCTGCCGATCTGGGAATGCGAAGAGTGCGGCCACTTTGAGGTCATCGGCGACGAGAACGAACTCCGGGCGCGGGCGGTCGCAGGCTGGGAGGTCTTTGAGGGACACGCCCCCCACCGCCCCTGGGTGGACGCGATTCGCATTGCCTGCTCAAAATGCGGAGCGGAGGTCTCCCGCATCCCCGACGTCGGCAACCCCTGGCTGGACGCGGGCATTGTCAGTTTCAGCACGCTCCGATACCGCACCGACCGGGAGTATTGGCATCAGTGGTACCCGGCGGACTTCATCAGTGAGTCCTTCCCCGGTCAGTTCCGCAACTGGTTCTACAGTTTGCTGGCGATGGCGACCGTCCTGGAGAAGTCGCCGCCCTTCAAGGTCTGTTTCGGTTATGCTACCCTTCTGGCAGAGGACGGGCGGCCGATGCACAAGTCCTGGGGCAACGCGATTGAGTTCAACGAGGCCGCCGATCGGATGGGTGTAGACGTGATGCGCTGGCTCTATTGCCGTCAGAAACCTGACGCTGACATGCTCTTTGGGTACAACCGGGCCAACGAGGTCCGGCGCCAGTTCATCCTGCCCCTCTGGAACGCCTATGTCTTCTTCGTCACCTACGCGCGGCTGGACGAGTGGACCCCTGGCGACGCCAGTTTCAACTGGCACTACAATCTCCTGGACCGCTGGATTCGGGCCCGGCTGCACCAGGTGGTGGCGAAGGTGACGGAGCGGCTGGACGACTATGATGCCTACGGCGCGACGCTGGCCCTGGAGTCTTTCCTGGACGACCTGACCAACTGGTACATCCGCCGGAGCCGTCGTCGTTTCTGGAAGAGTGAGCACGATGCCGACAAGAACGCCGCATATGTCACCCTCTACGGGGTCCTGACCACCCTCTGCCGGTTGCTGGCGCCCTTCATCCCCTTTATGACGGAGACGATGTACCAGAACCTGGTCCGGTCGGTGGACCCGGAGGCGCTGGAGAGCGTCCATCATACCATCTGGCCCCAGGTGGACCCGGCAGCGGTGGACGAGGGACTGCTGGCTCGGATGGACCTGGCCAGGGAAATCGTCTCGCTGGGACATGCGGCACGCAACAGCGCCAATATCAAACTTCGCCAGCCGCTGGCCCGCGCCCTGGTCCACCTGGACCCGTCACTGGGGACGCTGGAGGAGGAATGGTGGGCTCTGGTCCAGGATGAGTTGAACGTCAAGGGAGTGGCACAGATAGAAGACGTGGGCGACCTGGTTACCTATCAGGTTATGCCGGATAATAAACTCTTGGGCCCCCGTTTCGGCGAGCGCTTTCCGGCGGTGCGGGCCGCGCTGGCTGCCCAGGACCCGGTGGCCATAGTGCGACGGGTGCGGGCCGGACTCCCCGTCCACCTGACCGTGGACGGCGAAGAAGTGGTGCTGGCCCCGGAGGAGGTGCTGGTCCAGGAGAAGCCAAAGGAGGGGCTGGCAGTGGCCTCGGAGCGCGGGGTGACCGTCGCGGTGGATATCACCCTCACGCCCGAACTGCGGGCGGAGGGGCTGGCACGAGAGGTGGTGCGGCGCGTTCAGAACTTGCGCAAGGATGCGGGCTTTGAACTGGACGACCGCATTGTGATGGTCTACCAGGCCGAGGGCGAACTGGCTCAGGCGATCGCGGCCTGGCAGGACTACATCGCGGCGGAGACGCTGAGCGTGGAGTTGCGGGTGGGCGAGCCGGAATCGGGGATGGCCACCGCCGAGGAACGGGTGGATGGTTATGCCCTGCACGTGGGGGTCCGACGGGTTTCTCAGTGAGCATCCGTTACTGCGGAAACCTTGCGCTACAAAAGCGGCGGCGGTCCGGGGGGGCGCCGCCGCTTTTATCACCGATACACCGTTGCGCGCCGGGGATGGCGCAGGCGCAAGCGCAGGGCTTACTTGCCGAAACGGGCAACCTGTTGTAATATGAACACATCCCGTTTGCAGGAGGACGTCAGATGGAGAAGCAAATCATCCAGACATCTAATGCCCCTGCTGCTGTTGGCCCCTACTCCCAGGCAGTGCGCATCGGCGATTGGATTTTCACCGCCGGCCAGTTGGGTCTGGTTCCGGGTACCAAGGAGTTCGCCGGCCCGGATGTGGAATCCCAGACCCGTCAGGTGCTGGAGAATCTCAAGGCTATTCTGAAGGCAGCGGGCTCCTGTCTCCGACATGTGGTGAAGACGACGGTCTTCTTGCAGGATATGGGGGAGTTTCCCCGGATGAACAGCGTCTATGCCGAATTTTTCCCTGAGAATCCGCCGGCCCGATCTACCGTCCAGGTGGCAGCGTTGCCGATGGGCGCCCGGGTGGAGATGGAGGCTGTGGCGCTGGCCTGTGATTGTGGCCATTCCGGGGAATGCTCATGCTGTGAGGAATAACCGGAGATGGCCGAGGGGCTGGCGGGCCGGGAGAAGGAGCATCGGATCGGGCCATACTCGCTGATAGAGCGGACTGCCCGGCGACTGGTGGTGGAACGGAGAGGCGCCCCCCTGGTTTCTATGATTGCTGTGGGGGTCGTGTTCTTGTTGCTGGTTGTTGTTGTGGCTCCGTGGCGCGGCGGGACCCGGTTGCCTATCGCCCTCTGCCTTATAGTGATTGCTCTGGCCGTTGAGTTGCTGATTGCGGGCTTTGTCCCTCGCTTGGAGCGGCTGACGGTGGACATGGCAACCCGCGAGTGTCGGATAGATAGACTCTATCTACTGGCTCGGCGGACTCAGACAGTCCGCGTCCCCTTGAGTGGGGTGGGGGAGGTGCGCTGTCGCCAGCGGGTCTGGCAGGAGGCGCCCGATGCCGCCGTTATCCGCTGGTCGGTGGAACTGGTGGGGGATGGGAAAACATGGCCGCTGGCTGAGGATGACCAGGAAGAACCCATGCAGGAGTTGGCCCGACTGGTCGCCGAGGTCGCGAACGTCCCCAAACGTTGATCTGAGGAGGTTGACGATGAAACTGGTCGGAAAACGGATCGCGGTTCTGGCCGAAAACAATTACCAGGAACTGGAACTCTGGTACCCGCTCCTGCGGATGCGGGAGGAGGGGGCGGAGGTCAAAGTGGTCGGTACCGGTAGCGCCACTACCTACACCAGCAAGTACGGCTATCCGGTGACGGTGGATGTCTCTGCCGACCAGGTCTCCGCCGATGACTTTGATGCTATCATCATTCCCGGCGGATATGCCCCCGATCTGATGCGCCGGTACGAATCGGTGCTCCGACTTGTGCGGGAGGCGTTCCAGAAGGGGAAGGTCATCGCGGCCATCTGCCATGCTGGCTGGGTGCCCATCTCGGCAGGCATCCTGAAGGGCCGGCGTGTGACCAGTTTCTTCGCCATCAAAGACGATATGGTGAACGCCGGAGCGGAGTGGGTGGACGCGGAGGTGGTGCGGGATGGCCATCTCATCACATCGCGGAAGCCCGATGACCTTCCCGCTTTCTGCCGCACCATCATTCAGGCCCTATCCGGGGAAGAATAGCGCGGCTTTCTCGCCGAAATGAAACTCTCTGACTTTCGGGACCCTCAGGCGGCCCGGGTGATTGCAGATGCTATCGCTGCGCGCTCTACCCGGCCGGTGCGGCTGATGGAATTCTGCGGCGGGCACACCCATGCCATTCTGCGCTTCGGCATTCCAGACCTGCTCCCGCCGACGGTGGAATTGCTATCGGGCCCGGGTTGTCCGGTTTGTGTGACATCGGCTGCTGACCTGAGTCGGGCCATTGCGCTATCCAGTATCCCGGGGGTTATTCTGACTACCTTTGGGGATATGATGCGGGTGCCGGCGGATCGGGGCCGCTCGCTGGCCCGCGCCCGGGCCGAAGGGGCCGATATCCGCGTCGTCTATTCGCCGCTGGACGCGCTGGAGATGGCCCGTCAGAACCCCACCCGAACTGTCGTCTTCCTGGGTGTGGGCTTTGAGACGACGGCGCCGATGGTGGCATCGGCGGTTCTCTCTGCGGAGGCGGAGGGTATCCGCAATTTCGCCGTCTTCAGCACCCATAAACTGACGCCGCCCGCTATGCGCGCGATCCTGGATGCCGGTGAGGTTCGGCTATCTGGGATCATTGGCCCGGGCCATGTCACCACCGTCATTGGCTCCGAGGCCTGGCGGTTCCTGCCCCAGGAATACGGTGTCCCCTGCGCGGTTGCCGGGTTTGAGCCGCTGGACATTCTGCGGGCTATCCTGGCGTTGGTGGAGATGCTGGAGACGGAGCAGCCGGAAGTGGCCAACGCCTACCCCCGCAGTGTGCGGGCCGGGGGGAATCCCGTAGCGATGGAAACGATGGAACGGGTCTTTGAAGTTTCTGAGGCGGAGTGGAGGGGACTGGGGGTTTTGCCAGCCAGCGGCCTGCGGATTCGGGAAGAGTACGCCCACTATGACGCTGCGCGGCTTTTCCCGCTGGAGGTTTCGCCTGCCCGCGAGCCCTCGGGCTGTCGCTGTGGCGACGTCCTGCGGGGAGTCCTGCGGCCGGTGGAGTGTCCTCTCTTTGCGCGGGCCTGTACTCCCCAGAACCCCATTGGCCCCTGCATGGTCAGCGCCGAAGGCGCTTGCGCCGCCTACTACCAGTACGGACGCCCGATTCCCGACTAACTTCCCTAATTCACGTTTCACTTTTCACGAGTCACAATGTCCCTCCCTCCACTAACTCTCCAGATGAACTTATACCAGGCCCTGCAGCGGGTGACGGAGAACCGTCCTGCCCAGGAGGCGCTGATCTGTGGAGACCTGCGGCTGACCTACGGCCAGTTGCAGGAACGGATAGACCGGACTGCTGATTTCCTGGCCTATATGGGCATCCGGAAGGGGGATCGGATCGCGCTGATGCTCCCGCCTGGTGCCGATTACATAACTCTCTTCTTTGCCATCGCGCGGCATGGAGCCGTCGTCGTCCCCATAGACCCGACAGTCCGTCCCCAGCGGGTGCTCCAGATTGCAGGCCAGATTGCGCCGGCCTGGATGGTGGTAGCCGAGCCCCTCCCGGATGAGGTGATGTCCGGCCTGCCGGAGGGGGTAACAGTCCACCTGGCTGATGAATTTCTTCCGGAACGGAGGCCCGATCTGCCCGCAATTTCGCCGCCGGAAGTCGCGCCGGGGGATTTGCTGGCCATTCTCTACACATCCGGGACGACCGGCGTGCCGAAAGGGGCCATGCACACTCACCGCAGCCTCATTGCGCCGGTCGTTGCCAGCCTGAAGTTGCGCGAACTGTGGATGAAGCGGCCTTCCCTGGCCCAACTGCCCAGAATGGGACGGGCGCTGGCTCGTTACCGGCGGCGTCTCCTGCGAGCGGCCGGTCGCCCTCAGATTTTCCTCTCCACCACTGGCTACCACAACACGACGGGCATAGAGGTCTTCCTTCAGGCGTTGCTGATGGGGGACACCCTGGTCGTCCAGCCCTTCTTCCATCCGGTGGAGGCGCTGGAATTGATCCAGCGGGAGCGGGTGACGGTCCTGGTGGCGGTGCCGACGGCGTTGGCGGTGATGCTGCGGGTGGAGAATTTTGACCGGTACGATCTCTCCTCTCTACTGATTTGTGGAACAGGCGCTGCGCCGTGTCCGCCGGACCTGGCGCGGGAGATTCAGCGCCGCTTTGGCTGCGCGCTGCACATCGGGTTCGGGGCTACCGAGATTGGTGGGGGAATTGCTGCCACCGACATCGGCGACTCGCTGGACCTCCAGGCGGAGACAGTGGGCCGCCCGATGCCGGGGATGGAGGTGCGCATCGCTGATGAGGAGGGCCGTCCGCTGCCGCCGGGTCAGGTGGGAGAACTCTGGGTGCGGGGAGAGAACGTGATGCTGGGCTACTGGGGCGCGTCCGACCTGACCGAACAGGTGCTGGATTCGGAGGGTTGGTATCACACTGGCGATATGGCGGTTATGGACGAACGGGGCTACCTGCGCATTGTGGGCCGAAAGAAAGATATGATTATCCGGGGAGGCCGAAACATCTACCCGGAAGAGATAGAGCGACATCTGGTGGCCCATCCCGCGATCCGGGAAGTGGCGGTAGTGGGGGTGCCCGGGCGGTTCGGCGACGAAGAGGTCTGGGCGTTTGTGATTCTGGAAGAGGGGCACACGTTGAGTTCTCAGGAAATCCGGGAGTTCTGTCGGGGAGTCCTGGAGCCGTATCAGATTCCTCAAGTTGTGCGGGTGGTAGAGGATTTCCCCCGCGCCTCTACGGGGAAACCGCAGAAGTTCCGGCTGCGGGAAATGGCGATGAGAGAGGGAACGGGAGATAGGGGGTGATCTAACCTGTGGGGGTAAAAACTTTCTTCCGGGGGATTTTGCTATTGGAGAATTCTGGGATATAATGCTGCTAGACTGTTCTTATACCATTATTGCCCAGGTAAGGCTATGAACATCCTTCTATGGGGGAGTTTATCTCTGCCATATTTTGAGTGGCCGGCTCACTGGGGGGCTATCCTGCTCCTGGGGATATACGTCGCGCTGTTCCTCTTTGTTGTGAGTCGCTCAGGGCATGATTTCAAAGCGCTGAAGGGAAGGCGGCTGCTCCTTTTCGCTTCTCTTCTCCTCATTACCCCTCTGCTGAACAGATTACTGATTCTTCGTCTACCTGCCCCCGATCTGCTTCCCCCGCCTTTCCTGCCTGCTGAACCGGTCGTGCCGGGATTCCCTCTTCTGGGATTGCTGCCCGTGATACCGGCTGCCATCTGGCTGGGTGTTGGGCCTGCTACAATCCTGGGCCTGGTGGCTGGACTGTTTCGCTCCACCACCCATGTTCTTTTTGAGCCCCTGAATCTGGCTTTGGGTGTGGCTCTCCTGGCCTTTTTCCTGAGACAGGATTTCCGGGGGGGATTTGCTGTTTTGCTCCGTCAGCCACTGAGCGCTGCCCTGATGGTCGCTCTCCTGATTCAGCCCGTGGTCATGATCGGATGGCTGGTTGGTGAGTACTACCCGGGTCAGGGATTGGTGGTGCTGGATTACGTGCTCAACCTGATGGCCATCAGCATCCCCTTGGCTTTCATAGAAGCCCTGCTCTATGGGTTACTCTTTCAGACCTTTTACTTCCTGTTCCCTCGGATTCGTCCAGTTCGGGTTGCCCGTCGTTCTCCGCCGTATGCTCGCACGCTGAATCGTCGGTTCCTGTTTTTGCTCATTCCTCTTTTTATACTCTTTTTCTCTGTACTGGTCTATGCGGTTGCCTCGTCGGCGATAAATACTGCGACCCGCCTGGCGGTAGATGCGATGGTCCGCGATGCCCGCAACGGTGCTGAAGGCATCGGCGAGTTTATCTCTACGGGCCAGAGCCTCATTCGCCAGTTCTCTGCCGCATCGCCCATCTGGAGTGATGACGCACAGGTATGTCAGGCCCAGTTGCAGACCTTTATCCAGATGCTCCCGTATTTCAGCCGCCTGACGGCCTACGACCCGGATGGGAATCTACGCTGTTCCTATCCCTCCTATGCACTGGGAGAGGTGGAACCTACCCCCGAGGAGCAGGAATTCCTTTTCCTGGTTCAGGTCACCGGTGGGGTGCATACAACGCCCGTCCATCGGGGGCCGAACAACTCGGTCATTCTCTCCTTTTTGAGTTCACTGGAGCCCGTAACGGGAGGTGAGCGAGAGGGGGTTCTTGTTGGCCGGGTAGAGATGGGGGTGAATCCCCTGCTGGAACGGGTACTGGCCGGATTGCAATGGACGATGCAGCAGGGGGAGGGCTTCGTAGTAGATGACGAGGGCCGGATCGTTGTCCATCAGGACCCTCAGCGACTGCTGGATCGGTGGGAAGTGGATCAGAGCCGCCCTCCGCTGGAGATCGTAGGAGGAGGTTGGGTGCGGGAGACTCGGGATAGTCGGACCAATGCCCGCCAGATGGTCTGTTATCTGCCGGTCAGCGGTCATCCCTGGGCCGTGGTGATCCTGCTTCCCCACAAGGTTCGGATGGAACTGGCCCTCAATATTGCCACGCCGCTTCTGCTGCTCCTGACGGCTCTTACCGGCGTTATGGGTTTGATTATCTCTCTGGCGACCGGTCAGTTAACTCGCCCTCTCAATCTGCTGGCCGGCGCGGCAGAAGAGATTGCTCGGGGCAATCTGGAGAAGTCCATCCAGATGATGGGGGATGACGAGATTGCCCGGCTGGGTGAATCCTTTGAGAAGATGCGGGTCAGTTTGCGGGACCGGTTGAATGACCTCTCTTTGCTTCTCCGGGTGGCTCAGGAGGTCTCCGCCACGCTGGACCTCTCTCAGGGCATTTCCCGCATCCTGGAGGGTGCTCTTCAGACTCTTCAGGCGCGCGTCTCCCGGATTGTCCTTCTTTCTGCGGCGGGCGACCCTCAGGTCGTGATCGGCCGGGGTGAGCCGATGGAGAATATCGGGACCCTGGATCGGGTGCTGGCCCTGGCTGCCCGGGATGCTCGCACTTCCATTGTTCTGGATAATCTGCGCCGGGCCCGGATGCTGGCGGGGGCGGGCCCTCTCCCGGACGAGGTTCAGGCGGTGGTGGCGTTGCCGGTGCTCAGCAAGGGGCAACCGGTTGCGGTGATGTGGGTGGGGTTTGAACAGCCGCGTCGGCTTGAGCCCTCTGAATTGGACTTGCTCTCCACGCTGGCCAGCGAGACGGCGATCCTGATTGAAAATGCTCGCTTGTTCCAACTGGCCGAGAGCGGGCGACGGCGGCTGGCGGCGATCCTCTCCAGTACCAGTGATGCCATCCTGGTCACCGATCGGGATGATTGTCTCCTGCTGGTCAACCCTGCCGCTGAGCGATCTCTGGGCATCCCCGCCGACGAACTGGTAGGCAAGAAGATCACCGAAACTCCTCTGGACCCCGTTCTGGTGCGAATTCTGACCGAGCCGCTGAGCCGAAGCGGGCCGTTGGTGGGGGAAGTTCCGCTTCCGGGCGGGCGGATTTTCTATGCCAGTGCGTCTACCATCCTCAGCGCCGAAGGGGAGAATATGGGGCGCGTCGTGGTGATGCGAGACATTACCCACTTCAAAGAACTGGATGAGATGAAGTCTGAGTTTGTTGCGACCGTTTCCCACGACCTGCGCGCTCCGTTGACCTTTATCCGGGGTTATGCCAGTATGCTCCCGATGGCGGGGGACCTTACCCCGAGGCAGCAGGAGTATCTGGATAAAATTTTCACCGGCATTGAGCAGATGAGCACCCTGGTGGAGAACCTGTTGAATCTCCAGCGGATTGAGGCGGGGGTGGGTCTGGAGGAGCGTCCCTGTCATATTGGGGCTTTGCTGGTGGAGGCGGTGGATGGGATGCGGGCCCGGGCGGTGGCGAAAGGGCTGACTCTTCGTCTGGAGGCGAGCGAGCCAGCTCCTCTCATCTGGGGCGACGCGATGCTTCTCCGCCAGGCCATTGCCAATCTAGTAGAAAATGCGATCAAATACACCCCCTCTGGTGGAACGGTGCTGGTTGGCTTACGGGTAGTGGGCCAGGAGGTCCATATCGTGGTCAGCGACACCGGCATTGGCATTGCTCCGGAGGACCAGGTACGTCTCTTTGAAAAGTTCTACCGCATCCGTCGCCGGGGGATGGAGGATGTGCCGGGTTCTGGGTTAGGATTGGCTATTGTTAAATCCATCGTGGAGCGGCATAGGGGGCGGGTCTGGGTGGAGTCTCAACTGAATCGGGGCAGTACTTTTACGATCGCGTTACCTGTTCGTAAGCCGCCGGGAACTGATGCATCTGCTGGTACAGAGTGATAGCCCCCCTTTTTTGTTTCGTATAGTCATTATGGCTCCGACCTCCGTATCTGGGGGGGGTGGGGTAGGGAATCTGGGTGGGTGGGGTAGGGAAAGGCGTGATGAAATGCCCCTGCAAATTGGCATCGTTGGTCTCCCCAATGTAGGGAAATCCACTCTTTTCAACGCGCTCACCCAGGCTGGGGCAGCGGTGGGGGCGTACCCCTTTACGACCATTGATCCCAATCGGGGCATCGCGGCGATCCCGGACCGTCGGCTAGAGGCCCTGGCCCGGCTGGTGGGACCGGAACAGGTCACACCTGCTACGGTGGAGTTTGTGGACATCGCTGGCCTGGTCCGGGGGTCTCACCGGGGTGAGGGGCTTGGTAACCGTTTCCTGGCCCATATTCGGGAGGTGGATGCTATCGCTGTTGTTGCGCGTTGCTTTGCCGACCCCGATGTGGCTCATGTAGAAGGGATCATAGACCCGATTCGGGATCTGGAAGTTCTGGACCTGGAACTGATCCTGGCGGACTTAGAGACAGTGCAGCGACGGTTAGAGAAGACCCGTCCGGCGGCCCGCTCCCGTCCCCGAGAACGGGCAACGGAGTTGGCGCTGTTGGAGGAGTTAGAGGAGCGGCTCCAGCGGGGGGAGCGGGCACTGACTTTCCTGAAAGCGGATGGAGAAGAACGGACGGCTCTGATCCAGGAACTCCATCTGCTGACGGCCAAACCTCGCCTCTATGTGGCGAATGTGGCTGAGGAGGATCTTCCGGACGGTGGAGAGGCGGCAGCAGCGGTGGCCCGGTATGCCGAGGCGGAAGGGGCACCCTGCATCGTCCTCAGTGCTCGTCTGGAGGCCGACCTTGCTTCCTGGCCGCCCGACGAGGCAGTGGAGTATCGTTCCGCTATTGGTCTCTCCCAGTCCGGATTGGAGGTGCTGGTCTGGGCGGGCTATCGGGCTCTGGACCTCATCACGTTTTTCACCATTGTCGGCGGGCGGGAGGTGCGGGCCTGGTCGGTGCGTCGGGGGGCGACAGCGCCCGAAGCGGCTGGACGTGTGCACAGCGATATGCAGCGGGGTTTTATCCGGGCAGAGGTGATTGGTTGGGAGGAACTGGTGCGGGCTGGGGGGTGGGCTGCGGCCCGGGAGCAAGGCCTGATCCGGACTGAGGGGAGGGATTACCGCATCCGGGATGGGGATGTCTGCCTTTTTCGGTTTAGTCCTTGGGCGGTACTTCGCGTAGTCAGCGAAAAAGGGGGGATAAAATGACGGGGTATTTCGTAGAGCCAGCAAGGGGAGATAGAGCGGCGTAGTATTTCGTGTAGCCAGTAAAGGGAGATAAGGCGGCAGGGTATTTCGTGCAGCCAGTAAAAGGGGGATAAAGCAGCAGAGTATTTCGTGTGGGCTGCGGCCCGGGAGCAAGGCCTGATCCGGACTGAGGGGAGGGATTACCGCATCCGGGATGGGGATGTCTGCCTTTTTCGGTTTAGTCCTTGGGCGGTACTTCGCGTAGTCAGCGAAAAAGGGGGGATAAAATGACGGGGTATTTCGTAGAGCCAGCAAGGGGAGATAGAGCGGCGTAGTATTTCGTGTAGCCAGTAAAGGGAGATAAGGCGGCAGGGTATTTCGTGCAGCCAGTAAAAGGGGGATAAAGCAGCAGAGTATTTCGTGTAGCCAATAAATGGGGGAATACAGCAGCATGGTATTTCGTGTAGCCAGCAAAAGATAAGGACAAGGCGCTTTTGTGTATCCCCGCCGGTCTTTGAGAATGAAGTCAGGCTACACGAAATGATGCCTGGTTTGCGGACTCATAGGGCAGGGCAATCAGGTCTTTGGCCAGGGTTCGCTGAAGCCTCTATCACCCCTGTCCTCACTCAGCGCCGGAAGCCAGCGCCGGAAGCGGCGCTGGCGGTCCAGTATGAGGGATATTGCTCGGGCAAATCTTTCCACGTGTGGGGCGCTCCGGTATTTCGTGTAGTCAGTAAAGGGAAAGTAGTGAGGCGATTCCGTTGGTCTTTAAAGATGAAATTAGGCTATACGAAATGCCCGTTTAACGTGCCGGCCATTTTTATTTATGCGAACTCGCGGGGCAGGGTGGGGGACGCGTCTTCTTCCTCAGGCGGGTTGAAAATCTGGTGATACCCCCGGTCTAGTTCATCGTCGCTTAAGTGAGTATAGCGCTGGGTAGTGGCGATACTGCGATGCCGGGCTAATTCCTGGGCCAGGCGGAGATTGCCGCCACTACCCCGCAAGACCACGGTGACGAAGTAGTGGCGGAAGGTGTGGGGAGTAATAGTGCCCCGCGCGCCGGACCCCAGGGTCCTCACGGCCCATTCCTCTACAATTTTCTCCGCCGACCGCGGGGAGAGGGGCAGCACTCGCTCCCCGGCCCCCTTATCGTGGCGAGCAAAAAGCGGAAGCCCGCTGAGCGGCCGCCCCTGTTTCCCGTCCAATTCGGCCCGCGCGTCCAGATAGGCCCGCAGGTAGCGCAAACTCCGCTCCGAGAAGCGCACGATGGCTTCCCGATTTCCCTTTCCCAGCACCCTTGCCCGTGCCTCGATCCAGTCCAGATGCCCACGGGTCAGCCCGCAAGCCTCGGAGACCCGCAGACCGGTATCTGCCAGCACATAAAGTAGAGCGCGGTCTCGCAAAATCCGCAGAAACTCCCGTTCGTCGTGGGGCGAGGCAGCAGCAGCCTGCGCAACAGTCTCCAGTATCTTTTCTATTTCCGCGCGCGGGAACGGCGGCAAGCGCGTCGCTTCCCGCCGAGCCCGTCGCCGGCAGAGCCGCCGCAGGGCTGGCAGATTGACCGGTGCCCAGTTCTCCGCCGCTGCATATTCGTAGAAAGCCGTCAATGCCGTGATATAGAGCCGTTCGGTGGCAACAGCGAACTCGTGGAGAGATTGGATGAACCAGCCCATCCACTCTATTGAGAGTTCGCTGGCCAGCACGGAGGCCGAAACGCCCCGTTCCTTCAGCACATCCAGGAAGCGATCCGTCGCTTGCGCGTAGGCCTTGTGAGTATTCGGGCTCCGGCTGGCTGCAATTTCGTCCAGGAACTTCCCCAGGGCATCCTGCAGAGTCCGCATAGCATCTCCTTTGGGGTAGGGGGTCAAAAACTTGTGAGCCTCATTCTCCCCGATTTATGATTCGGATAAGAATAACTATCCGAATCATATTATACCGCTTTTTGCCCCTTCTGTCAAGCCCCCAGATGCCGTCCAGGACGCTTGGAGGAAAAATCGGGATGAATTCATACAAATTGACCGTCCGGAGATCATTCCGACGACGCAGGATGAATCTTACTATGGCAACGTACCCGCGCGATGGCGTCCTTGCAACGGCACAGAATACGGAAACAGAGTACGAAATACGGAGCATGGTGTTTGACAAACTTCCTCACCTGCCTTACAATTTCCATAGCCGACAGGCAACCACAGATGACCAGCGGAGTTATTTCTCATTAAAAAGTATTATGTCTGCTCTGATGGAGGAGGAACCGATGACCAATCCAGTGAAAGTCTGCGACCTGGTTTTGCGAGATGGCCATCAATCCTTGCTGGCAACCCGGATGCGTACTGCTGATATGCTCCCCATTGCGGAGAAGTTGGACCGGGTTGGCTACTGGGCTGTGGAGATGTGGGGCGGGGCGACCTTTGACTCGGCGATGCGCTTCCTGGATGAAGACCCCTGGGAGCGGCTCCGATTGCTCCGGCAGGCTATGCCCAACACACCTTTTATGATGCTCCTGCGCGGCCAGAATGTCGTTGGCTACCGCCATTACCCCGATGATGTGGTGGAGCGATTCATCGTCCGCGCCAGGGCCAACGGGATGGACATCTTCCGGATTTTTGACGCTCTGAACGACGTGCGAAATATCGCCTGGGCTATGCAGGTCGCCCGGCGGGAAGGTGCCCACGTCCAGCCGGCTATATGTTACACCATCGGCCCGCCGTACAGCATAGATTACTTCGTCAACTTGGCCCGCCAGATGGCCGACATCGGCGCGGATTCCATCTGCATCAAGGATATGGCTGGCCTCATCACCCCATACGCTGCGTACGAACTGGTCCGCCGCCTCAAGGCCGAGATTGGCTTGCCGGTTCACTTCCACTCCCACACCACCAGCGGTATGGCGACAGCCGCGCTGCTCAAGGCGGTGGAGGCCGGAGCGGACATCGTAGATACGGTGATTTCCTCTCTCTCCCTGGGGCCGTCCCATTCCCCCACCGAATCCGTTGTGGCTATGCTCCAGGGGACAGCATGGGACACCGGGCTGGACCTGAACCTTCTGGCCGAGATTGCCGAGTATTTCGCACAGGTTCGCCGCAAGTATGCCCGTTTTGAGAGCGGCTTCCTCGGCGTGGACGTTGGTGTTCTGCAGTACCAAGTTCCCGGCGGGATGCTCTCCAACCTGGTCTCCCAACTGAGGTCCCAGAAGGCGGAGGACAAGTATCCAGAAGTATTGGCAGAAGTGCCGCGCGTCCGGGCCGAACTGGGCTACCCGCCACTGGTCACTCCGTCCAGCCAGATTGTCGGCACCCAGGCCACACTGAACGTCGTCCTGGGTGAGCGATATAAGATTGTACCGGAGGAGGTAAAGAACTACGTCCGTGGGCTCTACGGCCGTCCACCAGCCCCCATTGACCCGGCAATCCAGCGGTTGATTATCGGGGATGAGAAGCCTATAGACTGCCGGCCAGCGGATCTCTTGCCGCCCGGGATGCCGAAGGCGTGGGAGGAGATCGGCAGCCTCGCTCGCAGCGAGGAGGATGTCATCTCTTACGCGCTCTTTCCCCAGATCGCTGCTCCGTTTCTGGAACGGCGCGCGCGGGGCAGCGATGGGAAGGATCCGATTGCAGCGGCCATCGCCGGGATGCTCCTGCACCGCCTGGAGGAGCAGACTCAAACAGAGCCCCCTACCCCACCAGCCCCGGCCGTCTCTCCCTGGAAGACAACCTGGCGGCCCGCCAGTGGCCGCTGGACTGGTATCCTGGAAGGCGCCGGCGGGCTCAGATGATGAGCAGCACATAGGCAACGGCTTCGTTGTTGCCCGCCCCCCACCCTTTTCTGAGGAGGCACAGGTTGAAGCGGGAGTTCACTCTGATACTGGACGGCGTGGAGTACCCAGTCGTCGCCGAGGGCAACACAATGACGGTGAACGGCCGCCCATTCACCGTGGAGGTCACCCCGGAAGGCACGGTGTTGGTGGACGGTATCGCCTATAGTGTTGCACTGGAGGAGAAGCGCGCGGTGGTGGAGGGCCACCCGTACGGGATGGAAGTCAGCGGGTTGCGGGTCATTGCTGCGGCGCCGGCTCCTTCCACCTCATCGGCGGCAGCACCAGCGGCGGCCAGCGCAGGCGCAGTCCTGGCCATTATGCCCGGCAAAATCACCCGCGTCCTGGTCCAGGTTGGCCAGCGAGTCCGGGCGGGTGAGCCTGTCTGCGTGCTGGAAGCAATGAAGATGGAAAACGAACTCCACGCCAAGCAGGACGGCGTGGTAAAGGCGATCTATGTCCGCCCCGGAGAAGACGTGGAAAAAGATCGGGTCCTGGTGGAGATTGGCTGATGGTCACCCAACGAGTGCTGATTATCGGCGCCGGAATCGCCGGCATGCAGGCCGCTCTGGATATCGCCAATGCCGGCTATGAGGTCATTCTGGTGGAACGGCTCCCTTCCATCGGTGGCCGCATGGCCCAACTCTCAGAGACGTTCCCCACCCTGGACTGCTCCCAGTGCATCCTCACCCCTCGCACTGTGGAGGTCGGACGCCACGAGAACATCCGATTGCTCACCTACTCGGAAGTAGAATCGGTGACCGGCGAAGTCGGCCGTTTCCAGGTCCGCATTCGCCGCCGCGCGGCGTATGTGGACTGGGAGAAATGCACCGGATGCGGCCTGTGCCAGGAGAAATGCCCATCCAAAGTACCGGCGGAATTCCAGCGGGGACTGGGTCCCCGGAAAGCCATCTACACTCTCTCGCCGCAGGCCGTCCCCAATAAACCGGTCATAGACCGGGAGTCCTGCATCTACTTTCAGAAAGGACGATGCCGCGCCTGCGAGAAGTTCTGCCCCACCGGGGCCATCGCCTACGAGCAGGAGGACCGGTTCGTGGAGACCGAGGTCGGGGCAATCATCCTGGCGATGGGCTACGACCTCTACCCGCTGGAAAAGTTGCCGGAGTACGGCGGCGGGAAGGTGCCAGACGTGGTGGACGCGCTGGCTTTTGAACGGTTGCTCTCGGCATCCGGCCCCACCAGCGGCAAAGTGCTCCGTCCATCCGACGGGCGCGAACCGAAAGAGGTGGTCTTCATCCAGTGTGCTGGGTCCCGGGAACCCGTCCGGCACCTTCCCCACTGCTCCAAGATCTGCTGTATGTACAGCGCCAAACAGGCCATCCTCTACCGCCACCGCGTCCATGACGGCCAGGCCTATGTGTTCTACATTGACATCCGTTCGCCCGGCAAAGGGTACGATGAGTTCATCCAGCGGGCGATGGAGAAAGAGAACGTCGTCTACCTGCGCGGGAAAGTCTCACGGGTATTTGCGGAGAACGGTCGGGTGGTCGTCCTGGGCGCGGACACTCTCTCTGGCCAGCAAGTGCGCATCGCAGCCGACATGGTGGTGATTGCCCCGGGAATGGTGCCCCGTCCGGAGACCCGCCGACTGGCGCAGATGCTGGGCATCACCGTGGACGATACGGGCTGGCTGACCGCCGCAAACGGCGACCTGCGCCCCGTGGAGACGGAGCGCCCAGGGGTCTTCCTGGCCGGTACTGCCGTTGGCCCGATGGACATCCCCGAGACGGTGGCCCATGCCAGCGCAGCAGCGGCGCGAGCGCTGACCATACTGAAACCCCAAAGACGCAAAGACTCAGGGGCTGAGTTTTAACTTTTGGGGAGAAACTGGCTGGCGGGGTGCATGACGTCGGCGTGCACCAATCCACTGCCTGCTCCTATTGGTACCCTTTCAAGGGCCAGTTGCTCCTGGAGGCAGTCCGCTATGGCTGCCTGACCATTCTCCCTGTTCCGCATACTCTGCGACCTCCGCAGGGCGGTTCTGAGCAGAACCCAGATGACGAAGCACACGACACCCAACACGGCAGATGTCATCATCATCGGCGCTGGAGTCATTGGCTGCAGCACTGCTTACCACCTGGCCCGTCTGGGCATCTCCGACGTTATCGTCCTGGAGCAAGAGGAGGTCGGGAGCGGCACATCCGGCAAATCGGCAGCCATGCTCAGCCCTCACTCCTGCGACGACGATTGGAGCCTGCGCCTGGTCCGTCACTCCTGGACCCGCTACATGGAATTTGAGGACGAGATCGGAGTGCCCTGCGGATTTCGCCGGACTGGGTGGCTGAGCATCGCCGATGCTGCAGGGGCGCAGGAGATGGAGCGGAAAACTGGGCTCCTGAAGCGCCATAGTGTGCCCGTGGAACTCCTCTCGCCAGACGACATCCGCCGCTACTATCCTGAAATGCGGACGGAGGACCTGGCCATAGGCGCGTACACGTCAGAGGACGGCACGCTGGACCCGCACAGCATTATGTGGGGCTACCTGGCGCGGGCGCGGGAAAGAGGAGTGAGGCTCCTCCGGGGAGTGCGCGCGATGGGCTTGCGGCTCCGGCAGGGCCGCGTGGAGGGCGTGGAGACGACCGCGGGCCTCCTGACGACCCGACTCGTTGTCAACGCGGCTGGCCCATGGGCGCCGGAGGTGGGCCGCTGGGCCGGGATAGACATCCCCATACTGAACCGCGCCCGCTGCATCTGGGTCACGGGTCCGTTCCCGCTCATTCCCTCCGACCGGCCTTTTGTGGACGACGTCGGGCGGGGGTGGTACTTCCGGCCTGAAGGCCCGGGGCTTCTCATTGGGATGGGTGTTGTGCCGGTGAACCAACTGGATGTGGATATCAGTCGCCAGTTGCTCCCGGAGATGATTGAGGTTGCCACGCACCGGGTGCCGCTCCTAGAGCAAGCCTCTATCCTCACCTCCTGGACCGGCATCCGGCCTCTCACACCCGATGGCTTGCCCATCATCGGCCCGATGCCTTCGCCGGAAGGCCTGCTGTTGAACGTTGGCTGGGGCGGCATGGGGCTGATGCAGGCCCCCGTAGCCGGGCAACTGCTGGCGGAGTACATTGCCTTTGGCCGCCCAATGGCTTTTGAAGATGCCATCGCCCTGGAAATTCGGCGGTTCTGCGATGGACAAAACTCGCCGGATTGAACTGCATCCTGCTTCTTGCATTCCCGCCTTATCCGGTTGGACGAAAAAGCCGTTTTTCGCGGTCGGTGGGACAGATGCTTCCCAAAGGCTGCCTCTCGGGGCAAGACCCCCTATCTACAGGCTCAGAGAACGGGTCTTGTTGGCCCTTTTCCCTCCCAACCTCCAATTCGCCAGAGTCCCGCTTTTTACTCTCCGATGATTCTCTTCATTATTGCAGCCGCATAGTCCAGCCCCAGGGAGCGGAAAATGGGTTCGGCCTGGGCTGCGTAGCGGCGGGCCAGTTCCTGTTCTCCCTGGTTGTAGAGGACAATGGCGAAGTTCCCCCAATCCACAGCCACATCGTAGGCGCTGTCCAGGCTGCGGTGGATTTCCACCGCGCGGGCCAGCCACTCCTCTCCTTTGTGGATATTTCCCTGTTGTGCTTCCCAGCGGCCCAGCGCGCCGTAGACATTGGCCTCCCCCAGGCGGTCGCCCACGGCGCGGTAGAGCCCCAGCGCCTGCTGGTAGGACTCCAGCGCCGCATCCATTTCTTTGCGAAACTGCTGCACGTCGCCGATGGCCTTGCGGGTGTTGGCCTCCCCCAGGCGGTCGCCCACGGCGCGGTAGAGCCCCAGCGCCTGCTGGTAGGACTCCAGCGCCGCATCCATTTCTTTGCGAAACTGCTGCACGTCGCCGATGGCCTTGCGGGTGTTGGCCTCCCCCAGGCGGTCGCCCACGGCGCGGTAGAGCCCCAGCGCCTGCTGGTAGGACTCCAGCGCCGCA
>JADBJJ010000018.1 GCA_014874475.1 Chloroflexota bacterium
CGCAGAGCCCTGCGCCCATTCAGGAAACCGAACTCGGCCCCCTGCCCGAGGAGTGGCGGGTGGTGCGGCTGGGGGAGGTGGTTGGGAAGACTCAACAGGTTGACCCGCGAAAGCTACCAGAATGGCATTTTAAGTATATAGATGTTTCTTGCATTGATAACGAGCGCCTGCGCATAATCGGATGGCAAGAGTGTCAAGGAAATAATGCCCCGAGCCGAGCCAGGAAAGTTATCCAATACAACGACGTTATCTTTGCAACCGTTCGGCCATATCTGAAACGGGCTGCATTGGTATCATCAGATTTTGATAAACAGGTGTGCTCAACGGCTTTTTGCGTACTCCGTGCAAAACCCCATCTCATTTTGCCAGATTTCCTGTTCTTTGCCGTGACTCGAGACTCGTTCGTGAACGCTGTGTCAGAACATCAACGTGGCTCAAGTTATCCAGCGGTTACAGACAGTGATGTTCTTCGTGAGTATATCCCCCTCCCCCCGCTCCCCGAGCAGCGGGCGATTGCCCACGTGCTGCGCGCGGTGCAGCAGGCCCAGGAGGCCACCGAGCGGGTCATCCAGGCGGCGCAGGAACTCAAGAAGAGCCTGATGCGCCACCTCTTCACCTACGGCCCCGTGCCCGTGGTAGGGGCGCAGAGCCCTGCGCCCCTACAGGAAACCGAACTCGGCCCCATCCCCCAGCACTGGCCGGTGGTGCGGTTGGGGGAGGTGGTCGAGAAGACTCAACTGGTTGACCCGCGAAAGCTACCAGAATGGCATTTTAAGTATATAGATGTTTCTTGCATTGATAACGAGCGCCTGCGCATAATCGGATGGCAAGAGTGTCAAGGAAATAATGCCCCGAGCCGAGCCAGGAAAGTTATCCAATACAACGACGTTATCTTTGCAACCGTTCGGCCATATCTGAAACGGGCTGCATTGGTATCATCAGATTTTGATAAACAGGTGTGCTCAACGGCTTTTTGCGTACTCCGTGCAAAACCCCATCTCATTTTGCCAGATTTTCTGTTCTTTGCTGTGACTCGAGACTCGTTCGTGAACGCTGTGTCAGAACATCAACGTGGCTCAAGTTATCCGGCGGTTACAGACAGCGATGTTCTTCGTGAGTATATCCCCCTCCCCCCGCTCCCCGAGCAGCAAGAGATCGCCCGCATCCTGCAGGCGGTGGACCGCAAGATTGAGGCCGAGCAGGCCCGCAAGCGCGCCCTGGAGGCGCTTTTCCAATCCCTCCTCCATCACCTGATGACCGCCAAGGTGCGGCTGCCGGCGGAGTTCATCGCCCGCTTTGCCCAGGAGGTGCCCTGATGCCCTACGATCCCGCGCGTCATCATCGGCGCTCCATCCGTTTGAAGGGGTACGATTACACCCAGCCAGGGGCGTATTTCGTGACCCTCTACACCCACGACCGCGCCCATTTGTTCGGGTTTCGGCTGATTCGCCCCGAATGCCCGAAGGAGACTGTATGAGCACCTCCTCCACTTCCATCCACTGGTAGCCCGGAACATCCAGAAGCCCCCAGGCCAGGCGGCCCCAGGGAGTGGCGACCATGTACTGGTTATCCATCCACATCACCCATCCCAGCGGCCCCCGGGGGGACGGGGCACCCTTCAGCACAGGTTCCCCGTCTACTTCAAAACGGACCTCTCGCTCCCGCCACTCCAGGGTGTAGGTGTGCCATTGGGTCATATCGGCCCCGATGAGGGCCTCCCGCACCCGCAGCGCCCGCTGGACCGAAGGCCAGAGCCGCCGGTAGAAGGCACGCAGGTTCATCAGCGGGACCATCAGCGGCGCCAGCGGCGCCCACAGGAGCGCCTGCGGAGTCCCTGCGTCTATGGTGGCGGCCTTCCACCCCCACCCTGGCACCTCCAGGTCCAGTTTCATATCCGATGGGGATGAAGCGTAGAAAAACCAGATAGCCCGGGGAAGGGCTGGCAGACGGCCGCCGGTCATCAAGAAAGGGTCGTTCCAGAAGCCAAAGCCCGCCGTGCCCCGCAGGATGCCGGAGGGATGGGAAAAACGGGCCCGGACGGTCATCCGCAGCGGAGGCCGCCAGGGAAAACAGCGCCGGGGCCGACCGCGATAGTCGTCTATCTGAGCATCGGAGTATCCGTTCGCTGTGGCATCTGTGAGGCAGAAACGGATGACTGGCCCGAGATTCTCCACCGAACCCGCAGCGACGGTGTAGACCCACTCCGGCGGGAGCGGGCCTTCCGGGAGAGTAAATCGCCGGTTCTCTTCGTTCATCAGTTATATCCTGCGTTGGGCCATCGCAATCCCTGCCACCCAGGGGCAGGGGTAGAAGTTGCCCCTGCCCTGGGTTGCCGCCGATCGGAAATCGGTCTTCCTGGACACTCCCGCGCTGGATGTCAACGAAGGTTGACACCTCCGGGCTGGCGGAGGCCAGCCACCGGCCGCAAGCCCGGGACGGCCGACTTCAGTCGGCATATGACAGGACAACCGCCAGGGTTGCCCTGCTATTCTCTTGCCTTCAACGGCCCCCATCTTGCCCTCTTTGCCAATCGTGTTATAATCTTTGGGCAGAAGAGGTTCCTTTTCCGGCCGATACAGGTGATACTGGCTGCGGGCATTCCAATCGCCACCTGTTGCCCCACGGGGCGAGGCCCCTCGGGTCGTACCCCTGCCCGGGAGAGGGGAACCGGGGGATTTTGCAGCAGTGGCCCTCTGGGCCGCCGCAAAATCTCCTTTCATCTGTCCTCCCAGATGAGGGACCCCAAGGCCTGTGGGGGCGCAGAAGATATCAATCAGTTGTAACCATTCTATCAGCGATACCCGACAAACGATCTACGAGGCAATATGGCCCAGCGAATTCCCAGACGACGAGCCCCAACCAATCGGAGCGCGATATATTTCACCATCGGCCTGGCCCTTACATTCCTGCTGGTCGCAGGCGGCATCGGCAGCGTGTTCTATCAACAGGTCCGGGCATGGGTGGCCAACTCCGATCTCCTGCCTGGCCCTAACCCATCATCCAGCAATCCAGTCATTGACTGGCAGCCCGGGGAACCGATCCCGACCTGGGAAGGGAAGGAACGGGTCAATATTCTGGTGATGGGTATTGATGCCCGGCCGGGTGAGGAAGGGCCCTGGCGGACCGACACGATGATGGTGCTGACGGTGGACCCGCTGACCCTCTCCGCCGGGATGCTCTCCATCCCCCGCGACCTGTGGGTGCCCATCCCTGGCTATGGAGAGGGGCGTATCAATACGGCCAACTACCTGGGTGATGCTTATGATTATCCCGGAGGTGGCCCTGCCCTGGCCGCGCGCACCGTCCAGTATAACCTCGGCGTCCCTATTCACCACTACGTGCGGGTGGACTTCAGCGCATTCGTGCATCTGGTGGACCTCATCGGGGGAATTGACATCTACGTCCCGGAAGAGATCAACGACCCCTGGTATCCGGGCCCCAACTACGATTATGACCCCCTCTATATCCCGGCGGGATGGGTCCATATGAACGGGGAACTGGCGCTGAAGTATGCCCGTACCCGCCATACCGGACGGGGGGATTTTGACCGGGCTGCCCGGCAGCAGCAGGTGCTGATGGCCATACTGGATAAGGTCACCCGGCTGGACCTCCTGCCCCAGTTGCTCCCCCAGGTCCCCCAGATGTGGGAAACGGTGCGGGATTCGATGGTGATGGACCCGAACCTGACGCTGGATAAAATGATCCGGCTGGCCAATCTGGCAACGCGAATTCCCAAAGAGAACATCCGCACTGCGGTGATGGACGAGACCTGTACGGAGATGTGGACGACGCCAGATGGCCAGCAGGTTTTGGTGCCCATTCGGGACCGGATGCGGGAGGTGCGGGATTATGTGTTCATAATGCCCCATGCGACGCCAAAGGTGGAGGACCCGGCGACCCGCATCGCAACAGAAGCAGCCGTCGTCCACGTGCAGAATGGCACTCTCACCCCAGGTCTGGCCCAGAAGACGGCGGAATATCTGCAGGCGCGGGGGGTCCAGATCGGGGGGTATGGCAACGCCGACCGCTCGGACTACGCGCAGTCTATGATCCTCGTCTACACGGGCAAACGGTTCACTGCCGAGACAATTGCTGGATGGCTGAATCTGCCCCTCACGGCTGTGGTGGAGGCACCGGCAACCCAGGTCGGGGTGGACATTCTGGTCATCCTGGGGGCGGATTATCAGCCGCCAGTCCCTTGACCCCTGATGTCAACAATAAGTGCCAGGCGCCTTTCTCAAGTGCCTGGCACTTTTATGATCCCTTCTTATCTTATTAGTGCTCACCGACGATGCGGATGTTCTCTCCATCCGCGTCTACATAGATGGTATCGCCGGGGCCAAATTTGCCCGCCAGCAGCGCCTCGGAGATGGCATCCTCCACCCGGGTCTGGATGACCCGGCGCAGGGGGCGGGCACCGTACTCAGGGGAGTACCCCTCGCGAGCCAGCCACTCTCGCGCCGCCGCTGAGACCTCCAGCCGCAGGTCCCGCTCCGCCAACCGCTCCGCCACCTTCACCAGTTCCAGGTCCACAATCCGGGCAATCTGCTCTGGCCCTAGCGGCCGGAAAACGATTACCGCATCCACCCGGTTGAGGAACTCTGGCCGGAAGGTCCGCTTCAGTTCCTCCCGTAGCCGCTGGCTCATCTCCCGATATTCCTGCTCGGCCTCCTGGGCCCGGTCGGCCGGTAGGGCAAAGCCCAGACCGCCGCGCCGGATGGCCTCCGCGCCGATGTTGGAGGTCAGAATGATGATGGTGTTGCGGAAGTCCACCCGCTGACCCTTCGCATCGGAGAGGTTCCCCTCCTCCATAATCTGCAGGAGAATGTTGAAGACCTCCGGGTGGGCCTTCTCCACCTCGTCAAAAACGACCACAGAGAACGGACGGCGGCGGATGGCTTCGGTCAACTGCCCGGCATCTTCGTAGCCCACATATCCCGGCGGCGCGCCCACCAGTCGGGCGACGGTGTGCCGCTCCATAAATTCGGACATGTCCAGCCGGATCAGCGCGTCCTCGGTGCCGAAAAGGAAGGCCGCCAGCGCTTTGGTCAGTTCCGTCTTGCCCACGCCAGTGGGGCCCAGGAAGAAGAAGGAGCCAATGGGCCGCCGGGGGTCCTTCAGCCCGGCGTAGGCCCGCCGCAGGGCCCGGGCCAGTGTCTGGATGGCTTCGTCTTGCCCGACGATGCGTTTGCCCAGTTCCTCCTCCATTTGGAGCAGCCGCTGGCTCTGTTCGGTCGCTAACTGGGCCAGCGGGATGCCGGTCCACATAGAGACGACCTCCGCTACATCCTCCACCCCGACGGTGGGCCATTCCTTGCTGTCCCCTCCGCTCTGCAGGACCTCTATCTCATGCTCCAGGCTCTGGATGTGGAGACGGATGCGTCGGGCCTCCTCAAACCGCTGCGCCCGGACGGCCGTCTCCATCTGTTCCTCCAGTTCTCGCAGCCGGGCGCAGGACTCCCGGAGCCGAGTGGCCTCCGGGGATTTGTAAATCCGCACCCGCGAGGCAGCCTCGTCTATGACGTCTATGGCCTTATCCGGCAGGTAGCGGTCGGAGATGTAGCGGGCGGAGAGACGGGCCGCCGCGACCAGGGCCTCATCGGTGAAGCGGACGTGGTGGTGGTCTTCGTAGAGGTGGGCCAGCCCCCGCAGAATCTCCACCGTCTCCTCTACGGTGGGTTCGCGGACGATGATGGGCTGGAACCGCCGCTCCAGGGCTGCATCGGATTCAATGTAGCGGCGGTATTCGTCCATTGTGGTGGCGCCGATACACTGGAGTTCGCCCCGGGCCAGGGCCGGCTTGAGGATGTTCGCAGCGTCCAGGGCCGACCCCCCCGCGCCGGCGCCGACTAATACATGCATCTCGTCAATAAAAAGAATGGTGCCGCTCTTCTTCAGTTCTTCAATAACCCGTTTCAGCCGTTCCTCAAACTGGCCCCGGTAGATCGTTCCAGCGACCAGCGAGCCGACGTCCAGTTGGAAGACCCGTTTATCCAGCAGGATGGTAGGGACATTTCCGGCGACGATGCGCTGGGCCAGCCCCTCCACGATCGCTGTCTTACCCACGCCAGGCTCGCCGATAAGGGCGGGGTTGTTCTTGGTCCGGCGGGCCAGGACCTGGATGACTCGCTCTATCTCTGTCTCGCGCCCGATGACGGGATCCAGTTTTCCCTCTTCGGCCAGGGCGGTCAGGTCCACACCCAGGCGACCGATCAGAGGGCTGGGGGTGGGTCGCTGGCGGGTGCGGGGACGGCTCACCGGGACGGGCCGTTGCTCCAGGGAACGTACGGCTTCCTCTCGCAGCCGGTCGGTGTTGACCCCCAGCCGCCGGAGGACGCTGATAGCCAGAGCGTCCCCTTCGCGCGTGAGGGCGATGAGCAGATGTTCCGTATCTACTTTCGTGTCTCCCCGACGGCGCGCCTCCTCCACGGCTCGCTGGATGACCCGTTTGGTATCTTCAGTAAGTTGGGGGGTCTGGATAGAGGAACGTCGCTCTTCAGGGTTCAGGCGAAGGATAACTTGACGGACGCGGTCTTCCTGCAGGCCCATCTGGCGCAGGACTTTCGCTGCTCCGCTCTCTTCCTGCATCAGCCCTAACAGCAGGTGCTCCGTGCCCACATAGGGGTGGCGCATACCCCGGGCGGCCTGCTCGGCCAGGCGGAGCACCCGTTCTGCTTCAGGCGTAAACATCTTCCAGTGGTCTTCCATCGGCCTCAACTCCCACCTGCGGCGCGTCCGGGCCCGCTGTCCCTTCCCACTGTTCCACTTGCCGCAGGCTCAGCCCCAGGCGGTGGCGCTCCGGTTCCATCCGTATGATCCGGACGGTGAGCACATGATTAGGATGGACGAATTCCCGAATGGCATCCCCGTCGGGCCCGTCCAGTTCCGACGTGTGGATCAGTCCTTCTATCTCCTCATCCCCCACGATGCAGGCAAAGGCTCCCCAGCGAGTCAGACGGGTGACCCGGCACTCTACCAATTGCCCCACCTGATACCGCTGACCCGCCGATGTCCATGGGTCCGGCTGGAGCCGTTTGATGCTGAGGGAGATGCGCTGGCGCTCCCGATCCACGGAGAGTATGACCACTTCCACTTCCTGCCCGATATGGAGCACTTCTCCGGGATGCTCTATCCGCCTCCAGGAGATTTCGGAGAGGTGGACCAGGCCATCCACTCCCCCGATGTCCACGAAGGCGCCAAAAGGGGTCAGGTTGCTCACGCGCCCCCGGCGGATTTCGCCCTCCCGAAGGGAGTTGAGAATATCGGCCTTTGACCGTACCTGGCGTTGTTGCTCTGCCACCCGTTCGGAGAGAATGAGCCGGTTGCGCTCCTGGTCGGCTTCAATGATAGCCAGTTTCAGGGAGGCGCCGATCAGACGAGAGAGAAATTGCCAGCAATCGGGATCGGAAACGCGGGGGGCGCCTCGGGAGGGGGAGAGGTGGGAAGCGGGGATGAATCCCCGCAGTCGCCCCAGATAGACGATGAGACCTCCCCGGTTGGCTGCTGCAACAGTCAGTTCTACCAGTTCTCCCTTTTCCTGAAGGGAGCAGGCATAGGCCCAATCCTGTTCCGCCTGTGCCCGGGTAAAGGAGAGTACCGGAACGCCGCCAGGCCCCTCCGGGTCTACGACATATACCATCACCCGGTCTCCAGGCTTCAGTTGGGCGATGGTTTTGGGGTCCATCTGTTCCAGTTCCGGGCCGCTGATGGTGCCTTCGCACTTGGTGCCCACATCCACCAGGATAAGGTCGCGGCTCACGCGTACGATCCGTCCTTGAACAACGTCACCGCGCTGGAGGTGGGCGCATGGGGTGAATTCGTTCAGCAGCCTGGCGAAATCCTCCTGGACTGGGCTGGGAGAAGAATGTGGCTCGTCGTTCATTCGGGCCTCCGGCTACTGTATATTATAGCCGGTTCTGTGCAGGGGGCAAGTGGCACTCAGAAGGAACGCCACCACTTGCCGGATTTCTGGCTTATGGTATAATATACCATCGTTGAGCCGCTGGATATGGAATCAGAGGTGAGTCAATGGACCTGATTGAATCGCTGAACCGACAACTGGAGCGAAACCCGAATATCCCCGATCTGCGGCCCGGGGATACAGTGCGGGTGCACGCTCGCATTGTGGAGGGAGGCCGGGAGCGGGTGCAGGTTTTCCAGGGAATGGTCATCCGGGTACGGGGTAGCGGTGCCGGAGCCAGTTTCACTGTCCGCCGCATCGCCGCTCACGGCATCGGCGTGGAGCGTACGTTCCCCCTCTACTCCCCGCGCGTGGAAAAGGTAGAAGTCACCCGGCACGGGAAAGTCCGGCGGGGACGGCTCTACTATATGCGAGGACTGAAAGGGAAGGCCGCGCGCCTGAAAGAAAAGCGGCCCGAATAAGTTGCTCTGAGACGCCGGGGAGATGCCAGGCACCTGAAAAATGCCTGGCATCTCTCTTTATCCCACTGATTCCACCCGTATTGTTATCACCTGTCGCCCGCTGACGGTCAGAAGCAGGGTGTCGGTGTCAGTTGCCAGAGTCTCCTCCCCCTCTTCTGCCAGGTTGACCCGTAGGGCCCGCGCGAAGGGTTGCCAGAAGCGGATGGTTCCCTCCACCGGCCGGTCCTCCACATTCCACAACCGCAGGATTAGACCCGCCCCGTCCTCCGGCGGCTTCAGCGCGCTCAGGCGCAGCACGGGCGGATCTATCCGGATGAACGAGAGGACCGGCGGGAGGGGCCCCGAATGGGCCAGTACCGACAGGGCCCGCAGGTCGGTCTGGAAGGCGTCCGCTTCCGCGAAGGCTATCCGCCAGTCCCCGGGGTGGGGGATCAGCGCGTAGCGAAAGGTGTGGTGGCCTGGGCATTGCGCCCCCGGCACTGCCAGCGCTGGCCCGGCATGCCCGGCCCGGCCCTGAAAATCGTCCCGCGAAAGCCAGCCCACGCACCGCAGAAGGGTCAGAGCTATCTCAGGGGGTAGGCCATCGGCCTGGACTATCTCTACTTCCGGCAGGCCCCGATTGGCGACGGTTACCCCGAACCGGCCGTCCGAGAGGCAGACCCAGCCGCGCTGCGGGCAGGTGGGAACCGGCTGTTCGGCCCAGTCCGGCGCGCCAGGCCGCAAGCCAGCAGCCTGCGCTACCACGTCCCAGTGTCCCTCTACCCAACCCTGTTCCGTCGCGAAGGGGACAGGGAAGTGGACCCGCAGCCGGTGGTCCTGAGCGGTGTTCTCCACCTCCGTCTGGAAATCCACCCGCCGCACGCCCGCCGTCAGCGTGACCCGTGTGATGATGGGCAGGTCCACCCACTTCTCGCTGCGACGGCTCCGCTCCGGGGCCAGCGCCTCGGGCACCCGGTAGACCATCTCTATGACCAGGCTGGCCCCCAGCGCATCCGTCTCCCGGCGGATGACCGGCGGAGCGGCAGGTCGGTCTACTAGAAGGTCCTCCTCCGGCGGGCAGTAGTTGTACTCGTCCCCCCGGTCGCCACCGTCCACGAAGCGATGGATACCGGTGAGTACCTGACCCGTCTCTTTGTCGGTGACTGTGAGGACGCCGGTCTGCAGGTCGGCTTCCACGCGGAAGAATTCGTTCTCTATGCTGGAAGCGCCAGATACTTCCGGAGCATCTGGCACTTTTGCTTCCCGTGGAACCCATCGGTACGTAGCATATCCCAGAGGCGGCACATCGCGGGCGACAAAGGCGACCTCCAGCGCCTCGTCCTCCCGAACCCGGACGATGAACCGTTCTACCGTCCCATCGTCCAGCAAGACCTGGAGGGCGGCGACGGCATCGGCCAGATGCTCAGGGGGAGCGCCCGCCGTCCCCCGCCCGACGGAGAGGGTCAGATGGCCCACATCCCTCTCCCGCCAGACGCTCATCCCCCGGACCGCTCGGTCGCCGTAAACAACGCCTCCGCCAGCCACAGCCATCGCGGCCATCTGCCGCATTGTCTCCCGGTCAAAGGTCAACTCCATCTCCGCGCCAACGGTGTGGCGCAGGACCTGGAAGGGGACAGGGCGCCCGTCCGGCCCGATCAGCGTACTCCTTTCGGGGTCCACCGGCGGGGAGACGGCAGCGATGACCCGGTCGGTACGGGGCGTGGAGGACGGGTTGAAGACAACCAGAGCGACCGTCCCCTCCCCCTGGGTGTCCACCTGCGCGGCGATGGCTTCCAGCGCCATCCGGGTGACCTCCTCCCCAATTTGCTCGCACCAGTCAAAGCGGGTCTGCATCTCCCGATGGACCTGGTCCACCGAACAGCCGCAGATGGAATCGTGGGGGTGGTTTTCCAGGAGGTATTTCCAGGCCCGGCGGATGAAGGGGATGAGGGATTGCTGATCCGTGATTGCAGAGAACGGTTCTGCCCAGCGTTCCAGGAGGGTCTGGCAGGCATGATTGCGCTGTTTGATCCACATCCGGGTAGAGAGGACGCCGGGCAGAAGGTGGGCACGGGAGGGGTCGCGCATCTCGCCGGTGCGGAGGGGAAGGTTGCGGATACCCTCCTCTCCCAGTTCGGCCCGCACCGCCGCGACGTAGCCCGGAAGGCTGGAATGGAGGACCCGGTCAGGGAGGGCACGGTCAGCGGCCTCCAGCCGGCGCGAGAGGTCGGGGCGGGGGAACATGTGGTCGGTGCCCTGCATCAGGAGCAGGTGGGAGGTGGGGGCATAGGGGGCCAGGCGGTCCCGCTCCGCGGCCAGCGCTGCGACGAAGCCCGCCTCGTCTGCCGGGAGATGAGCGGCGTTGCTGTAGGAGTCCCGCAGGTAGCAGACCAGGACCTCGGTGCCGTCGGGGGCGGCCCAGCGGAACTCCGTGGGGGCATCCCCGACGCCGCGCCAGATGATGGCGGTATCCATCCCGAACCCGCGCAGGAGTTGGGGCAGTTGGGAGATGTGTCCGAAAGTGTCAGGGACGTAGCCAATGGCCATTTTGGCCCCCCAGGCACGGGCGATGTGGTTGCCCAGCAGGAGATTGCGTACCAGCGCCTCGGGGCTCACCAGAAACTCGTCTGGGAGGACGAACCAGGGGCCGATGAGGATCCGTCCTTCCTGAATCAGCCGCCGCAGGCGGCCTTCCAGGTCGGGGCGGACGTCCACCACGTCCTCCAGAACCACCGTCTGTCCGTCCAATAGGAAATAACGGTAGGCGGGGTCGCGTTCCATAATGTCCACCAGTTCCGCCACCAGGTGGACCAGCCGGAAGCGGAACTGTTGGTAGGTACGGTACCATTCCCGGTCCCAATGGGTGTGGGAGACGATATGCAGGGTATACGTTCGTGGTCTGTCTGTGATCGGTAGTCCGTTCTCAGCCATAGACGCCTCGGTACTCGGGAGGGAGAAGCGCCGCGATGCGACGCATGATGAAGTCGGTGTACTCGTCCAATTTGGGCCCGCGCACCCGTCCGCTCTCTGGCAGGCGGAATGGCTCGCCGATGGTCACCGTCACGTCGGTCCGGCGCAGGCGAGGGAGGTTCTCTTTGATTTTTTCGGTCCCGGTCAGCCCCACGGGGACGATGGGGACGTCGGCGCGGGTGGCGATGTAGGCAGCGCCGGTCTTCCCCGGTTGGAGCGCGTAGACCTGACGGGCGCGGGTTCCTTCCGGAGCAATGCCCAGGACCTCTCCCCGCTTGAGGACCTCAAACGCGCCGCGCAGCGCCTCCCGGTCTATTTCGCCCCGGCGGACCCAGATGGAGCCGGCCGCGCTGAGGACCAGGAAGTAGAAGAGATTGCGGCGATGTTTGGAGGCGGCGAATGCGCGCACCGTATGGGGGCAAATCATAAGGAGCAGCGGGAGATCAAAGACGGAAAGATGATTGGTGGCCAGGATGTAGGGGCCGTTGGGTGGAAAGTTCTCCTGCCCGGCCATCCGTATCCGGACCAAAAGGGGAAACAGGCAGCGAACCAGTTTCCTCAGGACGGGATACATTGGGACCTCCAAACTGTTTCTGATATCGGGGCAACCCTTGCCGTTGCCCTGGGCAAGGGCAAGCCCTGCCCCTATTGGGTCTTTCCGTAGGCGATGACGGTGAAGTCGGCGGGAACGCCTTTATAGACGGTGAAGCGCAGGCGGAAGGGGGCGGCGGCCCCGGGGGCCAGTCCGTCCCCCACGTCCACCGTCTGCTGGCGGAAGCCGGTGACCAGCCCGGCCTCATCGTAGGCAGTGGCGACCACGACAACGGTGGTCGCGGTTCGCGCGGGGTCGGTATTCCGCACTGCCCCGGAGACCTCAAACTGAGGCCCATAGGGAGCGCCGGTGACCTCCTCCACGGTTACCGGCACGTAGCGGGCCGCCAGTTCGCCCGCTGCCTCGCCGCGCAGGGCTACCACCTGATGGCTGACGAAGTTCGGCGGCGGAGCAGTGAAGAGGAGAGAAAAGGGGGCCCGGGCGGTCGGGAGCAGAATGTCCGCCGCCGCAAAGACGTTTCCTCCGATCAGCGCGTTGCCGGAGGCATCAAAAAGCGTTACCCGGACCTGCACGTTGGTCAGCACCTCGGCAGTGGTGTTGACCACTTCTCCCAGGCAATGGAGGCTCCCCACTGGTGTTTCATAGAAGCCCACTCCCCGGATGCCAAAGGGCATAGGGGTGGGAGTGGGTAGAAGTTCGGTGGGGGCCCTTGCCTCCTCGCGGCCGGTGGGAATAATGAGGGTCTGACCCGCTCGGAGGAAAAGGGGGTTTTCGATACCGTTGATCCGCTGGAGTGCCTCCACGCTGACCCCATAGGTGGCAGCGATGCCTGAGAGGGTATCCCCCTCCCGGACGACATAGATGATGGGCGTCGGGGTGATGGTGGGGGTGGGAGGTGGCTCCAGAAGTCCTCCACCCGCATCGGGTGTGGGGGAGGGTGGAGGGACGAACCCAAAGGAGGGGGAAGGAGATAGCAGTGGGACGGTCTCCGTCACGGGAGGGGTGATGACGCTCCCGCATCCGGGCGTCCCCAGCAGTAACAGCACAACAAACGCCAGAATCCGACGTGCTCTCATCGGGACCTCCATTGATGGCTCTATTATACCATCACCTGTCCGGTCCAAAAGTGAGCACTTGCCGGGAGATCACTCATTCTCTGGCCGAAATGGATGACATCTTCTGCGGACGTTATACTGGTCGCTTTCCATCCGCCCCTGGTCAACCCGCAGGGAAAGTCCGTACACTTCCAAAATAAAAAGCACAGGACCCCATATGTCGGGGTCCTGTACCGTTCTGGTAGTGGCTCGGCAGCGACCTGTTAGAAGTTAAGAGCTTCGACGATGCGGGAGAAGACGGCGCTGACCTGAGTGCCCAGCAGAGTCAGGATGACAATAACCACGATAGCCACCAGAACAAGGATCAGCGCATACTCCACCAGGCCCTGGCCTTCCTCACGAGGCATGTACAACATTTTGTTCACCTCCTTCCTTTAAGGGTATTTTTAGCTCGCTTTTATGATACCATGCATTTTCTGATCGTCAATAGGAAGATGGTACTATATGCTCGTATCTCAAGATAGGAGTTCGCAGCCAGGGCTTATCAGCGCTTTGGGCTTCGCATCTTGAGCCGGAGGTTTTGCAAACTGAAGCGGAAAGGTTGCCTTCCTGAAACGAAGATGCTATACTTATGGCGCGGGCGGCTGGACTTTAGAAGTGAGTCGCCAATTTCATCCCTATCTCCATCACGGTAAGGCGTATTATGGACGTCACTCTAACGATTAATGGTATCCCCCGGAGAATCCCTGTCGCCCCCGGCGACACCTTGTTGCAAGTTCTGCGCCGAGAGGGGTATTTCAGCGTCAAACACAGCTGTGAGGACGGCACCTGCGGGGTGTGCACTGTCCTGGTGAACGGAGAGCCTCGCTCCAGTTGCATCACCCTGGCCGCACAGGTGGACGGCGCGGAGATTTGCACCGTGGAGGGTCTCAGCGGCCCCCAGATGCGCGGCTGGAAAGGGAGCGCACCGCTCCACCCCATCCAGCGGGCCTTCATAGAGACGGGCGCTTTCCAGAGCGGCTACGAGGCCCCCGCGCTGGTTCTGGCCGCTAAGGCTCTTCTGGACCGCAACCCCAACCCTACTGAGGAAGAGGTCCGGGACGCTCTCAGCGGCATCCTCTCCCGGGAGACCGGGTACGTCAAGCCTGTCCAGGCCGTCCTGCGCGCGGCGGCGTACCTGCGAGGCGAAGAACCTCCACCCCTGGAGGCACCGGAAGAGGCCTTCCCGATGCCCCCCCAACTTCTGACGCCGCCACCGGGATCCCCGCCGGAGTTCTTCGGCGGTGGGCGGACGGGCCAGCGAACCATCGTCCTGCCCCGACTGGTCGTCGCGCCGACAGAGGAAGAACTCCGGGTGGTGGGCCGGCCTGAGCCGAAGGTGGATGGCTTGAAACTGGTCCAGGGCAAGCCGGCCTTCGCTGCCGACGTCCAGATGCCTGGGATGCTCTACGCCAGAATCCTCCGCAGCCCCCACGCCCATGCCCGCATCAAGCGCATAGATGGGAGTCGGGCCCGCGCCCTCCCCGGCGTCCATGCCGTCCTCACCTACCAGGACGTCCCCCGCATAGTTTTCTCCACTGCAGGGCAGTCCGATCCCATTCCCGGCCCTCTGGACTTCGTCAGCCTGGATAACAAAGTCCGCTACGTGGGCGACCGGGTGGCGGCGGTGGCGGCGGAGACTCCCGCAATCGCTGAGGAGGCCCTCCGGCTGATAGAGGTGGAGTATGAAGTCCTCCCTGCTGTCTTGGACCCGCGCGAGGCGATGAAGCCGGGTGCACCCATCATCCACGACGAGCCCGATTACGTCCCCTTCGGCGAGAGCGACCCCTCCCGTAATCTGGCTGCCCGCATCCGCATTGAACTGGGAGACGTGGACCGGGCGATGGCCGAGGCAGACTTCGTTTTTGAGGGAGAGTACGAGGTCCAGCGAGTTCAGGCCGCGCCACTGGAACCCTGGACCTGCCTGACCTACTGGGACGAGAATGACCGGCTGGTCATCCGCTCCTCCACCCAGGTCCCCTTCCACGTCCGGCGCATCCTGGCCCGGGTGCTGGGTCTGCCGGAGAGGCGTATCCGGGTGATCAAGCCCCGCATCGGCGGCGGGTTTGGCAACAAGCAGGAAATCTACGAGGACATCTGTGCCCATCTGACCATCGTCACGGGACGCCCGGTCCTGTTAGAGTACACCCGGGAGGAGCAGTTCACTGCCAGCACCACCCGCCACTCTATGATGTTCCAGATGCGGACGGGGGTCAAAAAGGACGGGACCATCGTCGCCAACGAGATGATCGTCCTTTCCGATACCGGGGCCTATGGCAACCATGCGCTGACCGTCACCGGCAATACGGGCCACAAGGCCATGTCCCTCTATGACGTGCCCAATATTCGCTTCTGGGCCGACGTGGTCTACACCAACCGCGTCCCCTCCGGCGCTTACCGCGGGTACGGTGTTCCCCAGGGCTTTGTCGCGGTGGAGGCCCATATGGAGTGCATCTGCCGGGCGATGGGCAGGGACCCGCTGGAGTTCCGGCTAAAGAACGCGGTCCGACCCGGCGCCGAGCATCCGATGAGCAAGGTCTGGAGCGAAGGGCGGGAAGCCCACGGGGAAATCATCCACACTTGCGCACTGGCAGAGGCGGCGGCGATGGGCGCCGCCGCCTTCGGCTGGCGCCATGGGGATTACCGCACTGTCCCCGGCAAGCCTCACCTGCGCCGGGGGCAGGGCGTCGCTTTCGTGATGCAGGGGACCGCCATCCCGTATCTGGACATGGGCTCCGCCGTCATCAAGATGAATGACGATGGCTCCTTCAACCTGTTGGTCGGCGCGACCGACCTGGGGACTGGGGCGGACACGGTGCTGGCCCAGATGGCCGCGGAGGTGCTGGGCTGCGCGGTGGAGGACATCATCGTCTATTCCTCGGATACCGACTTCACCCCCTTTGACAAGGGCGCCTATGCCTCCAGCACTACCTATATCAGCGGCGGCGCGGTGACTCGGGCCGCGCAGCAGGCGGCGGAGCAGATCCGCCAGGTCGCCGCACGGATGCTGAGCGTCCCGCCGGAGCGGATTTCCCTCCGTGACCGGGCCGCCTGGGCCCCGGACGGCCGCTCCGTCACCCTGCGGGAGGTGGCGTTGGAATCGCTCCACCACCACGATCAGTTCCAGATTATGGGGACGGCGTCCTTCACGAGCCCGTACAGTCCCCCGCCCTTCGCGGCCCAGTTCGCCGAGGTGCTGGTGGATACGGAGACCGGTCAGGTGACGGTGGAGCGATTGCTGATGGCGCTGGACTGCGGGAAAATTGTCAACCCGATTACCGCCAGCGGGCAGGTGGAGGGCGGGATGACCCAGGCCCTGGGCTACGCCGTCTCCGAAGAACTGGTCTTTGACGAGCAGGGCCGCATCGTCAATCCCCGCTTTGACGACTATCGTGTCTTTCGCGCCGACGAGATGCCCGAACTGCGGGTGCTCTTCGTGGAGACCTGGGAACCAACCCACCCCTTTGGGGTCAAGGCAGTGGCGGAGATCCCGCTGGACGGAGTGGCTCCGGCAGTCATCAACGCCGTCTACGATGCAGTGGGTGTGTCCATCCCGCGCATCCCCCTCACTCCGGAGCGGGTCTGGCGGATGCTGTAGCGTCGCTGAAACCGTTGCCTGTTCGTAGCATGCCGCGAGGCGTAGCAGAGGGGTGTTTACAGCACACTTTCGGGCCTTATAACGACGGAGGTCACCATTGCGACGATACCGACGCCGGGACTGGTCTCTTCCTATAGTCATTCTAATTGGCGTGTTGCTGGCCCTGCTGGGCTGGCAGTGGCTTCGCTTCCGGGCCGACCTGCGGGTGTTGCCCCCGAATGTCTCCATCGCCGGGATGGATGCATCCGGAATGACGGTGGAACAGGTCCTGGCCGCACTGGAGGGAGCCTATGCTCAGCCGCTCCAACTGACATACCAGGGCCAGCCCGTCATCTTGGCACCGGAGGCGGTGGCCTTCCAGTTTGACCGGGAGGAGACCCGGAAGGCGCTGGAGGCCGTCCGGGAAGGCCGGAAGAATCTCTCTAGCTTCCTGGCCTACCTGCTGCGCCGTCCAACGCCCCCTGTGGAGGTCATGCCAGCGGCCCGGTACTCATCGGAACGGCTGGAGGCCTTTCTGGCGCGCGTGGCCCAGCAATACGACCGCCCGCCTCAGGAGCCGGTCCCGCTGCCGGAGGCGCTGACCTTCCGCGCCGGCCGCGCCGGCTACGAACTGGATCGGGAGGCGTCCCGCCTGCGGGTGGAAGCGGCACTGAAGTCGGCGATGAGCCGGGAGGTGGAACTGGTGGTCCGCACGGGCGAGGCTCCGCCCCTCCAGATGCGCCACCTGGAAGAGATGCTGAAGGCGCTCCTGGCCGGTTTTGACGGCATCCCCAACGTCTTCATCAAAGACCTGCAGACCGGGGAGGAACTGGAGATCAACCCAGATGTTGCTTATGCCGGGATGAGTGTGCTGAAGATCGCCGTGATGATGGAGGTCTACCGGGTGCTGGATGAGCCGCCGGCCCCCGAACAGACCCGGTTGCTGACGGAGACGATGACTCTGAGCGGCAACTTCACGGCCAACCTCTTGCTGAGGGACGTTATCGGCGGTGGGGACGCTTATCAGGGAGTGGAAAATCTAACGGCGTCTATGCGTTATCTGGGACTGATCAACACGTTTATGGCGGCCCCGTACGACGAGACCGCTCCTCCGCCGGCCATCGTCACCCCGGCTAACTCCCGAACCGACCTGAACACCAATCCTGACCCGTATATGCAGACGACGGCGCGAGAGGTTGGGTTGATGCTGGAGATGATTTACCAGTGCAGCCGAGGCGGAGGCGCGCTGATGGTCGCCTATCCGGGCGTGTTCACTCCTCAGGAGTGCCAGCAGATGCTGGAGATGATGGCCCAGGACAAGACGGAGAGCATGATAGAGGCCGGATTGCCGCCAGGGACGATGTTTGCCCGCAAGCACGGCTGGATTGGCGACACCCACGCCGACGCGGCCATCGTCTTCAGCCCCGGCGGCGACTTTATCCTAGTGGTCTACCTTTACCGCCCCCAGTGGCTGGAGTGGGACGTCTCCAACCCTCTGGTTCAGCGCATCGCTACGGCGACGTACAATTACTTTAATCCGAAGTAGGGGGATAGCCGTACTCCGCATTCTGTGTTCCGCAGGAGGTCATATGAACGACTCTCTGTATCTGGGACGTGAGTACGACCTGACCGCCGGCGTCGTGACCGACCGGCCTGTCCTCTATTCCCCACGCAACCTCACCACCCACGCTGTCATCCTGGGAATGACCGGGTCGGGCAAGACCGGCCTGGGCGTCGTCCTGCTGGAGGAGGCGCTCCTGCAGGGCATCCCCGTCCTCATTCTAGACCCCAAAGGGGATATGACCAATCTCCTCCTGACCTTCCCGAACCTCTCGCCGGAGGAGTTTGCACCCTGGATAGACGCCGAGGCGGCTGAACGGGAGGGCCGTTCTGTGCGGGAAGTCGCGGCAGAGGAAGCCCGCAACTGGCGAGAGGGGCTGGCGAAATGGGATATAGGTCCGGAGCGGATCGCTCAACTGCGGGAACGGGCTGAGTTCGTCATTTTCACCCCTGGCTCCACCGCTGGTACTCCGGTGAACGTCCTTTCCCGCTTCCGGGCCCCCCGTCCGGATGAGATGGTGGGCGAGGAGGAACTTCGGGAAAGGGTAGAGAGCCTGGTCTCCGCTCTTCTGGGCCTGATGGGCCGCGAGGCTGATCCCCTCCAGAGTCCAGAACATATCTTCCTATCCCGGCTGGTGGAGCATGCCTGGCGCAACGGCCAGGACCTGGACCTGCCCGCGCTGATTCGCCAGATTCAGGATCCCCCTATCCGGCAGATCGGGGTCTTTGAACTGGAGAGTTTCTTCCCCCAGAAGGAGCGGCTGGCCCTGGCGCGGGCGCTCAACGGTATCCTGGCTGCGCCCGGCTTTGAGGTATGGCGGGCAGGCGTCCCGCTGGAAGTCAAAGACCTGTTGCGCACATCGGATGGTCGCCCCCGCGCTTCCATTTTCTACCTTTCCCACCTGGCGGAAACCGAGCGGGTCTTCTTTATCACGCTCCTTCTGGAAGCCGTCCGGGACTGGATGTTCGCCCAGTCCGGCACATCCAACCTGCGGGCCATTCTCTACTTTGACGAAGCATTCGGCTTCTTCCCACCGTATCCCGCCGACCCACCGACAAAGCGACTGTTGATGACGTTGATCAAACAGGGCCGGGCGGTCGGGCTGGGAGTGGTGCTGGCGACCCAGAACCCGGTGGATATAGACTACAAGGGATTGACGAACGCCGGGACCTGGGCGGTAGGTCTTCTGCGGACGGACCGGGATAAAGAGCGGGTGCTGGAAGGGGTAGAGGGCGCAGCGGCGACAGCCGGGTCCGGCCTGAACCGCGCCGCGCTGGACCGGGCGATCAGCGCTCTCCGGCAGCGCGTCTTCATCCTCCACGACGTCAGGTCGGAGAAGATGATTTTCCTGCATACTCGCTGGGCGATGTCCTACCTGCGGGGCCCGCTGACCCGCGCCCAGATTCGGCAACTGACCCAGCCAGAGGTCGCTGCTGCCCCGGCGGCCCCCGCTCCTGCCCCCGCTCCCTCCCGACTGGCGGCTGCAGCGGTTCCTCCGTCGGTCCAGCCGATACCTGCGGCGGCCCCCGCTCCTGCCCAACCGGCACCCCCAGGCCTGAGTTCCGTCCCGCCAACGCTGCCGGCTGACATCCCACAGGTCTTCATTCCGGCGGCGATCACGCTGGATTGGGCCCTCCACAAGCATGAGCAGAAGACCGGGCAGACTGTGCTGGTTACGGGACGACGGCTGGTCTATCAGCCGCGACTTCTGGCGATGGGCACCGTCCATCTGGCCGCCGAGAAGATGGGCCTGCACCAGAAGGAACGGGTGGTCCGGCTGCTGGACCCACCCCCGCCGCCGGCCCAGCCGAACTGGGAAGAGGGCGTGGCGGATATCGCGCCGGAGAATCTCTCCCACCGTCCTCCGGAGGAGGGGATGTACGGCTCGCTCTCGTCCCAACTGGCCCAGACGGCCCAGTACACCCGCTGGAATCGTCTCTTCTCTGATTTCCTCTACCGCAATATCCGGCTGACGCTTTGGTACAACCCTGTGTTGAAGGCATATAGCCGCCCGGGCGAGAGCGAGCGGGATTTCCGCCGCCGCTGTGAGGATGTGGCCCGTGCCCGGCGGGACGAGGAGGCTACTCAGGTGCGCGCCCGGTATGAGAAACAGATGGCTCGCATCCGGGAGCAGTTGCGGCGAGAACAACAGGAAATGGAGCGGGACCTGGTGGAGTTGGAGGGGCGCAAGCGGGAGAAATTGCTCGGTTACGGGGAAGCGGCGCTCACTCTGCTGACCCGAAAGCGGTTATCGTCGCTCTCGTCCGCCAGCCGTAAGCATCGCCTGACCCAGCAGGCGGAGGCGGATGTGAAAGAGTCGGAGGAGACCATTCGCGTCCTCCAGAAGCAACTGGATGACCTGACGGCGCAGATGGAGGAGGAATTGAATGCGCTGAACGACCGCTGGGCAGCGATGCTGGACAATGTCCGTCAGGTAGAGGTAGCCCCCCGCCGCGCCGATGTGGTCGTGGATTACTGTGGCCTGGCCTGGGTGCCGTTCTGGGAGGTGGAAAGCCGGGAGGGTGAGCGTTTGCTCCTGCCCGCATTCGGCGGCGCGTAGGGAAATCGTAGGGAAATCGTAGGGGTTCCGTCCAGCAAACAGGAGGAGAATGTGGTAGAGTATAATCGGAGTCAGGGGCGGTGTCTCTTCTTCTCCTCCTTTGGTGAGGGCCGGGGAACTGGCGGTGGCCGGGCGGCAGTGTTCCCGGCCCTCAAAGTTTATGGGCCATGAAGCCATCGGGAAGGGGGTTGCGGCGGCCAAAGGTCGCCCCAACCCCCTCTTTTGTGTTTGGCGGTACCCGTTGCTCGTGGTAAAATCATCTCAAGCCCAGTTAGGAGTCCGTGCTGTGCCCACGCGATATCGCTGGAATCTTCCCCAACCCGTGCCCGACTCATACCGTGCCCATTTCCCAGACCTTCACCCGGCGGTCGTCCAGATTCTCTACAATCGGGAGCCAAACCCGGAAGAGGCACGGGCGTTTCTGGAACGGCACCCCGGCCCGGATAACCCCTATGCCCTCCATGGGATGCATCAGGCCGTCGCCCGGATTCGCCAGGCTATCAGGGGAAGAAAGCCCATCGCCGTCTACGGGGATTTTGACGCCGACGGCGTTACCGCCACAGCCCTCCTGGTCATCACTCTCCGGTCTATGGGCACGGATGTCCGCCCGTACATCCCCCATCGGGTAGAGGAGGGGTACGGGCTGAATATCCCGGCCATAGAGGAACTGGCCGATGCCGGGGTCCGCCTGCTGATCACTGTGGACTGCGGCATCCGTTTTCCGCGCGAGATCGCCCACGCCCGCCGCCGGGGAATGGATGTCATCGTCACTGACCACCACCTGGTGGGGACAGAGCCGCTGGAGGCGGTGGCGGTGGTGAACCCCCACCAGCCGGAGTGCCCGTACCCCTACAAGGGACTGGCCGGGGTCGGTCTGGCCTACAAACTGGCCCAAGCCCTCCTCCGGGCCAACCGCCAGGTCCCCCTGCCCGGAAGCGTCCCCCTGGACGAGGAGGAGTTGCTGGACCTGGTGGCACTGGGGACGGTGGCGGACCTGGCCCCGCTGACGGGCGAAAACCGGTATCTGGTCAGCCGGGGGCTGGAGCGGCTGAACCGGGGGCCGCGCGTCGGCGTGGAGGCGCTGATCCGCCGATCCGGCCTGCGGCCCGGTCAGGTGGATACGTGGCACATCGGCTTCGCGCTGGGCCCTCGCCTGAACGCCGCCGGACGGATTGCCCACGCCGAGAAGGCCTACCGGTTGCTGATTACCGACCAGCCGAAAGAGGCGGAGCGCCTGGCGCAGGAATTGGACGAACTGAATCAGGAGCGGCAACGGCTGACGAAGGAGATGCAGGAGCGGGCCCGCACCATTGTCCTGGAGCGGGAGGCCGACTGTCCCCTCCTGTTCATCGCCGACCCCGAATTCCCTGCCGGGGTGGTCGGGCTGGTCGCCTCCCGGCTGGTGGATGAGTTTTACCGCCCTGCTGTGATTGTGGAGCAGGGAGAGGAGGTCAGCAAGGGGTCGGCCCGCTCCATCCCGGAGTTCCATATCACCCGCGCGCTGGACGAATGCGCCGACCTGCTGATCCGCCACGGGGGCCACAGGGTCGCCGCCGGGTTCGCTGTTCCCACCCGTCATCTGGACGAGTTGAAGCGCCGCCTGCTGGAGATTGCGGCGCGGGAATTGGAGGGGATGGAACTGACCCCGGTCCTGGAGATTGACGCCGAGGTCGCCTTGAGGGAAGTCAACGGGGCCCTCTGGAAGGCATTGCAAGCGCTGCGCCCCTTCGGGGAGGGGAACCCGGAGCCGCTCCTGCTCAGCCGGAACGTCCGGGTGGAGCGGCAGCGGCCTGTGGGAGACGGCAGTCATCTGAAACTGACCCTCTCGGATAGAGGGGTATGGTGGGACGGTATCGCTTTCCGGCAGGGGGATTGGGCTGGCCGCCTGCCGGAGCGGGTGGATGCGGTCTACTACCTGCGGGAGAATGAATGGAACGGGGCGGTCCGCCTGCAACTGGAGATTCAGGACCTGCGGCCGGCGGAAATGGGGATGTAGCGCAACCCCGCAGAGTTGCGCTACATCACTTCCCTACGGCGCATACCGGAAGGGATGGCGCGCCGCGGCCCTTTCCTCAAAGAGTTGCTCCAGCGTGGGCCGGCCCTCTATGGCCTTCCGCAGCGCCTGGACGGTGGCCTTGTAGTTATTGAGCATCACCCGCCGCCCGATGGACGCGGCCGGATGGACGAAGGCGTTGACGATGAGGGCCAGGTCGTCCAGCGTTGCCTCCGGCAGGAAGCCGTTCTCTATGTTCTGGCGGACGGCTATGAGAATCCCCTCGGCAGCGAATTCGTAGAAGAGTTGCCGCTGGCGGGGGGTGCGGATGGTGACCGTCGGCACCAGGAGGATGAGCGGACGCTCGGAGATGACCTTCAGGCCGCGCTCAGAGCCCCAACCCTCCAGAGAACGGGTGATGGCCCGTCCGACGGGCCCGTCCCGCCGACCGATGAGCAGGTCCACGTGGGCGATTTCGTGGAAGGGCGGACCGGCGAACCCTTCTCCCACCCGCAACGTCCAGCCGGAGACGCGGCGAGGGGTGTGGGGCGTGGCGGCCAGGCGCGTCGCCACCTCTCGGTCGCCCATGTCGTAGACCACGTCCGCCTGGGGGATCTTGCCCAGGATTTCCAGTTGCATCCGCAGTTCCTCGTAGTCCTCCCGGCGGAAACTCCCGCCCCGCAGGATGGGGTGCCGGGAGACGCCGACGGGAATCCCCATCATCTCCAGCCCCTCCTTGACGGCCTGGGTGGGGCCGCAGGTGGCAACAATGCGGACCAGTTTCTGGATTTTCGCCTGCCACTCCTGCGCCGTCGCCAGGTCGCCCTCCAGGGTGGCCCGGTAGATGGTCTGCCAGATATCGGGGATGAGGTTGGCGGAGGCCAGAATGGCGCCATCGCAGCCCGCCGCCAGCGCCGCCTGGACAATTTCATCGTGGCCGACGAAGATGCCCACCTGGCCCTTCACCTTCTCAAAGAGCGCTTCCAGGAAGGGCATATCGCCGGAGGAGTCCTTGATGCCCACGACATTCTCCAGGTCCAGGAGCATGCCCTCCGCAGTCCACCAGCGGAAGTGGGTCCCGGCGCACTGGGGGATGTTGTAGATGACGATGGGGACGCCCAGCCGGTCCAGCGCGCGGAAGTGGTCGTAGACCTCGTTGAAGGTGGGTTTCAGGTAGTACGGTGCGACGACCAGGACGCCGGTGACGCCCGCATCCCGCGCCCATTCTGTCAACTGAAGGGTCTCCCGCGTGGAGGGACAGCCGGTACCCGCCAGAACCGGCACGCGGCCGTTCACCTCGTCCAGGCAGACTTCAATGGCGCGCCGGCGCTCCTCAAGGGTTATGTACGAGAACTCGCCCGTGGTGCCGCAGGGGACGACGCCGTTCACGTGGGGGAGGACGAAGCGGATGAGCCGCCGATATGCCTCTTCGTCCAGACGGTCGTCCCGGGTGAAGGGGGTCACCAGGGCGGGGTAGATGCCTCGGAACCAGTCGGTTTTGTAGCCCATAGGTCCTCCTTGCGCAAAATTAATTTTGCGCTCCGTATGCCTGAGCAATCGCCGCGCGCGCGGCTTCGTAGACGCTCTGGTAGAGGGCATGCCGGTCCAGCGCCTTCGGGTGGACCGTCGCCAGGACGATCATCACCTCTTCATCCACGGCGGAGGCGGGGATGGTGCCGGCCCCCAGTGCGTCCACAATGGCCTGGGCCAGCGCGGCCTGGGTGGGGCCATAAATCATATTGGCCTGGCGCAGGTTCTTCTGGAGGAGGGTCGGCAGGAGTAGGGTGGACGGCCGCACCGTCAGCCCCGGCTCCAGAATGGTCGTCAATGCCTCCCGGCCGTGGAGTGGGTAGGTAAGTTGGAGGGCGTAGGCGTCGCCCAGGGGGGTCTCTTTCCGGCCCGCGACCAGGTCCAACTGCACCCGGTTCACGCCCTCGCCCGCGGTGCCCGTCCCCACCCGCAGGCCATAGCGGCGGATGTCCTCCGGGGTCAGTTCCAGGCCGCCGAAGCGGCCCTCCAGCGGGCCGCCGGGGTACTCAAAGGGTTCATCGGCGACCGGGATTTTGCCCAGTTTCTCCAGTTCCAGTTGGATTTCGGCCCGGGTCTCGTGGATCAGCGCGCCGCCCGCGCTCTTGAGGGGCCGACGGGGCGGGCCAACGGAGATGCCCATTATGTTGAGAGCCGCCTTGACCGCCACGCCGCCGCCGTGACGGCAGAAGATGCGGGAGAGTTTCTGCACCTTCCGCTGGAGCGCTCGCGCTTCTTGTAGCCGTCCCTCCTGTACCAGCCGGTACACTTCCCGCCAGATTTCCGGATAGACCTGGGCGCTGGCCAGAATCATCCCGCTCACTCCGGCGGCCAGGGCTGCAATTACCACCTCATCGTGGCCCACCAGGACGTCTATCCGGTCGCCGGCGTACTCCAGGATTTCCAGCGTGTAGGTCAGGTCTCCGGAGGAGTCCTTCAGGCCGACGACGTTGGGCAGGTCCGCCAGGTCCTCCACCACGTTGCGGGGCAGGACCGTATCCACCACCTGGGGGATGTTGTAGAGGATGAGGGGGATATCCACCCGGGTGGCGATGTCGTAGAAGTGCTGGTAGACCTCTTTGTCGGACGGGTGGAGGAAGTACGGGGTGACGACGAGGATGGCGTCCGCGCCGGCATCTTTTGCATCCCGGGCCAGGGCAAGGGCTTGAGCGGTGCCGGAAGCGCCGCATCCGGCGATGACCCGCTTGTCCCCGACCTCCTCCCGCGCAATCTCCACCAGTCGCCGCTGCTCAGCGCGGGCGAGGTAGGGGAATTCGCCGGTTGTGCCGCTGGTCACCACGCCGTCCACATAAGGGAGGACGTGCCGGATGAGCCGACGGTATGCCTCTTCGTCTATTTCTTCTGTTTTGGGGTCAAAGGGGGTGACCAGAGCGGGGAAAATGCCGCAAAGCCAGTCCAATCGGTTGCCCATATTGCCTCCTGTGATGATCCCCGAGGGACACGAAGAAATGGGAAGGTCTAGAAGTGGAGAATATTCTATCACAGGTCAGGGAATTCGGAAAACCGTCGGTGCCGGCCGAACAAGGGGGTGTGATACTTTTGGCTGTTTGCGGCTCTCATTCGGTGAGCAGGCAACCGGCCGGATGTCGCAAGGGAGAAGGAGGGTTCAAGAAGCAAAAGCCCAGGGTAACGCCGAGGTTGGGCCGCCTCTTTCTCGCATCCATAGCCACCCTGCCTGATCTATTCCTCTTGGGCTTGTTCGCTTACCCCAGCGCTCACCTAGAACGGCGCGATCACCCAACGTCCGTAAGCCAGCAACGCAGCCAGCGCGAAAAGAACAACGGCAACGATGGTCTTCGCCCGTTCGCGGCACACGAGATGAAACCCGATGGCACAAAGCATCATCAGCGCCAGCACTGCCGCCGACAGAGGAGTCAACCAGGGTAGCACCCCGATTGCTGCGGGCAGGATCAGCCCTATTGCGCCCAGGAACGTACCGAGGCTCACGAGGATTAGCAAGGGCCGTGCGACTGCACCCAGCCTCTGCATACCGCGCTCCATCTTTGCTGAATCGGGGTGGAGGCCGTGCGTATAGACAACGGAGGCGAACTTCAGGGCGAGTATGACTTGTAGGGCCCACAAGACGATATTCACTTTGCTTCCTTTCGTTTCGTTTGCGCTGGCGGTGTTGCCACTCTTTGGGCACAGAACTCAAGACGCGACTACGAGGTGGCCCAACGCTCAGCATCCGCGGACGCGACTTTTTGCGTTCCGCTGCATGCTATTGTCATTAGAATGTAGTTGCGGTTGGGCGCGAAGTGTGCGATCCTGATCGCTGATGAATGACGGGAACGCACCGGGACAGAGCGTGTGGGCGAGTCGTCGCGGCCTATGGGAAGGTCTCCGCCCCAGCCCGTTTGTGTTTTGGCTCCCCGTCGCCTCCTCTCATCTGGGACCCCCTTCGCAGGGCAAGCCCGCATCGGTAGTTGTAACGCTTTGTCCCAAATCCGCGCCGAACTCTATCTTGCTTTGGCCGAGCAAGCGGCTGATCGTCACGCCGATCCGGCGATGGTCGCCTGCAAACCGATGCGCTGGTCGTGGGAACTGACCGATGAACAGCGTGGCGGTCTCCCTTCCCGCCAGTTCGTCCGCTACGGCCTCATGCGCCTGCAGCACGGCAACAATCTCACCGGCTTCACCTATGGCGGCATGCCGCGCGGCCTAGCCTCGGTCGAGGAAATCCTGGCACGCTTCCCTGAATTGACACCTTCGGCCTGATCGGGAAGCGGTCTCAATGGCATAGTAGTACTCTGTCAAGTGTGATAACTGGATTTCGCATCTTCTCACCTCCAATGGTGTTTTCATCATTGGAGGTGAAGAGATGAATCGCAAATACGTTGTGCAATTGACCGAAGAGGAACGCTTACAACTCCAACAGATTGTCTCATCCGGTACAGCGCCAGCCCGCAAGATCCGACGGGCACAAATCCTGCTCAAGTCGGA
>JADBJJ010000009.1 GCA_014874475.1 Chloroflexota bacterium
GAGGCGAAGGCGCCGGAAGCACCCACCCCGGCAGAGATACCGGAGTGGCTGAGAAAGGTCGCGCCGCCGGAGGCGAAGGCGCCGGAAGCGCCTGCCCCGGCAGAGATACCGGAGTGGCTGAGAGAGGTCGCGCCGCCGGAGGTGACTCCGCCCGAGGCGCCGGTACCGGCAGAGATACCGGAGTGGCTGAGAGAGGTCGCGCCGCCGGAGGCGAAGGCGCCGGAAGCACCCACCCCGGCAGAGATACCGGAGTGGCTGAGAAAGGTCGCGCCGCCGGAGGCGAAGGCGCCGGAAGCGCCTGCCCCGGCAGAGATACCGGAGTGGCTGAGAAAGGTCGCGCCGCCGGAGGTGACTCCACCAGAGGCGCCGGTACCGGCAGAGATACCGGAATGGATGAGAGAGGCCGCGCCGCCGGAGGCGAAGGCGCCGGAAGCGCCTGCCCCGGCAGAGATACCGGAGTGGCTGAGAGAGGTCGCGCCGCCGGAGGTGACTCCGCCCGAGGCGCCGGTACCGGCAGAGATACCGGAGTGGCTGAGAGAGGTCGCGCCGCCGGAGGCGAAGGCGCCGGAAGCACCCACCCCGGCAGAGATACCGGAGTGGCTGAGAAAGGTCGCGCCGCCGGAGGCGAAAGAGCCGGAAGCACCCACCCCGGCAGAGATACCGGAGTGGCTGAGAAAGGTCGCGCCGCCGGAGGTGACTCCACCAGAGGCGCCGGTACCGGCAGAGATACCGGAATGGATGAGAGAGGCCGCGCCGCCGGAGGTGAAAGCGCCGGAAGCGCCCACTCCGACAGAGATACCGGAATGGCTGAGAGAGGTCGCACCGCCGGAGGTGAAAGCGCCGGAAGCGCCCGCCCCGGAAGCGGCCCCGTCCTGGCTGGAGGAGGGAGGCCTGCCGGAAGGGGAGGAAGCGCTGGCCTGGCTGGCGTCGCTGGCGGCAGGCCGGGAGGCGGAACTGCGAGCAACGGCAGAGGCAGAGGCAGAGGCCCGCATGGCCGAGATTATGGGCCGGGAGGTTGCCCCGCCACCGGAGGCGAAAGAGCCGGAAGCGCCCACTCCGGCAGAGATACCGGATTGGCTGAGAGAGGTCGCGCCGCCGGAGGCGAAGGCGCCGGAAGCACCCGCCCCGGCAGAGATACCGGAATGGCTGAGAGAGGTCGCACCGCCGGAGGTGAAAGCGCCGGAAGCGCCCGCCCCGGAAGCGGCCCCGTCCTGGCTGGAGGAGGGAGGCCTGCCGGAAGGGGAGGAAGCGCTGGCCTGGCTGGCGTCGCTGGCGGCAGGCCGGGAGGCGGAACTGCGAGCAACGGCAGAGGCAGAGGCAGAGGCCCGCATGGCCGAGATTATGGGCCGGGAGGTTGCCCCGCCGCCGAAGGCGAAAGCGCCGGAAGCGCCCACTCCGGCAGAGATACCGGATTGGCTGAGAGAGGTCGCGCCGCCGGAGGTGAAGGCGCCGGAAGCACCCACTCCGGCAGAGATACCGGATTGGCTGAGAGAGGTCGCGCCGCCGGAGGTGAAAGCGCCGGAAGCGCCCGCCCCGGAAGCGGCCCCGTCCTGGCTGGAGGAGGGAGGCCTGCCGGAAGGGGAGGAAGCGCTGGCCTGGCTGGCGTCGCTGGCGGCAGGCCGGGAGGCGGAACTGCGAGCAACGGCAGAGGCAGAGGCAGAGGCCCGCATGGCCGAGATTATGGGCCGGGAGGTTGCCCCGCCACCGGAGGCGAAAGCGCCGGAAGCGCCCACTCCGGCAGAGATACCGGAGTGGCTGAGAGAGGTCGCGCCACCGGAGGCGAAGGCGCCGGAAGCGCCCGCCCCGGCAGAGATACCGGAGTGGCTGAGAGAGGTCGCGCCACCGGAGGTGACTCCGCCCGAGGCGCCAGTACGGGCCGAGATACCGGAGTGGCTGCGAGATTTGGCGCCCCCGGAGGCAGAGGGGCCGGAGGAGAGAGAGTGGAAGGAAGAACCCCGGGAGTTGTTGCGGGAATTCCTGGCGCCTGAGGCGGAGGAAGGGCTCCCAGAGTGGCCAGAGGAGGCCGTTCCTCCAGAGATCATCCCAGAATTGGAGATTCCGGAGTGGGTGGAAGAGGTCATGCCGCCGGAGGTTCCTCGGGCCGAAGTGCCACCGGCCGAACCTGAGGTTTTTGGATGGACTGCCTTCGGCGCCGAGGAAGAAATCATCCAACCCCCTCCGCTTGTGGAGGAGATTTCCCCGCCGGAGGAACCGTTTGGTTGGACCACTTTTGGAGTTGTGGCTCCAGAGGTACCCCCCGAGGTTCCTGCACAGCGAGAACCCGAGATGCCTGAAGTAGAGGTGGCGCCACCCACTGAACCTCTGGAAGCAGTCGCGCCGCCGGAAGTCGTCCCGCCAACGGTCGCACCGCCGGAAGTCGTCCCGCCGACGGTCGCACCGCCGGAGGTCATCCCGCCAACAGTTATGCCGCCGGAAGCGGTCATGCCGCCTCCGCCCACGCCGATCCGACGGAAGGCAGCACCGCCGCCGGTACCAGAAGTGCCAGCCTCCGTGGAGGCACTGCGCGCCCATATACGGGCCCGTCCGCGAGACTATGCGGCCCGGCTGAATCTCGCCCGGGCCCTATGGCAGGCGGGCCTGTATGCGGACTCGCTGGAGATGTACTCCCAGGTATTGCGGACGGGCAAATTCATGGATGAAGTGCTGACGGATATGGAACAACACGTTAACGAGCGGCCCAATGATCCGTTGGCCCGGCGCGTCCTGGGGGATGCCTATATGCGGGCCGAACGGCTGGCCGAGGCGCTGGCGGAGTACCGGGTGGCTCTGGACCTGCTCAAATAACGCCAAGAGCCGGCTATCGCTGCGGCGGCCCGGCCGGGGGCCGCCGCAACAAACATTCCCCCTACAGGAGAACGTCGTGGAACGCACCCTCATCATCATCAAACCCGATGCTGTACAGCGCGGCTTGATCGGCGAAATCATCCACCGATTTGAGCGAAGGGGACTGCGCATTGTGGGAATGAAAATGATGCAAATTTCCCCTGAACTGGCAGAACGACACTACGCTGTCCATAAGGGAAAGCCCTTCTACCCGGGCTTGATTCGCTACATCACCTCCGCTCCCGTCGTGGTGATGGTTCTGGAGGGGCCCCGGGCCATAGAAGTTGCCCGCCGGACAATGGGGGCAACCCATCCAGCGGAGGCCGCTCCGGGCACCATCCGGGCCGATTTCGGTTTGGAGGTGGGCCGCAATCTGGTCCACGGCTCCGACAGTCCGGAGACAGCAGCTTTTGAGATTCCTTTATTCTTCAGCGAGGACGAAATTCTCTCCTACGAGCGCGCCACCGACCCCTGGATTTTTGAATAGACGAAGATGGAAGGGCCAGTAGTCGCTTTGACCGGTGCCGGCGTCTCGGCCGAGAGCGGAGTCCCCACGTTTCGGGGACCGGACGGCCTTTGGAAGACCTTCCGCCCCGAAGACCTGGCGACGCTGGAGGCTTTCGTCCGGGACCCGGCGCTGGTGTGGGAATGGTACAACTGGCGGCGGCAACGGATTGCGAACTGTCGGCCGAATCCAGCCCATCGGGTGCTGGCAGAGATGGAGGCCGTGCTCCCCGATTTCACCCTGATCACTCAGAACGTGGACGGCCTCCATCAGGCCGCAGGGAGCCGGCGCGTACTGGAACTCCACGGCAACATCTGGCGGGTCCGCTGTACCCGCTGCGGCCAGGTCGGGGAGGACCGCCAGGTGCCCCTTCCGGAAATTCCCCCTCGCTGCGCCTGCGGCGGGCTGTTGCGCCCGGATGTGGTGTGGTTCGGTGAACCTCTCCCCACAGCCGTACTGGAAGAAGCATGGGAGGCTGCTGCCCGTTGCCGGTGGATGCTGGTAGTGGGAACATCGGCCCTGGTCCAACCGGCCGCGTCTCTCCCAGTGGTGGCCCTTCGGAACGGCGCGCGGCTGATAGAGGTGAACGTCACCGATACTCCCCTCACCCCACTAGCCGACGAGGTTCTGCGGGGACCGGCAGGGGAAGTGCTCCCTCACTGGTGGGCTGCTCACCACCCGTAAATACTCGCTCACTGGAGACCCCCTTGTCTGCTACCGACGCAAAGACATCGCGAACGATTCTGATGGTCTGTACGGGGAATCTGTGCCGCTCACCGATGGCGGCAGCCCTGTTGCGCCGCTATCTGGAGAGCGATGAGGCCCGACGGGATTGGAGAGTCCTTTCCGCTGGGTTGTGGGCTGAGGATGAGGAGCCCGCCAGCGCAGGCGCGGTGATGGCGATGGCGGAGCGGGGAATAGACCTCACCGGTCACCGTTCTCGCCGGTTGACGCGTCAGATGGTGGAGGAGGCAGACCTCATCCTGGGGATGACGCCTCATCACGTGGAGGCGATGCAGCAGGCCTTTCCGGAGCATGCCCATCGGATCCACCTGCTGGCCGCGATGGCCGGAGAGTCCCATGGGATTGCGGACCCCTACGGGCTCTCTCCGGCCACCTACCGGGCGACCGCCAACGAACTGGAGCGGTTGATCCGAGCGGGCTACAAGCGCATCATCGCGCTGGCAGAAGGCACCGAAAAGGAACAGGGCTGATATTTGCGGCAGCGCCCAGAGGCCGCTGCAGAACTTTTACTGGGCGAATTGCAGGACAGCCGGGAGCAATCGTCCGGCGCTGATAACTTCCGGCAGCACAGGCGGCGGAGTTTTACTCCATATCCCGCAGAAGGGGCGGGATACGCCGTTCCAGACGGCCCAGCCGATGACGGATTTCGGCGACGGCCTGCTCCCGATGAGGGCCGGGGGGCAACCGTTCGGCCCGCCGCAGCGCCTCTTGCGCCCACCCCAGGGCCAGTGCCGGACGGTTCAGATGCCATTCGTACACTTTAGCCAATTCCACTGCCGGCCTGATCCAGTCCGGCGCCTCCAGCGCCAACTGTTGCCACCACTCCGCCGATCGGGCCCACTCCCCCCGCCGTTTGACCGTCAGAGCCAGTTCGCCCAGCCAGCGGGCCCGACCGGCCCCCGGTCGGGTCCGGCGGACCGCCGCCCGTAACAATCTCTCCCCGTCCCATCCGGCATCCTGGTACCACCGGGCCAGCGCTCCCAGTTCTTCCCCCATCAGTCCGACTTCTCCCTCCGGGTCGGCAAAGACCCGCCCCAGATAGGCCGCCAGTACCGGCATACTCAGAACGTCCATCCGGTTGTGGTAGAGGATACGGGGAATCTCCCGCGCGTCGCCCGTCCGCAGATAATCCCGGTAAACCAGGGGGATGACCCCACTGGGGATGTCGGCCTGGTCCCGCACGACCTCCAGAACATCCCGCTCCAGCGCGGTCAGGGCACAGGAGATCAGCCGCTCCCGCCACAGCCGCCGGGCGAGAGGGAGCAGGTCCAAATGGGGAACCCCGTCCAGCGGGAAAGGCCGTCGCGCTAGAATGAAACGGCTCTGCAGAATGGGAACGTCAAACCCCCGACCGTTGAAGGTTACCAGCCAGCGGAACTGGGGCAGAAACTCGTCCAGGAAGCCGATCATGGCCGGTTCGTCGCCGGGATCGCGCAGGAACACCTGCAGGACGATGAAGCAGTCCTCCTCAAAAAACCCCAGGCCGACCAGAAAGGCCATCGTCCCAGTGCCGCCGGAGAGGCCGGTTGTCTCCGTATCCAGGAAGAGGGCCCGGGATAGAGGGACGGTCGACAGCGAAGGGTCGCCGCTGATGGCTGCCAGGACATCGGGGGAAAGGGAGAGGAAAGATTGCAGGGGGAGACGGCCATGGGCATGCCCGGCGGGGTATTCCGTACGCGCAAGCCAGCAACGGCCCGCCGGGGTCTGGTAAAAACTGCCCGGCAAGACGCTCTCTATAGCGACCGGACGACGGGGAGAGGGGGGAAGAAGACGCGCACCCCGCACCACTCCCAGCCGCCGCAACCGTTCCCGCAGGTCGGGCGATAGATCGTTGGGCATCACCTGATGGGTATTCCCCGCCCCTCGCGATAGCGGATAGTCCGCCGCATGAGCAAGCCCTGCACCGGCCCCACCCGTTCACTCTCCCGCAAACCGCGAGGGCAGACGGTTCAGTTCATAGATGATCCGCAGGCCATGCAGGGTGAGCCAGGGGTCCACAATTTCTATGACCGGTGTCTCGCGGGCGATGAGTTCAGCCAGTCCGCCCGTCGCCACCACCCGCATATCGGGTCCCAACTCGGCCCGAAACCGCGCGACCATCCCCTCCACCAGTCCCACATATCCGAAGAACAGTCCGGATTGGATACTCTGAACGGTGTTGCGTCCGATGACGGAAGGGGGACGAACAATCTCCACGCGCGGCAGTTTGGCCGTGCGGGCAAACAGGGCCTCAGCGGCAATGCCGATGCCCGGCGCGATGGCTCCGCCCAGGTAGTCCCCTTCGGCGGAGATAGCGTCAAAAGTGGTGGCAGTGCCGAAATCCACCACGCAGGCAGGGATCCCGTAGAGGGCCCGGACAGCGGCAGCGTCCACCACCCGGTCGGCCCCGACCTCGCGCGGGTTATCGTAGCGGATACGGACCCCTGTTCGCACCCCGGCATCCACAATCAGCGGCTCATACCCCAGGTAGTCCCGGCAGACGGCTTCAAAGACCGGCGTCAGCGGCGGGACGACGCTGGCGATAGAGACCCCTGTCACATCCTCCGGCGCGTACCCCCGATGGCGAAACAACTGGAGCATAAGGATGCCGTACTCGTCCGGCATTTTGTCGTGGATGGTACGGATCCGCCAGCGCGGGCCCAGGGTCGCTCCCTCGTAGAGGCCAAAGGTGATGTTCGTGTTGCCGATATCTATGCAGAGGAGCATGGCTCACCTCCCGCTATGAGGATGACTTTCTTGCCGCTGGCCTGGAGCGAGGACATCGCCCAGGCCGCCTCCCCGCACCGAGAAGCGGCATCGGGACGCTCACCGAATCAGAACCCCCGCGGCCCCGCAGGCCAGGACGATCAGCACGGCGATGGCATCGGCCCGGCTCAGGGCCAGTCGGCAGAGATGGGTGCGGCGGGGCTGAGAGCGGAAGCCCCGGGCCTCCATTGCCACCGCCAGTTCCTCGGCCCGTCGGATAGCGGAAAGGAACAAGGGGACGAGGATGGGCACCATATTGCGAATCCGGTGCCAGGGTGCGCCCGACGACAGGTCAACCCCGCGCGCTTTCTGGGCACGGGAGAGGGTTTCTATCTCCTCAAAAAACGTCGGGACAAAGCGCAGGGCGATGGTCATCACCATTCCCAGTTCCCGCACGGGAAATCCCAGCGAGGCCAGCGGCGAAAGCATCGCCTCCAGCCCGTGGGTCAATTGCAGCGGCGAGGTAGTGTAGGTGAGCAGTGCGGCGATCAGGGCCAGCAGGCAGAGGCGATAGACCTGCATAGCGCCAGCCACCAGCCCCTCCAGTGTGACCGTCACTCCGCCCAACGCGACCAGAGGCCGGCCCGGGGTGGTGAAAAAGTAGAAGAAAAACATAAAGAACCCGAGCCAGAAGACAGTGCGGAGAGTGCCCAGCAGCGCCCGCCACGGGGCGCGGGAAAGGATAGCCGCTGTGCCGACCAGCCCCACCGTCAGCAAGTGTCCGAAGGGGTGACGAACGGCGAAAGGCAACACCATCAACACCGTCGCAACCCCCATCTTGACCCGGGGGTCCAACCGGTGCAGGGCCGAATCGGCCGCGAAGTACATTCCCGGCAGGAGAAGATTCATACTCCGGCTCCAACTGAACCCAGAACAGCACAGACTTACCCGTGCATATCCGTGGTTTATCCGTGTCTATCCGTGGTTGGTTTATCCGTGTCCATCCGTAGTTACATGTTGCGCAATCTCGGCGACGACCTCTTCTATATTCAGCGCGTCGGTGCGGACGGGCCATCCGGCGGCCCGCAGCGCTTCCAGCAGCGCCACGGCTGGCGGTGGGGAAAGGCCGACCGCGCGCAGTCGCGCCCCATCGCTCAGGATATGACGAGTGGGACCGTCGGCCACGACCTGCCCGTCGGCCAGCAGGACTGCTCGGTCCACCAGACCGGCCATCTCGTCCAGGTGATGGGAGACCAGGATGAGGGTGGCGCCGGTCTGGGCCTGCCAGCCGCGCAGGCGGGCCAGTAACTCTTTTCGCCCGCGCGGGTCCAATCCGGCAGTAGGCTCATCCAGAATCAGTACCTGGGGCTTCAGGGCCAGGATACCCGCTATCGCCACCCGCCGCATCTCCCCACCGCTGAGGGCGAAGGGCACCCGCTCGGCGAAGGAGTCGTGGTCCAGCCCAACCATCTCCAGGGCCCAGCGGACCCGTGCAGCGATTTCGTCCGCACCGAGCCCCAGGTGACGGGGCCCAAAGGCCACCTCCCGAAAGACCGTTACCTCAAATATCTGGGTTTCCGGGAACTGGAAGGCCAGGCCCACCTGCCGCCGTCGGGCGCGCGCTTCGGGCGTGCGCCTATGGGCCGGGACACCGTCCAGCAGCACCTGCCCGGCAGCAGGCACCAGCAGGCCAGCGATGTGCTGAACCAGGGTGGATTTGCCGGAGCCAGTGGGGCCGGAGATCCCCACCCGCTCACCCGGGCCAATCTCTAAGTTGACCCCCCGCAGGGCCACCCGTTCCGCTGGCGTCCCCCTGGCGTAGATATGAGTCAGGTCTTCTACCCGTATGTGCATTTTGCGGAATCGTACACGGAAAAAGACGGAGAGGCACAAAGGTGATGCGCGCTCATCCGTGTTGGCTCCCGTTGTTCCGGACCTCGTTCAGCGCAGCCGCCAGCGCATCTACGGTCAGCAGGCCGGACGGGAGCGGAAGCCCGCGCAACCGAAGACGACGGGCCACCTCCGCCGCGAAGGGCCGTCCCAGGCCCGGTCGGTCCACCTCTTCCGCTTCCAGAACGGCCTCCGGGGGTCCGTCCAGCACGATGCAGCCCCCCTCCATCACCAGCACCCGCCTGGCCAGCGCTGCCTCGTCCATAGACTGGGTGATCAGGATGATGGTGAGTCCCAGTTCCGCGTTGAGACGCTGGATGGTCTGGAGCACCTGATGGCGCCCTTCAGCATCCAGCATAGAGGTTGGCTCGTCAAAGACGATGCAATCCGGGCGGGTCGCCAGCGCGCCCGCGATGGCGACCCGCTGCTTCTGACCGCCGGAGAGCATATGCGGCGGGTGGTGACGGTACTCCGTCATCCCGACGATCTCCAGTGCCTCATCCACCCGCCGCCGGAGTTCCGCCGGAGGAACTCCCAGATTCTCCGGCCCAAACGCCACGTCCTCCTCTACGGTGCCGGCGACCAACTGATTATCGGGGTTCTGGAAGACCATACCCACCCGTTGCCGGATGGCCTGAATATGGCGCGGGTCGGAGGTGAGCAGACCGTCCACCCAGACCTCCCCGGCAGTGGGAAGGAGGAGCGCGTTGAAGTGGCGGGCCAGGGTGGACTTCCCCGACCCGTTGGGCCCGATGAGGCTGACAAACTCTCCTCGGCCAATCGTCAGGTCAATCCCTCGCAACGCGGGGATAGCCTGGTCATCCTCGGCGAGGTAGGTATATTCCAGGGCACGGGTCTGGATGAACGGGATGCTCATTGTGACATGCGACGTCAATCGCGAAGGGCGGCGATGCGACCTCTCCCCCTAGCCTGGAGAACGGCGAGAGTGGGGATGGTGACCACCAGCGCCAGGGCGATTTCAATGGGGACGTTCATAGAAAAGACGGGCGCCAGCAGAGCCACCGGCAGCGTCCCCAGGAAGATAAGGATGCCCAGGACGCCGAAAGTGTTGGTCAGCGTGCCGACCAGGCTGGCGACAGCGGCCGCCAGGGCAGGCCGACGCCGCAGAGGACGGAAAGCGTAGTAGGCAGTGACCCCGATGAGCAGGCGGGGCAGGAAGGCCGCTGCCAGCGCCACCAGCAGGTTCCCCCCGGCAAAGGTGATGAAGGCCGTGCTGTAGAGGTACCAGGTGGAGACCGCCAGCACCAGTCCAACCAGGGCGCCCACGATGGGGCCGGAGAGGATGCCGGCGATGATGGCCGGCAGGTGCAGACTGGTGGCCGCCTCACTGGGGTTGGGGACCGGGATCAGTCCCAACGGGGTGAAGGCCAGGACAATAGCCAGCGCGCCGAAGACGCCGGCCACAGCCAGATCGTGGGTGCTCAGGCGCCCACTGAAAGAACGGGTTGTAGCACTCATCGTGACCTCCTTTCAGTAAGATATACGGACACAGGGATATAGGGGGGACGGAGGAGGCGATGAGCGGCAAAAGGAAGAAAAAGAGAGCGTGGGGAACACTCCCCGTTGGGACAGAGGCCCACTCCTTTCGCCGTCTCGGTCGCCTCCGGCGATCCCAGCGGCCCAGGAAAATAGGGCACCGGCACACTCCTGAAATGGGCTCACGGCCCCGGAGGGTCCGTGGCAGATGAACAGGACGACAGGCACCTTGCAGGTGACCGTCACTGTTCATAAACAATTATACCACATCTTTGTCAGTTTGATAAATGGGGTGACAGCCGCCTTGCAGGCGACTGTCACCTCAATTACCGCTGATACCTGAGAATCAGTTCCTTCGCCGCTCGCACTTCGTCCAGCCGCCGGACGGGGGCATTGTGGGGCGCCTCGTGCAGCAGTTGCGGGTTCGTGCGAGCCTCCTCCGCAATGCGCAGGAGGGCATCAGCGAAGGCGTCCAGCGTGTCTTTGCTCTCCGTCTCCGTCGGCTCAATCATCAGCGCCTCGTGGACGATGAGGGGGAAGTAGTTTGTTGGCGGGTGGAAACCGTAGTCTATGAGCCGTTTGGAGATATCCAGCGCCCGCACATTGGGGGCATCGGGGAAGCGCCCCTCACAAACGAACTCGTGCATGCAGGTGCGGTTGTATGGGACATGATAGACGTGCTGGATGCGGCTCTTGAGATAGTTGGCATTGAGGACAGCGTCCTCCGCCACCTGGCGCAACCCCTCCGGCCCCATCATCCGGATATAGGTGTAGGCGCGCACCATAATCCCGAAGTGGCCGTAGAACGCTTTCACCCGACCGATAGACTTGGGCGGATAGTAAAAGGTGAAAAACGGGCTGTCTTCGGTAGCACGCTGGGGGTCTACAGCAACAATGGGGCTGGGAAGGAAGTCGGCCAGGGCTGCTGAGACGCCCACAGGGCCAGAGCCAGGGCCGCCGCCGCCGTGCGGGGTGCTGAAAGTCTTGTGAAGGTTGTAGTGGAGGACATCAAAGCCCAGGTCGCCGGGACGGGCGATGCCTAGGAGGGCATTCATATTGGCCCCATCGCCGTACATCAGGCCGCCGTGCTCGTGGATAAGGGCGGTGATTTCCTCCAGATGCTCGTCAAACAACCCCAGAGTGTTAGGATTGGTGAGCATCATGCCGACCAACCGGTCGCTATACTCCCGACAGGCAGCCTCCAGCGCCTTCAGGTCCACATTGCCCCGGTTATCGGAAGGGATTTCTACGACCTTCAGCCCGCTCATCGTGGTGGTGGCGGGGTTAGTGCCGTGAGCGGAGTCGGGGACCAATATGACATCGCGATGAGACTGGCCCCGGTCGCACTGCCAGGCGCGCATCATCAACACGCCGGTCAGTTCGCCGTGCGCCCCTGCCGCCGGCTGCAGGCTGACGGCAGCAAAGCCCCCGATCACTTTTAAGAACTCCTGCAGGAAATATATCAGCGCTAGGGCCCCCTGGACCGTCCTTTCGTCCTGATAGGGGTGGAGGTGGACGAAGCCAGTTAGGCGCGCCATCTCTTCGTTGATCTTGGGATTGTACTTCATCGTGCAAGAGCCCAGAGGGTAGAAGCCCGTATCCACCCCGTAGTTCATCTGGGAGAGACGGGTGTAATGTCGGATAAGGTCCACTTCGCTCACTTCCGGCAGAGGCAGGTCGTCCCGCAGGAGTTCCTGGGGCAGTTCCGCCGGAGGGACGTCCAGTTCTGGCAGCGTCACCGCGCATCGGCCAGGACGGGAGATTTCAAAAATCAGGGGTTTAGGCGAGATTTGAGGTTTCATCATCGCGCTCCTCTGCTCATCCACGCTCGGTGGGGATTGGGCATCGTCCAGAATCAGAGGGACTCAGATTCGGGCGCCGCAAATGCAAGGTTTCCCATAGTGGGTGGAGATTCCCTTGCCAATCCTCTGGATTTACACTGCCTCCTGCAGTGCTTCCACCAACATGTCAATCTCCTCGCGCGGGTTCATCTCCGTCACACAGACCAGCATATGGTTCTGGAGATGGGGGTAATCCCGTCCCAGGTCGTACCCCCCGATGATCCCCCATTCGTCCAGCAGATAATCGTTAATTTCTTTGACAGGCTTCGGGCAGCGGACAACGAACTCCTTGAAGAAGGGCTTTTCCCGCAGGACGGTGTACTCGTCCAGCCGGTCAATCCGGTCGGCGGCATAGTGGGCCTTGTGGTAACAGAGTTCCGCCACCCGACGCATTCCACAGCGGCCCAACGCAGCCATGTAGACCGCCGCCGCCAGCGCGACCAACCCCTGGTTGGTACAGATATTGGACGTGGCCTTCTCCCGCCGGATGTGCTGTTCCCGGGTAGAGAGGGTGAGGACGAAGCCCCGTTTCCCCTCGGCGTCCACCGTCTGCCCAACCAGACGCCCCGCCATCCGGCGGACGTGCTCCATACGGGTGGCGAAGAAGCCCAGGTACGGGCCGCCGAAGTTGAGACCGGCCCCCAGGCTCTGTCCCTCGCCAACGACGATGTCGGCACCGAAGGCTCCCGGCGGTTTCAGCATGCCCAGCGCGATGGGGTCCGCTACCACCACCAGCAGTGCTCCGGCCCGATGGGCCGCCTCCGCGTACGGGCTCAAGTCCTCAATCCGTCCCAGAAAATCCGGATACTGGACGATGAGACAGGCCGTCTCTTCGTCTACCAGATCGGTTACCGGTGGGGAGCCGTCACCGGTGTCTCCTAAGATGTTCAGCCCCATGCCCTGGGTGTAGGTGCGCACGACGGCGCGGTACTCGGGATGAACCCAGGGAGAGAGGAGTATCTTGCGCCGCTTGAGGCGGTGAACGTTGATGGCAGTGATGACGGCCTCAGCGGTGGCAGTGGCCCCATCGTAGTGGGACGCGTTGGAGACCTCCATGCCGGTCAACTCGCAGATCATCGTCTGATATTCAAAGATGGCCTGGAGGGTCCCCTGGCTGACTTCCGGCTGGTAGGGGGTGTAGGCGGTGTAGAACTCCCCCCGGCGCAGGACGGCATCCACCACGGCGGGGACGTAGTGGCGGTAGGCACCTGCGCCCAGGAAGCAGGGGCCTTCAGCAGTGGTGAAGTTAGCAGAGGCCAGGTTCTCCAACTCCCAGCGCACTTCCATCTCTGAGAGGGCTGGTGGGAGGTCCAGGTCGGGAAACCGAACCCGCTCGGGGACATCCTGGAACAACTCCTTCACCGACCGGACGCCGATGGCTTCCAGCATCGCTTTACGGTCTTCGTCAGAGTGGGGGATGAAGGACATAGCGACCTCCTCAAAGATTACGAGGGCTGAACGTTGCTGGACAGGGAAAAATTGCTGATCTGGTGTCTTGGTGGTCAGAAGACCAAAACTTTCTAATAGGTAATCTCCAGCAGCCCTTCTGCAATCTGGCGCAGTGCACCGGCAGGCATCTCCGCCAGTTTCAACGCGACCTCTAAGTAACTCCGGTTGATAGGACGGGAGACAAATTCCTGAATTTCCGGCGGAAGTTGGCGGAACAGGCGGAAAGCCTGCACCTCGGCTTCCCACTCTCCGATCAGTCCGGATGAGTCCAGGAAGTACTCTATGGGACGGTTCAGGGCGCCTGCGAGAATCTCCAGTTCCGGCATCGGGATGGGGCGCTCCCCCCGTTCGTAATCTGCAATGCAACGGACGGAGCAACCCAGCAATTGGGCCAGGTCCTTTCGGCTCTTGCCTGCCTCCTGGCGAGCCTGCTGCAACAGTGCTCCAATCATCCGATGACGGATGGCCAGAATCTCCCGTACCGGCGGCGCGGGCTCTTCGCTCAACAGTTGGACATCATATTCCCAGAAGCGCTGGACCGGTACATCCAGAAAAAAGGCCAGGGTCTCCAGTTCGGGCAGCGAGATGGGTTTTCGCCCCTCTTCGTAGGCCGTGATGGTGCTGACGGGGACCCCCAACCAGTTGGCACACTCCTGTTTAGTGCGACCCGCTCGCGCCCTGGCGTCCCGTAAAAGAACCCCGATCATCCGATTCCGCAGAGCGGCGACTTCTTTATCCATTTATATCCTCTCCCCGTTTGGAGATCCCATCCGCTCAGGCTGATACCAACAGCGAAGTAATTATAGCACAAAGTGATTTGACCACAAAACGGGGGTGCGGTATACTTGGGAGTGTTTTCTATGGGGGCGTGGAGAGAGCGCCGTCCCGATCAGCATCTATAGCAAGGAGGTGTCAGATGATTAGCCAGTTCCCCGGGCGGGGACGTGTGGCGGTTTTGCGAACGCGGCCGGAGACGGTCCTGGAAGACTACGCGCGTTTGATGGAACTGGCAGGCTTCCGAGAGGCCCTGCCACCGGACAAGGAGACCATCCTCAAGATCAACATTTCCTGGCAGACCTGGTACCCGGCCTGCTCCACTGCCCCCTGGCAATTGGAGGGGGTAGTTCGGGCGCTCCAGGCAGCAGGATACCGCGACCTCATCGCGGCCCAGAATAACACCGTCGTCGTAGATGCTTACGTCGGCGAGCGGAACAACAAGCATCTCTATGTGGTGCAGAAGTACGGTCTGCGGAACGTTCATCTCTACGAACCCCAGTACCGATGGGTGCGCTACGAGCCCCAACGGCCCTTTCTGGTGCTGGACCAGGTCTACCCCGAGGGAGTGTACATCCCGGAGATTCTGATCGGGAGAAACATCATTCAGTTGCCCACGGTGAAGACGCACGTTTTCACCACCATCACCGGCGCGATGAAGAACGCCTTTGGCGGGCTGCTGGGCACCAAGCGACACTGGACCCATTCCGTCATCCACGAGACGCTGGTGGACCTGCTGATGATCCAGCAGGATATCCACCCCGGTCTTTTCGCCGTGATGGACGGGACCTTCGCTGGGGACGGGCCCGGCCCCCGAGCGATGCGCTGGCACGAGAAGGACGTCATTCTGGCCTCCGCTGACCAGGTTGCCATAGACGCGATTTCGGCCCACCTGCAGGGGTTTGACCCTCTCTCCATCCCGTTCATCCGCATCGCGCACGAAATGGGGTTGGGCGTGGGCGATCTGCGCCAGATAGAGATCGTCGGCGAAGACCCGGAGTGGGTGCTCTCCCAGAACTGGGGCTTTATTCAGGAAGACACCTTCGCCAGCCGAGGGCAGAAGATGATTTACCATGGCCCCCTCAAGCCCTTTGAGAAACTGCTCCTGCGCACCCCGATTGTCCCTTGGTCCTACTTTGCCTCCAATTTCTATCACAACGTGTACTGGTATCCCTTTGTGGGGCGCAAACGGGTGGAGGCAGCATTGCAGACGAAGTGGGGACAGTTGTTTGCGGAGTATGGAACAGAGGCGGGGTATAAGGGTGTAGTGATGCCGGGGATGGAGCCGCGAACGGTGACGACGGCTACCATCGGGCTGGCGTTGTTAGTGGCAGGAATGGTCGCCGGGGCGTGGTGGCTGAGCCGGAGGCGGAAATAACGGGCGCGGGTCTGGGATAGACGCGCAGTTGGGGGGCAGGCGGCGAAAACCGTCCACCCCCCAACCCTTCTTTACAGCAACGAGGCTACTGTAGCGGAATCCTACTTTAGAAAATCTTTCAGCCGGCGAGCATGCGCAGGGTGGCGGAGGCGGCTCAGAGCCTGGGCTTCTATTTGCCGCACCCGCTCCCGGGTGACGCCCAGTTTCCTCCCCACCTCTTCCAGTGTATACGTCTCACCGTCTATCAGCCCGTAGCGGAGTTGAAGGACTCGCACTTCCCGGGGCGGCAACTCCTGAAGAATATCCATAATCACGTCCCGCAGCATAGAAGCACTGACCGCATCCACAGGGACAACCGCCCCCTCGTCCTCAATGAAATCCCCCAGTGCGCTTTCTTCTTCATCGTCGGTCGGCATATCCAGGCTCAGCGGACGGCGGGCAAAAGTAATCATTTGCTCCGCCTTCTGGGTGGGGATATCCATCGCCTGGGCCAACTCCTCACTGGTGGGTTCCCGACCCAATTCCTGTGTCAAGCGGTGGGAAACCCGCATCAGCCGGTTGATCTGGTCGCCCATGTGGACAGGGACGCGAATGGTGCGGGACTGGTCGGCGATGGCCCGCGTGACAGCCTGGCGGATCCACCACGTCGCATAGGTGGAGAATTTGTGCCCCAGACGGTAGTTGAATTTATTGGCTGCTCGGATCAGGCCAATATTTCCTTCCTGAATGAGGTCCAGGAAGGAGACCCCCCGGCCGATGTACTTTTTGGCCACAGAGATAACCAGACGGGCATTGGCGCGGATCAGGTGGTCCCGGGCCGCCAGCCCGTCCTCCACCAGAGCCTGGAGTTCGTGGCGCCGTTTGGGGTCCAGCCCATCTTTCCGCAGTTCCTTCTCCGCCAGCCGCCCCCGCTCCATTCGCTTGGCCAGTTCTACCTCTTCCTCCTGAGTCAGCAGAGGGACCTGCCCGATCTCTTTCAGATACAGGCCGATGGTATCATCTACCTCTACAGCGCGAAAATAGAGCTCTTCATCTGCAGCGAGGGCACCTTCCCGTTCCAGTTCCTCCTCTTCCTCTTCCAGTTCCGCTTCCTCTGGAACCTCCAGGCCCAGTTCTTCTGGCTCGCCGACGGGGATGCCCGCGCTCATCAGAAGAGCGAAAATCTCTTCTAATTGGTCCAGGTTCTCCTCTGCTTCCGGGAAGACGCTCAGGATGTCATCAAAGGTAACATAGCCCTGAGCGCGGCCGAGGGCCAGGAGATGATCCACGCCGCTTTCCTCCGGCTCGGGAGTCCCTTGCAACTCTTCTTCGGTAACGATTCCTTCTTCGTCCATTGCCATCTTTCAACCCATATTATACCCCAATCTGGGAAACTGAGTAACTCCTAAGCGGATCTGGTATGCGAAGAAGAGAGTATGAGCAAATTGCCCATCATAAAAGGCAAACACGGCCACGGCGCCGGCCAGCACCAGGATGCTGAAAACAACTATGCCGATCACGACGGGACGGTTGTGAGCGTTCCTTTTAACTTTAACTTCCTCCCATCTGGCGGTTCCGATGCGGCGCCTGGGGAGGATGGTAGGGCATAGGGATGAATTCCACTCCAGGTCGCCGCTGAGAAGTTTGCGGATAGAAGTCCATCAGGTCATAGATTTCCCGGGGCATATCGTCGCTCACCGGGAGGCCCAGGGCTTTGGCCTGTTCGTAGTCAATGGGATAATCGTGGGTCCATCGCCCCTCGCTGAGCGTGCGGGCAACCTCCTGGGCCTGCTCTTCCGGCATTTTGTCCCGAATCAGCGCGTAGACCGTCTCATAAACCTGACAGATGGCTTTGCGCGCCACATCACCCATAATCAGTGTGTAATCGTCCCGGTTGGGGTTGGGCTGTTCCAGCGCCTTGAGAATAGATGCCGCCGGGTAGTAACTTCCCTGAGGGCCACCCAGTTGAGGGTCCACTGGTCCCAGAACAGCATTGGGGTCCATCACGATACGGTCTGCGGCCAGGGCAATCAGAGTGCCGCCGGAGAGGGCGTAGTGGGGGACGAAGACGGTCACCTCCCCGCGGTGGCGTTTCAGCGCACAGGCGATCTGTTCAGCAGCCAGGACCAACCCGCCGGGCGTGTGCAGCACCAGGTCTATGGGCATCTCCGGCGGCGTCAGCCGGATGGCCCGCAGGACCCGCTCTGAGTCCTCAATGTCAATGTAGCGAGCGATAGGGAAACCCAGCAGGCTCATCGTCTCCTGCCGGTGAATCATAGTGATGACCCGGCTCTTGCGACGGACCTCAATGGCGCGAATGGCCATCTGACGCCGGGTCAGAAGGAGTCGTTTCTGCAGCAGGGGAACGAACGCCTGCAGCAGGATCAGCAGCCAAAGGATGGTCAGCACATCGCTCATCCCAGGCCCCCTGGAATCTCGTTGCCCCTCTCCTAAACGATGACGGCCATAAATATACAACTATTGTGATACTTGTCAACTGGCCCGTTCTGTTTGTAATGGGGCCAATAGATCGTCGTTACCAGTCTCTGGGTCACAGGAGAGGAGCAGATCAGCGCCGATCTCGTCCAGGATCACCGGTGGGAAGAGGGCAATCCGATCATCCCCATCATAGCCCAGGCGCCGCAGTACAGCCAGTGGGGGTTGGTTGTTCATCCCTTTTCCGGTGTGGGGGCGCAGCCGGTTGTACACATCCACCCAATGGGCACTGAGGCGCAGGAACTGCGTCACATCCTGCACCTTCAGCAAATAGGGCAGGTAGAATTCTTCGTCGTCGGTGCGGTGGCTGCGTTCCACCCGGCCGTTGTAGCCTTTGCGCCCTGGAGGATAGCGCCGCAGGGCCCCGCCCAGAGGGGCCAGGAAGCGCTCACTCAATGCCTGCACCCGGTGGGGGTTGTCTCCCCCAAACTCCTGCCCCCAATCGGTCTGGAAGGTCACGTCCTGCTCCACCCCGAAGGCCCGCAGCCAGATCAACACCAGGATCAGGAAAGCCAGTCCACAGGTGTTGTTCAGGGCGTAACGGAAGGCCAGAAAGCGCAGGCGGGTGCGCCCGTCGCAGGCCGTCCATTGGTATCGGGGGAGGTGATGGCGGCGCAGATGGGTGGTGCGAAGTGTCTCCAGAGTCCCCTTGTCGCGGATGTCTTTCCCATTGGTCTGGAGGAGAGGGAAGGGTTCCTTGGCCTCCCAGGCCCACAAGACGGGATAGACGCTTTGCCGCCGCCGGCGTTGAGGCTGTTGGTAGGTCAGCACGATCTGCTTTCTTGCCTCCATTGGGTTTATGGCGTGTACTTCCCAGTGAGCCCGTTCAGCCATCGGCGGTGCTCCTCCTGGTGCAAATTCTTCCCCAATTCCTGTATAGGGGGAGCGCCGCCTTTTGTCCAGATCATCTCCATCACCTGGTAACGCTCTCCTGGCGCAAGCGCGTGCGGAACTTGACAAATCGGGGGATCTGGGATATACTGTAAGCAGTTATCTTTCCAATGGCTTTGGTGCATAAATTGCGCTACAAACAAACGTGAGCAGCGCTCTCTGTTTCTTGATGACTGTTGGCAGCTCCATTGGGTGACTGGGTCAGGTCACCGCATAACTGTCCGGCATCCCCAGATGCGTCATAATGTTCAACGCCCGGCAGCGAATGAACACCTGGGTGCGCTGGACAGGGAGCAAACGGGCACTCAGATGGTCCCCAAAGATGGTTTTCCGGCGAAAAACAGCCGTCTCCGCCAACGAACGGCGATGATAGTGGCAGTGCCTCTCCCAGGCACGGCGACCGTGCTTCCGAATATAACGCAGATTCTCGTTGCGCGGATGGGGCGGCCCTGGAGCATTAGCGTGTCGCCAGATGCGGGCATCCCGCCGGGGTGGAATCGCGATCGCCACCCCAGGGCTGTGGGTCTGCAGGGCCTCATACACTTCCCGCCGGTCATAGGCCCCGTCACCGGCTGCGCTGGCAATGGGCTGCTCTACCTGCTTCAGCATAGGCTTGACAACCTTAGAATCATGCACGCCGGCCTCGGTCAATTCCACTGCCTGAATTTCGCCTCCTGTGCTCTCTACCGCCAGATGGAATACCCGCCAGGTGCGCCGTTTTGATGGGCCGTGCAGACGAACTTTCCACTCCCCTTCACCGTAGATCTTCAGCCCGCTACTGTCCAGCACCACGTGGAGCGGGCCTTGTGCCTTTTTGGGCAGGCGGACTCGCACCGTTCTGCCCCGGCGCGAGAGGGTGGTATGGTCGGGCACCGGCAGGGGAATTCCTATCTTCTGGAACAGAGAACGCACAAAGCCCTCTGCTCCCCGATTGGGCAGGTGATACACTTCCCGGAGGGTCAGGACAGTCTCAATCGCCGTGTCGCTGTAGACAAAAGGGGCGCCTCGGTGGGTCGGTCCATCGTACAGCCATCCGGCGATGGCATCGTCCGACACCCAAAGAATCACCGAACCTCTCTGAACCAGCGCCCGGTCATATTCCGGCCAATTCCGGACCCGGTAGGGGGTTTTCTTCTGCTTCTTTCGCAGTTGGGAGTAAGAACGCTTTTTCCGCTTCATACTCCAATCATAGCCTTCTTTCGCCCAATTGTCCAGATTTGTGCACCAAAGCCCTTTCCAATAAAAATGCCCTTCGCTGTGGATTCCACACCGACCGGGGGGCTGGTCTCCACGCCGGGGCAGGCGGCTCGGAGGTCGCCGATAGTGTATTCCAAAAGGCGACTTCCGTCCAGTTCGGGGGGGACTGCTTTTGTTTTCTGTGCGCCCTTTGGAGTTCCGGAAAGGAGCGGCGATGAACTCCATCGGCCCGGAGAATTCAGGGCATCTCCACAACCGTTTTGCTCTCTTTCTCCTCTACCCGAGTATCCCTTCGCGCCTCCCCTCAATCTCCCCCTGCTTTTTCCGGACGGATTTCCTCTGTCGCTCTTCGCTTTCACAGATCCAGCGGAGAACGGATGGCCAGTCTCCCCTGTTGCAGGACAGGGGTGCCGGCCATCGTCGTCCGCGCGTCTTTGTGGCCCAGTAATTTCTGGACGGTGCGGATGTCGCATCCGGCCTGGAGGAGGTAGACCTCGCCCCAACCGGCGGGCGGGTCCTTCTCGTGGAGCGGGCGCACCCCTTCTATCTGGCGGCGGGTTGGGGGATGATCGTCTCCGCGGGGGGATGCGGTCCTTCTCGCCCTTGCCATCCCAGAGGGTGGTGGTGCGGTCCTCAGAGGCCACTGAAAGGGGGTGGTGGTATAGCCAAAATTTTGCTATTTAGGTGGATGATGTCATAATTTTGATGCGTTTGCGGCAAAGGTCCAATTCTTGCTGTTTAGGTGGACAGTTGCCAGATATAAACTATTATACCGAGACTGTCAACCTAATCCATGTTGGGCGGCCCGAACGTCCCACCCGATCAAAATCAAGGAGGCAGAATGAGCAAGACGCACAAGGTTTCTATCGTATTGGCGCTGGCCGTGCTGACGGTGCTGGGAGTAAGCCTGATTCGCGGGTGGCCTCCATTGGCCATCGCCGCCGGACAAGCACAGACTCTCGAAAGCGACACGCTGTTCTTTGTTAGTGGCCCGCAGCCAGGCATCCAACGGATAGCAGCAAACGAACCGAGGCGGCTAGCAGAGCAAGCGGTGTCAACAGCTGCCGAAAACATCCCGCTTGACGCAGGAATGTGTGCTATCGCGGGGCTCTACGCATCGCCTAACGGTCGCTGGATCGCTGTGGAGGTAGGATGTGAAGCCAGCGTTCATACACTGGTGATGACCGCTGCAACCGGCGAAATTCGCCCGGTCTGGTCCGAGCCCTGGGAATCCAGTTTCTTCCTCAACTGGTCACCCGATGGCGGTTCGCTTCTCGTGCGAGTGGGACACCTGGGAGAGAGCGCGGTTTTCCTGGTCAACGTGCAGAATGGCCGGTTCGAGCAGGTAGACACACCTCCGTTCACCTACGATGCGGCCTTCTCGCCGGATGGCAAGCGTCTGCTGTATGCCACAACACGGGGGTTGGGCTTCGGTAGCGAGGTGTGGCTGATGGACCGAAATGGCCGCAACAGGGAGCAAATCATCAACGACCCGGCCCGTATTATTGCCTATCCGCGTTGGTCGCCAACCGGGGAGGCCATTGCCTATATCCGGATGGAAGACAGCAACATTCCTTTCACGATGGGGGAGTTGGTGTTGGCCGACGGAAACGGGCACAACGAGCGGGTGCTCGCTGTGGCCGACGCCGGGCACGGCTACCCGCCGGTGTGGTCGCCGGATGGGCGACAGGTGGCGTTTGTGGTGCGGGAGAATGGGGAAGATCGGCGGGCGGATGTGGAAGCCTCAGCGCTGGAGAGCAACATCTACGTTGCGGATGTGGCATCCGGTGAAGTGCGGGCAATGACGCGGTTTGAAGGCGCGTTGACCGAAGCGCCGGCCTGGTCTCCGGATGGAGCGTGGCTGGCGTTCAGTACGAATGCCGGAGGCTTTGCCGACGTGTGGTTGGTGGAGGTCGCCGGCGGCGAGGTGCAGCAGGTGACGCGGAATGCCAATGCCCGTTATCCGGTTTGGGTAGCGGGGCGGAAATGAAAGGGGGATGAGATGATCAGGTCTTATCTCTTGCGAATGGTTGTGCTGGGTGCCGTGTTGGGGTTGACGGCTTGTGTGCCCAACTTGGCGACATCTCCCTTGTCAACGCCGGTTTCTCTCCTTCCGACTCTCACGCCGTTGCCCTCGCCGACCTGGACGCCGAGGGCAACGGGTACAGTGGGACCAACCCCGTTTGTGCCAACCTCTACATTCACGGCAACACCTTGGCCTGCTGTCACGCTATGTCCCACAGCGATGTCTGGTGAACCAATAGGTCGAATTATATTCTCTGGGTGTGGAGAGCATGAAATGCTCAGGAGCGAACCGCTCTGTACCCACACCTCCCTCTATCTCATTAACAGCGATGGCAGTGGTATGCAGAAAATCTACGAGGGGATAGGCACTATCAGCGATTTGCAACTGTCGCCCGATGGCACGAGACTCGCCTTCAGTGATAGTCACTACATCGACATCGGCGAGCAGCGCTACTCATCAGGGCGCGGCTATATCCTAGACCTTACGACCGGGCAAGCCTGGCCTGTGACACCTGATAGCACCTCTCAACATGCGTGGGGATTGCGATGGATATCGAACGAGTTGTTAGTCTATGCTGGTAGGACAATAGATGCTGCGGACTCCTCAAGTAATATTTATCTAACAGATGTGCATGGGGAGGAACATCGCCAACTAACGGATCGTCAGGTTGGAAGGAGTTCCATATCTGATATTGCTGTATCACCGGACAGAACGCAATTAGTGTTTGTTGAATTTGTGCTTGATTCTGAGACAACGACAGTGTATCGTTTGAACATCGACGGAACCGGTCTGAGAGAACTGATGACTTTCCCCACCGGATCACATGTAGTAAATGTGGCTTGGTCGCCAGCAGGAGACCAGTTAGTCCTTTATCCCGTTCCTATGGGATTTGCCGAATACGCTCCTGTCTACATTGCAAGAGCTGACGGTTCCGAGATAAGGGAGGTAGCAACTCTGCCAGGAGGTCATATCCTTGATCTTGTAGGATGGACCGAAGATCAAGCTGAGATGATCTTTTATGTATGTAGCCGCCATTTGCAGACCAATCAGATTGTAGAGGTACATAGTGATGGCACTACGCATGTACTGGCGACGATTACGATACCAGGAATACCCCCTAGTGCGGTTCCCTGTTCAGTTGGTGCATTATCACTTGACCAACGAAACTTTGCCTTTTCCCCATTTTACCCATTTTTAGGATATGGAAATCTGTATCTGATGGACATATCCAATGGCTGTTGCTATCAAGTTCTGTCAGGCTACAGTGTGAACAGCATACTGTGGCTTCCAGAAAGTGCTTCTCTTCAGGAGCGTCAGTAAAGGAGTGGGCGATGTTAAAGATGGTGAATACCTCTCTGGTCAAGTGCAAGCCATTGCTGGCAGTACTTGTCATTCTCTTGACTGTCATTGGGGCTGCAGACTCCTCAGCAGTCCAGGTAGACGCCTCTCCAGTGCTGCAGCAGCCAGCGCGTTTCCTTTCCTCGCCTTTCTACGGAACTACCACGGTGAATAGTGTGTATGACCACGAATACCCGACCTATGACAACTGGCCTGAAACTGATGTCAACAATTGGGTGCGTCACTACGACAATACTACCACTGGTGGAGGAGCCCGCCAAAGTTACGATGGACACAATGGTATTGATTATGACCTCAATTATGAGTTGGTGCGCGCGGCAGCGCCGGGCGACGTCGTTTACGCCGGGTGGGCCAATCCTGCTTTCCATAGTGGAGTGATCACCGCAGGGCTGGGGTTACATGTCCACCTGCGCCATGAAAGCGGTTATGACACTCTCTACGGGCATATGAGTGTTCTCAAAGTCCACACGGATGATCAGAATATCTGCGAGACAGGAGAATTCAGTTGTATTCTTGGTATCAGTGGTAACACGGGTTGGTCATCTGGTCCCCATCTTCATTTTGAGTTGGAGCCTCCAAACAGTACTGCGTCTGTGAACCCTTATGGCTGGATTGGAGGAGCAGGAAATGACCCGTGGCAGAATTGGTCGGGGCTTGCCAGCCACGACGTTTGGTTGCGTCACCCCAGCATCACTAACGGGGATGTGTATCCCTCTGGCACTCCCCTCGCTGCCCCACCCATTAACGAGAACGAGCCGGGGGCGTTTACCGTGGACGACGGCGATACCGGCTTTGTCGAGAATCCCGCCGGGTGTTGGACAACAAGTACCACCGCTGGCTGGGCCGGCGACCACCGCTGGCGGAATGTGCCGCGTCAAAATCCGGGGAGCTGTACGGCTACCTGGAATTTCCCCGGCACTCCCGGCTATTACAACGTCTTCGTCTACGTTCCTAACGCCCACGCGACAACCGATGCGGCACAGTATACGATCCGGCACACTGAATCGTCCGACCGTCCGTGGAGCAAACAGAGCGCCTGGGCTGCAGTAAACCAACTGGTCTATCCGAACGTCGATCACCCTTCATCTTGGGTATACGTCGGCACGTACTATCTCAACAACCAGTACGGCACCGACTATGTACGGCTGGAGTCACAGCCGCTGGATCCCGTTACGGATACGATGATGGCAGCCGATGCGGTGCGGTTTGCGCCCGTGCGGTATCGCACCTACCTGCCATTGGTGCTGAAGTGCTATCCGGCGATTGTGCCAACCACGCCAGTGTTGAATGCCATTGATAATTCGGATTACGATGGCAACTACACTGTCAGTTGGCAGCCAGCCTCCGGCGCGGAGACGTACACCTTGCAGGAAGCCACCAACCCCAACTTCACCGGTGCAGTGGCCGTCTACTCCGGTACAGACATGTCGTGGGCAGCAACGAACAAGTCGGTGGGGACATACTACTATCGCGTGCGGGCGACAAACTGTGCCGGGAACAGCGGCTGGAGCAACGTGCGCTCGGCAACTGTTTTACCGCCCACGTGGTTCTCTGTGGTAGCCGACACGATGGTACTGGCCGGTTATCCCACCACAAATTATGGTAGCGATGAGGATATGTGGGCCGGGTATGACACCTGGCTGAATCCAGATGGGAAGAACGCACGCAGTCTGGTGCGCTTTGACCTCTCTGCCATTCCGGCGGGTACATCTATCAGCCAGGCAACGCTGTGGCTGTATCTGCGTAGTTCCTACGATGTGACGAATACGTCACGTGTTATGGCGGCTTACCGTGTTGCCTCATCGTGGACGGAGGGAGATGTAACATGGAATACGCGACCCAGTCTCGGAGGGAAATACGGCGAGGTCTCCGTTCCGCATGCAGATTGGAGATGGTACGCGATTGATGTGACCGACCTGGTGCGCAGCTGGCTCAGCGGGCAATACAGCAACTATGGCATCTGGGTCTTGGGCAATGAAGATTCGGCTCATCCGAATTGGCGGGGATTTTGCACGCGCGAGGGTGGCTGTGGAGCGTGGCTGCAAATCACCTACAGTGGGACGATGGGAGCAGCGGCTCAACCGGGAGCGCCTGGAGCGATGCCGGAAACGTTCCGTTCACCGCTTTCCTTGCCGGAGAGGCCAGATGCTCTGCCGCAGGTATTCCGTTCGCCATTGCCTGTTCCTGAGCAGCCGGAAGTTAGGCCAGAGGTGTTTCTTTCACCGTTGACGGCCACGGAACCATAAGGAGAGATTGCTCTGAGGGCCGCTGAGGGCCGTCCAACCCGCCGCTGCAGCCGACGCCGCCTGCGGCGGCGCGGCTGAGCGGCAAGCCGTTGGGCCTTTCTGCACAAATGATGCGAGGAGGAAGTATGATAATCCATTCAAAGGAGGTCAAGAAGATCGTTT
>JADBJJ010000029.1 GCA_014874475.1 Chloroflexota bacterium
TGGCGCTTTACCACTGCTGATGCGCGCATCAAATTGAAACATCTGTATCCAAAGATTCAGACTTGACAGAGTACTAGCGGTAATATTTTCAGGAAACTCGGATTACGTCTCAACGAACCGGATAAGTCTTGGGTTATTCAAAGCTATCGCAAGGCCAACGAGGTTTTGACGAGATATAATAGATCAAGAGGTAATGATGGAGATAGATTAGCGTACTCCGATTTCATAAATGGTATAAATGACCCACACATTCCTCAAATGGTAGAAATTCTACAAGCCTTAAAACAAGAGGGATTGATTGATGTTTTTTATTTACAAATCCGCTACGGGCCCAATCTTGATCCAATGAATCCGCTAACCTCCCAACAGATTTCAGAAGTTATAAATCGTATTTCTGGGCAAACAGGTGTCCCTATCATTATTAGCGAGTTGGGATTTGATGGCGGGACTCAAGAGTCAGTAACAAGAGGATTCACTGATGCGGTGATGGCATGCAAACAAAATCCTATGTGCTTGGGAATACAATTTGATAAGGTAGTGCCAGAAAATTCAAGGGAAAATGAGCTTTTTAGCTTTGTTAATGGCAATGCCCTTCCTGATCAAGATTACTTTGCCATAATAGCCGTCTTAGTCAAGTAAACTCTGGCAGAAAAGACCTGACATTCACACTCTCGATCCAGCGATGAATTTAGCAACCGGCTAATCGCCCAATCCGGGAGCGCGATTGGGGCTGAACAAAGGGCACAGGGCAAAACCCACGCCACCTAACACTTCAAAAGGAAGAGGACAAAATGAAGCGACCAGAACACAAAATCACACGGCGAGACGTATTGAAATTATTCTCTCTCGGCGCAGCCTCTCTCTTGCTGAAGGGCTGTAGGGTCTTGCCCCCATCTCTGGGAGAACCTACTCCGACCCCTTCCCCCACCGCCACCCCCCGACCCACCAACACCCCAACGCCGGCGGCGACTCCGACACCAACGCCAACCCCGACGCCGACGCCCATTCCCACTCTGGCAGCCTTCCCCGGCGTCCCCGACCCGAGGGCTACCCATCCCGAACTATTCGATCTGCAAGACCCCGATGCCCCGATCCCCCAGTTTGTCAATGCGATGCGGATGGCCGGGATTGAGGTAAAGAGGGAGGAAATAGTAAATGAATTAAACTTTCAAGCACGCAAAGGTGTTGATGGAAAAGATTATGTTTTGGCTACCTACACGATTACAGACGAAAATGGCACACCATATACAATGGGCTTTATAGCGGAACAATATGAGGGAGTATGGAAATGGGATAAAGCCACTTATAAAAAGTCAACACAGTTGAAAGGCATTAAATTTGGCAGTTGTTATCCATGGGGCTTATATGGGAGGCATTATGAAATTTATGAAGAAAACATCATCAAAGCAACCCTTGATTATGGAATATACCCTAACAACATTAACCCACGTCAAGGTCATTATGATTTTTCTGTAATAAATAGAAATGCCCGAAGAGCGAGAAATTCAGGATTTGAGTTAAGAGGACATGCTCTTTTCTTTCCCACCAGTGAACCCTATTGGCTAAGAAATGGCAATTTTTCGCAGAATGAAATGGAAGAAATTATAGAAGATCGTATCACGACCGTTATGGAAAAGTGCGCACGATTAGGTATTCGAGAATGGGTTGTGGTAAATGAACCGTATTTTCCCCCATATAGACCAGATCCATTTTACGATGCTTTTGGCAGTTATGATTACATACTTTATGCCTTTCAAATCGCAAGACAAACAGATCCTGATGCCAGATTAATATATAACGACACTGATAACCATAGACCCGATGGTTTAACTACCAATTTGACTATGAAGATTATCCGCCGATTAAAACAAGATAATCTTGTAGATGCAGTAGGGCTACAATTACATTTGGGTGATTGGGTTCCTTTACCCACATCAGAAAGTGATATAAATGGAATAATAGAAACGATACAAAGATACAAAAAAATGGGAGTTGATGTTGTCATCACTGAGTTTGATGTTAATCTGACTGGGGTTGCTGGTCCTCAAAGCGAACGCCTCAAATTACAGGCTAAAATATACCGAGAAGTATTAAGAGCTGCTTTAGAGGCTGGCGTAACAGATATTACCTTCTGGGGATTGGATGACTCAAATTCCTGGATTGAATTTGCATTAAACCAAAAAGACGGAGATCCCACCCTATTTGATGAAAACTTTCAACCAAAACCTGCTTATTATGCTATTTTGTCTCTGCTCTTTTCGGATTAGTGAGTCCCGGTAGTCTCCATGTCAAGTGTTGCTGAGGGACAGGGATAGTCGTCAGTCGCTCTTTAACAGTCCAGATGTGGTCTGTCAAGCCAGCAGCCATAGCAGGCGTCCGTGGCAACCAGCGGCGTCTCGGATTGCCGGCGACCTCAAGGCGTAACGTCTTCAGCGGGCGAACCAGATTGTACACGTTGTCCTCCCAAGCCGCCGCGCGATGCATCTCCAGAACCTTTGAGTACGCCAGCGTCCGACGGGTCAGGCGACTGTTGAACCGGCGCATGGTCCGGTGAGGGCGCTTCAAGTAGGCCGTGCTCCGCCCCAGCCGTTCAAGGACATCCTTCCCTCCTCCATAGATGACCCGCAAACGAGTACCTACCCCACGGCCATTCTCCCGCTGCTGGACCACCTGCAAGGATTGCCAACCGTCCTGAGGGCGCTTCTGGGTGGGGGGTCGGCCTATCCCACAGTATTCGGGTATCTGTCCGTACACCTCAATCATCGCTTCCCGGATACCCCCCCAGCCATCCGAAACCGTCGGCGGCAGCGCATCGGGATGTCCCCGCCGCTTCAGGGTGCGGAAGACGGCAATGGAAGCCTCCGTCTCGGTCTTTTCCATCCCGCGGGCGACGCGGAGGCGGGTGTCAATTTCCATCATCGTGGCACGCCAGAACATGCCACTGACGTCGGTTTCGGGGTAGCCTTTTTTTCACCCCGGTTGCCGACGTAAGACCATAGCGCATCCAACTGCGCCCGCTTCAAGGAATAGTTGGCCATCAGGGCTTCTTCAACCGCTTCCACGTGCCGGGCAGCATCCCGCAACCAGTCCAGAATCGTGTCTTCTCTATGCCCTTTGGCGCGTGCGAGACTGCTGATGCGGACTCCTTCAGCGATGAGTGCCAACGTCTCAAGGATTTCTTTTTCAGAAGTCCGCCGCCGATAGAAGAGGGTCCCCTTGGTCTCGGTAAAGGTCTGCTGGCACGTCTTGCACTGGAATCGCTGACGCCCGCGCTGAGTCTTGCCGGCTCGTTTGATGTTGCGCTGTTGATCGGATTGGAGTTTACCATAGTCTGGACAGGATTCATTTGGACAAAAATCACCAACTGGTGCTAACTGCATCTCTCGCCACCCCTATCGCCAATGTCGGTACCGTAAGGATACCTCATTTCCTAAAAACACTCAAGAGGGAGACTACTACTTGACCACAATGATTATTGACGGTATAGGCGCTTCAGCCAGTCCCGCGCCTCCGCAGAAGTAAAGCGCCATTCCACAGTAGCCTGCGCCTCATTCCGTTCTCTGGCCCAGGCCTCCACTTCCCGTCGCACCGTTTCTAACTGAACCCGATATCGTTGAGGTCTTGGCATGGTCTCCTTCCCTCCGCAAGAATGTTTCGGAAGAAAGGATACCACCAAAAACCAGAGTGGTCAAGTACTACCTACCCCCGACTGCAAAAGAAACAGAAGAAAATCCCCCACCGAGTCCGGAATATGACCGGGCGCTGGTTCAGAGAGGTTCGGTGATTCTTTGGGTGTCGGACGATGCCATCGCCGGATGGCTGTACAATACTATATTCGGAAGCACGGTCGCCGTACCTGGGATAGGCATTGTCAATATCATCGCCGTTCGTTGGCGAAGAGGGCTGTTTTTCGCCGGAAAGCCATCTTGGGGGAACATCTGACTGCCCGTTTGCTCCCTGTTCAGTGTACCCAGGTGTTCATTCGCTGCCGGGCGTTGACATCGTAATGTATCGGGATGCCAGACAGTTATATGGTGACCTGAACCGGTCACCCGATGGAGCCGGCAACAGTCATCAAGAAACAGGGATTGCTGCTCACGTTTGTTCGTAGCGCAATTTATGCACCAAGGTCCATTTGCGCCTTACCTTCTCCCCGCTGGATGAAAAGATGCAGCGGACGGCTTCGCCGTCCGCCGCACCCATTCTCTGGGGAGAGTAGTTTCTACACATCGTAGTATAACTTGACCTCATAGGGGTGAGGGCGGACGCGCACCGCCAGATCTTCTTCCCGACGAGCCGCAATCCAGCGCCCAATCAAGTCCTCGCTAAACACCCCACCAGCGCAGAGAAACTCATGGTCTGCCTCCAGCGCGTCCAGCGCATCGGAGAGGGCGGTGGGCAACGGCCGAATTGCAGCCCTCCGCTCCTCGCTCCAGGAGAAAACATCTGCCTCTATCGGACCAAAGCCCGCCTCGGTAGGGTCTATCTCCCGCCGAATGCCGTCCAGCCCCGCCAGCAGTTGGGCCGCCAGGGCCAGGTAGATGTTGCAGGTTGCATCGGGAGGGCGGAACTCAATGCGTACCTTTTCCGGCTTGGTGGCGTAGCGGGGAATGCGCACCGCCGCCGTTCGGTTCCCGGCGGAGAAGAAAGCCAGGATCGGCGCCTCATACCCCGGCACCAGCCGACGGTAGGAGTTGGTGCTGGGGTTGGTCAGCGCCAGGACGGCGGGGCCGTGGGCCAGCAACCCACCGATGTACTGCAGCGCCGTCCGGCTGAGCAGACTGTACCCCTGGGGATCATAGAAGAGGTTCCGGCCGTCCCGGAACAGTTGCTGGTGGAAGTGCAGACCATTGCCCGCCTCGCCGTAGAGCGGCTTGGGCATGAACGTGGCCGTCAGGCCGTGAGCGCGGGCGACCATTTTGGTGACGTACTTGATCATCATCACGGCATCCCCAGCCTGGACCAGGCCCATCATGGGTGTCTCAATCTCGCATTGCCCCGGCCCGCCGACTTCGTGATGGTGGTACTTGACCGGAACGCCCATCGCCTCCAGATAGCGAGTCATCTCTGTCCGCAGGTTGTAGAGGGTATCCTTCGGTGGGATGGCATGGTAGCCCCCATGGAGGGGGATGACATGCCCGGAAGGAGCCCCGTCTCCCCAATCGGCTTCGGCTGATTCCACCCGATACCCGCAGCGATTCGGGCCATACTCATAGGCCACCCGGTCAAACACGTAGAATTCCGGTTCCGGCCCCCAACGGCTCTCATCGGCAATGCCGGTCTCCCGCATCCACGCCTCGGCCCGGAGAGCGATGTTGCGGGGGTCGTTGGCGAAGACGGCTTTCGTATCCGCCTCCAGCGTGGTGCAGATGAAACTGACGGTCGGTACTTCCCAGAAGGGGTCCAGGAATCCCGTGGTCAGGTCAGGGACCAGCACCATGTCCCCGGCCTTGACCGATTTCAGGCCGACGGCGGAGCCGTCAAACCCCACGCCCTCCTCCATCAGGGCCGGGGTGAACTGGGAGACGGGAAGAGTCAGGTGGTGCCACCGGCCTCCCAGGTCGGTGAACTTGAGATCCACCATCTGGATGTCGTGTCGCTGGACAAACTGTCGGGCTTCGTCAAATGTGGAGAACATGTCACGCTCCTTGCAGAGATATGGGGCGGGCGGCGAAGCCGCCTGCTGGGGCAAAAGTTATGGAGTATTTCATCTCAGCGGCCAGAAGACAGGCACCAGCACCAGAACGGCGCCAAAGACCAGCAGCGTCAGCGGCCAGCCAACCCGCAGGTAATCCCGCGCGCGATAGCCGCCGACGTTCATCACCAGCACGTTGACCGGGTGCCCCAGCGGCGTCAGAAAGGTCGTGGAGGTTGCCAGAGCGACCGTCATCGCCAGCGCCTGAGGACTCAGGCCGGCCTGCAGGGCCAACTGGATGGCCAGGGGGGCCACGATGGAGGCGACCACCGCGCTGTGCATGACCTGCGCCAGCCCCATTGTCAGCAGAAATAGCCCAGCCAGGAGTCCCATCGGGCCAGCAAGACCGATCAGGCTCAGGACCCGTTCCGCCAGCCAGGCCGCCGCCCCACTTTTCGTCATAGCAATCCCCAGCGGCATCATCCCCGCTACCAGGAAGACGGTTTTCCACTCAATCACCTCGTAGGCCTGGTCCATCGTCAGCACACCCGCCAGCATCATGGCCAGCGCGCCTCCCAGCAGGATCTCCGCCAGAGCCTGGTAGCGGAGGGCAGCCAGACTTAACGCCACAAGAGCGATAGCGGCAGCCAGCCAGCCCTTTCCCGCTATTGGCAGGTACGCTTTCTCGTTCGCCAGCAGGATCAGGTCGGGCTCGCTCCGCAGGACGGGGAGCCGCTCCCGGGGTCCCTGGAGGAGCAGCGCATCCCCAAACTGAAGGGGCAGGTCAGAGAGATTGGTTCGGATGGGACGCCCGGCCCGCCAGATGGCCAGGACGGTGAAGCCATACTTCTCGCGAAATTGCGCTCTCCGTAGCGTCTGGCCGATGAGGCCAGAGCGGGGGGAGAGGACAGCCTCCACGACGACCACCGCCGGAGACTCCAGGTCTTCCTCCCGCCATTCGCGCGGCGGGAGAATCTCCAGATAGGGAGGCCGATCCCGGCGGCGGAACTCCTCCAGATTCCCCTCCAGAAGCACCACGTCCCCCTCCCGAAAGACGAAATCGGGAGAGGGGGCCAGAGTCACCCGTCCATCCCGCTCCAGACCAACGACGTTCAGGTTATAGATTTCCCGGAATGTGCTTCGGGAGAGAGGTTTACCGATCAGATACGACCCCGCGGGCACCCGGGCGCGGAACAGCCGTTCCCCCAGGCGGTACAGTTGGACCAGGTCTTCTTCAGGAAGACGGATCCCCTCAGTACGGTCGCGGATGGGCTGGATGGGAAGCAAGCGGTAGCCCCATAGGGTCATATAGGCTACCCCAATAACGACCAGTGGCAAGCCAACGGGGGCGAAATCCAGGATACCGAACCCCCGCAGCCCCTGGTCTATCAGCAACCCGCTGACGACGATGTTGGTGGTGGCCAAAAGCGTCGCCATGCCGCCCAGCAGGGTGCCGAAGGCCAGAGGCATCAGCAACCGGGTGGGGGCAATGCCGGCCTTGCGGGCTGCCGATGAGATAGTTGGGAGCAGGATGGCAGCGGCCGCGATGTTGTTCATAAACAGCGAGAGCAGTGCCCCCGCCAGCATCGCCCCGACGACCAGATGGGATTCCCGTCTCCCCACCAGACGGAGAAGGATGTCGCCCATCCGGTCGGTCACCCCGGTGCGGCGGAGGCCCTCCGCCAGGATGGAGATGGCCATGATGGTGATCACGGCGGAGCGGCTGAAGCCGGAGAAGACCTCCTGAGGGGAGAGGACGCCGGAGATCGCCAGAGCGAACAGAACCAGCAAAGCCACCAGGTCGGCCCGCAGTCGCTCGCTGAGGATCAGGAGGACGGCGGCGACCAGAATCGCCAGCGTGAGCGAAAGGGCCGGGTTATCCATGCTGGGGCAAATGTGCCAAGCACTCTGGGAAGTGCCTGGCACGCTGATCAGAACAACCGCAACTGTTCGGGCTGGGGCGGGGGCTGGTATTCGGCCACTCCCTCCGCCTTCGCCAGTACCTCGGGGATACGCCGGAAATCTTCCTCCACCGTCCGCCGCAGGGATGGCTGGTGGAGCGCGGCGGCTGGATGGTACATCGGGTAACAAATGATGCCGCCCACCCGCTGAGGCTGACCATGGACGTCGGAGATGCGCGCCCGGGGAAGGAAGTGGGCCATAGAGAACCGCCCTAGGGTCACCACCAGTTTAGGACGAATGAGAGCCAACTGCCGATCCAAGTAAGGGCTACAGGCGGCGATTTCGTCGGGTAGGGGGTCGCGGTTGCCCGGTGGCCGGCACTTGACGATGTTGGTAATATAGACCTGGTCCCGCCGCAAGCCGATACTGGTCAGAAGTTCTTCCAGAAACTGACCCGCCTGCCCGACAAAAGGACGCCCCTGCTGGTCTTCATGAAAGCCGGGGGCCTCACCGACAAACACAATAGCCGCATCGGCGGGCCCTTCTCCAGGCACGGCCATTGTACGCCCCCGGTGCAGGATGCAGACCGTACAAGCACGGATTTGTGCGGCGATTTGTTCCAGTTCTTCCATGTCACCTCCGCCATAAGGGAATCAGGGAAAAAACACCAACAGACCGCGCATCACGCATCACTTTTTCATGCATCACTTTTCACTTATCCCGCATCGACACCGCCTCTACAGCCCGGCGGGTCTTCTCCAGGCGCTCTATTTCCGCCTCGTCCAGCGGCCCCAGCCGCATCACCCAGGCATCTTCTCCGTCCCGGTAGTAGCCTCGCTGAATACCTACCACCCGGAAGCCCAGGTCAGTGTAGAGTTGCTGAGCAATCCGATTGGATACGCGGACCTCCAGGGTGACAAACCGGATACGGTTTCGCAGTGCTTGCTGGATAGCCATCAGGAGGATATACTTTCCCAGTCCCCGACCGCGCCACTCTGGGTGAACAGCGATAGTGGTGATGTGGGCTTCGCCAGGGACAAAGCGCATACCTACGTAGCCGATGACCGGGGAACGTTCCCTCTGTCGCCTTCTCAGAAGCCGGTCCCACCAGGTCGCCGGGGATGGCTCTTGACACGGCTGCAGGACATAGAAAAGAGAGTCCGTCCCGTAGCGGATTTCATGCCGGTACGCGGATTCCGGCCACGGATTCGGGAAGGAGTGCCGCTCAATCTCCATCACCTCCGCAATGTCCTCTTCCCGCATTGGTCGGAAGAGAAAGGGAAAGGATTCGGGTGAAGGAGCGGAAGCATTCATGGCCAGTTGATATACAGCGGGGCCAGAGTGGCGGGGTCGTCTGTCTCCCCGCTGCGGACCCGTTCCCAGGCCAGTTCAGCCAGGAAGCCTGCCCGGCGCAGACAGCAGGCAGGAGGCAGGACGGTCACCCATTCGCCCAGTCCTCCTATCAGATGGAATCCCTTCTCATCTATCTCGCCGCAGAGGAGAGTGGGCCGGGTGATGGAGGCCAGGAGGTCCTCCCAGGTAGTCAGGAAAAACCCCTCCCGCCGCCGCCAGCCGTTGCGCCAGCGATAGCGCGCGGCGCAGAGGCGGCCCCGTCCGGCCTGGATGACCGTGATCAGCGGATAGCGGCTCTGGCCCTGTGCGGCTGCCAGAATATCCAGTGTAGGAACACCGACCAGGGGAATTTGGAGGGCCAGGGCCAGCCCTTTGGCGATGGCCAGTCCGACCCGCAAGCCGGTGAAGGAGCCCGGCCCCAGTGCAACGGCGACCGCACGGAGCGCATCGGGCCCGAGCCGCAAGTCCTCCAGTGCAGCCACTATCCGGGGCATCAGTTGCGTCGTATGCTGGCGGCCTGCCTCCCAGGTAGTCTCGTAGCGAAGGACGCGTCCGTCGTGGAGGGCCAGACTGGCAAAACGGGTAGCGGTATCCAGGGCCAGGAGCATCTCATCCTCCAAAGATCGCCCGACGCAGCGACCGAAGGAGGGGGAAGTAGACGTCCCCCTGGGCGGTGAAGAGCAACCGCCGCCGGTCCCCATTGGCGAAATCCAAACGAACCCACAGTCGCTGAGAGGGCAAAATGGCCGTGGCCCGCTCCGGCCATTCTATGATGACCACCGTGTCCGCGTCCCCCAACCAATCCTCCAGCCCCAGACTCCTGGCTTCCTGAGGGTCCTCAAGGCGGTAGAAGTCTACATGGAGTAGGCGCCGGGAGTCGGAGGCCCGATGGTGTTCCCGCACCAGTACGAAACTGGGGCTCAGCACCGGGGAAAGGGCGCCCCAGCCCGTACCGATGCCCTGAGCAAGGACCGTCTTGCCCACGCCCAGCGGCCCATCCAGACAAATAACTTCCCCCCCGCGCAGCAGTTGTCCCAGCAGTGCCCCAACCCGGCGGGTTTGGTCTGCATCGCGAGAGAGTACTTCCAGCGAGTCCGGGCCCAGAATTGGAGTCATCGGAGCAGATTATACAACGGTTGGGAGAGGGGGGCAAGAGGAGGGGCGGGCTTCAGCCTTCCCCTCTTTTCAGGACCCCTCAGGGCTCTTTGGACCTCAGAGGAGCGGGATGAGCCCCCAGCCAAAGAGCTTCCCGCCTCCCTCCCCCCGATGGGGCCTGCAGAGTGAACCCAGAGGCCCCATCACGTTTTACGTTTTGTGTTTTACGTTGCCCGTTTCACTTTTAGCCTCCGCCCCCGGTATCTATCCCCCTCAATAAAAAGAGGCGACCGGGAAAGGTCGCCTCTTCTCTCGTCCTGGCCTGACCTCAACCTATTATCTCGTCCTCTTCGTCTTCGTCCTCTTCTACGTCCTCGTAAGTGTATTCCTCATCCTCATCCAGGAGGTCTGTGGTGACCGTCAGGAGGTCATCGCTTTCTTCTCCACTCATCAACTTCTCCAGTTCCAGTTCCTCCTCCAGCATGGCTGGTTCCTCTTCCTCTTCTTCTTTCGGGAACAGGAATGGCGGAGAAGCCGCTACAATAGCCGGCCGCAGCGGGATGCCCTCGTAGGAGGGAATGGGGCCGTCAGAATCGGGCGAATCGCCCCGGTAGCCAGTACCTGCCGGGATCAATTTCCCGATGATGACGTTCTCCTTCAGGCCGTAGAGCATATCCTTCTGGCCCTCCACCGCCGCTTTCGCCAGAACCCGAATGGTGTGCTGGAAGGATGCGGCGGAGAGGAAACTGTCCGTCGCCAGTGCAGCCTTGGTCACCCCCAGGAGGACGGCCCGCGCCTTTGCAGGCTGCTTCCCTTCGGCAATGGCCCGACGGTTGATCTCCTGCAGCGCCAACCGGTCCACCAGGTCGCCAGGCAGGAGGTCGGTATCGCCGGGGTCTACCACCTGCATCTTCCCCAGCATCTTGCGGATGATGACCTCAAAGTGCTTGTCGTTGATGTTGACGCCCTGGGAGCGGTAGACTTTTTGAATTTCGGAGAGAATGTACATCTGCGTCGCTTCCCGGCCCAGGACCTGCAGAATACGGTGGGGATTGCGGGAGCCTTCTACCAGTTGCGTGCCCGCCTTGATGTACTGCCCCTCTGCCACCAGCAACCGGACAGCGGGCGGGACTTCGTACTCCCGCTCGTCCCGCCGTTCGTAGGTTACCCGGACCTGGCGGCCTTCCTGACGGACAGTGCCCCGATGACGGGCCAGAATCCGCTCCCCGGGCTCTTCCTCCGTCCCCTGGCGGGCGATCGGCTCCCCCGCGTTGACTATGTCCCCGTCCGACACCAGAACCGTCCAGCCTTCCGGGATAGTATACTCATCGGTCAGCGTCTCGCTCTTGGAGACAATCACTCGTCGGCGGCCATCCTCACGGACGATGTGGACGATGCCGTCAATATCCGAGATTTCGGCCTCCCCCTTGGGATGCTTGCGGGCCTCAAAGAGTTCCTCCACGCGCGGCAGGCCGGTGGTGATGTCGCCGCCGGCGGCGACGCCGCCGGTATGGAAGGTCCGCAGCGTCAACTGGGTGCCCGGCTCACCAATGGACTGGGCCGCGATGATGCCGACCGCTGTCCCGATGTGGACCATAGTGCCCCGGCCCAAGTCTCGCCCGTAGCAGAGGGCGCAGATGCCCCGCTGCAGGGCGCAGGTCATCGGGGAACGGACGTATATCTCGTTGATGCCCGCGGCCTCTATCGCCTCCACCGCCTCCTCATCAATCTCCTCGTTGCGGCCGACGATGACCTCCCCTGTCTGCGGGTGGACAACCGGCGCAGCGGCGATACGGCCCACCAGCCGTTCCGCCAAGGTCTGCCCGCCCACGTCATCGTCCCGACGAATCCAGATGCCGCTGCGGGTGCCGCAGTCGTGGGCGTTGATGATGACGTCCTGCACCACGTCTACCAGACGGCGGGTCAGATACCCAGCGTCGGCGGTGCGCAGGGCTGTATCCGCCAGACCCTTACGAGAACCGTGCGTACTGATGAAGTACTCCAACGTGGTCAATCCCTCCCGCAAGTTGGAGCGGATGGGCAACGGGATGATGCGGCCGGACGGGTCGGCCATCAGGCCGCGCATGCCAGCCAACTGGGAGATGGGCCCGAAGCCGCCCTTGGAGGCGCCGGACTGGGCCATAATCGCCACCGGACCCTCGGGGTCCAGCGCGCGGGAGACCGCTTTGGAGACGTCATCACGGGCCCGGCTCCAGAGGTCAATCGTACGGGCGTACTGTTCTTCGGCCGTCAGCAGGCCTCGCTGGTACTGCCGTTCCACCTCCGCCACCTGGGCCGCCGCCTCCTCCAGGATGCGAGTCTTCTCCGACGGGATGGTCAGGTCGGCAGCGGCGATGGTTACGCCGGAGCGGGTGGCGTAGTAGAAGCCAACGGCCTTAATCCGGTCCACCACTTCCGTTGTCTTCTCTTCACCGATGCGACGGTAGCAGAGACCGACCAGGTCTTGCAGTTTCCCCTTGTCCAGCGGTTCATTCACGAACCGGAGTTCGTCCGGCAGAACGCGGTTGAAGAGACAGCGGCCCACCGTCGTCTCCACCGGTTGGGGTGGCGGGGGCTGATGATCATACACCTGCCGGACCCGGATACGGGCATGGATGTCCACATAGCCCAACAGATAGGCCGTCTCCACCTCGTCCAGGTCGGCGAAGTACTTGCCGTCGCCCCGGTGTGGCCTCTTTGTCTCCATCGTCAGATAGTAGATGCCCAGGCACATGTCCTTGGTCGGCCCCACGATGGGCTGGCCGTCGGCGGGCTTGAGGAGATTGCGGGTCGCCAGCATCAGCCGGCGCGCCTCCTGCACCGCCATTTCGGAAAGGGGGACATGGACCGCCATCTGGTCGCCGTCAAAGTCGGCGTTGAAGGCCACGCAGACCAGTGGGTGAATCTGGATGGCCTTCCCCTCCACCAGGACCGGCTCAAAGGCCTGGATGCCCAGCCGGTGCAAGGTGGGGGCGCGGTTGAGGAGCACCGGTCGGTCCTTGATGACCTCTTCCAGAATCTCCCAGACCTCGGGACGCTGCCGTTCAATGAATCGGCGGGCTGCTTTCACGTTGCTGACGTAGTTATACTCTACCAGTTTGCTGATAACGAAGGGTTTGTAGAGTTCCAGTGCCATCTCCTTGGGGAGGCCGCACTGGTGGAGTTGCAGTTGCGGGCCGACGACGATGACGGAGCGACCGGAGTAGTCCACACGCTTGCCCAAGAGATTGCGGCGGAAGCGCCCCTTCTTCCCCCGGAGCATATCGCTGAGGGACTTCAATTGCCGCTGGCCCCGGCGAGAGAGCGCCTTGCCTCGTTGGCTGTTGTCAATGAGGCTATCCACCGCCTCCTGGAGCATACGCTTCTCGTTGCGGATGATGACGTCGGGCGCGCCCAATTCTATCAGGCGTTTCAGCCGGTTGTTGCGGTTGATGACGCGGCGGTAGAGGTCATTCAAGTCGGAGGTGGCAAACCGTCCACCGTCCAGTTGCACCATCGGGCGCAGGTCCGGCGGGATAACGGGCAGGACAGTGAGGATCATCCATTCAGGGCGGTTGCCGCTCTTGCGCAACGCCTCCACCACCCGCAGGCGGCGAATGGCCTTCTTGCGTCGCTGCTTGGAAGGGTCGTTCCGCGCCTCGTTCCACAACTCCTGGGCCATTTTGTCCAGGTCCATCCGGTGGAGAATCTCGTAGAAGGCCTCGGCCCCCATTCCGGCGCGGAAGACCTGTCCCCACTTGCTCTTCAGTTCCCGCAGGCGGGGTTCGGGGAGGAATTGAAGCGGAGCCAGGCTAAGGAGTTCCTCCTGCTCATCCTCAAAGCGAACACGCAGACTCTCTACATCACGGGCCAGTTGTTCCTGAATCTGCGCGATTTCCTCAGCGACCGACTTCTGCCAATGCTGGAGATCGGCCTGCAGCGGGGCCAGTTCCTGTTCCTCCTCAACCCGCAGGCGGCCTTCCAGATGCTCCAGTTCCTCCTGGATGAGGCGACTCAGCAGGCTCAGGTGCTCCTGCCCAATCGTTTCTCCGGCCTCGGCGATGACGGCACCCGTCGCCTTGAGGACAACGGGCGTACGGACAGCAGAGCCCCGACGCTCCTCCAGGCGCTTGCGCAGGCTCTGCGCCTCTTTCATCAGCGCCTCGGTCTCGTTGTTGATTCGCTCCTCGGCCCGGGCGTGAACGGCAGCCATTTCCGCTTCAATCCGGGCCCGCTCCTGGGCCAGTCGCTCCTGCAGCGCCGCAATGGCCGCGCTGGCCTTCTCCTCCAGTGCCCGCCGATGGTGGTCGTGCTCCTCCTTCAGCCGTCGCAGCGCCTTCTGGCGCGCCTCCTCGTCCACGGAGGTGATGACGTGCTGGGCAAAATAGAGGACCCGGTCCAGGTTTCGGCGGGAGACGTCCAGGAGGATACCAAGGATGCTGGGAGTCTGACGGGTGTACCAGATGTGAGCGACGGGGGCAGCCAGTTCAATGTGCCCCATCCGCTCCCGGCGGACAGAGGAGCGGGTTACCTCCACACCGCACTTATCGCAGATGATGCCGCGATAGCGAATATTTTTGTACTTGCCGCAATAGCACTGCCAGTCCCGGGTGGGCCCGAAGATGGCCTCGCAGAAGAGACCGTCCTTCTCCGGGCGCAAGCGGCGATAGTTGATGGTCTCGGGTTTGGTCACCTCGCCGTATGACCAGGAGCGAATCTCCTCCGGCGAGGCCAGGCTGACTCGCAGCGAGACAAAATTCTGAATCTCAGCCGAATCGTCCAGATATTTCATAAACCCCCTCCGATCCCCCTTACATTGCCAGGGACAAACACAAACAAAGCGCTTGAGCCCCTGTCTCAGCGCTTGACGAAGATGGTCACAAGTTTACCGGCACCTGCTGAAAGGTGGAAGTATTATAAACTCTTTTGAAGTTTTGTCAAGTAGAACGCGCGAACGGTGCACGCATGATGGGTCAGTGCGTTGATCGGCAGGTCCTTCCCGGTGCAAGGGGGTTATCAACCCGGAGAGTCGTACCGACTCCGCTCTTTCACAGAGATCCCTCCCCCTAACCCGCCATCTGGCGCACCCTGCCTGGCAAATCGTGATATCCCCGTGAGAAAGAGCGTTTATGGCGACGGCTTCGCCGCCGCCATAAAAACGGATCGCAGAGGAAGCGCTTACGGCAGGACAACCCGGGCACCGGGCGGCGGCGCGTGCTCCCGAATCCATCCCTCAAACCACTCCCGGTCCAGCACTTGGATCAGCAGCGCCGCCCGATCGCTGCGCTGGTTGAGAATGTGGCGCAGTTCGGTAATCTTCTGGTAACACTCCTCAAAGGCCTGCTCTATCTCAGCCGAGGTAAGTTCCCCGGCTTTCCACTTCTCCATCCGCCGACACATCGGCTCCATCAACTGGCGCCAGCGATACTCCCGATAATCCGCCACCAGCCGATCTTCCCACCATTGAGTGGATGAGGACTCGCGCGGGTCCATTTTGTACCTCCCTGATTCCGAAGGACCAGGCACTTTTTGAAACGCCTGGCTCTCTCATCTCACTATCAGCGCGTCGGCGATCAGGTCCACCGCGCCCTTGATTTCCACGCCCAAACCGTAGCGCTCGCTCAGGTCTGCCAGTTGCGTCTTACAGTTCTCGCAGGTGGTGACCACCCACCGGGCACCAGTGCGCTGAATCTGTTCCACTTTGGGCCGCCCGGCCTTCATCCGGACCTCCAACATGTCCGGCTCGGCGATCATCCCGCCGCCCCCGCCGCAGCACCAGTTCAGTTCCCGGTTGGGCGTCAGTTCCTGAAAGTCAGTGGCGACCGCGCGGATAAGCATGCGCGGCTCCTCATAGATGCCCGCGTTTCGGCCCAGGTTGCAGGGATCGTGATAGGTCATCGGTACATCAAAAGCGCCAGGCTGGACCTGGATGCGTCCCTCCTGGAGATACGAGGCGACCAGTTGGACAACGCTGACCCGCTGAATGCCCACCAACTCTTCCCCGAACCAGTGGTCCCAGAAGTTCAGCAGGGTCCGGGTGGCGTGGCCGCACTCCGCGTAGGCGATGACCTGCACGCCCAGCCGTCGGGCCTCTTCCACAATCCAGTGGGCCGCCTGTTTGGCCTTCTCTATATCGCCGACGAAGAAGGAATGGTTGGTGGCGGTGAACATGCTCAACGTCCAGGACTCCTTCGCGGCATGGAAGATTTTGGCCAGGGGGATAATGGCGTGCTCGCCCACGACGGGGACATAGAGGACGCGCGCCGGTTCGTCCACCGGGATGCGCAGGTCGGGGACGCCCCATTCCTGACGGATGCGCTCTGCCAGTTCCCGGACCTGGTCCACAAAGAACTCCTTGAGGGCGTCTATGATTTCCCCTTTGCTGACCTCAGCGTTGCCGATTTCAGCGACCATCTCCATCCCCATCCCCTCCTGGCCCAGGGCGTAGCGGCCCACATTCACCATCAGCGCCGTATCCAGGTCAAAGGGGCAGAAGACGGAGCACCGTCGGCAGCCAGTGCACTCCCAGAGTGCCTTCCGGAGTTCTGCCACCATTTGCTCGCTGGCCATACCGGTCTCCCGGTACCAGCCCAGGAGCCCCTTCCGACCGTTGCCGCCCTGCTGGAGCAGTTTCTTGACCAGCATCATCCGATAGGCCGGGATGTGGGCCGGATGGCCAGAGGTAACGTAGAAGTGGCAGGCGTCTATACAAGCCCCGCAGCGGACGCAAATGTCCTGGTAGTACTGAAGCGGGCGAGTGATGCGCTGACGAAGCGTGTCCAGGAATTTGGTCAACATCGCGTCCTCCTTAACTCCGGGCGACCATCTTGGAGAGCACCGAGCCGATGATGTGGCTCAGTTTGCCAAAGGGAAAGTAGACCATCAGCACTTGGACCAGGGCAAAGTGCCAGATGAAAGCGGGCCCCGCGCTCTCAGGGACCGGCTGCCAGCGGAAGGAAGCCAGTCCGGCGAAAAAGCGATGCAGTTCCTCCACCTCCACCGTCCGCAGGAGGCGCATGTGGAAGCCGGTCAGGGCAATGCTGATGAGCAGGAGGAGAACGAAGAAGTCTTCCGGGACGGAGAGCCACTTGACTGCGCCGCTCCAGCGGCGGGCCAGCAGGTAGAAGAGGGGGATAGTGAAGAGCGTCCCGGCGATCGTCCCGGCGACAGCGGAGAAGGTATGCTGTTGCTCCTTGCCCCAGTTCAGTAGTTTCCACAGGAAGTAGAAGTCGGTGAAGGCCCGCACGTGGCCGACGAGAACGAAGAGGAGCCCCAGATGCATAATGAAGCCGCCGGCCCAGAGGAGCGGGTTCACCCGCAAGAGCCCCTTTAGGGTGAACATATCCACCAGAGCATCCAGCAGGCGGCCCAGTCGGCTCTGGGGACGGGGGAACAGGGAGAAGCGAGCCGGCGCCAGCTTTTTCTGCCACCACCGGTAGACTCGGTATGCCAGCCCGCCGAAGAAGACAGCGACAGCAATATAGGGGAAGACATAATAGAACAGAAAGGCTATGGTTGCCATCGGCACCTCCGCTCGTAGCGCAAGATTTGGCGGCTTCGCCAGGGATTCCAGCAATAGCCTGCGGGGAGATTTGCCCCCTCCCCGCGCTGCGAAGTGGCTGCATGGAGAGGACGGGGGAGGGGCGAGACCCTAAGGTTTCGGCGGCGGCTTGCCGGAGTCACCTTTCAAGGTGCAACATCTTGCGCCAAGACACAAGACCTCTCTTGCGTTACGCTCAATTTGGGGGGTTACTTCACCCGGCGAATCCAGAACTTGAAGACGCCGTCGCCCTTCTCCATTCCGACCAGTTCGTTACCGGTGCTCTTACACCATGCCTGGATGTCGGCCACGGAGCCAGGGTCAGTCGCCAGCACTTCCAGAACACCGCCCACGGAGATGTTCTTGATTTCCTGGCTGGTCTTGACGACCGGCATAGGGCACTTCAGCCCACGGGCATCCAGCGTCTTCTCGGGAGTGTAATCTGCCATCTCTGCCTCCTTGTATGATTGTGTACTGGCCTAAATAAACAACGTGATGTGAGATTGGTTTGCTTCGGCAATGTAGGTCGCCGCGCCGACGACGTCGGTGACCTCGTCAATCAGGTCCTCCCGGCGGATGCCCATAACCTCCATACTCATTTGGCAGGCCAGGAGTTTGACCCCCAGGTCAATCGCCATCTGGCGCAGTTCTGGAAGGGTAGTCACATTCTGCTGCTTCATCATCTTCTTGAACATCCAGCGGCCCATCCCGCCCATGTTCAATTTGCTGGGGCCTATGCGGTCAATGTCCTTGAAGAAGAGGCTCAGCATCCTCTGGAAGAGAGTCTGCCCGGTGGAGACTCGTTTTTTGATGGCCTGGAGACCCCAGAAAGTAAAGAACATAGTGGTCTCAATGCCGCTGGCGGCGGCGGTGGTGGCAATAATGAAGGCCGCCATTACCTTGTCCATATCGCCGCTGAAGACAACGATGGACGCTTTTCGGGCTTCGTGTTCGTGCTCGTTCATCGGACTCCTTTACAATGATAAAGTTTAAAAAGACGGGGCCACACGGGCCCCTGCTCTTCCCTATCGCCCCACGACGCTCATTTGCTCCGCCAGGCCGCTCCGCAGGGCCAGTTGGTCCCGCAACACATCCCGCAGCAGGTTCAGCGCCTGGATAACCCGTTCGTCGGCCAGGGCGTAATAGACCGCCGTCCCTTCCTGCTCGGCAGCGACCAGACCGCGCTCGCGCAGAATCTTCAGGTGATGGGAAACGGTGGGTTGAGGCAATCCCAGGGTCTCTGCCAGGTCCGTCACCCGGCAGGGGCCTTCAGCAAGGGCATAGAGGAGCAGAATCCGCTTGGGGTCCGCCAATCCCTGGCAGACCTGCGCGTGCAGAAGGGCAATCTCTTGCTGGAGATCAAGGGTGATAGACATATGAATATGTTTCTATGCAAGTATTTAAATACCTTTGAGATTATACCACGAATCCGAAAAAGCGCAAGGGGGAGTACTGCCTACCGGTACTCCACTCGCACTCCCTTCAGGTGACTCAGAGTCCGCTCCAGGAGAAGGATGAGGAGAAAGAAGGGGAGGTCTATCAGAACGGTCAGGGTGCAGGCAGCCGCCAGCCAGCGGAGGGTCGCGGAGAGGGGGATGGCCAGCGCCGGGCCCATATCCAGCAGGAGCACCAGTCCGACCACCAGGGCGAAAAAGAGAGCCAGGACGGGCCAGGCCCGCATATCGGAGCGGCTGGGGAGCATTGTGTTGCTGATGGCGAAGGCCAGATAGATCCACACTCCGGCGTCAGGGGCATGGATCACCGATTTCAGGTGCGCCCAGGCCCCAGCCCAGTCCGCTCCGGCCAGCGCCGCCCCCACCAGCCCCAGCCCCAACCCCAGATAGCCGATGAGGACCAACGCCAGACAGCCGACCAGCAACGGCGCCAGGCCAATGAGCGCCGTGCGTACGGGCCCCGTCCGCTCCACCGGCACAAAGCCCAACTGGATGCGGTCTCCCTGGCGGACCGGCAGGACGGAGACTCTCCCCACCCGGGCACCGACCAGACGGGCCGCCAGCGCGTGGCTCAGTTCGTGGAGGATGACCCCCGGCAGCAGGGGCAGCGCGTAGAGCCAGACCGCCACTTCCCGGTCGCCCACCATCAGCAGGGCCACTCCTTGCAGGTGCTGGTGAACCCATCGCTCCAGCCGAAGCAAAGCCACCAGCGCCGCTGCAAACCACAGGAGAGCATAGATGTCCATCTTGCTTGAGGATGGGCCGGGCACTTCTCAAAGTGTCTGGCCCATCACGACCCACTCATAGAGCCGCTGGATGCCTTCTTCCACCCCCACCCGGGGCACCCAGCCCAGTTCCCGCCCGGCCTTGCGGATGTCGGAGATGTAGACCCGCTGGTCGCCCGGACGCCAGTCCCCATAAGAAACGGGAATCGGGCAGCCCAGAAGCCGCTCCAGCATCGGGCCGAACTCCGCCCATACGGCGAGGATGTTCTGCGGCCCCCCACCGATGTTGTAGACCTGTCCGGCAGCCACCTCTATCCGGGCCACCGCCGCGTCGTAAACGTCCAGCAGGTCGTCTATGAAGAGCACATCCCGCACCTGCTTGCCGTCCCCATAGATGGTGATGGGCCGACCGGTGACGGCCGCGATGACGAACCAGGCCACCCATCCTTGGTCCTCCATCCCCTGCTGGTGAGGGCCGTAGATGCAGGACTGGCGGAAGGTGACGGTCGGCAGGCCGTAGATGCGGAAGTAGTCCCGGACGTACTGGTCGCCCGCGCCCTTTGAGCAGCCGTAGGGCGAGTGGAAGTCCAACGGTTGCGTCTCCGGCACTCCCCAGGGGAGGTCCCGATAGCGGTATCGGGTCGCTTCCTCCACGATGACCACGTCCTCCATCCCGCCGTAGACCTTGTTGGTGGACGCGTAGAGGACGATGGGGTTTCGGCCAGAGAGGCGCGCAGCCTCCAGGACGTTGAAGGTACCCAGCGCGTTGACCTCAAAGTCGGTGCGGGGGTCGGCGACCGAGGTGGTGACGGCGACCTGGGCGGCCAGATGGACAATGATGTCGGCCTCCCGGGCAGCCCAGCGCAGGGTCTCAAAGTCCCGCACGTCGGCCGTAATCATCCGAAACGCGCATTCGCCGTGCTCAGCCCGCAGCCATTCCAGGTTCTTCTCCGTGCCCGGGCGGGAGAGGTTGTCGTAGATGGACACCTCCTCCCCCCGGGTCAGGAGCCGATGCGCGTAGTTGATGCCGATGAATCCAGCGCCACCAGTGATGAGGTATCGCATGATGCGTGATCCGTGATGAGTGATACGTGATTAGGAGTTGTGGTCGGAGACGGTCGGGTTTTCTGCGGACCGGGCAGTGGCGCCCGGGTTGTCCGTGGACCGGGCAGTGGCGCCCAGGTTTTCGGCGGACCGGGCAATGGCGCCCAGGGTCAGGCTTTCCCGCGCCAGGCCAATCAGGCCCAGGACAGCGAACAGGATGTACTGGAAAGCATGGACGGCGAAGGCAGCGGTGACAGCCTCCTCCGCCGGTACGTTGAAGGGAATAGTCAACCCGTAGCGGGCGATGGCGTGGAAAACGCCCACCGCGCCGGGCGAAGAGGGAATCGCCATCCCCAGCCCCAGGATACAGACCAGGAAGGGGGCGGCCAGAAACGGGGGGCGGGGAATGAAGGCCTGCAGAAGGGCCCAGTAGGTGAGGACGACAAACGCCCAGGTAATGGCCGACCAGAGGAGAAGGGATAGGCCGAGACGACCGGAACGCAGGGGGGCCAGGCCGTCAAAAAGGCCATCAAAAACCCGCGCCCAGCGTTCAGCGTTCAGGCGGGGGATTCGGACCAGAATCCGCCGGACCATCTGCTGGCCCCATTGGGAGCGAAAGGCCATCAGGAGAAGCACCGCCGCCGCCCCAATCGCCAGGACCCCAGCGAGGATGCCTGCGCTGACGGCCTGGCCCGAGCCGGCCACAAAGGGGGCGACGCCGCCCAGCATGGCCACGACAGTCAGCATATCCAACACCCGCTCCACCACGACGGTGGAGAGGGCCGCCGGGACGGAGACCCCTTCCCCTCGCCCGATGATCACCGCGCGGGCCGGGTCGCCCAGGCGGAAAGGAAGGACGTTGCTCACCAGGTAGCCAATGTTGGTCACCCAGAAGCAGCGGGTCAGGCTGACGCCCGGTCCCAGAAGCAGCCGCCAGCGGACTGATCGCGCCAGCATATAGGCTATGAGCGCCGCCGCTCCCGGAATCAGGTAGCGGTAGTCCGATTGAGCCAGCGTCGCCACCACCCGTTTCAGGTCAATGCCGACCAATGCCAGCACCAGCGCCGCAACGCTGATGAGGACTCCGATGATGACCTGCCACCTTCGTTTCATATCATATCTCGCTCCGGTTGATATTCTTCCATGTCGCTCCGCGGCCAACTACAACCACCGAGCGCCACCTTTGCGCCGCTTCGCAGTGGACTACAAACATTTACGTCCTCTCACAGACCCAGCGCCTCCCGCAACCGCTCCAGAAAGGTCGGTTGGCGCACTTCCACCACCGACTCGCCGCCCAGCGTCTCCGCCAGTTTCTGAAAAAGTTCCCGCTGCTCGCGGGTCAGTCGGGTTGGCACCTCCACCCGCGTCAGAATCAGCAGGTCGCCCCGGCCCTCCCGCCGCAGGTGAGGGACCCCCCGTCCGCGCAGGCGGAAGATGGCACCGGTCTGGGTGCCGGGGGGGATATCTATCTGCTCCTCCCCCTCCAGAGTGGGGACAGTGACCCGCGCCCCCAGAGCGGCCTGAGCAACGTTGATGCCCAGTTCCACCAACAGGTCATCGCCCTGGCGGCGGAAATAGGGATGCGGCTCCACCTCCAGGACAACGTAGAGGTTCCCCGGCGGCCCGCCCCGCTCCCCTGCTTCTCCCTCTCCGGCCAAGCGAATCTGTGTGCCCGTATCCACGCCAGCGGGGATGTTGACCGTCAGTTTCCAGGTTACGTGGGCCTTGCCCTGACCTCCACAACGAGAGCAACTGATGGAAACCACCTCCCCTACCCCGCCGCAGACCGGACAGGTGGTAACATTAACGAAGGAGCCGAAAATGGTGCGCTGGACCTGCCGTACCTGACCAGTGCCGCCACACGTACCACAGCGGACAGGGGTTGTTCCCGGCGCGGCCCCGCTCCCCCGACACTCCGGACAGGCCTCCAGGCGAGTGATCTCTATTTCCTTTTTGCACCCGAAGACGGCTTCCTCAAACCGCAGATGAAGGTCATAGCGCAGGTCGGCCCCCCGGCGCGGCCCCCGCCGACGACCGGTTCGGAAGCCGAAGTCCACGCCGAAGACTTCTTCAAAAATCTCAAAGGGGTCACGAAAGCCGAAGTCAAAGCCGGCTCCCGGCGGCCCAACATAGCCGAAGCGATCGTACGCGGCGCGCTTATCCGGATCCGAAAGGACCTGGTAGGCCTCGTTGATCTCCTTGAAACGGGCCTCAGCGTCCGGTTCGGTGGAGACGTCCGGATGGTATTTGCGGGCCAGTTGCCGGTAGGCCCGTTTGATCTCGTCCTGTGTGGCGTTCCGGCTGACGCCCAGAATCTCGTAGTAGTCTCGTTTCATAGCCAAATCCCAGCACAGAATCCCGATCAGGAACGAATGCGGTTTGCAATGGCGGGGCTTTTCAGCCCCTGGACGGCCGAAAGGGCCATCTATAGAACAGCACGGAAAGACTCCCCTGCGGTATTGCCCGAGTCGGCAGTACAGGCAGGGGGCATCCGTTTAACCAGGCATCTTGGAAGAAGTATCCGGCGCACTGGCGCCCGGCCCGCCTGCTTCCTCCATTGCCCGATAGAGTTCAGCCATCGCTTGGCGGACCCTGGCGGTGTCTTCTGTTGCCAGAACGGCCTGCAGAGCCCGCATCTTCTCCTCAATCTGACGGCGAGCCGCTTCGCCCAGCACTTCCCCCATTTCCCCCAGCAATTTCCGGGCCGAATAGATGAGGCCATCGGCGGCATTGCGGATTTCCGCCCACTCCTTCTTCCGCTGGTCTTCCTCCCGATGGGCCTCCGCATCCCGGACCATCCGTTCCACCTCGTCGTCGGTCAACCCGCTGGAGGGGACCACTTGCATGCTCTGCTCTCGCCCCGTCGCCCGGTCCCGCGCCGAGACGTGGAGAATGCCATCGGCGTTGATGTCAAAGGTCACCTCAATCTGGGGGACGCCGCGCGGGGCCGGGGGGATACCATCCAGGATGAAGTAGGCCAGGCTCTTGTTGTCGGCAGCCATCGGGCGTTCCCCCTGGACAACATGAATCTGCACCTGGGTCTGGTTATCGGTGGCGGTGGAGAAAACCTGAGTGCGCCGGACCGGGATGGTGGTGTTCCGCTCAATGAGCGGCGTCGCCACGCCTCCCAGGGTCTCAATGCTCAGCGTCAGCGGGGTGACGTCCAGCAGGAGAATGTCCTTCACCTCCCCGCCCAGGACACCCGCCTGGATGGCCGCGCCCAGAGCCACCACCTCCTCCGGATGGACACCCCGATGGGGCTCCCGCCCGAAGAACTCGGCGACGATGCGCTGGACGGCGGGCATCCGGGTCTGCCCGCCCACCAAAATCACCTGCCCGATGTCCGACGGCTTCAGGCGCGCGTCCGCCAGCGCCTGACGGCACGGCTCCAAGGTCCGTAGAACGAGGTCCTCCGTCAACGCCTCCAGTTTTGCCCGCGTCAATCGCATCTGCAGATGTTTGGGGCCGGAAGCATCGGCGGCGATAAAGGGCTGGTTGATTTCCGTCTCCAGGACCGAGGAGAGTTCTATCTTGGCCTTCTCTGCCGCCTCCTTCAGCCGCTGGAGCGCCTGCCGGTCCTGCCGCAGATCGATGCCGTGCTCCCGGGCGAACTCGTCGGCGATATAGTCTATGATGCGGCGGTCAAAGTCGTCGCCACCCAGGAAAGTGTCGCCGCTGGTGGCCCGGACCTCGAAGACCCCCTCGCCCACATCCAGGATGGAGATGTCAAAAGTCCCTCCACCCAGGTCATAGACGGCAATGAGTTCGTCCCGGTGCTCGCCCAATCCGTAAGCCAGCGCGGAGGCCGTCGGTTCGTTGATGATGCGCAGGACCTCCAGTCCGGCGATTCTCCCGGCGTCCCGCGTCGCCTGCCGCTGGCTGTCGTTGAAGTAGGCGGGGACGGTGATGACCGCCTGGGTGACCGGCTCACCCAGGTACGCCTCAGCATCCGCCTTGATTTTGGCCAGGATTATAGCCGAAATCTCCGGCGGGGCATACTCCTGTCCGTTCATCCAGACCCGAACATCGCCGTTGGGGGCGGGAGTGACCCGATAGGGGACGACCTGAAGCGCCCGCTGGACTTCGGGATCATCGTACTTCCGCCCCATGAAGCGTTTGATGGAGAAAACGGTGTTCTCCGGATTCAGAATGGCCTGCCGTTTGGCGACCTGTCCTACCAGCCGCTCCCCCGTCTTGGGGTTGACGGCGACGACGGACGGGAACAGCCGCTCCCCCTCCACGCTGGGGACAATCACAGGCTCCCCGCCCATCATCACCGCGCAGACCGAGTTGGTAGTGCCCAGGTCAATGCCGATAATCTTACTCATACGGACTCCTGCTGGGAAGAATCAGGGGGCCGGGTCGCGCGGGCCACCCGCACCAGGGCAGGGCGGATGACCCGTTCCCCCAGCATGTACCCTCGCTGCACCTCGCCAATAATCTGTCCCTCCTGGTAGCCAGGGACATCCTCGTAGGTCACCGCTTCGTGGTAGAGGGGGTCAAAGGACTTCCCCACCGTCTCTATGGGTTTCAGCCCCTCTGCTTCCAGGATGACCTCCAGTTTCCGCTTGATCAGAAAGATGCCATCCACCCAGGTGAGGCTCTGCAGGCCCGGCGGAAGGGTCTGCATAGCCCGCTCCAGGTCATCCAGCACGGGCAGGATGCGAGCGATAAGGACGGCGTTATTCAGACGGACCCGCTCTAGGAACTCCGCTTCCTGGCGTTTACGGTAGTTGGCGAATTCCGCCTGGGTGCGTTGCCAGCCGTCCAGGTACTCCGCCGCCTGGGCCCGGACTGTCTCCAGTTCCTGGCGCAGTCGCTCCAGTTCGGCTTCCAGCGTTTCCGGTTTCGGCCCTTCAGCCGCAACCGTTGCGAACTCTTCGGCGGTCGTCCCGGTTTGAGGGGTTCCCTCTGCAGGTACTGATTCTTGCCGTTCTGCCACTATGCTGACCTCCTACTCCGTATCGGGTGTTTCGTACTCCGTGCTGCGTGTTCCGTACTCTGCACTGTGAGGCAGGGCCGACTCGGTGCGGACGACAAAGACGTCGTAGACCAGTTCGGAGAGGATGCCGGCGACGAAGCGGACGGCAGAGATGGCCCGCCCATAGCCCATACGGGTGGGGCCCAGCACGCCCAGTGCACCCGTCGCCAGGCCGGCCACGCCATAGTGGCTGAGAATGAGGCTGCAGGCGCGCAGTTCATCAAAGCGGCCCTCGCCCCCGATCATTACCCGCACGCTGCCGACGGTGCAACCCAGCGCGTGGGCCAGAATCGCCTCCAGGAAACTCCGCTCCTCAATGACCCGCAGTACCCCCTGCGCATGGGCTCTTTCCTGAAATTCCGGCTCCTGGAAGAGTTCGCTCAGCCCGTCGTGATAAATCTCATCGGGGGCGACCGTGCTGGCCCGCCGCATCATCCCCACCACCAGCCGGGCAACATCCGCCTCCAGAAGCGGCAGGTTTCCGATGCGAGGCTCAATCTCGTCGGCAGTGAGGCCGGCGCAGAGTTGGTTCAGCCGGTCCGCCGCCTCGCTGAGTACCTGCTGGGGCAGCGGCTCGGGCAGGGTGAGCATCTGCTGCCGAACCATGCCGCCCTGGAGAACCAGAATCAGCAGAACCAGGCGGCCCTGGGTGGAGATAAGTTGCATATGCCGGTAGCGGGGCCGGGCCGCCTGTGGCGCGGTGATCAGGGCGGCGCTCCGGGTGGCGCGCGCCAGCACCGACGCCGCCAGGGGCATCCACTCCTCCACGTCGTCCCGGACCTGCTGGAATTGATGGGCGATGGTGCGCCGTTCCGCCAGCGGCAACTCCGTCTCCCGCAGTAGTCGCTCCACGAAATACCGGTACCCCTCATTGGTGGGCTGGCGTCCGGCGGAAGTGTGCGGGTGGGTCAAGTACCCCAACTCCTCCAGGCGTGCCATCTCGTTGCGCACCGTCGCCGGGCTGACATCCAGCCCGTACTTCTCCACCAGCATCCGGGAGGCCACTGGCGCCCCCGTCTGCACAAATTCCCGCACCACCAGTTCCAGGATCATTTGCTGCCTGGGACTCAAATCTTCAGCCATCATCTGTAGACCTCACTCTGTACCACAGACCATAGACCACCGATCACTTCGTTATTGTCCGTGGTCGGTCGCCTATCGTCCGTCGTCTACCCTCACTTCCCACAGCGGGAGCAGGCGGCCAGTGGGGAGGGCCCGCCCGTGCTCGTAGAGGGGCAGGGCGTCCTCGCCCGTCGGATCGTAGACGGCGATACCGATGTCATACACCCCCGGCGGGGCATCCACCGCCAGAGGCATCCGCCGGTGGTCTGCCCAGACCTCCCCCGGCTCCAGATTCAAGGGAAGGTCAACCTGAGCGATCTTGTACCCGCCGTCTCGCAGGACCTGCACGGAGGCTGCACGGGGACCGGAAAACGGTCTCAGCGCCCGCCAGTAGAGCGTCAGGTCCAGTTCCTCCCCCGGCGACAGGACCGCCCGCTCCAGCCGGTAGCCCACCAGGGCAACCTCGCGGCTCCAGCGGTAGTCCAGCACTGGCCCGGACTCTGGAACGACGATCCGCGGGCCCGGGAAATGGAACGTATCCCCCAGCCGCCAATCTTTATCATTATACACCGGTAGCCGTTCTGTGAAAGTCGTCAAGCCCACCGCCAGCGTGCCCACCATCGTCGTCGGGACGGTCGCCCGTACAGGCAGGAAGTAGCGGTCGCAGAAGACCAGCCCGGGGGGCCACAGGGACATCGGGAAGGTCCCCGACCCCGGATGGGTGACCTTCTGCCCCGCCGTCAACCCTTCAGCCGTCTGCAGCGAGAGGGAAATGAAGTAATCGGCCCCGACCGGGCCACGGGCGTACCAGCACAGGGTAACCGGAAAAATCTGGCCCGGGCGGACCTCTTCCGCCTCCACCCGGTAGCCCAGAAGCGCGATGCTCTCGCCAAAGCGGACGTCGGTCCGGTGGGAGATTTGCGCTTCCGCCTCCGCCATTGTCAGCGGCGCGGGGCGGGCGTAGGCGGGCCGGATGACTCCGAAGGGCATCCAGAGGGCCAGGGCCAGCAGCACCGCGCCCAGGGCCAGGAAGAGCCACCGGCGCGCCCGCGCAGGGGCCAGTTCCGTCCACCCCAGGGCCAGCAGGACTGCGTGGGCGCCGATGGCCGGATAGAGCAACCGTCCCTGGGAGCCGCCGGTGGTCAGTGTCCAGCGAATCAGTCCCACCGCGACGATCAGCGCCCAGAGGGCCAGGTAGCCCACCCCGCCCAGCGCGCCCCAGTCCCTCCGGCGCACCGCGCGTGCCACAAAAAGGGCCAGTCCGGCAAGCCCGAAAGCCGTCAGCAGGCCATAGACCCCATAGACCCACCCCGGCGCGGCCAGGTTGAACCAGCCAAAGACGGCCCAGTAGGACATCCAGACCAGCCCGGCCTCAGTCCGGAAGAAGTCCGCCAGACCAAATCCGGGCTCGCGGTGGCCCACCAGCGGAAGCATAGCCGCCAGGCCCGTCGGGTCGCCATAGAGGCGCCAGTTGCGCAGATACCACCACCCACAGACAGCCAGCGCAACCCCGAAGGTCAGAAGAAAACCACGAAGACACGAGGGCACGAAGGCGCATTTTTTAAAACTCGGTGTCCTGGTGTCTTTGTGGCAAATCCATAATAGCGCCAGAGCAGCGAAGGGCCAAAGGAGGAGGCCGCTCAGTTTGGTCAGCGCAGCCGCGCCCAGGAGCAGGCCGGCCAGGACTTCACCGCGGAGACCGCAGAGATTTTCTGTTTCCCCCTCTTGTCCTCCGCGCTCTCTGCGACGAGTGAAAATCACCAGTGTCCAGGTGGCGATGCAGGCCGCCAGCGCGTCGTTGTTGACCAGGCCAGCGGTGAAGAGAAAGCCCGGGGTCAGGGCGACCGCCATCGCTGCTCCCGCTGCCACCCATTCTTCCTGCGGGAACAGCCTTCGCGCCAGAGAGTATGTCCCCCAGACCGTCCCGGCGCCGAAGAGAACGGAGAGCAGGCGGGCCAGGCGAATCGCCAGCGCCACCCCTCGGTACGGGAACTGTTCAGCGTCTGTGTGAATATAGTGGTTCTGGTTATCCCGATGCCTGATGGGCAGGAGCGCGGGAAACGGATTCTCCCGCTCGTAGAGCGCAAGCAGATCCCCCTGGGGCACCCAGCGGGTCAGGGCCGCCGCCAGCAGGTAGGAGAGGGGCGGCTGGCTGGCCTCCTGACGGGCCAGGTGCGGGTACTGATCCGGCGGCTGGCGGGGTAGTCCTTTCCCCTCTGCGATATGCCAGACATAGGCGTAATGCCAGGACTCATCGTTCCCCTCAAAGAGGGGGACAGTGAGGCTGTAGAGCAGAGCCAAAAACGTGAAAAGTAAAACGTAAGACGCGGGGCGGGAAGGGTTCATGGGACGACGACTGTGCCGATCAGCAAGGAGTTCCATTCAGAAAGGGCGATGGTTTCCCCCCGCACAATGCGCGGGGGGTAGCGTTGCTCGGTTTGGGGGTCCCACCACCCCACTTCCAACCGATACTCTCCCGGAGGGGCATCGGGCGCTACCTGGAAGGTGTACGTATCCCGATAGAGGCCACCCGGCTGCCACCAGTTGATCCCCATCTGCTTATCTTCCTGCCCCCAGAGAGGGGTGCCGGTGGCGGGATTGATCGTTGGCCCGATCAGATGGACGAAACTGTTGGCCGCGCGCTCTATCGGGTGAGGGATTTCCCACCAGAAGGTGACGGAGACCTCCTCGCCCGGCGCGGCATAGCCAGAGGAGACGGTGTACCCACAGAGGTGCAGCGTCTCCCCAAACCAGACGTCCACCTGGACCTGAGCGCCGTGGATGGACTCGCAGGTGGAGTTATGGCGCAGGAAAGTGGTGTGCGGGTCCAGCCAGAAGGTCTTCAGCGCGGCCAGTCCGACCAGCAACCCTGCCACCCACCAGCGAGGTTTTATGTAAGCAGCACCCAATTGATGTTGTGCAGGACGGCGCCAAAGCACGGCCAGAGCCAGCAAGACGACCGCCGTTATCCCGCTGACCCAATCCCCCACCTGCTGGGCCACCGTGCCTTCGTATTGCAGGAGGACGGTGTGCCGTCCGGCGGGGATGTCCATCAGGATGTAGCCGCTCCCTTCGGCAGCCCGCAGAGGTTGCCGTTCACCGTCCAGGTATCCGGCCCAACCGGGGAAGTAGAGGGCGTGGAACGCGCCCTGGAAGGCGATCGGTGTCTCCAATTCCGCCTTCAGGTATCCCGTCCGCCGCTCCCAGTGAAGCACATGTCCCCCCTCGGGCAGGTTGGAGACGGGCGACCCAGCGATGCGCTCCACTTCGTCCGGGGTGAAGGGGACGGTCCGCCCACGGGGGAGCAGTTCCCGGAAGTAACTGAGGTCCGGGAAGCCCGAGCGCAGGGTGAACGCCTGCACATCAGCCAGGGTGGGATCGCGCGGGACGTCGGCGTGGCGAGTGAGAAGGGACGGGAAGAGAGAGGGCAGAGCGATTCCCACGCCGAGGATCACCGTCAGCGCAGCCAGAGGACCGATCCAGCGGCGCGGGACGGCGGCGAGCAGGAATCCAGCGGCGAGGGCCGTCACCAGGCCCATAGAGGCCAGGAGCCGCCAGCGGAAGTTCAGGTACTGCATCACCCCCAAGGGGGTCACAGCGGCCCAGACGGGAGTGGCAGAGGCTGTCTGCATCCAGAGGGCAAACGCCCCCCAGAGGGCCAATCCTCCGGCCAGGATCGCTTCGGCTCGCCGGCCGCGCCGGGCCAGCAGCAACGCCGCCACCAAAGCCAGGGGAATGAGAAACGCCGGAAGCGGCCCCAGGGTCTGCCCGGTGTCGTTGTTCGCCAGGCCGGCGTCAAAGACCAGAGGCCAGGCGAAAAACTCGGAAAGGCGCATCGCCCCCGTCGTCGGCGAGGCCCACACCCGGTCGGTCGCGTTCTCCAACTGCACCGCCGACTGTTCAGCCATAAAGGGGAGCAGGAAGAAGGCCGCCAGCAGAAGCCCGACGACCAGGGCCAGCGCGGTCAGCCAGAAGCCAACCCGGCCGACGCGGAGGGTGATGAAAAGCCACCCCAGGGCCAGGACAGGCAAAGCCAGCAGCGCGCCGGCATTATGGGTCAGGATAAGGGCCGCCCAGGCAATGGAGGCCATAGCCAAACGGAGCCCGGAGGGGCGCTCCGCCAGAGCCAGCATCCCCCACAGCACCCAGGGGTAGAGAGCGATGGCCACTCCCTGAGGCGAGCCGCGCTCAAAGAGTTCCCGCAGAAGATAAGGCGAGTAGGTGTAGAGGGCCGCAACCGCCAGCGCAACGTCGGCCCGGCGGAAGAGAGCCAGCCCCAGGCCAAAGGCGCCGAGCGCCGCCGCCATAAAAGTCAGCGCGACCACCAGACGCCAGGTAAGGGCAAAAGGAAGGCCGACAGCGTGAAAGACCGTCATCAGGAAATAGATGAGGGGGGAGTAAAACACAAAGAGGGGTCCGCCCAGGCCGCCGTTGATGCCGGGGACCCAGCGCGGGTAGAGCCAGCCATCGGCCTGCGCAGCAGCGAAGACGACGGCGCGGTAGACGTGGAAGAGCGCCGCGTCCACCGCGTGCTCCTCAATGGGGTTCACCACCGCCGGCAGGGCCGCCAATAGCGGCAGCAGAAGCGCCAGCGCCCAGGAAAATACCCGTCCGTCCAATTTCTTGCGACAGCCCTGCTGTTTTTCCGCCCCCCCTGCCATTTCCAGAGGCCATCTCTCCGGGTCGGGATGAATTTTAGCACTCTCATAGCGAGAGTGCTAAAATTTGCTATTTCATGCTACCATGCGCGGGGAAATCTGTCAAGGAATCCGCAGCCAAGTTTGCGCTGGCACGGATAGGGGCTCCTATCGCCCCCTCATCTCTCCCCGAAACGGGGGAGAAGGGGGAAGAGGTGAGTTTGGGGGCGGCGACCCTTTGGGCCACCGCCCCCAAACCCCGACGATTTCCGCTTTTTGCGCCGCGAAGCGGCTTCCTTTTACCTCAGTTCATGCACCCGATACACGCGCCCCTTCCAGCCGATGCCGCCCCAGAACGCCATGCGCATAGAGTCCAGCAGGACCAGCAGGACCAGCAAGACGGTGATCGGGTAGAGGAATGCGGTGATGCGCGGCAGCCGGAAACGCACGGCGACGGTGTACCACAGACCACTGTTCAGGAAGACCTGAAAGAGCGCCAGGCGCAGGGTCGGTTCCCCCAGCCGCCCTTGCAGAAGCCCCTCGTACAGCAGGAACACCGGCCAGAGAAACAGGAAGCCGTAGAAGACAAACATCAGCACAGTCGGCAGCAGCCGGTACTCCAGCGCGGCAAAGGCGCTCTTGGCTAGCCCGCGCCACGACTCCCAGAACCCCCGGTAAAAGTGGACGTCCAGGTGGTCGGCGCCATCTAACAGGACCACCCGTCCGTTGTGCCGCCGGACCCGGCGGGCCAGCACCACGTCCTCCGCTATCTCCCCCCGCACCGCCGCATGCCCTCCGATGCGCTCGTACGTCTCCCGCCGGAAGAGCAAAAAAGTGCCAATGGCCATGGTCAGCGCAGGGATGCCCAGGCGCGCCCCCAGTGCCAGCGGGAACAGCCCCAGCATACCGAAGGGGATGATGGGCAGCAGCAATTGCTCCCCAAAGGTATGGGTAACGGCGCGGGGGACCAGGGTGACCAGGTCGGCCTGGTTTTCCTTTGCGGCGGTGAGGGCCCATGAGAGAGTCTGGGAGTGATGGACGGTATCGGCGTCGGTGAACAGGAGCCACTCTCCCCGGGCTTGCTGAGCCAGTTGGTGACAGGCGAAGTTCTTGCCCATCCACCCCGCCGGTAGAGGTTGCCCCGGAATCAGCCGCAGGCGCGGGTCCCGGCGGGCCATCTCCGCCACAATCTCCGGCGTCTCGTCGGTGGAGCCGTCATCCAGCACCAGTACTTCCATCAGGGGGTAGTCCTGGGCCAGGAGCGACTCCAGGCAGCGGCGGATGTTGCGGGCCTCGTTGCGGGCCGGCACCAGCACCGAGACCCACTCCAGCCCCGCCGGATTGACCCGGGACGGCATCGCCTTCTCCACCATCCGGAGATTGGCGATGAGGTTCAACCCCACCACCAGCAGGACTGCCGTCAGCGCGACCTGGTAGGGGATGAGGTCGGGAGAGAGAACGTCGCTCATGGATGGGGTACCGGCTGATCGGAATTGCTCTCGCCCTGGTAGAACCCCGGCTTTCCCTTCTGCCAGGGAGAGCGCGCCCAGACCTCCCGCTCGTGGGGCAGGTCTATGATTTTCTTCACCGCCAGCATCAGGAAGAGGCAAAGGATGTAGAAGGATGTCCAGAGGGGCGCGCCCAAAAGAGGCGGGAGCAGGATGAGGGCAGGGATGCCGAAGTTTAACGCCTTATTCATATCGCGGAAAATGAGGTACATCGCCCCAATCCACAGACCACCAATCAGGGTAGAAAGGGGCAGGAACCCCAGGAGAAAGCCCACCGTCGCCCCGACCCCCTTGCCGCCCCGGAAGCGCAGGAAGGGGGAGAAGTTATGGCCTAGGGGAGCAGCGAACCCGGCAGCGAGAAAGGCCGCCTGGGAGACGGCCAAATGCCGGGCCAGGAGACAGGCCGCCGTCCCCTTGCCCACATCCAGTATGCCCGCCAGAACGCCCCACTTCGGCCCCACCACATGGTAGACGTTGCGGGCACCGACATTCCCCTCTCCGTGCTCGTAGATGTTGATCCCCGCCTTCCAGCGGGCAATCAGCCAGGAGAAGGGAATGGCGCCAAGCAGATAAGCCAACAGCACAGCCAACAAATCAGAATAAGCGATACAGATCATAAGGCCACCTCCAGAAAAGGTCCTTGCATAATTAGAAACACCTTCTCCCCGGAAAGGTGACGTCCATCCGCAGGACATCCCTATCTGCTCTGATAACTTCTGACACAAACTTGATAGGTTTTGACAGTCTCTTGAGTTTACAATAATGGCCGTTGCTGGGATACGCCCGGCGCTATCTGCGCAATACGCTACACGGAACACGGAATACCCAATCCGCCAATGCCATCATCTCGCGTCTCTGGTTTCTATAACTGGCCCCTCCAGGAACGCCTGGAGTGGGTGGCCCAGTGGGCCGGCCTGACGGAAGAGGAGACCGCCGTCCTGCAGGGCGAGGCCGGTCTCTCCGCGGAACAGGCCGACCGGATGATTGAAAACGTCGTCGGGCGGTATGCCCTGCCCCTGGGGATTGCCCTCAACTTCCAGGTCAACGGGCGGGACGTGCTGGTGCCGATGGCTATAGAGGAGCCGTCGGTCGTGGCCGGGGCGTCCTTTGCGGCCCGCCTAGCCCGCGAGGGCGGGGGGTTCCGCGCTGGGGCCACTCCGCCGGAGATGATCGGGCAGATTCAGGTGCTGGACGTGCCCGATGTGGCCGCAGCAGCCGCCGCGCTGGTGACCGAACGGGACCGGCTTCTGGCGGCGGCCGACGAGGTGGATCCGGTCCTCCGGCGGCTGGGCGGCGGCGCCCGCGACCTGATCGGGCGGGTGCTCCCGGAAACGCCCGCAGGCCCGATGCTGGTTGTCCACCTCATCTACGACGTCCGGGACGCGATGGGGGCCAACGCGGTTAACACGGCCTGCGAGCGGCTGGCCCCACTGATCGCCGAAATCACCGGCGGACGGGTAGGCCTGCGCATTCTCTCTAACCTGGCCGACCGGCGGGTGGCGTGGGCAGAGTGTTCCATCCCCGCGGCAGCGCTGTCCTTTGACGGTTTTGCCGGGGAGCGGGTCGCGCAGGGGATTGTGGAGGCCTGGGCCTTCGCCGCCGCCGACCCGTATCGGGCCGCGACCCACAACAAGGGCATCCTCAACGGTATAGACGCAGTGGCGCTGGCCACCGGGCAGGACTGGCGGGCCATAGAGGCTGGAGCCCACGCCTACGCGGCCCGATCCGGCCAATACACCAGTCTCTCCACGTGGAGCCTGGACGGGAAGGGCAACCTGGTAGGCCGGCTGGAACTCCCGCTGGCGGTAGGGACTGTGGGCGGCGCTACCCGCGCCCACCCAACGGCGCGCGTCGCCTTGAAAATCCTGGGCGTCCAAACCGCGCAGGAACTGGCGGAGATTATGGCCGCCGTCGGGTTGGCCCAGAATCTGGCCGCCCTGCGGGCTCTGGCGACAGAGGGCATCCAGAAAGGCCATATGGCCCTGCACGCCCGGCAGGTCGCCCTCGCCGCTGGCGCCGTTGGCGAGGAGATAGAAGAAGTCGCCCGGCAGATGGTCACCGAAGGCGTCGTCCGCCCCGACCGGGCGGAGGAGATTTTGAAAACGTACCGCAAAGAACGCGGAGGGAATTAACCGCAACGGCACGAAGACACAGGCTTGGCGTCTTCGTGGTGAAAAAGACTATGGAGACCCGATTGCTGCGAACAGATAGACCCGTTGGCATTATTGGCTATGGAGCCTATATCCCCCGCTATCGGCTTCCGGCGACGGAGGTCGCCCGCATCTGGACCGGCGGGGAGGGAGAAACGCCCGTCACCGAGAAGGCAGTGGCGGGGCCAGACGAGGATGTGGTCACTATCTCCATAGAGGCGTCCCGCAACGCGCTGGCGCGCGCGGCGCACGTGGACCCTACCCTCATCCGCGCGGTCTGGGTGGGGAGTGAGTCCCACCCGTACGCAGTCAAGCCGACCTCCACCATTCTCGCCGAGGCCATCGGGGCCACCCCCTACGTTCAAGCCGGGGACTGGGAGTTCGCCTGTAAGGCCGGGACGGAGGCCCTGCAGGCGGCCATCGGTTTCGTGGGTTCCGGGATGGCCCGCTACGCGCTGGCGGTGGGCGCCGATACCGCCCAGGCCCGTCCCAGCGACGCGCTGGAGTACACCGCTGCTGCGGGCGGTGCGGCCTACATCGTCGGCCCGGCAGAGGAGGCGCTGGCCGTCGTGGAGGGGGGCCTCTCCTACGTGACCGATACGCCGGACTTCTGGCGGCGGGCCTACCAGCACTACCCGTCCCACGGGGGGCGGTTCACCGGCGAGCCGGCCTACTTCAAGCATATCACCGAGGCGGCCCGCGCGCTGATGGAAGCGCTGGGGACAACGCCCGCCGACTATGATTACGCCGTCTTCCACCAGCCCAACGTCAAGTTCCCGCAGACCGTCGCCCGGCAACTGGGGTTCAAGTCGGAACAGATTCAAGCCGGCCTGCTGGTGGACCGAATCGGCAACACCTACGCTGGCTCCTCGCTGGTGGGGTTGACGGCGGTGCTGGACGGGGCCCGGCCCGGTCAGCGCATCCTGCTGGTCAGTTTCGGCTCTGGCGCCGGGTCGGACGCCATCTCTCTGCGAACAACGGAGGCCATCGTGGAGCGACAGAACCGAGCGCCCGCCACTCAGGACTACATCGCCCGCCGCACAGTCATTGACTACGGTCTCTACGTGCGCTTCCGGGGGAAACTTTTGACGTAAGACCCCAAAGGGCACAAGGGTTTCAACAAAAATTTTGTGTACTCCGCGCGCCTTTCGCGGTTCAGGGGAAATTTATGCGAGAAGTAGCCATTATCGGCATCGGTCAAACCAAAGTCGGGGAGCACTGGGAGAAGGATTTGCGTCACCTGGGGCTGGAAGCGCTCCAGGCCGCGATGCGGGACGCTGAACTGGAGCGGGTGGACGCGCTCTACGTAGGCAATATGCTCAGCGGCGAACTGACGGGCCAGGAGCATCTCGGGGCGCTGGTGGCGGACTTCGCCGGCCTGCGGGGTGTGGAGGCCGTAAAGGTGGAAGCGGCCTGCGGGTCCGGCGCGGCCGCGCTCCGGCTGGGCTACGTTGCTGTTGCCGGCGGCCTGGCGGATGTTGTCCTGGTCGTCGGCGTGGAGAAGATGACGGACGCCACGGGCCCGGAGGCGACCGCCGCGCTGGCAATGGCCGCAGATGCCGACCACGAGGTGGCCCACGGCCTCACTTTCGTCGCCATCAACGCGCTGTTGATGCGCCGGTATATGTACGAGTATGGCTACAAGAAAGAGGACTTCGCGCCCTTCACGATCAACGCGCACGCCAACGGGATGAACAACCCGTACGCGATGTTCCACGGGAAGGTGACGCCAGAGGCCTACGCGAAAGCCCGGATGATCGCCGACCCCATCAATCTGCTGGACTCATCGCCGGTGGCGGACGGCGCGGCGGCGGTGGTGCTGGCACCCGCCGACTGGGCCCGGAGGAGCGGGAAGCCCGTGGTCCGCATTGCGGCATCGGCGGTGGCGACGGACGCGGTCGCTCTGCACGACCGGCGGGACCCGCTGGTGTTGGAAGGGGCAGCCCTCTCAGCCTGGCGGGCCTATCAGCAGGCCGAGATTGGGCCAGAGGAGGTAGACCTCTTTGAACTCCACGACGCCTTCAGCATTATGGCTGCGCTGAGCCTGGAGGCAGCGGGGTTCGCCCGGCGCGGGGAGGGGGTCCGGCTGGCACTGGACGGCGAGATTATTCTGCAGGGCCGAATTCCGATCGCCACCATGGGCGGCCTGAAGGCGCGGGGGCATCCCGTTGGCGCAACGGGTGTCTATCAGGTCGTGGAGGTCGTTCAGCAACTGCGCGGCGAGGCCGGGGCCAACCAGGTCCCGAACGCGCGGGTCGGGATGGCTCAGAACATCGGTGGTAGTGGAGCAACGGTTATCACGCACGTTCTGGTGCGGGAAAAGTGAAGCGTGATAACGTGATAAAGTGAAACGTGTGCGGAGGTGAAAGAATGGGTATTCCTAGCAAGAACTGGCGGCTGCGAAATCAGCGGTATCGGCTGGTGGGGGAAATCTGCGAGAAGTGCAGGGCACCGATTTTCCCGCCCCGGGATGTCTGCCCGGAGTGTGAGGCACCGGCCCAGACCCCCTACGTCTTCAGCGGGCGGGGGGAGGTCTACTCCTACAGTACGGTCTACCACCCCCCAGCGGGGTTTGAGAAGTACGTGCCGTACACCGTCGCGCTGGTCCGGCTGGAGGAGGGCCCGATGCTGACGGCCCAATTGACCGACGTGGATCCCGGGGAGGTCCACATCGGTATGCCGGTGGAGATGGTCACCCGGCAGATGCAAACAGACGGCGACGAAGGCGTCATCGCCTACGGCTACAAGTTCCGCCCGCGCATGAGGTAAGGGTGTTGCGGCGGCCTTTGCAGCGGCAGCCTGCGGCCGCCGCAAAAGCCCTTATTTCCCGACCACCATTCCAGCGGGGTCAATCTCCCTCAGGATGCGCTGTTCCTCTGGAGTGGGCGGCGCGCTCTCCGGCACATCGGCAGGAATGAGGATTTCAAACTCGCTGTTGGCCTGAATCTCCTCAACTGTCACTCCCGGATGGCGGCTGAGCAGCATCAGCCGCCGGGTTTCCTCGCCAAAGCCATAGACGCCCAGTTGCGTGATCACCCGATAGGGGCCGGTCCCCTCCGGCAGACCGGCAGCCTCACGCGCTCCGGGGCCGGTCAGGTAGCCGGGGGTGGTGACGAAGGGCAGTCGCTTCAGGAAACGGCGGCGGTCCTGGCGCATCACGATAATCGTCCGCCAGCAGAGGGAGCCGATGTCGTTGGCACCGCCGCTGCCGGGCAGGCGCACCTCGGGGCGCTCCCAGTCGCCAAAAACGGTGGTGTTGATGTTGCCGTAGGGATCAATGGCGGCCGCGCCCAGGAAGCCGTAGTCCACATAGCCGCTCTGCAGGGCGCTCATCACGTCGTGCATGGACGAAGCGCTGACGGCCCGGTGGAAGGTCCGGGAATCGCCCACGGAGATGGGGAGGACCGGCACCTGGGGGCCAATGCCCCCCGCCTCAAAGATGATGAGCAGATGGGGGGCGTGGGTGCGTTGGGCCAGCATAGCCGCAATCATGGGTAGACCCGTCCCCACGAAAACGGACTTGCCGTCTTCCAGCAGGCGCGCGGCCACGCAGGCCAGGAGTTCGGTTGACGTGTAGCGGGCATCAGTCATTCCCCTCCTCCGGCGCCCACATAGATTCACGCAGTTGCTCCACCCGTCTCAGGTAGTTCAGTTTTCGGATGCCCCCCACCCTCTCCAGGTACTCTTCAAAGTCCCTCACGCCGAAGACGTAGCGGTCAAAATAGGCCTTCGTCCCCTCCTCCGTCCGGGACAGGGTGAGCCACTCCCGGATGTGCTCTTCGTCAAAAAAGTACAGGTACGGCATCTGGGTGGGATGCGCGCCGTAGGGGACTTCGCAGACGGCATCCACCAGGTAGAAGGGGACCACCGTCCGGTCGGGGTGGCGGCGGATCACGTCCTCATCCACAATCTCTTCGGTGGTGATGATGACCCGCCGGGCGGCCCGGGCCAGTTCAAAATCCTCCACCAGGATGCCGTCTATCTGGGCATTGCCGTACCGGTCGCAGCGGGGGACGTGGAACATAGCCACGTCCGGATAGGCAGCGGGCAGGAGGCAGATGGGCTTGCCGCTCCAGGGGTCGCGGACAATTTTGGCGGAACTCTTCTCAAAGGTGTCGGTGCCCATAAGGATGCGAGCAGGGATGAAGGGAAGGCCCATCGCGGCAGCCAGGAAGCGCCATTGGTAGCCCGCGTTGCTGATTTCGGCGACCACTTTGCACTTCCCGGTCTCCACGGCGCGCCGCCCGGCAGGGGAAAGGCCGCGCAGTTCGTGGCCGAAGGAGTAGGCGACCTCCACCCGGCTCACGCATCCGGCGCCGATGAGGACATCTATATCGTGGACGGCGGTCTTTCCGGCCATCGTCAGGTTCTGCCGGCCCTGGCGGATGATTTCGTAGATGAGGGCCATAGGGACGCGGACGTGGCCGAAGCCGCCGCAGGCGATGAAGTCGCCATCGCGAACGAACTTCTCCACCGCTTCGGCGACTGTCATGGTCTTATCTTTCCGTTCGCGGGACTTGTTTTCCCGCACCCACTGACGATGCTCGTCGGGGTCGTGCCAGCCGACCAGTTCACCGTGACCTTCGTAGAGGATTTCCATAGGCGGATTCCCTCACCTCAAGATATGGGTCGGGCCCCAGCATCCTTCCCGGCCCGCCTCAGCCCTGATGCCTCAGGGAGTCCAGCCGCATCTGGAGGCAGGGTTTTCGGCGGATGGCTTCGCCGCCCGCCGCCCCCACCGCTTATGTTGCGGCCGGAGAGAGTTGCTCCTGCAGACAAGGATAAATGAAAATAGGCCCGAATAACTCCTCTTGCTGCACCCGAATCTGCTCTTGCTTGATCAGTTCCAGCACAGCCATCAGGGTGACGACGATTTCCGCCCTTCTGGTCACCTCTGTCAGCAGGTCCTGAAAGCAGAGGCGACCCATCTGGGTGAGCCGCTGCTGAATCCAGCACATCTGTTCAGCCACCGTGATCAGGGGGGGAACGACTACGGTTTCTACTGCAGGGGCCGGATATGTCCGCAATGCCTCTTGCGCAGCCCGCAACAGGTCTTCCAGTGTTACATCGGCCAGAATGGCAGAGGGGTCCTCTCTTCTCGCATGGGCCTCTCCGGGCCGCGCTACTCGCACGTAGGCCCGCCAGCCCCGCTCCTCCAATCGCGCCAGTTCCCCCGCGATGACCCGGTACAGCCGATACATTTCCAGTTGCCGGATCAGGTCCGCCGCGACCTCATCCTCTTCGCTGCCCCGAGGGCGATACCCCGGCAACAAGACCCGGCTCTTGATGAGCACCAATTTCGCCGCCACCACCAGGAAAGCGGTCAGGTCGGCCAGACTCCGCCGGCCCATCTCTTCCACAATGGCCAGATACTGGTCCGTCACCTGAGCCAGCGAGATGGCAGTAATATCCAGTTCCTCCCGCTCAATCAACTGGAGCAGGAGGTCCAGCGGCCCCTCAAAGACCGGCAACTGGATAGGGTAGCAACGAATCATGGAGAATCGGGAGAAGAAGTACCGGCAATGAGCCGGACGTCGCCCACCAGGACGCCGCGGGGAAGGACGAAGACGGGGTTCAGGTCCATCTCGGCGATGTCCGGGTAGAGGAACGGGAGGTCAGAGACCCGCGCGATGAGGTCGGCCAGCGCGTCCATATCGCCAGGGGGACGGCCGCGCGCGCCTGTTAGCAGGGCTGCTACGCGGGTCTCCCCAATCATCGCCAACGCCTCGTCCCGGTCCACCGGCGCCACCCGCAGCGCCACATCCTGCAGGAGTTCGGTGTAGATGCCCCCGGCCCCAAAGGCCACCACCGGGCCGAACTGCGGGTCCCGGAACAGCCCCACCAGCACTTCCTGCGCATCCCGAATGAAGGGGTAGAGGACGACGCCCCGGAAATCCCGCCTGGCGGCGATCTCCGCCAGGCGCTCAAACCCGGCGCGGACAGCCTCGTCATCGGCAATGCCCAGGATGACTCCCCCCAACTCCGACTTATGCAGAATCTGCGGGGAGACGACTTTCATCACTACCGGATAGCCAATCTCCCGGGCCGCCGTCACCGCTTCGTCTGCGCTGCGGGCTGTACGAAACGCCGGGACAGGGATGCCCTTTGCCTGCAACCAGGCCATCAGGTCCGGCTCCAGGAGGGAGGCGGGGAAATCGGTTTGCGGCAGGGCACGATGCGAAGCGGAGTGCCACATAGTGGAGTGCTGTCCTGTGTAATACTTCACCAACCGCGCCAGCGCCGCTACTGCACGCTCGCCAGTGGCGAAATTGGGGATGCCTTGCTCCCGCAGATAATGGACGGCTTCGGCGACGATGGGGCCAGGGAGAAAGGCTGCCGCCACCGGCTTGCCGCTCTCCCGCGCCGCCTGGACCACTCCGCGCGCCAGCGGAACCGAATCCAGGTAGGCGGGGGCGATGTTCAGCGCTAATGCTGCGTCGTATTCCTCTAGGACGGTCGTCAAGGTCCGCCGGTATCCTTCTTCTGTCCCCTCCACCGTCAGATCAATGGGATTGGAGAGGCTGCAGTACGGGGGGAGAAAGGCGGAGAGCCGCTCCCGCAGCGTCGGGGACGGCTCGGTGACCGTCAGCCCCACTTCTTCGGCCCAGTCGGCAGCCAGGACCCCCGGCCCGCCGGAGTTGGTGACGATGACCACCCGGCGGCCCCGCACCGGAGGGAGGGCGGTGAAGCCCAGGCAGAGGTCAAACATCTCTTCCAGAGAGGTCACCCGCAGCGCGCCGCACTGGCGCAGCGCGGCGTCGTACACCGCGTCGGCGCCGGCCATAGAGCCGGTGTGGGAGAGGGTGGCCCGTCGGCCGGCCTCCGTCCGTCCGGCTTTGATGACGATGACCGGTTTGCGGCGCGTGCAGGCCGAAAGGGCGCGCAAAAAGTCCCGCCCCTCCGTCACTTCTTCAATGTACAACGCCACCACCTGCGTCTCGGGGTCTTCGGCCAGGTATTCCAGGAAATCCCGCTCGGTCAGGTCGGCCCCGTTGCCGTAACTGACGAATTTGGCAATTCCCAGGCCGTGCTCTCTGGCCCAGGCCAGAAAGACGCCGCCAACAGCGCCGCTCTGGGCGATGAGGGAGACGCCGCCCGCCGGGGGGCGCGTCTCCAGGGTGGGGAAGAGGGCATGGTGGGTGTTGACGATGCCTGCGCAGTTGGGGCCGACGATCCGGATACCGGTCTTCCGGACGACCTCGCGGATGGCTTCCTCTCCGGCGACGTTGCCTACTTCCGAGAATCCGGCGGTGATGACGACGGCGGCGCGGGCCCCGGCCTGCGCACATTCCTCCAGGACGGCGGGGACAGTGGCCGCCGGGGTGACGATGATGGCCAAATCTATCGGCCTGCCGACTTCGGCCACCGACGGGTAGCCCGAGACGCCCAGCGCGCCCTGTCCTTTGGGGTTGACCACTGCCAGGCGCGCGGGTGGGAAGCCGCCATCCAGCATCTGGCGGAGCAGGTAGTATCCCAGTTTCCCCTCGCCGACTGAGCCGACGAGGGCTACCGTTTGGGGAGTGAAGAGTGATGGCCACATTGGAGAATCGGAGAATGGGAGAAGTTGGGTTCTATTCCAGATTGGGGCGGGCGAAGAGGCCGGCGACGCCCCCGGTATGCCAGAAGAGCACTCGCTCCTGAGGAGAGAACGCGCCCCGCCGGATCAGGTCTATCAGGCCGCCGAAGGCCCGCCCAGTGTAGACCGGGTCCAGGAGCAACCCTTCGGTGCGGGCCAGCAGGCGAATGGCCTCCCGCTCCAGGTCTCCGATGACGCCGTATCCGCCACCCAGGTAGTTGTCCTCCACGGCAAAGTCCTCCGGGGCGAAGGAGAGGGGAAGGCCCAGATGGTCGGCAGTGGCTGTGGCCAGTTCAGCCATCCGCTGGCGCAAAGGCCCGGCGAGCAGGTCCACGCTGATGCCCAGGATACGGCCCCGGTAGCCCAGTACCCGAGCCGCCACCATAAGCCCGGCCTGGGTGCCGCCGCTGGAGGAGGCCAGGATAATATGGTCAAACGAAATCCCTTCCCGCGCCATCTGGGCCATCAGTTCCTCCATTGCGGCGACGTAGCCACAGACACCCACCGGGTTGCTCCCGCCGTAGGGGACAATATAGGGGCGGCGCCCGTGGGCCTTCAGCGATTCCGCTACCTCCTCCAGGCGCTCTGCGATGGGGGTATCTCCCGCCCAGACCACATCGGCGCCCAGGAGTTGGTCCAGCAAAAGGTTGCCCTGAGCCTGGGCGGGGGGATGGCCGCGTAGAACCAGGGTGCAGGCCAGGCCGAAGCGGGCGGCGGCCGCCGCCGTCTGGCGGGCGTGGTTGGATTGAGCCGCCCCGCAGGTGACCAGAGTATCAGCTTTCTGGGCCAGCGCTTCGGCTACCAGAAACTCCAGTTTGCGGGTCTTGTTCCCGCCGGTTGCCAACCCGGTCTGGTCGTCTCGCTTCACCCACAGTTGGGGACCCCGTAGCAGGGCCGTCAGCCGGGGCAACATTTCCAGTGGGGTTGGGAGATGGGCGATGGATACTCTGGGATGTCGGTCGGTCAACATCATGCTCCCTTCATAGCCACAAGGTGCAGGCTCTGAGTGAGGCCATACTGGCAAGCATGCCAGCATTATAGTGGCAACGGTGGAACTGTCAACTCCTGGGCGAAGGATCATCGTCTAAAAGTCAGAGGCGCACCCGGGGAAAGGCACGCCTCTGGCCGTAAACGGGGTGGCACTCCTTCGGGGTTATCGGGAGGTCGCTCTCCGCCTATGTTCCCATTGCGCGAACCGGGGAGCCTATCCGGCCCGATTCCTGCAAATTTCGTAACACATCCTTCAAGTACCGGGTGACATCCGCGGCGGAGGGCAGAAGGATGGCTTGCCGGGCAATTTCTCGGGCTTCGGCTATACTCAGAGCGCGAATCAACTCCTTGGCATAAGGGATAGCAGCAGGAGTCATACTGAACTCATCCAGTCCCAGCCCCAGAAGCAACGGAATGGCTATCGGTTCGCCAGCCAGTTCTCCGCATAAGCCGACCTTTTTGCCAAATCGGTGGGCGGTCTCAATGACTTGCTGAATCAGGCGAATCACAGCGGGGTCCAGCGGCTGATAGAGGGACTGCAACTGCTCATTGCCCCGATCGCATGCCAGGACATATTGCGTCAGGTCATTGGAGCCGATGCTGAAGAAATCCACCAGAGGGACCAGGAGGTCGGCGGCGATGGCCGCCGCTGGCGTCTCCACCATAATGCCCACCGGAATTTCTCGGGCATAGGGGATCCCCGATCGCTCCAGGTTCGCCTTTGCTTGCTCTAATGCTTCCAAGGCTTGGAGAACCTCGTCCCGGGTGGAGATCATCGGAAACATCACCCAGACGTTCCGCCCGGCACCTGCCCGGAGGATTGCCCGTAACTGCGGCTGGAATACATCGGGATGACTCAGCGAGAGGCGAATCGCTCGCACGCCCAGGAAAGGATTCGCCTCGGGAGAAAGTTTCAAGTAGGATAGGGGCTTATCTCCCCCAATATCCAGTGTGCGGATGATAAGGGGACGCAAGCCGAGCACATCGGCGATAGCCCGATATGCCGCATGCTGTTCTTCTTCATCGGGCATGGTCGCCCGGTCCACGAACAGAAACTCCGTGCGCAGCAGGCCTACACCCTCAGCGCCAGAGTCCACTGCCTCGCGGGCTGAGGCCACATCCCCGATATTGGCAAATACCTCCACCCGGTGTCCGTCCAGGGTGATGGCGGGTTGACCGGCCTGGGAGAGCGCCGCAGCGGCCAGAGCCTCCCGTTGAACCCGGATTTCTTCATACTGACGGAGACGTTCTTGGGAGGGACTGACCTCTACCAGACCGGCTTCTCCATCTACAGCCACCATCGTGCCATCGGGGATTTCCAACACTTTTTCGCTCAGACCCACCACTGCCGGAATACCCCACATCCGCGCCAGGATCGCGACATGAGAAGTTACCCCCCCGCCCACAGCACAGATTCCTTTCACTCTTTCCCGATCCAGACGGGCCGTATCAGAAGGGGTCAAATCTTTCGCCACCACGATCATCGGATGAGAAAGTGCCCGCAATGGGTCATGCTCCTCAGCCCCGACCAGAATTCGCATCAACCGCCGATGAATATCCCGAACATCCGCTGCCCGCAATTGGGATAACTCGCTATCTCCCTGCGCGAATTGAGCAACCCATTCGTTGAAAACCTCTTCCACTGCCACCTCGGCATTGGAAACCCGTTTTCGGATTTTCTCCTCCATCGCTCCGGTCAAAACGGGGTCCTCCAGCATCATCCGCTGGAATTCAAAGATGCGTGCCGTCTGCGGGTCTTGGGCAGCGACTTCTTGTTGCAGAGCCAGCAGTTCCTGGCGGGCCTGTTCCAGCGCGCCCTGTAAACGGGACACCTCCGCTTGCACATCGCTCACAACCCGGTGCTCCACATGCCAGGTAAGAGGACGGTATTGAAAGACTGGAGCAACGGCAATACCGGAAGAGGCGGGAATGCCCCGCAACCGCCCTTCCATCTCATCTTCTGCAGGCGGAGGTGCAGTTACTGCCACTTCCGGCCTGGCTTTTGGTGGAGGCGCAGGAGGTGATTCCTCCATCTCGCCAAAACCGCTTTCCACCAGCGCCTGGAGAGTGCGGATAGCCTCTGCCGCATCTTCTCCCCGCGCCACGATGCGAATCCGCTCTCCCTGCCATGCGGTTCCCTTGCTGGCGACTTCCATCATGCTTTTTGCGTCCGCCGGAGGACGACTTTGAGAGAGGTTCTGCACCGTGATACTGGCCTGGAAGCGCATCGCGGTTTGCACGAAGAGAGCCGCCGGACGGGCATGCAACCCCGTCGGGTTGGGCACGATCAACTCCGCACTTTCCTCAGGAACACCCTCTCCGGGCTTTTCTATCTGCGGGGGTGGCAACCCCTCCAGTTCCGGAATCTTGGATATGGCCAGGGCCTGTTCGGCAGCCCGCTGTACGGTTTCCAGGTCTCCATCCCCGGAAGCCGCGACCACAGCCGCAATGGCGCCTTCCACCAGCGGCGCGCTGGTCAGGCGTACCCGCTCCTGCCACTCTGGGGGCAGAGTTTCCAGCACCATCTGGGTGACCATCACCGCGCTGCCCAAGTCGGCCAACACCAATACATCGCAGCCCTGCTCCAGGACGCGTTCCAGCGCATCCTGGACTTTTTCAAAACTGGTGCCCAGGCGGCCATCCTCTGTCCCGCCTGCCGGCAGCACAGGGACAGATGCCCCTCCGGCCATCTGCAGGGCTACCTCGCAGACCCCGGTGGCCAATTGTTCACTATGGGCAACGATCACGATACCGACCAAACGTAAACTCCTTCCTGTATGATTCCGGCTATAAAGCCCGAATTATTGCGCCTCGGGATTACATGCGGGACAATCCACGACCTCAACAGGGTCCAGGTCCGGGCAACTCCCCGTTCCCACATAACCGACATCTCCGCAGCGGCAGGCATACCAACCCTCAGCCAGTTCAGCAAAAGGGATTCGGGGAGCCTTCAGGTCTATGACTTCCAGGCCGTATTTCCATCGGGCGTTGGTCAGCAGCCAGCGACACCCGGCGGCCTGGAGACGGTCAAAATAATGGCCGAAATGGCGGCAGTGCCGCATTAACAGGACACCGACGGTCACCCCGGCGGGAACAGGAAAATCCAGCGCGTTGGCACAAATCACCGCCAGGTTTCGCGGCAGGGAAAAGCCGATTCTCTCCAGCGACCGGGCCACCAGCAGCGGGTTGACCTCAATGGCATATACCTGCTGGGCATGCTGAGCGAGCCGCAGAGCCAGGCGCAAGTCTCCTGCACCGATTTCTATGACGATATCGGCAGGAGTCACATAATCAAAGACAGCACGGTACAACTCCTCGTCGTAGGGGCTGAACCGTGCTTCCCACTCATCCAGGTCGTGGTGCAACAGAAATGATGCAACGCCGGTATGCTCGTCGTCCCAATCTACCTTCATTGCCGTCCGGACTTGCGCGCCTTGGGAGAGTTTTCCTGTTTTTTGAATATGGCCCATCCCGAGCGGTGGAGAATGGCTACCCAGAATCCAACCCAAGCCACCAGGAACAGGATCATACTGCCCCAGCGCCCAGCGATATAGAACATCAGTTCACTGGCAATCAGGGGGAGCAGGAAGATCAGAATCCAGAACCAGAGCGGTTTAGAGGAGCCGTTCGCCTTTTCTGACGCGCTCTTTCCCGTTGCTTTCTTCGCCATCATCACCTCTGGACTATTGGGAGGCGATGGCCCGGCGCCGCTCTCAGCCCGATATCTCCCGACGGTTCTACCCTGGTTATTCCGGGGAGATGATGTTATAGCGGCGGAGCCACTACAACTTCATTCCTGCCTCCCTACCCGTTGCCGTTGCGCGGTGCGGGTAAGGGGATAGGGAGAGTTGGATGAGGCAGCCCTTCGGGCCATCGCCCGTCCCTTTCTTCATCGCCTTCCCCCACCCGTTTCGGGGGAAAGGAGATACCAGATTCCCTCATCAGTCAATGGTTGCGGCCAACGGTATCATGCCGGGGGAAGCGGCTCCATATGAGTGCGACAGGGCACCGAAATCCCCATCTTGGCGCAGACCAAATCCACCGTCTTCTCTGCCATCAACCGGCAGGTGGTCAGTTTGCCACCGGTGATGGTGATGAACCCGCCGAGGCCGTTCAACGGCTCGTGGTCCAGCACGTAGAAAGCCCGGCTGACCTCTCTGCGCTCCTCCTCTTCGGCCTCCTGGGGAGGCTGATAGAGGGGGCGAACCGCCGCGTAATACCGCTGGATGCCCATATCTTCAATCGCTGGGACCATCTGGGTGCATTCGTCCAGCAACAGGTCAATCTCCCATCCCTGAATACAAAAGTCGTCCGGGTCCTGGATCGGCACCGATGTAGTGCCCAGGACAATCGTTGTGCCGACGGGCACAATGATATCGCCATCGGTCGGGGGGCGGCAGCGGTTGATCGCCCGCCGAACTGGACGGCTGTCCAGCACTACCATCGTTCCGTAGTCCAGCGCCATCGGCACCTCAATCCCTGCCAGACGAGCCGTTTTCTCCGTCCACGGACCAGTCGCGTTGACGACGTATTCGGCGCGTACCAGATATTCCTCCCCAGAGGTCTGGTCTATTGCCCGCACGCCGACCACGCGGTCCCCCTCCCGGAGAATCTCCGTGACCAGTGTATAGAGCATCGCCTGGGCGCCATACTCCTTCGCCGCTTTGACGCTTCCGATACAGAGCGTCCAGCCGTCCACACTTCCATCCGGCACCACCACGGCCTGACGAACTTGTGGGGAGAGAGCCGGTTCCTCCCGAAGGGCCTCTGAGCCAGAGACGATCTCCACCGGAATGCCCACGCGCTGGCAGCCCTCCACGAGCCGGGGCAGGAATGCCTCATCGGCATCGGTCAGGGCGACGAAGAAACCGCCGGTGTCTTCAATGGCCTGAGGGGCAATCTGGCGCAGGATGCGGTTTTCTACGATGCACTCTTCTGCAGCAGGCGGGTCTTTGACCGCATACCGGGCACCGCTATGCAGAAGCCCGTGGAAATTTCCCGAGGTGCCACTTGCCAGATTCCCTCGTTCCAGCAGGATGGCCTGAATGCCCCGCATCGCCAGGTCCCGCAACACGGCGGTGCCAGTCGCGCCTCCTCCGATCACCACTACCTGAGTCTCTAACGTTTTCATAGTAACCTCCTGACATCATCAGGAACGCATTTCCTGGAAGGATCGAATCAGTGGCGGAACGACTTTTTCCCACTCGCCGACCACGCCGATATGAGCCAACTTGAAGATAGGAGCATCTGGGTCTTTGTTGATGGCGACGATGGTCTTGGATGACCCTGCACCGGCCATATGTTGGGTCGCGCCGGATATTCCCACCGCGATATACAGTTTCGGCGCGACGATTTTGCCCGTCTGGCCCACCAGGTGGGAGTGGGGCACCCAGCCCATATCGGCTGCGGGCCGGGATCCGCCAACGGCTGCGCCCAACACGCGAGCCAGTTCATGCAAGATACTGAACCCTTCGGCGCTTCCCATCCCCCGCCCGCCGCTGACGATGATTTCCGCCCGGTCCAGGCTGAGTCCTCTCTCCTCCGCTGCCTCTACTCGCTCCACAACCGTTACCGAGGTGGAAAAGGCCTCAGGGATAGGGATTTCCTGAATTTCGCCCGTGCGGAGGGCGTCGGCCGGTAACGGCTCAAACGCGCGGGAGCGGATAGTGGCAACCTGCAACAATCCCCGGGCACACATGTAGGCCATGGCCTTCCCACCGTATACGGGGCGGAGCCAGCGGATGTCGCCGTTCTGAACGGCAAAGCCTGTGCAATCCGTCACGATACCGGCCTTCAGCCGGTACGCCAAGCGGGGGCCCACATGCCCTCCGAACAACTCATCGTGAGGCAAAAGCACCACCCGGGGAGCGAGTTGGCGAACCACTTCCTCTGTTATCCCTAACACCACCTCATCTTCCGGACGCTCCAGGCAGGGATGGTCAGCCAGCAGGACCTGATCGGCCCCGTGGTGAATCAGAGCAGGAGCATGTTCTCTCACTCCCAATCCCAGGAAAAGTGCCTGGACAGGAACGCTGCCCAGTTGCTGGCTCAGCGACCGTGCGACAGCCAGCAGTTCCAGCCCGGAGCGGGGAATAGATGAGCGGGTACCCATGCAGAACGTCAGGATAGACGCCATCTTTCTTTCACCTCACACCAATCCAAGTTCTCGCAAGCGTAGGGCCAGATTTCGCGCTCGTTCTTCCGCTGATTCTCCGGCGATCAACTCGCAGCGGATTTCCCGCTGGGGGATCCACATTTCGTCTATCTCAATCCGCCCCTCCTGGCCCAGCGCGGCCGCGTCCAGACTCAGGTCAGTTGCTGTCCAGGTGGGAATAGGGGTCCGCATGGCAGCCCGGATTCCTTTTACTGAGGCGTAGCGAGGAACGTTGCTTTCATCGTTGGTGATGGTTGCCAGACAGGGAAGAGGGGCTTCCAAGATCTCGTAGCCGCTCTCGGTGGGCCGCTTCAGGCGGACTTTTCCATTAGATGAGACCAGGTTGGCCACCAGGGTTGCACAAGGAATGCCCAACTCCTCAGCCAAGAAGGGGCCCACCAGTCCCATTTCCACATCTCCGGCCTGTCGCCCACACAGGATGAGGTCAAAGTCGCCGATTTTGCGCAACGCAGCAGCCAAGATACGGGCCTTGCCAAACGAGTCGGTCTGCTCAAAGAGGGGGTCGCAGAGAAGAATAGCCGCATCTGCTCCCATCGCCAGCGCTTGATGGAGAGACTGGATCGTCTCCTTTGTCCCGATGCTCACGATGGTTACCTGTCCGCCCCATCTCTCTTTGGCTTGAATGGCCACTTCTACCGCGACTTCGTCGTAAGAACTAATAACCAGAGGGTGACTACCCCGAATTTGGGTCTTTGCCACCGGATCAATGCGAAATAGGTGAAAGGGGACTTCGGGATCTATAATTTGTTTGAGACAGACCACAATGTGCATGCTCCACCTCAGATAAGACAGGGAGGGAACAGGGAAAGGTACCCCCCGTTCCCTCCCATGCCCCTTCATTCAAAGGTGGTTGATTTATTCAACCCACCCGAAGGTGCGCTCCACTGCCTTCAGCCACCCCTTGTACAACCGCTCGCGGGTCTCGGGATCCATCTTGGGCTCCCAGACCTTATCTACCGCCCAGTTCTTGCGCAGGTCGTCCTCGCTCTCCCAGAAGCCGACAGCGAGCCCGGCAGCGTAGGCGGCGCCCAGCGCGGTGGTCTCGGCCACCACCGGGCGGATAACCGGCACGCCCAGGATGTCGGCCTGGAACTGCATCAGGAGTTCGTTGAAGACCATACCGCCGTCCACTTTCAGGGCGGTGAGACGCACGCCGGAGTCCTTCTCCATTGCGTCCAGCACCTCCCGGGTCTGGTAGGCAGTGGCTTCCAGCGCGGCGCGACAGATGTGGGCCTTGGTGATGTAGCGGGTCAGGCCAACGATGACGCCGCGGGCGTCCAGCCGCCAGTAGGGCGCAAAGAGGCCAGAGAAGGCCGGGACGAAGTAGATACCCCCGCTGTCGGGCACCGACCGGGCGTAGTCCTCAATGTGCTTGGAGAAATTGTAGAAATTCAGATTGTCCCGCAGCCACTGGACCAGAGCCCCCGTGATGGCGATGGAGCCCTCCAAGCAGTAGATAGCCGGCGCGTCGCCAAATTTGTAGCCCAGAGTGGTCAGCAAGCCGCTCTTGCTGGGGACGGGGGTGGTACCAGTGTTGAGGAGCATGAAGCAGCCGGTGCCGTAGGTATTCTTGGCCTCACCGGGGCTAAAGGAGGTCTGGCCCACCAGGGCCGCTTGCTGGTCGCCCAGGTCGCCGCAGACGGGAATAGAAGTACCAAAAGGCCCATCCTTCGGCGTGTAGCCGTAAATCTTGGGGTCGCTGGAGGGGCGAATCTCCGGCAGCATCTGGCGCGGAATGCCCAGGATGTCCAGAATCTCCTGGTCCCAGTCCAGTGTCTCCAGGTTCATCAGCATGGTGCGGCTGGCGTTGGAGACATCGGTCACGTGGGCGCCGCCATCGGGGCCGCCGGTCAGCCACCAGATTTCCCAGGTGTCGATGTTGCCAAAGAGGGCCTCCCCCTTCTCCGCCGCGGCCCGAACTCCGGGGATATTATCCAGAATCCACTTGATCTTGGGGCCAGAGAAGTAGGTCGCCAGCGGCAGGCCGGTCTTGGGACGGAAGCGATCCTGCCCGCCATCCTTGGCCAGGTCTTCGCAGATGTCCTTGGTGCGGGTGCACTGCCAGACGATGGCGTTATAGAAAGGCTTGCCTGTCTTCTTATCCCAGACGATGGTAGTTTCTCGCTGGTTGGTGACCCCGATGGCCGCGATTTCGTTCGGGTCTATCCCGTTCTTCTGAAGGGCCCCCTTGATCACCTCCTGGGTTCGTTCCCAGATCTCCATCGGGTTGTGCTCCACCCAGCCGGGTTGGGGATAGATCTGTTCGTGCTCCAGTTGGTGGACGCTCACCACCAGACCGGCATGGTCAAAGACCATAAAGCGGGTACTGGTCGTACCCTGATCCACAGCAGCAACGTACTTGGCCATTTTCTTTACCCCCTTTCTGGTAATTATTCTTTAATTTCGCTTTTCTTGAGCCACATTGGCCATCACCCGCAGTAAGAGATAAGTTGAGGTGGCTCCGGGGTCCTGGTGCCCGATACTGCGTTCGCCCAGATAGCTGGCCCGGCCCTTTTTCGCCAGCATCGGGATGGTGTCCTTCATTCCCTGCTCGGCCGCCGAGGCGGCTCGCTCCAGCGCGTCTGCGATGTCGGCACCGTTCTGGAGGGCCTCCCGCAGTGCCTGGACGGCGGGGGTCAGGGCATCCACCATAGTTTTATCCCCCAGATTGGCCCTCCCGCGCATCACGACCCCCTGAAGGGCCGCATCCAGGGCAGCCAACACATCCTGGGGGTCCAGTTCGTATTTTCCCTCCAGTACCGTTCCAGCCCGCATAAACGCTGTGCCATAGAGGGGACCACCAGCCCCGCCGACGGTGGAGACCAGCGCCACGCCAACAGTCTTCAGGATGGTACCCGCGTCCTTATCTTCTACCGGGGGTAACCGTTCCAGGGCCGCCTTAAACCCGCGGTCCATATTGATCCCATGATCGGCATCACCAATCGCAGCGTCCAGTGCGGTCAGGTATTCTCTGTTGGCTTCAATCACCTCCGCCATCCGGTGCAGACAGGTCAGAAGGTCTTGTGTTGTGACAGGCATTTTCCTCTCCCCCAATTCCCCGCCCACCTCCGGAGATTCCCGGAGATGGGCAGGGATAGGAGTCGGCTGCTATACCCCCCAGCGCAGGCCTGGCGTTTTGACCGGGGCATCCCACAGGTCAATCATCTCGTCGTCCATCCGCAGTAGCGTGATGGAGCAACCCTGCATCTCCAGGGAGGTGATATAGCGGCCAATGAGGCGACGGACAATGACCAGCCCTTTCTTCTCACAAATTTCGTGCAATTTGCGATAGATAATGGGCAGTTCAATGTCCGGAGTGCCGCCCATGCTGTTGACGAAGGCCAGGACGCGATCACCGGGGCGGAAAGGAGGATCCACCAGTTCCACATCCACCCACTCGCCTTTCTCCTCATCAAATTCCCGGACCGTTCGCCGGTATTCGGGGTCTTCAATGATGGAGAGGGCAAGCATTTCGGTAATCTCATCGGCGGTCTTGAGTTCCATCCGCTCACGCCCCGGCTCTCCGTGAATGCCGATACCCACCTCCATTTCATCCTCGCCCAGTTCAAAGGTGGGCTTGCCAGCCATAGGCACTGTGCACGGGGTGAGGGCCATCCCCATACTGCGGCCGTTGATGTTCACCCGTCGGCAGAGGTCAGCGACCCGCCGCAGGTCGTAGCCCCGCTCTGCAGCGGCCCCGCAGATTTTCTCCGCCAGGACGGTGGTGCCGACTCCACGGCGGCCCGCCGTATAGAGGCTATCCTTCACGGCCACATCGTCGTCAATGAGAATGTTGAGCACCCGCAAGCCTTCGGCCCGGGCCATATCTGCCGCCATTTCAAAGTTCATCACGTCGCCGGTATAGTTCTTGACGATATAGAGTACACCGGCGCCGCCGTCCACCATCTTGGCGGCTTCCAGCATCTGGTCCGGAGTAGGGGAGGTGAAGACCTGACCCGGGCATGCTGCGTCCAGCATCCCCATACCGACGAACCCCCCGTGCATGGGCTCATGGCCACTTCCGCCGCCGGAGATGACAGCCACCTTTCCCCGGACCGGGGCATCAGCGCGGTAGATGAAATCGGGGGCGAAGTGGACCTTCACCATATCTGGGAAAGCCAACGCGATGCCTTCCAGTTCCTCTTTGACCACATCTTCCGGGCGATTGATCAGCTTTTTCATAGCACCCCTCCTTGTTATCTTCGCATCTCCGCGCTTACTGTGGTGGCCTCTGAAGAACGTCGGCGCCTATTTTTCGGGGAGGGAGCGGCTGATCAGCCAATCGTAGGTCAGGATGCCCAAGACGCCGCCGACCAGGGGGCCCACAATGGGGCAGATGATCCAGTACAGGCCCGTAAAGAGACCCTTGGTGCCGATCAGAGCACCGAAGAGGCGGGGGCCGAAGTCACGGGCCGGGTTAATGGCGTACCCGCTGGGGCCGCCCAGGCAGAGGCCAACTCCCAGAACGACAAGGCCGACCAGTAGGGGGCCCAGATTGGCACCAACACCCAGGTTCCTGGAGTCGCCCACTGCCGCCACGCCCCAGAGCAAAACGGCGGTCCCGAAGATCTCAGCGATGAAGGCATTCAAGAGGGAGTAGGAGGCTGCCGCCTGTCCTCCCGCGCCGCCCCAGAAGGCCTGGCCGAAAACAGAGCCGGGGCCAGTGCACCAGACGTTAGGCAGCCCCGCTGCCTGCAGGCCCTCCATATAGACCAGATAGACGCCAAGAGCACCCAGGAACGCACCGGCGATCTGGGAGATCCAATAGGGGATCAGCTTGCGCCAGGGAAAGACGCCCCGCACCGCCATAGCCAGGCTCACTGCTGGGTTGATGTGAGCGCCAGAAACTCCCCCAGCCACATACACGGCCACAACTACCGCCATAGCCCAGCCGAAGGTTATGGTATTCCAGTTATAGGCCGGAGCGGCCAGGCGGGGGGCCAGACCCACGTTGGCAACAACGCCATCGCCCAGCAGAATCAGAATGAAGGTCCCGAAGACCTCGGCTATGCACTCTCCCAGCAGGCTGGTTTTTTTCATCGCTTGCCTCCTTGATCAGTGGGAATGAAAGGTGGATAACATATGATAGGGGGGTTGGTTGTTAGTTTATATTTCTTTATCCTATATGCACCTCCTTGTAATACACCCTTCGTGTGTATTCCATCGCGCAGGCGTATTCCCATAGATCAGAAACCACAGCCTAGCGCAAGATGAAACCCGCGCTACGTAGGCCACAAGTCTATGAATAGATGAACAAAAGGGGCAAGCATAAGGGAGAAAGGTAGATAATGAGTTAGGAAATCAAGAACAGGGCCGCTAATCAACCCCCTTCTTCCCGCCCATGGACGTATACGCATTCGGCCTCTCCCACTGGGGTACATCCAGGAGAACTCAATAGATAGCGGGCTTATTCAAAGTAGGATTATAGCAGCCTGTCGACTGTCTGTCAATAGACCCGGCACAGATTGTTTCACATTGAAACAATTTAAGGCTTTAGTCTGTTTTAAAATGAAGCGGTGGTGTGGCGCTGGTTGCGGGGTTTTTGCCGAAAGTCGGCCGGATGGATACCAAAGGACCTCATTTTGCGCCACAGGGTGGTGCGCCCCACTCCTAAGGCACTGGCCATCTGGGTAATGTTCCACCGGAGAGTCTGCCCAGCCAGAATGATAGCCTGCCGTTCCGCTTCTTCAAAAGTGAGGAGTTTCCCCCTCTCGTCTCCCGATACGGCCCGACGTAGTTCTTCCGGAAGATGTCGGACGCTCAGTTCTGTCCCATCCACCAAATGAACTGCCCATTCCAGCACATTTTCCAGTTCCCGCAGATTCCCCGGCCAGGAATATGCTCTCAGGACAGCGATTGCGTCCGGGGAAATGATCACTTCTTTTCCCAACCGTGCAGCACATTTGTCCACAATATGGGTGGCCAGAAAGACAACGTCATCCCCTCGTTCCCGCAGAGGAGGAATGGTCAGAGTCAACGACCGTAACCGATAAAACAGATCTGCCCGAAAGCGCTTTTGCCGCATCTCTTCTTCCAGGTTCACGCCGGAGGCGGCGATGATTCGCACATCAATGGGGATGGTGGAGACGCCTCCGATTCGGACAACCTTTTTGGTATCTATGATCTCCAGCAGGGCAGCCTGAAGGTTCAGCGGTAGACTCTCAATGTTTTGTAAAAAGATCGTGCCCCCAGAGGCAATCTCAAACTTGCTGGGACGGCTTCCCCGAGAGGGCCCCATTCCATTCTCATAACCCAGCAACTCGTAGGCGATCATCTCCCGGGGAGCAGCAGCACAATTCACAGAGACAAAAGGACCATCGGCATAATGACTGGCGTTATGGATGGCCTGAGCGAAGAGGTCCTTGCCGGTGCCGGGTTCGCCCAACAACAGCACTGGGGCATTACAACGAGCAATAGCACGGGCGTAATGGATGACTCGCCGCATGCGCGTACTCCACCCCAAAATTTCATCAAAGGTGACAATGGCCTGCATTCCCATTATGTGGCGGGCCAGTTGTCGCGCCTCTTTCACAGGCCTCAATGTAATCACAAAACCACTGGGGCGAGTCCCTTCCCTCATAACATCCAGGGAAACCATCGCCAGGCGAGGAGAGTTGCTGCCGCCAAAAGCAACCTCTCTTTCCGACAGCGGAGTTTTGCCGAAAAGACAGGTCTGAATTTCCGGAGGAAGGCTGACCAGAGAGCCCAAAGGGCGCCCTGGCGCACTTTTGGGCGAAATGCCCAGGATATCCCCGGCGCTGGCGTTCAGGTGGGTGACCACCCCCTGAGCATCCAGGAATATGATTCCCTTCTGCATCGCTTGCAGGGATGCTTTCAGTTCCGCCAGATGCCGATGGGCTTGAGCGAGGCTGGCATCGGCCTGCAACTGGTTTTCAATCGCCCGTGCGGTCGCCATCACAAGGCCCAAGGTATGCGGATGGCTGCACTCCACCGGCGTGATGATCCCGATGACTCCGATCACCCGGCCGCAGGGGTCATGAACAGGAGCAGCACTCCCTGAGAATCGGTGTAGACTCTTGAAGAAATGTTCGGGTCCCACTACCTGAACCGGGACACCTTCATTCAGTGCGAGGGCTGCCGCATTGGTACCCAGACATTCCTCCGTCATCGCGATACCTTCCGTAAATCCGCAACCATATAAGGTATCTCGCAGCCAGCGATCACCCAGAGATTCTATGACAAAGTGATGCTGATTGGTCAAATACACAACGATTCCCGATTCGCCTGCGAACTGGTAAATATCTTCCATCAGCGGCCGGGCAATGGCGATCAAATCAAAATGTTCCCGGCGTTGCTGCTCCAGTCCTTCCGGTGTACAACGAACCAGCCGAGGAATAGCCTGGGGATCTAATCCGGCATCCCGGCAACGAATCCAGGAACGTGCAATCGCCGGGTCCAGCGAGGAGAGAGATAATGTTCCCTCTTGAACAAAATTCTCCCAAAGCAAAGTTAATCTGTGGATGTCATAAGGGTATGCTGTCGGTAGCATCATTCCACCTCCCCGCTGCTTGGATGAGCCATTCTATACAACACCGTCGGAGGAATAAAGATGCTCCCCAGAATTTGGGTAGTCTCCCATAGAATGTTGCTGAACGTTCACCACGAGATAAACACTGGGGGCGACTTGATTTTCGGGACGCGGTGGGAAAGTCTCTGCGGCAGTCCTCATTTCATCTCATCTCCTCCCTCTTTCTCCCCTCTTCTCTCCCGCTGGGCAGGGGAGAAGAGGGACAAGGAGAGATGAGGGGAGTAGAATTACCCCGCAACCAGCAAAGGTGTGGCGCGAGCAATCATCCCGCATATGGTCAGGTCAATCCTGCGTTGCTGGCCCCGAAAGTTTCTGATTGCGGGGCAACATTCTCTATTGCTGCATCCGATGCTTCCCGGATCGCCCGATGAATATAAGGATATACCATCCATACTGTCGCCAGACCGAAAAGGGCGCCGGTGAGGACCCGCCGCAGCGGGGTGCTCTCCACAGCGACAAACCCGGCCGTCGGGAAAAGAGAAACCAGTATCTGGCTGATGAACTGAATCCCTCCGTCCAGAACCACAGGGGTCAGGCCAAAGAGCAGGTAGGCCCAGAGGGGTAGAGGTCGCCACCGGCGGCGGGTCAGGGCGAAGGCCAACCCGGCCAGAAAGATGGTTCCGTAAATCGCCGTATCCCGCTGACAGAGGGCCACTTTGTAGCCCAGAACCGAATCGCCGATGTAGCCGTGGGGCACCAGGAGTTCCGGCGCTACCCCCCGGCGGAGCAGTCCTTCCATAGAATAAAAGGGTTCTTCGCCGAAGAGATACCAGGAGCGGTGAGGGAGTTGATGACAGAGGGGCTGGTAGGCCAGATAGATGAGGCGGGCGGGTCCCTCCGCGTCTGCTTTTATCAAGACGGGGGCTAAAAAAGAGATGCCAACGTAGAGGAACCACCAGAGGTTCAGGATGGCCAGCCAGTGGCGGACAAACCACCGACCCACCCGCTCAGTCCAGCGGGTGGGTCGCTGTTCCCAGGGGGAGCGGTAGAGCGCCTCTTTGGCCCGACGGGCAGCCCGTCGTCGCTCCACCTCGGCCAGGATTTCTTCTACGGTTGGCTCGGGCGCATCATTCCTTGCTTCCGCAGGCATATGGCATCGGTTCTGTAAGGTCAACCACAAGGGTACTCCCCAGGGAAAGGGACAAACTCTGCCCCTACGGCCTTTCCTCCGGTTCGGTGTGGACCAGGAAATGGGTCACCTGGGGAAAGGCCTGACGGAGGCGCCCCTCCAGTTGGGCTGAGCGGCGGTGGGCCTCCTCTATAGAGAGTTCCCCGGGGCAGACGCAATGCAGAGAAACGTAGAGGGCGTCGTGCACTTGCCGCAGCCGGATGTTATGGCATTCCATTATCCCGTCATCATTCTCAGCAATCTGACGAATTTGTTCCACCATTCCGGTGTACATATTGGTCACGTCCTCTCCCAGGTCGTCGGAGGGCGCGGGGGCCACTTCAACGTGGGTCTCTATTGCAGCCAGTCCCTCTATATGTGCGCGCAACCGATCCTCAAATGAGGTCGCCATTTGATGGGCCTCTTCCAGCGAGAGGTGCCCGGAGACCTCCAGGTCTAGGTCTATGTGATACCCCTCTGCCATACGGTGAACGTGAACGTCGTGGATGGAGAGGCCGGCCTCGGCGGCGATGGCTCGGACCTGCCCGATAATGGGGTCAGGTGATGCCGCCGGTTCCACGTGGACAGTCACATCACAGTCGGAACAGATTTGGGAGATAGCCTCTTCCACGCGGGTCGCCACCTCATGGGCCATCCCGGCAGGCATCTCCGGCGCGACCCGTACCGTTGCCTCCACGAAAGTGATGGGTCCCGCCATACGCAGGCGAATGGGGCCACACTCCCGGACGTGCTCCACCTCGCTGATGGCCGAGCGAACCCGTTCCTCCAGTCCCTCTGGTGCCCGGTCCAGCAGCGCGTCCACGGTGCGACGACCCAGTTTCAGACTGACCCAGATGACGATGCCCGCCACCACCAGTGCGGCGACCGCGTCGGCCCGCAGGAGCCAGGCCCGGTGAGCCGGAAATATGTCGGCCAGGCGCACCAGCACCAGTCCGATGATGACCACGGAACTGCTCCAGACATCGGTGGAAAAGTGGAGAGCATCCGCTTCCAACGCCTGACTGTTGTACCGGCGGGCCGTCCGGTAGAGGGCGCGGGAGCGGGAGATATCCACGATTATCGCTGCTCCCATCACAACGAAGGCCCAGATGTTGGCCTCCACCTCCACCGTCTTGAAGAACAGGCGGCCAATCGCTTCGTAGATAATCCAGGCACAAGTCGCCAGGAGCAGGAGCGTCTCCACCAGCGCGGAGAGGTTTTCCACCTTCCCGTGGCCAAAGGTGTGCTCCCGGTCTGCTGGACGGCCGGAGGCACGCACAGCCAGGAAGGTGATGAGCGCGGCCACCAGGTCCAGCCCTGAGTGAGCGGCCTCAGAGAGGATGCCCAGACTGTTGGTGGTGAGGCCGATAGTCAGTTTGAGCGCGGTAAGGAATATGGCCGCCAGAACAGAACTGAGGGCCACAATCTGCTTTTCTCGTTGGGCGGTAGATGTTTCTGTTTTCATTCTTGTCCGTTATGCTACCTCAAAACGGGCAGACGTCAAGTCGGTATCCTGCGAGAGGTACGTCAGCAGGGAATGACATGACCGAAGCCAGGGCCGGAACCAAAAGGGGAACAGGCACTGAGCCTGCTCCCCTTTGAGCGAAGCCGGCGGAGAGAATGTACAGCGATGGCAACTCTCACAAATCTTCCCCCGGTTTACAGGGCCGATCCGTTCAATCGGTACCGCTGGATGGTCTCCATCAGGGAAGGGTTAATCTGGCTGCTGACCTGTTGCAGCAACCGACGGAGCACGGCTTCTCCCAACCGCTCCCGGATGACCTCTTTCTGGACTCTCAAAAAGCGCCGGTACATTTCTGCCAGTTCCTCTATCTGCAGGGCGGGGTCTGTATGGTCCTCAATCCGGCTGGCATTGAAACGGATAGGTAAGTCGGCGGCGCGCCGGTTCATCTCCATCTCGCAGGTGAAATCATCGGGCGCAGGACGGTATGGTTTGGTGGCCCAGCAGAGGAGTTCGGCAAACTCCCGGAAGGCCCGCCGCAGGCGGATTTTCTCCACATCTCCCGGGCGGATCAGGCCGACGGTGTAGAGGCTGTAGAGAATTTTGCAGGTCTCAAACTCCGTCAGGTTGCAGGCGCGCGCCACCTCCGAGACATCCCGTACCCCGTCCAGTGCCTGCCAGACCCCTTGCTCTTCCATTGTCAGGGCCAGGTCCTCTGGCAAAATTACCTCTTCCTGACGCTCAAAGATGACCTCTGGAGAGAAGATGACTCGCTGGATCGTCGCCCAGTTATCCACCCAACGAGCGCCAGCCAGAATGAATGCTTCCAGGCTCATCCGGAGAGCAACGCAGCCCTCCCGTGCGCATGTCCGCTGATCAAAGGTGAAGGCCCCCTTCTGCCAGCGGAAGAGGTCGTAGATGTCGTTGGGGACCTGCTCCGGGCTCCGAAACTCCCCGCCGGGGCCCCGGGATGCGGCGCAGACCGGGTGCCCCTCATAGAAAGAAATGGTGCGCACGGAAGCGCCGTTGGTGACCGTGAGGGTGCCGGTATGGCGGCCGGAGGCGATCAGTTTAATCAGGTCGGGGAGGTGGAAATCCCGCAGGTCACCTGTGAGCAACATCATCCCCTTGTAGTCCTGGACCTCCTCTCCACGCAGGTGGCGGATGATCCCCTCCAGCCACTCCCGCTCCGTCCGGGTGCAGGTGACGACGCGGGTGAGGATGGCGCTGCGCAGGGGGTCTCCTGCCGCCCGTCGGAGGGCCTGAGAGACCTCCAACTCCCGTTGGCGCAGGAATTCCAGCCGCTGCTCCAGAAGGCCCAGTGCTTGCTCCTGCGACAGTTTGTTCAAAAGGTAGATCCCCAAGTCGTAGTCAGAGTAGCGGGGTTCCCGAGAGGCCAGAACCTCTTCCATCCCGGTGAAGAATGCCTGTCGCCCTCGGGCGGTCAGGTGATAGATACTGCGCTCCCGGCCCTCGCCGCGCGCCCGGGTTTCCAGCACCAGCCCTCGCCGATGGAGTTTGGCCAGGGAGTAGTAAATGGCGGCCGGACTAACAGCCAGCCAAAGGTCCACCTCGGCCGCGCGGATCTGCTGGAGAATCTCATACCCATGCATAGGCCGGTCCATCAGCAATCCCAGGACCAGCAAATCGTTCCGGGTGAGGTCCAACCGTTCTTCCCCCATATCGCCTCCGGCTGGTAGGATGAGGAACGCTTTTCCTTATCATCATACCACAATTCCTGGACAAACGCCAGGATATTCAACTCGTGCTTGACAAACGAAAAAGCACATGGTATAAATAGACTTGCATTTACCAAACCAACTATTCAGCACTGAATATTCTGGAGGCCTCCCTATGGAGATTTCTCGCCGTCGGTTCTTGGGCCTGGTCGCCGCTGGTGCGGCCGTTGCGGCGAGTGCCCCACTGCTGAAGGGTACCCTCCCGGCCACCGCCAGCGAGCGCCCGAAGGCCCGTTATGCCCTCGTGATAGACACCACCAAATGCACCGGCTGTGGCGCTTGTATAGAGGCCTGTCGTCTACGGAATCATCTCCCCGAAGGGATCAGTTATATCTACCGCATCGTCAAGGGGAACAACCGCGAGCCCTGGTTCCTGATGATTCAGTGCCAGCACTGCGCCAACCCGCCCTGCGCCACCGTCTGCCCTACCAATGCCACTTACCGGCGAGAGGACGGGGTGGTGCTGATTGACGAACGGCTCTGCGTAGGCTGTAAATACTGCATGCAGGCCTGCCCTTACCAGGCGCGCGTGTACGACGAGGAGCGCGGGGTGGCCGATAAGTGCTGGCTCTGCCTGCCCTGGGTCCTGGGCGGCGGCCTTCCGGCCTGCGTGGAAGCCTGCATCCCCGGTGCTCGCTTCTTCGGCCGCGCCGACGACCCCAATAGTGAGGTTTCCCAACTGATCGCCTCCGGTCGGGCCCAACCCCTCCATCCCGAGTTCGGCACTGATCCATCTATCCTGTTCTACGTCATTGAAGCGGAGTGAGGTGCGCGATGCAAACGACCTGGGGCTGGCTTCCGGCGATTTATCTCTTCCTGGGCGGCCTGGGCGCGGGCGCGCTGATGGTCGCCGCTATCTTTGAGTTCTTCGGTGAGCGCTACCAGTCCGATTTTTGCCCCACCGCCCTGGTGGGCGCTACTGTCCCCGGCCCGCTGGTCATCCTGGGCACAATTCTGCTCATCTTTGACCTGGGAGCCGGATTGCGAGAGCCCTGGCGCATTTTTTACATGTTCACCCACTTCTCCTCGGTGATGACCTGGGGTGTCTGGCTGCTGACCTTCTTTATCCCCGTCTCCCTGGTCTACGGATTCCTGGAAGTTCTGGATACCTTCCCGGCAGCACGGGATTGGCTGCGGGGCCGGCGGTGGCTGCACTGGACAAAGTTCCTCTGGAACCTGCCCCTCCGCCGGACCAAGCGGGTCTTCGCCGGAATCGGTTTAGGGCTGGCCATCGGCGTTGCCATCTACACCGGCATCCTGCTCAGTGCTGTGGGGCCAGCCATCCCCTTCTGGTCCACGCCCGCCTTCCCTGGGCTTCATATCCCGCTAATGCCCTTCCTCTTCCTTGCCTCGGCCTTCTCCACAGGGGAGTCATTGACGGTAGACCTGATGGCGACGCTGTTCGTGGACGGACGAATTCCCCGTGGACGACGGGTTCATCTGATCCACCTGGCGGTTATCACTGCCGAAGCGCTCCTGATCAGCCACTTGCTCATCCATGCTTTCGGGGAAGGAGGGGCTGCGGCGGAAGCGGCTCGCCAGATCGCTTTGGGTCAGCACAGCCTGGTATTCTGGGTGTTCGTCATCCTCCTGGCCATCATCTTCCCCTTCGTTGGCCATCTCTATGCGGCCGGCCTGGGGCGCCATCTTAAGCCCTCGGGAATCAGTTCGGGGATCAGCATCCTGTTCTCCGGGCTCTTCCTTCGGTATCTGATCCTGGTCGGCGGGATTCACGCGTTCTTATAGGAGATATCCCATGTCCCGTTTCCGGAAGTCTCGCTGGGTTGTGATTCCTGTGGCCCTGATCCTGGTTCTGGGCGTTATCTCTGTCGGCCTTTTGCTGGAACCAGCGCTTCAAGCCCTTATGGCTCAGCCAGCACCCACGCCCACGCCGGAACTGTTGAACTACCGGGCCCCTCAATCAGTGGAGTGTATCTATTGCCACGTCTCTGAGGCAGACCTTCGGGTCGCGCTGGGGCCTGATGCGGATATCAGCCGCCTGCTGATCCTGCCCGATGAGGTGTACTCCCTTCACGGTCGGTTGGGGTGTGTGACCTGCCACGGAGGCAACGGGTACACCAGGGATGTTTCGGTGGCCCATCAGGGGTTGGTCCCCAACCCCAGTGACTACCGGGAGGCGGCCCGGGTGTGTCTCCATTGCCATACCGACCTGCGCACGGATATCCCGGAGAAATATCTGCACACGCCCCATGAGCGAATTCTGAGGGGGATTCGGGAAGGATGGGAGGTCTGCGCGTGCAGCAACTGCCACGGTCCGGTGGCGCACGGAGTGGAACCGATCGGCTCTCACGAAGGCCTGGCAGCCTACTGTATTGACTGTCATACGGCCCGAAATGTGCCACCGGAGCGGCTGAAGTGCTACGGCTGTCATATCAGCCCACACGATATTGAACTGGATTGCGAAACGTGCCACCGTTCGGTGAGCACCTGGGCCCAAGTTCGGCTGGCTGTCCATCCTATGGAATTGACAGGAGGTCATGCCGGGATCAGTTGTTTCGTCTGTCACGAGAAGCCGGCATTCCGCACCATCAGCGGATACACCTGCAAAGATTGCCACCAGCGCCCCCACGACTTCGGGGACGACAACTGCGAACGTTGTCATACCCCGGAGGGGTGGAGCCAGTAGGTGACTGGATTTTTGCGGCGGCGGCCGTAGGCTGCCGTCGCAAAAACCCACCCCAAAATCTAAACTCAAGGAGGAGAAGTATATGAGAAAGCGTTCGTTCTATCCTGTGCTGGTCGCAATGACCATCGCCATCACACTGCTGGCGGGTTGCGCCCAACCGACGCCGGTCCCGCCGACTCCGACGCCGGTGCCACCCACCGCGACGCTGGTCCCGCCGAGCCCGACGCCGCTGCCGCCCACGCCGACGCCGGAGCCCACCCCAGTGCCGCCGTCCGCTGTCATCCTGGAGGCCGCGTCGGCCTACTTCTCCAAAGGGATGAAACTGATCGCCGCCGACGCTCTCTATGAGAACCTCAACGATGGCGACGCGTCCAACGATCCGCTCATCCTGGACATTCGCAAGCCGGAAGACTATGCCCTGGGCCACATCAAGGGCGCGGTGAACATCGGCGCAGCGAACATCTTTGAGGCGGATATCCTGGCGAAACTCCCCAAGGATAAGCCCATCGTCGTCTACTGCTACAGCGGGCAGACCTCCGGGCAGGTAGTGGCAGCGCTGAACATGCTGGGCTACGATGCCCATAGCCTCCGCTTTGGTATGCCCTCCTGGGCGCTGGTGGAAGGCGTCTCCGCCGGGCCGTGGAAGAACGAAATGAGCAAAAACTACCCGCTGGATCTAGAAGCCGCCCAACTGGCAGAGGGCAACTTCCCAACACCGGAACCGCTGGGGCAGGACGTCGCCTCTGCCGCCCTGGCCTACTTCTCCAAAGGGATGAAACTGATCGCCGCCGATGCTGTCTATGAGAACCTCAACGACGGCGACGCGTCCAATGATCCGCTCATCCTGGACATTCGCAAGCCGGAGGACTACGCCCTGGGTCATATCAAGGGCGCGGTGAACATCGGCGCGGGGGCCATCTTCACCCCGGAGACGCTGGCGAAACTGGACCCAAAGCGCCCGATCGTCGTCAACTGCTACACTGGGCAGACCTCCGGGCAGGTAGTGGCAGCGCTGAACCTGCTGGGCTACGACGCCCATAGCCTCCGCTTTGGCCTGCCCTCCTGGGCGCTGGTGGAAGGCGTCTCCGCCGGGCCGTGGAAGAACGAAATGAGCAAAAACTACCCGCTGGATATGGAGCCCCACCAGTTGCCGTAGCCCTGAAAGACGTGCCAGACACTTCGGGAGGTGCCTGGCACGTCTATTTCGCACAACTGTGAAAAAATCGCTCTTTTTAAGGAGATGCTACGGTGCGAAAGGGAATCTGGCTGTTTTTTGGCGGCCTCCTGGGGCTGGTCCTGGCGGCCTGTCTGGCCCGACCGGAGATTACCCCATTACCGCCCAGCCCGATGCTCCCCGCCGTCCCCACCCTGGAGGCCACTCCGGTCCCCCCCACAGAGACCCCGGCGCCCGCGGCGGATAGCAGTACCTGTATTGCCTGCCACACCAGCGAGGAGACGCTGAGAGCGCTGGCCGTGGAGCCGGAGGAAGTGGAGCACCTCTCCGAGGGGGAAGGTTGAGGGGGCTCATTGCCTCCGTTGGAGGCATGGGAGAAAGTCTTCCTGGATGACCAGGCGCTGGGCGAGGCCCACGCCGGCCTGGGCTGTATCGCCTGTCACGGCGGCGTCGGCGGGACAACGGATAAGGAGGAGGCCCACCAGGGCATCGTCCGCGACCCCGACCCGGCCCAGACCTGCGCGTCCTGCCATGAGTCTGTCGTAGAGACCCACCAGGATAGCCTGCACGCAACTCTGGCGGGATACTACACGGTGCTCCGGGCCCGCAGCGACGAGGAACACTGGCCCCAGTTGATGACGGCCTTTGACAACCACTGCGACGACTGCCACGCTTCCTGCGGTCAGTGCCACGTGAGTCGGCCCACCATCAACGGGGGCGGCTTGCTGGCGAAGCACGAGTTTAAGGTTCCGCCGCCGATGAACCTGACCTGCACCGGCTGCCACGGTTCCCGGGTCAACGACGAGTACAAAGGCAAAAACCAGACGGCCGATGGGCAGCCCATACCCGCCGACGTCCATTTTAACCCCGGCGGGATGGCCTGCTTCGTTTGCCACAGTGGGGACCAGATGCACGGCGCGCCGGGTGTCTTCAACCACCGCTACGATGGCCCACCGGACCCCTCCTGCACCCAGGCGGGATGCCATGAGAACATTGGCGGGCCGGATGACTCCATCGTCTACCACTCCAAACCCCATATGGAGAAGGTGCAGTGCCAGGTCTGCCACGCAGCGCCCTACAAGCACTGCTACAACTGCCATGTGCAACTCTCCGAAGAGGGCGTCCCGTATTTCAAGTCCGACCCGTCGGAAATTTACTTCATCATCGGGAAGAACCCCATCCAGAGCCCAGAGCGGCCTTGGGAATACGTGGTGCTGCGGCACGTGCCGGTGGCGCGGGATTCCTTCGCCTATTACGGCGAGAATTTGCTGCCCAACTTTGATGCACGGGAGACCTGGACCTACGCTACGCCGCATACCATCCAGCGCCGCACCCCGCAGACGGAGTCCTGTAACGCCTGTCACGGGAACGCGTCTCTCTTTTTGACGGAGGACTTCGTCCGCCAGAAGGCGCCGGACGAGGTGGAGGCGAATCGGAAGGTCATCGTGACGAAGATACCGTAAAAGCGATGGGGGTCGGCGGAAGTCGCCGACCCCCCATCATTTCTCCCTCACCAGCAACCGCATCCCGTTCAGAATCACCAGCAACGAAACTCCCACATCGGCGAAGACAGCCATCCAGAGGGTCGCCAGGCCAGCCACAGCCAGGGCCAGGAAGGCCGCCTTGGCAACCAGGGAGAAGGCCACGTTCTGACGGATGATGGAAACCGTCCTGCGGCCCAGACGGACCGCGCGCGGCACCCCCCAGAGGTCATCCCCCATCAGCGCCACATCGGCGGTTTCCAGCGCGATATCGGAGCCAACGGCGCCCATGGCGATGCCCACGCTGGCCCGGGCCAGCGCCGGGGCATCGTTCACCCCGTCGCCCACCATAGCAACCGTCCCATAGCGGAGTAACAGTTCCTCAATGACTTCCACTTTCTGCGCCGGGAGCAACTCCGCCCGAAATTCATCCACCCCCGCCGCCCGGGCTACCCGTTCCGCCACCGCCGCACGGTCGCCTGTAAGCATCGCCGTCCGACGGATGCCCATCCCTTTTAGCGCGCGGATGACGGCAGCAGCCTCCGGACGCAGCGCATCCGCCACCACCCCGTAGGCCCGATTGCCGCAGCAGACGTCCTCCACGACTACCGCTGTCCGCCCCCGCTCAGAGATGGCGTCCACTTGCCGACAGAAGGGATTATCTTCCTCCCGCTCCCCGTGGACGTAGGCGTGGCTGCCCACTTTGATCGCGTGGCCCGCCACCTGTCCCTGCACTCCGCGCCCGGGTGTGCTCTCCACTGCCTCGGCCAGGCCGTACCGGTCGGCGACACCCAAATCTTCTGCCGCACGCACCACCGCCCGGGCCAGCGGATGGCCAGAGCGGGCCTCCACCGCTGCCGCCTTCGCCAGCAGGTCCAGACAATCCGGACACTCCTGCGGACTCTGTTCCGTCCGGTGATTGGCGCACTGCCCGTCCACCAGCCGGGGCTCCCCCAGGGTCAGGGTACCGGTTTTGTCAAAGGCGACGGCGCGCAGACGGGCCAGTTCCTCCAGGTGGATACCGCCCTTGATCAAGATGCCGGCGCGGGCCGCCGCCGTCAGTCCGCTGACCACGGCGACGGGAGTGGAAAGGACCAGCGCACACGGGCAGGCGATGACCAGCAGGGTCAGTGCGCGGTAGATCCATTCCGGGAACGGGCCCAGGCCTATGAGGGGCGGAACCGTCGCTACCAACAGCGCGCCCACCACCACCGCAGGCGTATAGACGACGGCAAAGCGATCTACCAGCCGCTGGCTGGGGGCTCGTTGCTCCTGCGCCTCTTCCACCAGGTGGACCATCCGCGCCAATGTGCTATCAGATGCCGCGCGGGTCACTTCCACCGTCAGCGCGCCGGGGCCGTTGATGGTCCCGGCAAAAACCTCATCCCCCGGTCCCTTCTCCACCGGCATGCTCTCACCGGTAATGGGGGATTGGTCCACCAATGATCGCCCCTCCCGAACCCGTCCATCGGCGGGGATGCGCTCGCCAGAGCGGATGAGGACCTGATCTCCTACGGCCAGCGCCTCCACCGGCACCCGTTCTTCCCCTTCCGGTGTCCAGCGGGTGGCTTCCGATGGGCGTAGCGCCATCAGCGCGCGGACGGCACGCCGGGCCCGGTCCATCGTCAGCGCTTCCAGCAGTTCCCCTACCGAGAAGAGGAAAACGACTACGCCGGCCTCGGCGTACTCGCCGATGGCCAGTGCGCCGATGATGGCGACGGTCATCAGACCGTTCATATCGGGGCGGCGGGTAGCGCGCAGAGCAGCCCAGCCGGCCCGAACGACGGGGTACCCGCCGACTATGGCAGCGGCAATCAGCAGCCCGTCCCGCAGCAGGGCGGGGCTGGCCAGCAGGTGGGCTACCAGGGCCATCACCAGCAGGAGGCCCGATAGCGCTGTGGGTAGCACCCGCGGATGGCGGCGCAGCCAGTCCCTCGCGCCGCTCCCCTCGGCCGCCGACGTGATCGGGAGGACCTGATAGCCCATCCTCCGCGCCACCGCCTGCACCTGCGGAATCACCCCGTCCCCTTCCGCAATCAGGCGCATCCGGCCGGTGGTGAAGAAGACCTCTGCCTGCCGTACTCCCGGCACGCCAGAGGCGGCTTTTTCCAGGTGGAGGGCGCATTCAGCACAGTCCATCCCCTCCACTCGCAGCAGAAAAGTCTGCGGATTCCCCTCCAGGCTCATCCTTTCTCTCCAAAACGTGTTCTAGGGCGTCGCGAAAGAGATCGCGGACATGGTCGTCGTCCAGCGCATAGAGGACCCGCTTGCCTTCCCGTCTTCGGCGGACCAGCCGCATCTGGAGAAGATAGCGCAATTGGTGAGAAATGGCCGACACACTCATACCCAGCCGGGATGCCAGTGCCCCAACACACTGCTCCTCCTGGGCCAGCACTGCCAGGATGCGCACGCGCGTGGGGTCGGCCATTGCCCGGAATATCTGGACCATCGCCTGAACGGTGGGGCTATCCACCGGAATCTCTGCCTTTTCCGCTGGAAGGAATTCCTCTATCATTTGCACCATTGTTCAATTGAACGGCTGCTCAAATTTTATCAGAGATCAGGAGAATGTCAAGGTTTCAGGAATAAGGTGAGGGGATGCAGCAGGGGGTAAGGAGAGGGTGCAATAAAAACTGTGCCCAGTGGTGATGCTTTCACCTATTTTTTACTTTATCTTCACCTATCTCATACGAGGGTTTGGTAAGATAAACGATGTTCACGGTAAGGGGCAAAGCCCGCGTTGGTTCTCGTACAGTCTATCTGGTAAATATTTTAACCACCCTTCCCACAGCAGTCGGTAAGACAGGAGCAGGTAAAAATGAACGAGAGGGTCCTCATTATAGATGACGATCCGGGCTTACTGACCCTGTTGCGCCTGGGATTGGAGCGGGATGGTTTTGAGGTCCTCACCGCCCAGGGTGGCAAGGAGGGTCTTCGCAAGGCCTACGATTATCATCCCGACCTGATCGTGCTGGACATTCTGATGCCCGAGATGGACGGTTGGGAGGTCTGCCAATGGAGGCCCTCCAGGCGACGGAGATAGAGAACCTTTGGCTTCTCCCGGCCGGGCGGACTTCTATAGAGCCGGCTCTGCTGGTCGGTTCCCGGCGTTTTCGGGCTCTGCTGGAGGAACTCCAGCGACATGCCGACGTGGTTTTGATAGATAGTCCCCCTGTACTGGGACCGCCGGAGGCGACTCTCCTGGCCAGTATGGCTGATGCTACCCTCCTGGTGGTGGATGACGGCATCACCCGCCACACGGCGGCCCGCAAGGCCCGTGACCGACTGATGGGGCAGGAGAGCGTCCGCCTGTTGGGAGTGGTCTTCAACCGGGTTCGCTCTTCCACGTATGGTCACCTCTACGGTTACGGCTATTACAGCAAGAACAGGAAACCCCACCATCGTCGGAAGAAGCGGCCGTACCTGACGTTGGCGGAAGCGGCGGACCGGCTGGGAGTGAGCAAGGTGCGGGAAGTGGCCAAGAACCCGAGCCGGAGTTCGGCGCTCTTTGCCAACGTTGTGCTCATGCGCCTGATGCTCTCCGCCGGGACACTGGTGGTCATCGTGGGTTCCGCCTGGGTTTTAAAGCGCTCTCCGGAACTGATCCTGGGTACGGCCATCGCCGCCTGTACGCTGTTCATCTACGCTGTGGCAGGGCCGCTGGAGAGCCTCTTCATCGCTCGCGAGCGGCTGGACTTCCTCTCGCTTTGGCCCCTGGACGTTCCGGAATTTTCGGGTGTTCGGGGAGTTTATCCCCGTTGCGTCTCTGGGTGGAGTGGGCGTCTGGGCGGGGAATAATCCCCTCTCCGAGGGGGGCGGGATGCTTCCGGATGAACGGACGTGGGGGGAAGGCGCGCCGGAATGGGGGTGGATGGGCTGGGAGGGGCTCAGTGAGGTGGAGAGTAGCCGTCGGTTTATGGAGCGGGGGATCTCCTGGATTCGGGAGCATCCGCTGGAATTCGCCGCCCTGGTGCCGCGAAAACTGCTTCGTCTGTGGTCGCCGACATCCTTCGGCGTGCAGTTCTCCCGGCAGGCCAGCCCTCTACTAACTGCGGTGGTGCTTCCGCCCTATCTGCTCTTCCTGGCGCTGGCCTTCTGGGGGATGTGGCGGACCCGCCGGGGCTGGCGGGAGCAGTTCCCCCTTTATGCCTTGATTCTGGGTATCAACGGACTGGTCGCGCTCACATACGGGGCCACCCGTTATGGGATCGCGATGGCTCCGGTCCTGTGCCTGTATGCGGCGGCCGCCTTAGATGCTCTGTTGCCAGAAAGAGAAAAGGGGAAGTGATGGGCATCAGCGGCGAAGCCTGTGATGCAAAACATCATAACGAGATAAGGGGGTGGCAATTTGCCACCCCCGTGTCTCTCGCTCATCCCACTGCCACCGGTGGATGGGCACGAGCGCGCCGTCTGAGGATCAGAAAGGCGGTCAGCCCGGCCACGGAGGCCAGGGAACCAGCGATCGCCGCTCCCACCAGCAGGATACGCCGCAGGCGGTGGGTGCGCTGATATTGCCGCCATGCCGCTTCTACCAGTTCCCCCTTTAGACTACGGGCAAAGGCCGGCGGCGGCTCCACGGGGACCAGCCACCGCTGGAGCCGTTCAATGATCTGGGCCAAGGTCGCGTCTTGCTCCTCCATTTTATATTCCTTCCAAATTCCTCTTTAACTCCAGCAGGGTGCGGTGATAGAGGGATTTGATCGCCCCCTCGCTTCGCCCCATAATCGCCCCAATCTGTGCGTTGGACATCCCTTCCACAACTTTCAGAATCAACAACTCCTGCCGGTCCGGGGCCAGAGATTGAAAAGCCCGCATCAGACTCTCCCGCTCCTCCTCTTCTTCCAGCATCTCCTGGGGGTCCCCCTCCGCGGCACGAGTGACCACATAGTCCAGTGCCACGACCGGTCGCCGGCGGCGGTCGCGCTGCCAGTTGACGACAATGTTATGGGCAATCCGGTAGAGCCAGGCTGTAAAGGGGAGCCCTCGTTCCTGATAGCGATGCAGGTGCTCCAGCGCCCGGTAAAACGTGCGCGCCGTCAGGTCTTCGGCGTCCTGGGAATTCCCGGTGCGGTAATAAAGGTAGCGGTAAATCTGGGCGACATACCGCTCGTAGAGCAGACCAAAGGCCTCGGGGTCCCGCTTGGCCCGCTCTATCAGTTCCCTCTCGTCGCTGGAGGGACCATCTGACCGGGCAGGACTGCTTTCTACTAATGAAAACACCGTTCCCCTCTCAGGGTTGCGGCTCCTCAGCCCGCCGGAGGACAGCCTGGATTTCGGGTTGAGAAAGGAAGCGGGAACGGAGGGCGGGGTCACTCAAGGGGTCGGCGATTTGATGGATGAAGTCGGCCGCAATACGAAAGTGGACCTGGGCGATCTGGGGGTCATCGGTTGCCCTTCCCAGGGCCGCATGGAGTTGCCAGAGGAGCCAGCGGCTGGGGATGGCATGGGCATGGCCCAGCGCGGCCTGCAGGGCGCTCTGGGCCATTAACCGGTCCCCCTGGGCCAGGTAGGCCCGACCTTGAAGTAACTGGGCCCGGGCGGCATGCAACTCACTGCGAATGGCGGCGGCTTCGTCGGCCAGTTCTCTCGCGATGGCCAGTGCCCGATCCGTCGCCCCCTGCCGGAGAAAGGCATCGCCCAGGTTATATAGCGCCTGCAGCGCCAGGTCCTTATCCCGAATCTCCCGCGCCCGGGATAGGGCCTGATTCAGGGCCATCATCGCTTCGCTATACCGTCCCATGAGCAGCATATCCACTCCTATGTTACGGGCAACGTCTATAGAGATGCGGTCGGCCCCCGATTGTGAGGCCAGAAGGGCGGCCTCTTGGTGATAGCGAAGCGCCCGGTCCAGGTCGCGCAATTCCTGATAGAGTTCCCCCACGTTGTTCAGGACTGCTGCGGCCCGGTGGTCATCCTGCAGGGAGATGAAGCATTTCAGAGCCTCCTCGTATGCAGTAATAGCCTCCTCTATCTGCCCGGCAAAGTCGTACGCAATCCCCAGCCCCAGCAAAGCCCTGCCCAGTTCGTGGAGGTCCGGAGCGCGTTGGAGGGCACTTCTGGCCCTGTTGAGGGTACGGATGGCCTCCTCTATTTGACCTTGTTTCCAGCGGAGGGTCCCCAGCCCAATCCATGCGCGGATGTGGCAGATATCGCTCCCGCTTGCCTCCGCTTCCCGGAGGGCCATCTGGTATTCCTCTTCGGCGACGGCATATTCGCCCATTCCGTTATGACAATCCGCTGCGCCGATCAGCGCTTCCGCCCGTTGCACCGGGTCTGAGGAATGCTCCCGAACTGTCTGGAAATCGGAGAAGGCGGCGTAATCTCCCATCAGAAAACGGGCGCGTCCGCGATGCAGCAGGAGGTCCCAGCGCAGATGTTCCTGCTCTGGCGAAGAGGGCAGGGAGTCTATCAGGTCCAGACCCTCGGCGGCCAGTTGGGCGGCCTGCTGATAGTGCCCGCAGGTGATCTGTTCCTGGGCGCTTCGCAGCAGTTGCTGGATGGTTTGTAAATGGGCTGCTGGACTTGCAGGAGATGATAGGGCCATCGTCCCTCCTCTGAAGCCGATTATAGCCCGTTCGGGCCGCTTCGTCAACTACGGGCAACTGCATTGACCTTGTCTCTCTCCCGTTTTGTTGTATACTGGAAGTAAAGTCCAGGGAGGCACCGGAAGGAATCCAGTATGTGGGGAGACCTGGTCAGACGGGGGTCGGGTCAACTGGTGGCCTTGATGCCAGAGCCGGATGTGGACCTGCTGGCAGAGACCATCGTGGCCTTCGCCAACGCCGACGGAGGGACGATTGTCCTCGGGATAGACGAGACCGGGAGGTCCACAGGGGCCATTTATCCCGAGGAAATGGATGCAGTGCTTCGGAATGCCCTCGGCGAGTGCCGTCCTCCTTTGGAAGTGGAGTGCCAGCAGGAGGAGGTCGCAGGGGGATTCGTGTTCTATCTGCGCGTTCCCCGGAGCACGGAACTCCACAGCCTCTCCGATGGACGGGTGGTCATCCGGCGGATGGGGGAGAACCGTCCCCTCTCTGGGGAAGAGATTCGCCATCTGGCAGCCACCAAGTCCAGCGGCGATTATGAAATGCAGACGATCGCCGGGGCCCGACGGGAGGACCTGGACGACGAGGTGATTGCGGAATTCCTTCAGCGATGGCAGGAGAAGCAACACCGGCCCTGGACGCGCTCCCCAGAGGAATTGCTCCTTCAGATAGGAGCACTGGACGAGGATGGACATCCGACCGTCGCCGGTATCCTCCTTTTTGGCCGTGAGCCCCAGGCCTTCCTGCCCCAGAGTGGGCTGGTGTTTGTGAAGTTCCTGGGGAGTGCGCCGCGCGGGGAGGGGGGAGAGGCGGGCTACGGACGACGGGAAGACATCGTCGGCCCGCTGGCCCGCATCATTCAACGCACCTGGACCGTGGTCATGGAGGAGATGCGCACCGGCGCTGTGGTCAAAGGGCTGGAACGGGTGGAGCAGACCGAATATCCACCTGCTGCTGTTCGCGAAGCCCTGGTCAACGCGGTGGCCCACCGGGATTACCGTCTGCGAGGGCGCCGGATTGAAGTGCGAATGTTCACAGACCGGATGGAAATCATCAGTCCGGGGGGACTCCCCGGCTACATCACCCTGGATAACATCGTAGAAGAGCACTTCTCCCGCAACCCGCGCATCGTTGGTACCCTCTACTACTGGGGGTATATTGAGGAATTGGGGTTGGGGATAGACCTGATGATTGAGGAAATGACCGCGGCCGGGTTACCGCCGCCGCAGTTTCGGGCCGAGCCGTACCTGTTCAGTGTGACCCTGTATAACCGGCGGGAGCGCCCCCCCATTGCCCAGTGGCAGCGAACGATGAACGAGCGCCAGATGAAAGCGCTGGAGTATATCCGACGGTATGGGCGGATTACAAACCGGGAGTACCAGGTCATCTGTCCCCATGTCAGTCCAGAGACGCTGCGCCTGGACCTGGCGGACCTGGTAGAGAAGGGGGTGCTGATTAAAGTGGGAGACAAGAAGGGGACGTATTACATTCTCAAGTGAAATTCCACGGCCCCTCCCCATAGCCGTTAGCCGAAAAGACCTCTGCGTTCTTCCGGTGGAGATTCGCATTGGACCCCGGAGGAAGAGGCCCGCGATGCCCTGCGGGCGATGTAGGAAGTTCAGTTGTTCATCCAGCAGAAACACAGGATTTGGAGGTAACTAGTGACTGTCCGCGTCCGTTTCGCTCCCAGCCCTACCGGGGAGCCACACATCGGCAATGTGCGTACGGTTGTCTTCAATTGGCTTTTCGCCCGCAAAATGGGCGGCCAGTTCATCCTTCGCATTGAGGATACCGACCGCGTTCGCTACCAGCCGGAGACGATTCCGGTTATTATGGAGGGTCTGCGCTGGCTGGGACTGGATTGGGACGAAGGTCCGGGCCTGGAAGAACTCCAGCGCGCTGGGGTGGAGAACGCCGAGGCCTACGCCGTCGGCGGCCCCTACGGGCCGTACATCCAGTCCGAGCGGCTGCCGCTGTACCGACAGGTCGCGGAGGAACTGATCGCGGCCGGATGGGCCTACCGCTGCAACTGCACCCCTGAGCGACTGGAAAAGGTTCGGCAAACCCAGCGGGAGCGCGGCCAGCCCCCGATGTACGACCGCCACTGCCGCTACCTCCCGCCGGACGCCATCTCCCCAGACGAGCCCCACGTCATCCGGCTCAAGGTCCCCCTCACTGGCCGGACCGTCTTTCAGGATATCATCCGAGGCGAGGTGATTTTTGAGAACGCCGGGATTGACGACCAGGTGCTCCTGAAATCGGATGGCTTCCCCACCTACCACCTGGCCGTCGTCGTGGACGACCACTATATGAAAGTGACCCACGTCATCCGCGGCGATGACTGGGTGCCCAGCACGCCCAAACACGTCCTGCTCTACCAGGCCCTGGGCTGGAAGATGCCGGTCTTCTGCCACGTCCCCCTGGTGACGATGCCTGGCGGCAAGAAACTGGCCAAACGGGCCGGCGCCACGTCCATTACCGAGTTCCGCAAGCAGGGGTATCTCGCGGAGGCGCTCCTGAACTTCCTGGCCCTCCTGGGCTGGGCACCAGGCGAGGGAGAGACGCAGGAGATTTTCAGCCGCGAGGAGTTGATAGAACGGTTTGACCTCTACCGGGTCAACCGGGCCCCAGCCGCCTTCTCCTACGACAAACTGGACTGGATGAACGGCATCTACATCCGCAATTTCTCTCCGGACGACCTGGTGGAGCGACTGCTTCCCTTCTGGCAGGAGGCCGGGCTGGTGCCTGTGCCCTGCCCGCCCGAGACGCGCGCCGTCCTGCGCCGCATCGTCCCGTTCATCCAGGAGCGCATCAAGCACCTGACCGATGTGGCGGAAATGACGGACTTCTTTTTTGTGGACATCGCGCCGCCCCCGGCCGACACCCTGCTGGCCCAGGGTCTGGATGCCGACCGAGCGCGGGAGGTCTTGCGCCGGACGCGCCAGGTGCTGGCGGATGTCCCCGATTTCTCCGAGGAGGCGATAGAGCCGCCGCTGCGGGCCCTGGTGGAGGAACTGGGCCTGAGCAACCGGCAAGTCTTCGGCCTCATCCGGATCGCCACCACGGGCAAGACCGTCTCCCCGCCCCTCTTCGGTACCCTCAGCATCCTGGGCCGGGAGCCAGTGCTGGCCCGCCTGGAGGCAGCGGAGAGGGTGATAAGCAGTTCGCCGGTGGCGACAAACCGCCCGTAATCAGCCGTTCGTGGTCGGGGGTGCGATGAAAAGTTACCGCAAAGAACTCTGGTTCCACGTTCCCCAGCGGCGGGCTTTCATCAATATCACGCCCCAGATAGAGGAATGTGTGCGGGAGAGCGGTATCCGGGAGGGCCTGTGCCTGGTCAACGCGATGCACATCACCGCCTCCGTTTTCATCAACGACGATGAGCCAGGACTCCACCGGGATTTTGACGAATGGCTGGAAGAACTGGCCCCCCATGAGCCGATCGCCCGCTACCGCCACAACCGTACCGGCGAGGACAACGCGGACGCTCACCTGAAGCGGCAGGTCATGGGACGGGAGGTGGTGGTCGCCGTAACCGGCGGACGTCTGGACTTTGGCCCCTGGGAGCAGATATTCTACGGCGAGTTTGACGGCCGACGCCCCAAGCGGGTGCTGGTCAAAATCATCGGAGAGTAAAGGTGACGGTCACCTTCGCCTTCTCGGGAGATTCCTATGCCCCCCAACTTCTGGATAGACGTCGCCGGCTGGATCGGCGTCGCTTCTCTGCTGGCCGCCTACGCGCTGGTCTCCACGCGCAGGCTGGAGGGTGATTCACCCCTCTACCAGGTCCTCAACGCCCTGGGGAGCCTCCTGCTCATCGTCAACTCCGGCTACTATCGGGCCTTCCCCTCGGTGGGCATCAACATCGCCTGGATCGGCATCGCCCTCTACGCCCTGGCGCGGTGGAGATGGAAAAGGGAACGCGGACAAGCGCGGACGAGCACGGATATTTGATCCGAGTTCACCCACGCTCGTCCGCGTCCGTTCAGAAGGAGTTGCCATGCCCGAGATTGCGATTCTGCCCGAACGCTGTACCCGCTGCGGCGCGTGTGCGGCTCTCTGCACCGGTCGCGTCTTCCGGCAGGAGCCAGACCGGATTGTCGTCGCCGACCCGGCAGCCTGCTGGCTCTGCGGCCACTGCGTCGCCGTCTGCCCCGTAGACGCCCTTCTCCACAGCGATTACTCCCTGGAGGACTGCCCGCCTCTGGACCCGGCCCGACTGCCCCCGCTGGACGCGCTGGAGATGGCCCTGCGCGCCCGCCGCTCGGCGCGCGTCTTCCGGGACCGGCCGGTGCCCCGGGAGGTGATCCGGGAACTGCTGGAGGTGGGCCGGTGGGCCCCCAGTGCCAGCAACGCTCAGCCGGTGGACTGGCTGGCCCTGGACGACCCCGCCCGCATCGCCGCGCTCAGCGCGCAGTCCGTCGCCGTCCTGGCCCACACGGCCCGCCTGCTGCGCAATCCCCTGATCCGCTTCCTACTGCGGCTGACGGTGGGCGCTGAACCGGTACGGAAAGGCCTGGAGAGCGTCCCCGACTTTGAGCGGCTGGCTCAGCGCCATGCGCAGGGCGAAGACCCCATCTTTTTCCGCGCGCCGGTCGTCCTGATCGCCCACGTCCCCCGGGACGATTACTTCGGGCGGGAGGATGCCACGTACGCGGCCTACAACGTGATGCTGGCGGCCTCCCTGCGAGGGCTGGGCACCTGTCACATCGGGTATTTCACCGTCGCTCTGGCCCGCAGCGCGCGCCTCCGGGCCGCCCTGGGCCTGCCACCCGATCGCCGGGCCGTCATCGCAATGACGCTGGGCTATCCCCGCCATCGCTTCCACCGCCTCCTCCCCCGCCGAGCGCCGGCCCTGGCCTGGAACCCGTAGGACACGGAAGAACACAGACAGGTACGCAGGACGGGCTTTCAGCCCGTCTGGACGGCCGGGAGAGGCCGCCCTGCACAAGAAGTAATTCTGACCGTTTTTGCGTCGGTCTGTGGGTCTCTGTGGGAACCCGCGTATGCCCCTAGAACAATGAAAACCGAAATCACCGGCATCACCTTCAACGTTCAGCGTTTCAGTACGGAGGACGGGCCCGGCATCCGGACGACGGTCTTCCTGAAAGGCTGCCCCCTGCGCTGTGCCTGGTGCCACAACCCGGAGGGCCTCTCCCCCCACCCCGAACTGGTCTGGTACGACGTCCGCTGTATCGGCGCGCGGGACTGTTTGCAGGCCTGCCCCGCTGGCGCGCTGGAACTGACCCCTGCCGGGATGCGCATAGACCGGCAGCGCTGCACAGTCTGCGGCGAGTGCGCCCGGGCCTGCCCGGCGGCCGCGCTGGAGGTCATCGGGCGGGAGTGGACGCCCCGGGCGCTCTTTGCGGAGGTGGAGAGGGACCGGATGTTCTACGAGACCTCCGGCGGCGGCGTGACCTTCTCCGGCGGCGAGCCGATGCACCAGGCCGACTTTGTCCGGGAGACTGCCCGCCTTTGTCGCCAGGCCGGTATCCACGTCGCTCTGGATACCTGCGGCGCCGCACCCTGGGAGCAGTACGAGGCGGTCCTCCCCGAGGTGGACCTGGTCCTCTACGACCTGAAAATCTGGGACTCCGGCCGTCACCGGGCGGCGACGGGCGTGGACAACGCGCGGATTCTGGAGAACGCGCGCTGCATCGCGGCGGCGGGCCGCCCGACGTGGATTCGGACCCCTGTCATCCCCGGCTACACCGCCGACGAGGCCAACATCGCCGCGCTGGCGACCTTCATCGCCAGAGAACTCCCCACCGTCCAGAGGTGGGACCTGCTGGCCTACACCAACCTGGGCCAGCCCAAGTACCACCGCCTGGACCGTCCCTACGCGCTGGAGGGCGTCCCCCTGCTGACGCAGGAGGAAATGGAGGCCGTCCACGCTCTGGCGCTGCAGTGGGTGCCTGTCGCCCGCTGGTCCGGCGCCACGCGCTGAATTCAACCCGCAAAGGCCGTCAGGAGGATAACAACGTTGTAGAGAAACGCCCATCTCTCGTAAACTCGTTTTGGTGCGAGTCAGTTGTTGCGCTCCCTGCAACACCGTCATGGTAAAATAAGGCCCGATAGGTTTAGAGGTGACCGTCACCCAGGCCCGTTTTCGGAAACACCGGTGAGGAGACTGAAGATGGAAAAGGCAGTGAATAAGGCAGGACGCCTTTCCCAGATAGAATCTCTGCTTCTGGCCTATCCGGAAGGGCTTTCTCAGGCCGAAATCGCTCGTCGCTTAGGGGTTCACCGCTCCACCATTCACCGCTATCTGCCCGACCTGTCCGGGTACGGCGTTTATGAGACCGAGGACGGCCGGTTAATCATTGACCGCGCCCATTATCTCACCCATATCCGCCTGACTCTCCACGAGGCGCTGGCCCTCTTTCTGGCCGTACGGATGATGGTCAACCGGACCGACCGCCACAACCCCCACGCGGCTTCAGCAGTACGGAAACTCGGCCTGGCGCTACAAAGACTGGCGCCGCTGATCAGCCGTCATCTGCTGCGTTCGGCAGATATGATGGATGACCAGGCGGACCGTCGTTATGACCCTGTCTATCTGGAGGTACTGGAGGGCTTGACCGTGGCCTGGTCGGAGCGCAGAAAAGTGCGCATCTGGCATCAGCACGAGGAAACCGGGCGAGTGCATGAGTATGTCTTCGCCCCCTACTTCATAGAGTCCTACCCGGTCGGTCAGACGGCCCACGTTATCGGTTATCGGGAGCCGCCTGGGGCCATCCGCACTTTTAAGATAGAGCGCATCCGCCGGATTCAGAAACTCCCCCAGGCCTACGAGATCCCTGAGGATTTTGACCCCCACGCCCTGCTGGCTGATGCCTGGGGCATCTGGTACACCGATGAGGAACCGGTGGAGGTGGTGATGAGATTCCATCGCCGCGTGGCCCAGCGGGTGCGCGAGACCCGCTGGCACCGCTCGGAGCAGGTGGAAGAGCAGGAGGACGGGAGCGTGATCTGGCGGGCGCGGGTGGCCGAAGTTCAGGAGATGCTCCCCTGGATTCGGGGCTGGGGCGCCGATGTGGAGGTTCTGGCGCCGCCGGAGTTGCGGGAGACGCTGATGGGCGAGGCCCGACGAATGGCGCAGATGTACGGATGGTATGTTGCCTCTGCGCCCCCCGCTGAACCTTCGCGCTCTTCCACGCTGAGCGACTTCTTCGGAGGTTGAGAATGGGGCTGTATCCGTACCAGGAAAAGGTCAAATCTCTCCTCCACGATAAGCGTTCGGTCGTTCTCCAGGCGCCCACCGGCTCCGGCAAGACGCGGGCTGCTCTGGCCCCCTTCATTGAGGCGTTCTTTGACTTTCCCCCGGAGCAGTTCCCCCGCCAGTGTCTGTATGCTGTCCCCTTGCGGGTGTTAGCCTCTCAGTTTGAGCGGGAATACCGGGAACTGGCTGAATCTTACGAGCGGCGGTTTGATCGCCGCCTGGACGTGCGCATTCAGACCGGCGAGCGCCCCGAAGACCCCCAATTCATGGGCGATCTGGTCTTCACCACTCTGGATCAGGTGCTCAGCAGCGCTCTGGGTGTGCCATATAGTCTCCCGGAGGGCAAGGCCAACCTTAATGTGGGCGCCGTCCTGGGCTCTTACCTGGTCTTTGACGAATTTCATCTCTTCCCGCCTCAGGCTATGCAGGCGACGTTGCATCTCTTGCGCCTATTTGGCCCCCTGGTCCCTTTCATCCTGATGACGGCCACCTTTTCCGAAACGATGCTGCGCGAGATCGCTTCCTTCCTGGGCGCCGAGGCGGTGTCGGTGGAACCGGAAGAGGTGGCCCGGATTGAAACAAAATGGGACAAACATCCCCGCAAAACGCGCCGCTTCTTCTGGCAGGATAGGCCACTGCAGGCCGACGATGTGCTATCCACCCACGACCGGCGATCCCTGGCCGTATGCAACACTGTGGAGCGCGCCCTGGCCCTGTATCAGGCGCTGGTGGAGAACGGTTGCTGGCCGGTGCCCGTCACCCATCCGGACCTGACCCCGCTCTACGACGCTCTGCGTCGGGCGACCTCACCCGATGAGCACCGCGCCCTGCTGGACAAGGCGGTCAGGAGATTGCGAGCCGAAATGGCCGACGCGCCGGAGGACACCCGATGGGTGATGCTGCTCCACAGCCGTTTTGAGCGGCCCCATCGCCAGGTCAAGGAAGCGCTCTTGCGGGCAGAATGCGGCCCGCAGAACGATGAGCGCTGGCAAGTTCCCCACCTGCTGATTGTCGCCACACAGGTGGTGGAGGTGGGGCTGGATATCACCAGCCGGGCTCTGCACACCGAATTGGCCCCGGCGGCCAGCGTGATCCAGCGGGCTGGCCGCTGCGCCCGCTACCCCGGCGAGCAGGGAGAGGTGTACGTCTACGCCCTGCCCCTGCGCAGTGATAGCCAGCCCAACTACGCCCCCTACTCCTCAGAGCAGGAAAGGCTCATCTGTCAGCGGACATGGGAGGCATTGCGCCAGTGTTCAGGCCAGGTGCTGGACTTCGCCGGAGAGCAGGCCGTGGTCAACGAGGCCCATCAGGAGACCGACCGGGCCATTTTGCAAGCGATGGGCGAGGACGAGAGACGCCTCTGGGAATTGATCCGGGGCGGCCTGCTGCGGGGAGAAGCCGCCGTCCGGCCGGAACTGATCCGGCAGGTAGATAGCCGCACCGTCATCGTCTACGACGCTCCCGATAACCCGACGGAAGAGAGTCCCTTCCGCTACGAGGGTTTTCCCTTGTGGCATGGCTCCCTGCGCGGCGTGGTCAAGAGTCTGCTGGAGCGGGCTGAGGCTCAGGGCCTTCCGTGGGCGCTCCGGTATCCCGTGGTCCGGCGGGAGGAGGAAAAAGGATGGGATGAGGAAGAGAGCCGCGCCCCGGTCGTCTACCAGTGGCAGGACGTGGCCGACGAGGAGGACATTTCCCATTCGCTCCTCTTTGCGGTGCACCCGGCACTGGTCTCGTACGACGCGGCCCAGGGCTTCCGGCTGGACGCTCCCGGCGACGGCTCATATCTTTCCCCCCAGGCCCCCCGGCGGGGCAATCGGAGGGAAGACCACACCTATGCGCTGGAATCCTATGTCCAGCACGTGGGGGCGATGAGATGGGCTTTTGAGGAGCACCTTCGCGACCGTCTGGCATGGGTGGCAGCCCGCTGGGGAGATGGCGACTTTCTGGAGAGGGCTGTACGCCTGGCGCTGGCCCTGCACGATGTGGGGAAACTCCAGGTGGAATGGCAGCAATGGGCCCAGAACTATCAGAAACGCGTGACGGGGGAAAAGCCGCCCTTCCTGGTGGCGCATACGTTAAGCGAGACGGAGGAGCACCGCCGGATCGCCCGGCAGATTCGCCCTCGGCGCCCCCGCCATGCCGGCGAAGGGGCCTTTGCCGCCGCCCGCATCCTGTGGGAGGCCCTGGACGGACAGAACCACCGCGACCTCTATCGGGCCACCGTGACCGCCATCGCCCGCCACCATAGCCCATCGCTGAACGAAGCCGCCGACTACCGTCTCCATCCCCAGGCCCAGGAGACCGTCGCTCAGGCGCTGGCTGCCGTGGGAAAGGAAGACTGGCGGGAGTGGGCTCAGTGGCTGATGACCGAAAACGAGGCCCCCAATCTGGAGAAGCGCTTGCTGCCGTTGCCGCCGCCGTGGGATGGCTGGCTGCGCTATTTCGTCATCGTACGGATCCTGAGATTGTGCGACGGGTTGTCGCAGGAGGAGCGATATGTATCAAGACACTTACTTCGTCCCTAAACGCACTGGCACGTATGCCGATGTCCTTATGGCCTATGGCCTGGTGACCCTTCTGGATAGTCTGGCCGGGCAGGCCAAGGGGGAATTCGCCAGGCCGCGCATCACCATCGCCGACGCCGGCCCCTACTACGAGATCCGCCTGAGCGAGCCGGTCCGGGCAGAGTGGATACCGGATAACCTCTTTTTCCGCAGCCCGGCCCCGTATCTGACCAACCGGCGCACCCTGGCCGATACCGTGCCCCCTGACACCCCTGTGCAGGACGTGGACAGGACCTGGGAACAGGTGCGAGCCTACCAGCAGAGCCGTTCGGCACTTTGGGGGGAGGGCGTCCGGGGCACCGACCTGGAGCAACAGTTGCGAGATCAGGAGCCGCCCAGCGATTGGACGGTAGTGGCCTTCCTGGGCGATTGGCGGATGCAGGCGATGAATATCTACAACCGCATCGTAGCCCAATGGGCCAACAGCCGCAATCTCGTGGCGACGCACGTCCGGGCCATCCTCCAGCACTTTGCCACACCGGAGGGCGACGGGACCGCCCTCCAGGCGTGGAAAAAGGCCGCTAAGGGGTTGCGGGTGGAGGAGACGGCCTCGCAGTTGCTCAACCCCCATCAGGGCAAAGGCCTCAACGAACCGAAGGCCAACGCGCTGCGAATGGATAACATCAAAGACTGTCCCTGGCCGGAAGAGTTTCTGAAAGCCGCCGGTCTGTGGGCCTGTCTCATCCCTCGCCGGGTGGTGGATGTGGAGGACTGGAAGGTGTATGTCCTGGCCCCGCTGCGCCTGGATTGGGAGGAGCACCGGAAGGTCACAGAGCGGTTTCGGCGCTACCTGTGGAACGAGCGCCGCCGCGACGAGACCAGCCTCAAATCCGATGTGACCAGCCTGCTCTTGTTCATCCGCGCCTGGCTAGACTATGTGGAGGCGGCCGCTCAGGACAACGTGGACTTTGACGCCGACCCAGCCTCCGCCGCGCCGGAAAAGGTGGTGGCCGGGTTCCACGTGGCACAGTTTAAACTGCTCAGCCGCAATGCCTACACTATGGTCAACCTGTCCTTCCTCAACCTGCCCCACTGGACGGGCACGCCCCAATCGCGAGCCGAAGTACTGGCTCTGAAGGAGGTGATCGATGAACATTTAGCCGTAATCCGTGAGATTGACGAAGCGCGCAGTGACGGCTACAACTTGTTGCGCCTGTATCGGGATTTCATCGCCGGGAACAACCGGAGCGCGTTCTTTGATTTTGCCGCCGCTTACAGTCACGAGATCATCCGGCGGTACAGCGCCGGCGCGCGCTGGGTTCCCACCTTCAGTCCATCTCGGTTAAGGAGGTTGATAATGGCTGCCGATAAACCCCTTCTGCCCATCCTGGAAAACAAGGGCTTTCAGAACGTGGCCTACGCCATTCGGCATAGCACCGTCGTCCCTCAGAGCCTCGAGGCGCGCGGTCAGAATCCGCTCTACGAGGTGCGCTACGGCCTGGGGGCCGAACTGAAACGCAAGGCCACCGTGCGCGACGAATTCATCGTCGCCCTCAGCCAGTTTATGCAGAGTTACAACCAGGAAAACTCGCAGAAACTGAAGAACACCGGGCAACAGATGCGCCGCAATCTGCGCACAACGGATATTGAAGAGATCGTGCGCCTGGTGGATGAATACGGCTCCGAGGTGGTCGCCAATCTGCTGATCGCCTTTGGCTACGCCCGGGAGCCTCAGGAAACCGAGCAAACATAAGCCCAAAGAAGGAGGAACGAACATGTCCGAGCAGAAACCGGTCTACAGTCTCTCTATTTCGGGTCGGATGACGCTGGAACTGCACTCGCTCAACAATGAAGGAGGTGAGGGCAACCAGACGATGACCCGGACCGTCACACTGGTGGATACGGACGGAAACATCCACAAGGTGAATGCCATCAGTGGCGACATGTTCAAGCACATCCAGGCCGAGCACTTTTACCGACTGGCGCGCGAGCGCGGTCTGCCTCTCTGTGCCGGCTGCCAGACCTTCCGCTCCGACCGCATCCTGGGGGATAGCGAATTCATCAAGGGGCTGCCTGCCAAAGATGAAGAGGCTATCAACCAGTTGCTGGAACGTTGTGCGCTGGACGACGCTGAAGGCACGTTGATCGCCCGGGGCGCGCGTTCCATTCCCCGCAAGTCGGTCGCCGAGTTCGGTTGGGTGGTTGGCCTGCCCGATAAAGTGCGCACTGAGTCCTACTTCCACGTCCGCTACGCCCAGGAGCGGGGCGGCGAGGGGGAGGAGGCCCAGACCCAGCCTATCTTTCACCGGCCGGCGTCCTCCGGCATCTACGCTGCCGTCGCCACCTTTGAACTGGCCCGCATCGGCTTCAACGACATCAGCCAGACCTACACCATCAATGAGGAGGGACGCCTGCAGCGGTATCGGCTCTTCCTGGAGAGCGTTCTGTACACTTTCATTGAACCCAACGGCGCTATGCGGGGCACTCAGAACCCGCACATTGTGGCCTTTGACGGGGTGATTACCGTCAGCCACGATGTGCTCCCCGCGCCGACCATCAGCCCTCTGGGCGAGGGCTACCAGGAACAGGTCCAACAGGTCGCCCGGGCGTTGGACGCCAAAGGTGAACGGCTGAAGGTCTACCCCTTTGCCAACATCGCCGAATTTGCCACCACGATGCGGCAGATCATAGAAAGCACCCGCCCGTATCGGCTGTTCGGCGAGAAAGGAGGGTAGGCGTATGCGCTGGCTTGTCGCGCGCTATCAGCCCGTTGGCCTGTTCTCGCTCAAGCCCGGCGAAGCGACGTCCACCGGCGGCAAGAGCCTTCTGGTACCCACCCCTTTCGCCGTCCGGATGGCATTGCTGGACGCAGCGATCCGGGTCCGGGGAGTGGCCGCTGGCCCGCAGGCCTTTGAAGTCATCAAGGCGTTGCGCTTGGCCATCTCTCCGCCGGAGCGGGCAGTGGTGACCAGCCTCTTTGCCAAGGTTCTGAAACCGGAGCGGGAGAAAGAGGCCGAGCGGGCAATGCAGCGGACCATCGCCTTTCGGGAATACGTCTATCTGCAGGGCACGCTGGCGCTGGCGCTGGGAGGCGAGCCGGCCCATCTGGAGGAGGTGGCTCCGCTGCTCTTCCACCTCTCCTACCTGGGCAAGCGGGGGTCGTTTTTCCAGTTGCTGGCGCCGCCGGAGGTGGTGGAGACGGTGGGGGATCGCCCCCCGGAGGGGTTTGTGGCCCTGGTCGCGTGGGATCGGCGAGAGGGCGAAGGCGCGCCTTCGCCGTTTCCCCTGGGCCATATCCAGCGACTGGATGAGTGGGGTGCGGACCTGACCTTTGCGAAGGCCAACATCTATACCTCCGATGAAATCCGGGTTGGGCGCGAGCGGGTCCGGATAGATGTGGTGTTGCCGTATCGGCTGGTGACAGCGGGCCGGGGGTTTACGGTGTACGAACGTGTGTAGGGGCAGGGACAGCCCTGCCCCTACCGGTCGCAGCCGTCTGAGGGAGGTGTCTTTTGCATCGTTTCACCGCCCACCGTCTCCATTTTGTCACCGAAGTGCGGACGCCGGTGGAACTGAACGAACATCAGGGGTCAGCCATCCGCGGCGCACTCTTCCACGCCCTGCGCAACCGTTTCTGCAACAATCAGGAAGCGGAAGAGTGCGCCACCTGTCCCCTGGTTATCGCCTGCCCCGTCGCCTTTCTGGTGAGCACCCTGCGGCCCGAGAGCGGACGGGGCCGGGATGTCCCCCGTCCATTCACCATCCAGCCGCCTCTTCCCGGCAGTGGGCATCCGGTGGCACAAGGAGATCGGATCGTCTTCCGATACGAGCCCGGGGAATCCCTGGAGTTTGGCCTGACCCTCTATGCCCGCGCCCTCCAACTTTTCCCCTACGTCGTCCTGGCGGTGAATGAGTTTGAGCGGGGCGGCCTGGGCCGCCGCACTCCCCAGGGAGACGGCTACTACCGGCGGGGCACGCTGGTCATCCGGGAAATTCGGGCCGAGAATCCGCTCACCGGCGAATGCCAGCCCGTTCTCCGTTCCGGCGACCAGATGGTCCAGGTGCCAGACGTTCCCATCACCCACGCCCAGATCGCCGCAGTGCCGGCGCCACCGCCCGGGGCCACGGTCATCCTCCACTTCCGCACGCCGGCCCGGCTCATTGAGAAAGGGGCCCTGGTCAAGCCGCACCGGTTCGGTTTCCGGCCCTTCTTCCAGCGGCTGATGGAACGGCTGGAAGCGCTCAGCAGCCATTTCTCCGATACCCCCCTGGTCTTTGAGGACCCCCAGGGGCTCATTGCGGCCGCCGAGCAGGTAGCGGTGGTGGAGAACCGACTGCGGTGGGAGGAGGTCTGGAGTTACTCCACCCGCCGCCGGGGAGAAAGCCCTCTCTCGGGCCTGCTGGGCTCCGTCTCTCTGCGGGCCGGGGACTGGGCCCCTTTCTGGCTCTGGCTTCTCTGGGGCCAGTTCATCCACGTGGGGAAGGACGCGGTGAAGGGGAATGGGGAGTATGCCGTGCAGACGGTGGAGTGAGGGATCAGAGAGAGGGTTATTGTCTTACGGACGGGTATTTCCACTATGCCTGTGATTCGCCATCTGGTTATTAGCGAATACGGCGCCTTTCTGGGCAAGCACAGTGGACGCCTGCGGGTCACCAAAGACGGCGAGAAACTGGCCGAGGCGCCGCTCCTGCACCTGGAACAGGTGCTGGTGACCGGCGAAGGGGTCGCTCTTTCCGCCGATGCCGTCCGCGTCTGCTGCACCGCCGGCATCCCCATCTATTTTCTGGACCCCGCCGGTCGGCCCTACGCCGCCCTCTACTCTGCTGGCCTCACTGGCACCGTCCTTACCCGTCGGGAACAGTTGCTGGCCTACCGGGACCGGCGGGGCGTTGAACTGGCCGTCGCCTTCGCCCGGGGCAAAATCACCAATCAGGCCAACTTCCTGCGCTACGCGGCCAAATATCGGGAGGAGGCCGCCCCTGAAGTCGCCCGTCTCCTAAAACAGGAGGCGGAGCGGGTACAGGACGGCCTGGAGGAACTGCGCCACCTGAGGGGAGACACTGTGGAGGAGGTACGAGGGCAAATTCTCGCCATAGAGGGCCGGGCCGCTCAGCGGTACTGGGAGGCCTTGAAGGCCGTCATCCCCGAATCCTGTGGCTGGCCCGGGCGACGGACGCGCGGCGCCCAGGACTCCGTCAATGCCGCTCTCAACTACGGCTACGGCATCCTCTACGGCCAGGTGGAGCGGGCCCTGGTCCTGGCCGGCCTGGACCCCTACGGCGGTTTCATCCATGCCGACCGTCCCGGTAAGCCCAGCCTGGTCTTTGACCTGATTGAAGAATTCCGCACCGTGGTGGTGGACCGGACGGTAGTCGGGATGGTGACGAAGGGAATGAAACTGGAGATGAAGGAGGGGCGATTGACGGAAGCGGATCGGCGGACGGTGGCGGAGAAAGTCCTGGAGCGACTGGATGCGGCGGAGCGGTACGAGAAGAAGCGACAGCCGTTGCGGGTCATCCTGCAGAGCCAGGCCCGCCACATCGCCACCTTCGTCCGGGGCGACCGGGCCACCTACGAGCCCTTCATCGCCCGCTGGTGAGAGACTGTCTGAGTCCTAATGGAGAGAGCATCAATCCCTGCTGGGTCCCTGACCCTGTCCTTGTGCCCTGGGCATCCGTAGCGTCCTATCCCCTGGGGGTAGATGCAATGCGCTGTCTGGTCGTGTACGACATTCCTGATGACCGGGTGCGGACCAAAGTGGCCGACCACTGTCTGGATTATGGCCTGGATCGCATCCAGTACTCGGCGTTTCTGGGGGACCTCTCCCGGACCCATCAGGAGGAACTGATGCTGCGGGTAAAGCGGACGCTGGGCAAGCGAGAGGGGAAGGTCCAGTTATTCGTCATCTGCGAAAAAGACTGGGGGCAGCGGCTGGAGGTGATCCGGGAGGGCAGTAGGGGCGACTCTGGCGATTGTCCTCAACGGTAGGGGGAGGTCCTGGCTCGGGGCCCTTGGCGGGGGCCATCCAGCAGGTGGCGCCCATCGGATCGGCTGCAGAGGATTTGCCGATGGAACGGGTCGTTTTCACCGTCACCGATCTGAAGCAGTACGCCTACTGCCCGCGCATCGTCTTCTACACCTACTGCCTGCCGCTGGTCCGGCCGACGACGGGGAAAATGGAGGAGGGACGGCTGGCCCATGAGGAGGCGCGGGATCGGGAGCGGCGGCGGACCCTGCGCATCTACGGCCTGGAGGAGGCCCGGCGGCACTTTGACGTCCCGGTGGCCTCGGAGGAACTGGGGCTGAGCGGGCGGATAGACCTGGTGCTGGAGGTGGTGGCGGAGGGTAGGACATCGGGCGGGCGGGAGTGGATACCGGTGGACTACAAGCAGACGGGGCGGCGGGCGGGGCCGCACTGGCGGCGTCAACTGGCTGCCTATGGGATCATGCTGGAGGAGACGCTGGGCGGAGTGGTGCGGCGGGGGATCATTTACTCCCTGCTGAGCCGGCGGGTGGAGGAGATTCCGCTGACCCCCACCCTACGGCGGGAAGTGCGGGAGACGGTGGCGACGATGCGGGAAATAGTGGAACGGGAGCGGATGCCTGATCCGCCCACTTCCCGGAAACCCTGTGTCAACTGTGAGTTCCGGCGGTTCTGCAACGATGTAGTGTAGGGGGCGGGGGGATATGCGTGGGTTGCCTGACCGATTGGGGAGTTTAGTCGGCGATGTGGCGTACTGGTCGCAAATCGGCGGGGTTAGGATGCAGAAAACGATTTGCGAACGGCGATATTGGGAAGTGGATGGCCAGGGTGGAACAGATAGACCACACCAGGCCCGTTTGAGCCCGTGATACTGAATGTTGGTGGAGCACATTAACAATTTAGAGTCGGGTTGCAGTGCCCACGATCCGACTGAGGATACTGAAAGTTGTTGTCACGTTGGTCGTACACGGAGAACCCCGCTGGCGAGTTGCAGTGCCCACGATCCGACTGAGGATACTGAAAGTTGACCTATCTCATCTGGACCCCGACAGCATTCAGTTGTTGCAGTGCCCACGATCCGACTGAGGATACTGAAAGGCAGCGCGGGCCTGGAGTTTGCCGGACAGGTTTTGTTGTTGCAGTGCCCACGATCCGACTGAGGATACTGAAAGACAATATGGGCAGGCCCATACCTCCCGGGAGTCGTCGTTGCAGTGCCCACGATCCGACTGAGGATACTGAAAGAGCATCAAGAGGAGTCTCTAACATATTCCATAGAGGGTTGCAGTGCCCACGATCCGACTGAGGATACTGAAAGCAAGTCACCAATCAACGTGTCTCTTATGCGAATGATAGTTGCAGTGCCCACGATCCGACTGAGGATACTGAAAGGAAGGTGTCGTGACCGGCGCTGATGTGGGCGTGACCAGTTGCAGTGCCCACGATCCGACTGAGGATACTGAAAGTCAATCGCCTCCGGGCCATACTGTCGCGTCGCCGATGGTTGCAGTGCCCACGATCCGACTGAGGATACTGAAAGGCGGACCGCGCAGCTCAGGAGGGAACAGCGAAGACGTTGCAGTGCCCACGATCCGACTGAGGATACTGAAAGTCAAGGTCGGCCAGTGCTCGCCCGTGAACACCACTGGTTGCAGTGCCCACGATCCGACTGAGGATACTGAAAGGACTATACGAAGCTTTGCGGCAATGGCTGGGCGATAAGTTGCAGTGCCCACGATCCGACTGAGGATACTGAAAGACAATGCCGGCAGGTCGGCGGTGTTGAGCGATTCGGGTTGCAGTGCCCACGATCCGACTGAGGATACTGAAAGCGACAATCTGCGCCTTCAGTTCCTCGTTCATCGCAAGTTGCAGTGCCCACGATCCGACTGAGGATACTGAAAGTTTATGACGGAAAAAGAGTCTACGATATCTGGAAAGGTTGCAGTGCCCACGATCCGACTGAGGATACTGAAAGGGGAACTGCTCCGCCTGATACAGCCGCACGATGGGCGGTTGCAGTGCCCACGATCCGACTGAGGATACTGAAAGGCTGATGTGTGGTCAGCCATTGAACCGTATTGGCAAGGTTGCAGTGCCCACGATCCGACTGAGGATACTGAAAGGCAAAAACTTTTCTTTGGCCTGGCGGGTAGGGAAACGGTTGCAGTGCCCACGATCCGACTGAGGATACTGAAAGGAAACGTCCGTCCACGTTGTGCCATTTACGGACGTTGTTGCAGTGCCCACGATCCGACTGAGGATACTGAAAGGGGCCACAGCGGGGGGATTGTCTGTCGTCCACGGCAGTTGCAGTGCCCACGATCCGACTGAGGATACTGAAAGATGACATCCCCAGTATCCAAAGACACAATCTCAAAGTTGCAGTGCCCACGATCCGACTGAGGATACTGAAAGAGCCACATCCTGCACGCGCTTCCCAAACGCAGCCATCGTTGCAGTGCCCACGATCCGACTGAGGATACTGAAAGCTCATCGGGGTCCATTGCCAGCATTGAGGTGAACGAAGTTGCAGTGCCCACGATCCGACTGAGGATACTGAAAGGCGCGGCCAACGTTGCGATTTATCTCTACGCCGATGGTTGCAGTGCCCACGATCCGACTGAGGATACTGAAAGCGACAGTGAGCAAATCCCTCGTGCCAAGCCTGCTTCGTTGCAGTGCCCACGATCCGACTGAGGATACTGAAAGAGGCCAGCGCCGCCGTATTCACTTGTACCACATCAAAGTTGCAGTGCCCACGATCCGACTGAGGATACTGAAAGGCGCCAATAAGCGAAGCTGTATCCAGCGTGACACAAAGTTGCAGTGCCCACGATCCGACTGAGGATACTGAAAGTTCAATTCTATGCACCCCAGGCGGGCCAATTTGTTCGTTGCAGTGCCCACGATCCGACTGAGGATACTGAAAGACTCCACATTGCGCGGGTCGCCCCCATCCAGCATCTGTTGCAGTGCCCACGATCCGACTGAGGATACTGAAAGGTTGCAAAACAGATTTCCACTCGTTTCCCAATACTGAGTTGCAGTGCCCACGATCCGACTGAGGATACTGAAAGCTGAATATCGTTGTACGCAACGTCTGGTATGGCGGCAAGTTGCAGTGCCCACGATCCGACTGAGGATACTGAAAGGTTCAAGAAATTCAAGAAGAGGAGGAAGGAGAAGATGGTTGCAGTGCCCACGATCCGACTGAGGATACTGAAAGTTTAAATTTAATCATTTACACCTAAAGGAGGCAAAAGTTGCAGTGCCCACGATCCGACTGAGGATACTGAAAGACGTTATTCAGTTCGAAGAACAGCGCGTGATGGGAAGGTTGCAGTGCCCACGATCCGACTGAGGATACTGAAAGAGATTCCAACGCCACGAGCCAGCAACGTGAGAACGGTCACAAGGTTGCAGTGCCCACGATCCGACTGAGGATACTGAAAGAGCAACCGACCACAGTTCCCCTGGGCACGCGGGCAAGTTGCAGTGCCCACGATCCGACTGAGGATACTGAAAGAATATGCCGACCTCATAGATTTCGGGGGCCGAAGAGGTTGCAGTGCCCACGATCCGACTGAGGATACTGAAAGATCCAGCATCGCAGACGCTTGGGCGACGGTGAGAGGTTGCAGTGCCCACGATCCGACTGAGGATACTGAAAGGCGGTGGTGTTCGCGGGCGAACGCTGGCCGACACTGAGTTGCAGTGCCCACGATCCGACTGAGGATACTGAAAGTGACGATAAGGGGCGGATAGCAGACCGTGACCTGGCGAGTTGCAGTGCCCACGATCCGACTGAGGATACTGAAAGCTCATCCGCCGCCATCCTGACCGTATCGTACAAAGTAAGTTGCAGTGCCCACGATCCGACTGAGGATACTGAAAGAAGATGTGCGCAAGATGGCGGAAATCCTGAATACGATGTTGCAGTGCCCACGATCCGACTGAGGATACTGAAAGGACGGTTCGCCGGACTTGATAATTTGGGCATAGAGCCGTTGCAGTGCCCACGATCCGACTGAGGATACTGAAAGTTGAATTTGCACACCCTGGTTTCCAGCAGCCCGCGCCGAAGTTGCAGTGCCCACGATCCGACTGAGGATACTGAAAGTGAAAAAGGCCTTGGGACTTTTGGCCACCGACGAGGGTTGCAGTGCCCACGATCCGACTGAGGATACTGAAAGTGACTGGTCTTTTTACCAATGTGAGTGACGTTGCAGGTTGCAGTGCCCACGATCCGACTGAGGATACTGAAAGTCTCGGGATTGGGTGCCTCCAAAATCGCAGCCATCCAGTTGCAGTGCCCACGATCCGACTGAGGATACTGAAAGTTTGGTTGTCTGAACTGCAGGCGATGGGTATCCGATGTTGCAGTGCCCACGATCCGACTGAGGATACTGAAAGGTCTTCTATAGAGTATCTCTATGGGTGCGGTGGTACTGTTGCAGTGCCCACGATCCGACTGAGGATACTGAAAGCGATTCCAACGCCACGAGCCAACAACGTGAGAACGGTGTTGCAGTGCCCACGATCCGACTGAGGATACTGAAAGGCAAACCTACCTGCATTTCAGTTACCGGACTATTATGTTGCAGTGCCCACGATCCGACTGAGGATACTGAAAGGTACATTGGAGGCAAGAGCGGCACGGGGCACGGCAAGTTGCAGTGCCCACGATCCGACTGAGGATACTGAAAGACGCTAGCCGTTGGGACAACGACCCCTTCCTGCTGGGTTGCAGTGCCCACGATCCGACTGAGGATACTGAAAGTTGGTAGGTACTGCAATAGATGAAGGAGGCAGCGATGTTGCAGTGCCCACGATCCGACTGAGGATACTGAAAGGCAATGAACTGATTCGGCGCGGGCTGCTGGAAACCAAGGTTGCAGTGCCCACGATCCGACTGAGGATACTGAAAGAACCGGGACGCGATAGATGCCGCACTCCTGTCAGGCGTTGCAGTGCCCACGATCCGACTGAGGATACTGAAAGAGAGCGCTGTAACTCCTCAATGAGCGGCTCGCCGGCGGGTTGCAGTGCCCACGATCCGACTGAGGATACTGAAAGGGCACCGCGTGCAATGACAAGTGTGCCGCCGGTTACGTTGCAGTGCCCACGATCCGACTGAGGATACTGAAAGCCTTCAGGCAAGAAGCGCAAGAGGGGCAAGAGGGGTAAGGTTGCAGTGCCCACGATCCGACTGAGGATACTGAAAGCCGCTGGTCATCGGTGCCGAAAGATGACCAGCCGCCGTTGCAGTGCCCACGATCCGACTGAGGATACTGAAAGCTGTAATGCCCAGCGTATCAATTTCAATTCCTCTCCGCGTTGCAGTGCCCACGATCCGACTGAGGATACTGAAAGTTCTGGAACTGGGGAAACAGAACAACTTACTGCGAAAGTTGCAGTGCCCACGATCCGACTGAGGATACTGAAAGGTGATGGTTGCATTGGTCGCTGTCAGTGCCCCTGCTGCGTTGCAGTGCCCACGATCCGACTGAGGATACTGAAAGTGGGAGGCCTGGGGGCATTGGCCGGTGCCGCTCTCGGGTTGCAGTGCCCACGATCCGACTGAGGATACTGAAAGTTGCCGCGGGGACAGATGTCATACTACACAGCCGCGGTTGCAGTGCCCACGATCCGACTGAGGATACTGAAAGGCTTGCGCTGGCATTCCGCAAGCCGGGCATAAACGAGTTGCAGTGCCCACGATCCGACTGAGGATACTGAAAGTTTCGGGAACTGAAGAACTGAAGAACCCGAAGAACTTTGTTGCAGTGCCCACGATCCGACTGAGGATACTGAAAGAGGTGGTGGAACTGGTGGACAAGGCGGGGCTTTCGTAGTTGCAGTGCCCACGATCCGACTGAGGATACTGAAAGGTGTAACCCTACCCACTTGCAACATTTGCGGGAAACAAGGTTGCAGTGCCCACGATCCGACTGAGGATACTGAAAGGTCAGCGGCTGACACCTGGGAATCGTGGTCATATAGCGTTGCAGTGCCCACGATCCGACTGAGGATACTGAAAGCTGAACCAACCGATTGAATCGGTCAGTGCTTAAATGATGTTGCAGTGCCCACGATCCGACTGAGGATACTGAAAGTGTACTGAAAAATGGTGGGGTGGCCCACCCAGCGGCGAGTTGCAGTGCCCACGATCCGACTGAGGATACTGAAAGAGCCTACATCCCGGCCAACAACAGGTCGCTCAATCTTGTTGCAGTGCCCACGATCCGACTGAGGATACTGAAAGTTGATGAGTGTGCGTTTATCAATGAGTCGGTTTGGTGTTGCAGTGCCCACGATCCGACTGAGGATACTGAAAGCTATTACGGGGACCATCACAGCCAATACGGGAACTAGTTGCAGTGCCCACGATCCGACTGAGGATACTGAAAGTGTGACGTGACACGTGTAACCCTACCCACTTGCAACATTGTTGCAGTGCCCACGATCCGACTGAGGATACTGAAAGTCTTTTTGGCGACCGTCTGCGCTACGACCACACGCGGTTGCAGTGCCCACGATCCGACTGAGGATACTGAAAGGCATCAAGTCTCTTACCGGCAGCGATACCATCAGCGGTTGCAGTGCCCACGATCCGACTGAGGATACTGAAAGTTCTGCACAAGGGTGACTTGCTGATGTACAAGGAGCGAAGTTGCAGTGCCCACGATCCGACTGAGGATACTGAAAGTCCGTATCTTCACGGCAGTTTGATGACGAGACAACAAGTTGCAGTGCCCACGATCCGACTGAGGATACTGAAAGTCCAGCTTACTAGCAATTTCCGAAAGCTGGCGTGCAAGTTGCAGTGCCCACGATCCGACTGAGGATACTGAAAGAACCTCGCATTATCTCCGCGCCAATCTGTTCAAAAACGTTGCAGTGCCCACGATCCGACTGAGGATACTGAAAGTCCAAAATCTGGGCTGCTGGATCTACTGAAACCATTGTTGCAGTGCCCACGATCCGACTGAGGATACTGAAAGTCGGTTCAGGCACTTGCCACCTGGCCCTATCTGCCTGGTTGCAGTGCCCACGATCCGACTGAGGATACTGAAAGCTTCAGATGGCGAAAAATCTTGCTCGCCAAACATAGAGTTGCAGTGCCCACGATCCGACTGAGGATACTGAAAGTGTTTGATTGCAACTACTGGCGATTGCTTCCAGCGAATAGTTGCAGTGCCCACGATCCGACTGAGGATACTGAAAGACTGTTACCCCCTCCGCCTGGCCGGACGCAGTACCGGTTGCAGTGCCCACGATCCGACTGAGGATACTGAGTAAAAGATGTAGCACCACCGCACTCCCCTCGACAAAGCCGGGAAATGCTCACTCATCATCCCTGCTTCCCGATAGGTCAGTTCGGCCAAAGGTGATGCTCCTCCTATCGTAGGTTTTCCTACGGCGCAAGCGCTGAAATCACTTGACAAACCCGAGTTTTGCCGTATAATTATAACGTCAGACATCAACACCTGACGTATCCGACAACTCCACAATTCCGGTTCTCCGACCCACTGCGCTCCCCCTGGGACGAGTGGGCGATACGGTGTGGGGAGCAATCCCCACACCCGCCGTGGTTGCAAAGGAGACCTGCAAGGGCCGGGAATGCCCCGGCAGAAGGTCTCCTTTCGTTTTAATCCGGCCACCTTCACGACTTTCCCTTCTGTGGTCGGGCCGAGCGAATCATCTTCGCTTTGAAAGACCATCCTATGGGGGGGTCTTATGCCTGCCGCTCTCTCACTTCTCTTCTCCTCATCGGAAAACAGAGCGAAACGGTCTCGGCGGACACCCGTTGTCTCTCCCTTAGCCCCCACACGACAGCCAGAATTTTGCTATTCGGACGGACAAGGGCCAGATATAAGCCCGTTACACTGACAGGGTCAACCTAATTCCGTAGTTATGCGGCTCGAACCAACAGTAATGACCAATGAAACCAAAGCTGAGATCGAAGCAGCGCAAAACCTTACAGGCCATTTTCGCGGAACCTGTCCGCGCCAATATTCCCTGGGTGGATATCGAAAGTCTACTGGTTGCCTGCGGAGCGGAGATCAGTGAGGGGCGAGGCTCCAGAGTACGTGTTGCTCTCCATGGTGTGCGAGCAGTGTTCCATCGCCCACATCCGGGGAAAGAGACGGATAAAGGTACAGTGGTTGCTATGCGCCGTTTTCTGACAGAAGCAGGAGTGGAACCATGATGGAGTACAAAGGCTATCTATCCCGTGTCGAGTTTGATGATGAGGCCAACATTTTCCACGGAGAAGTAATCAACACCCGAGATGTGATTACGTTTCAGGGGAAAACGGTGGATGAACTACGTCAGGCGTTTGAAGATTCTGTGGAAGATTATTTGGCCTTTTGTGCCGAGCGAGGAGAAGAGCCCTGCCAGCCTTTTTCGGGTCGGTTCACGTTACGCCTTTCGCCTGAGCAACACCGCCGAATCGTTCTTGCTGCTGAGAAGGCCGGAAAGGGCATAGAGGAGTGGGTGGCAGAGGTACTTACTCAAGCCGCGAGTTTAGAAAGCGGTTCCATTGCGGGAGAGGCCGCATAACCTGCGCTTCCACCTGACGCCGCTCCGCTGCGCTGCGCGGCGCAGGTGAAGCGCGAGTCGTTGGGCGGCTGACCTAGAACCCGAAAATGGATTACGAAACAAGTGGAAGCAAAAATGACAGGTTTTCCAGAGATTCTGACTCCTGAACAGGCAGCTGAATATCTTCAATTACCAGCCGATGTTGTTTTGAGCTATCTTGAGCAACGCAGGATCCCTGGTGTAAAGATCGGTAATGCTTGGCGGATACGGAGATCTATGCTTGATCAGTGGTTAGACCAGCAATCACTGCTGGCGATTGAGGAGCAAGAGATCTCTACCAATCAGTCTATTGAGCCAAGCCATGATGAAAAAGAGTCAATAGCGCAACCAGCCGTGAAGAGCTCAGAAGAAATCATCGAGAAAACACCTATTTTGTCTCAAGTTGTACAGTCTCCAGAAGTAACAGGAGACAAAAGAAGCGAGAATGTCCCAACGACTGCTCAAGAAGAACGGTTGTCTTCTGATGAACAAACAACCACTGTGAACAGCCCAGCAAGATCACCCTCATCAAAACCACCCACCACTGAAAAACCACCAGCACAGACACCTAGGCGCATTTTAGGGAAGGTCAAGACCTTTAATCCCAAAACGGGTTATGGCTTCATCCTTGCGGACGACGGGCGGGAAGTTTTTGTTCACGCTGTTAACATAGAAAACTACGGTCAGTATCTAAAAAGTAGGGATCGAGTGGAGTTTGAGATTCGACGTGTACCCAAGGGGTGGCAAGCATACAATGTTGTGATTGTACAAAAGAAAACGCAATCTGTCTCATCGCAGGTACCAGTTGCCGTTCCATCAAAACCCACCCCTGTGATTTCAAAAAGAGCCCAAGTTGCCTTCGAACAGGCGTTAGCAGCTCGAGAACTTGGGGACTTTAAGCGAGCAAGAGAGCTATTTGAAGAGGCAATCCGTCAAGGTCCTTTCCTCAACGTGTTTCAAGCATACGCTGCAATGGAGGAAAAGGAGAACCCACAAAATGCAATGCGCGTTTTAGAAAAGGGCATTCAGTCTTTTCCTGATGCTGGAATTTTGTACAACGATTATGCAATGCTGAAGCGTAGATTAGGGGATTTGTCTGGGGCTATAGAAGTTCTAAGACAAGGCTTGAAAGCCGCTCCAGCATTTGCACGGCAACTTCATTGGTCGCTAGCTACCATACTTGTAGATCGGGGGGAAGAAGCTGATTTGTCCGAAGCAGCGGAGCACGCAAAACGAGCAAAAGAGCTCGGTCAGTCTCTCCAAGGTGACGTGCGGTATATAAAGCTCCAAATACTAACAGGGCCAAGAATTGGCAAGCAGGTCTATAGTTTCTTTGAAAAAGCAGGATTTCAGGTAAGGCCCCTCTCGTTTAACAATCAATGGGCAGATTTATTGATTTACTCGGATTTGTCGGAGTACGTAGAGACGTATGATTTACGTGACCGAATTCTGGTGCGTTGCTTCTATTCATCAATCAACCTGTCTCACTTGACAGCAATACAAAACGTATTACGCTCGCCCCCATCTAGGATGCGTGGACTGAATCAAGATGTTGCATTCCTAGCAGCAACTGACATACAACCCCTCAGAGATGCCCTATACCGTTTGATGGGCGAAAACCGAGAGGCAATCGTTCCAATTGAATCTCAATCACTTGACGCAAGTCACAGTGAAGATGCTTCAAGAATACTGCGTCCTATCCTAGATCAATGGCTATCTCGGCGTGATTTATATCGTTACAACTATCCAGTTTCTGGACGACGTTTCTTTGGACGCGAAATAGACCTACAACGCTTGATGCGTGACATTGATGACGGACATAATGTTGGCGTTTTTGGCCTGCGCAAAGTTGGTAAAACCTCTATGCTTCATCAACTCCGCGAGCTCAGAACTCAGGATATTACAGTTTATCTGGATATTCAAGGAGTGCCGAGTGACAGTCAGGATTGTGCCTACTTGTACTGGGCTATTGCGCGAAAATTGCGCGAAGAATGCGAGGCAAAAAAGGAAATTCTTGGCTCAGCGTTGCAAGGCATCTCTTTTCAGCTTGGCAGTCAGAACACTCTGCGATTCCAAAAGAGAACCCATAAACTATTTGATCACGATATCCACGCTGTTTTGAATCGTTTGGAACAAAACGGAATGTCCACAAGGTTGGTTTTAATTCTTGACGAAGTGGATCGCTTATTACCTGTCTCGGAAGCTAGCCCTGGATTTCGAGGATACGCCGACTTTTTTGCTTATCTACGAGGAACGTCACAAAACTCCGGAGGGCGGTTTGTCACAATCATCACAGCAGCTAATCCTGCATTATGCGAACAGGCAATGTGGGAGGGGAGAGATAATCCTATTTTTCAGTTTTACCATCTAATGTTTTTACCTCCATTGACACGCGAAGATTGCAATGATATGGTCGTTAAATTAGGACGCGGTATGGGAATTGGTTACAGCGAGGAGAGTTTGGAGACCATCTTTCACGCTACCAGTGGTCATCCTTATATCACGCGTCTTCTGTGCAGCCAGATCAACCAGTTAAATCCTTCTCGACCATTACGGGTTACTCCCGAAATGGTCGTTCTCGCCCAAAATGAATTTTTACGTGGCGAAGCGACACCAATATTCAATGAAATTCTAGAAAGACTGGATACTTTTTTCCCTGTTGAAAGAGATCTGTTGCTTTTCATTGCCGATGGTGTTGATGACGAAATCGAATTGAGCGAGCTTGTCAATCAACCTGTAGATGTAGCGCTTTACCACTTGATAGGATATCAGCTTGTGGAACAAACAGAAGGGAAATATCGTATCAAGATCGATATGCTTCACGAGTGGCTAAGGCGCTATCGTTTAGGAAGGAGTAGATAGCAACTATGCAAATAAGCAGCAATCCTTACCGATGGGACAAAGTCAATGTTAATCTCTTTTACGGTCGCAATCAGCTTCGATATGAGTTAGTAGAAGGACTCCGCAGCGGACAGTCATTTGGCATCACAGGTGGACGCAGAATGGGAAAAACCACATTACTGCGTCGTGTTGAGGCAGATTTGGAGGAACGCGCCAAACAGTGGGTTAATGGAGGATTGCTTGTAATACCGATTTACATTGATAGTTCATCGTTACCCTCTCCACTCATTCAAGAGCAGATTTTTGATTGCATTTTGCAGAAGGTAAGAAGCTGTGCTATTCTCTATAAAAAGCCGGTTGCTAATTCGCACTCGGTCTTGCTCCCATTAAATCCTTTCACTGCACAGTTGGCACAGCAGATCAAAGACATCAATGCGTCAAATTGTCGCCCACAGATTGTTGTGCTTTTTGATGAAGTTGAACCCATTTTGAGTTGTAATTGGGGACAAGGTTTCTTTTCCAATTGGCGTGCTCTACTACACAACGAACCGACAGTTTCCCCATACATCAGCGCTATTTTTGCAGGTGCCTCCGAGATGTTTCAACTCGCTCGTGACGTTGGATCGCCACTTGGCAATATTTTAAGTTGGCGGGAATTGCGTTTGTTCTCATTCGAGGACACCTGCTTGCTGGTGAATGAACCTACCAACAATTGCCTACCATCTGGAATCGCCGAGCGAGTCTTTCGTGAAACTGGTGGCCATCCCGCGCTAATTCAGTATCTCATGAGATTCGTGTGTGACCGAGATCTAGATAAAGCAGATCAATCTCTTGATCAAGCCATTGAATCCTTTCAAATCTATGAGCGCGATAAATTTCAAAGGTGGTGGGAAAAATTTCCCCCAATAGCTCAACAAGTGTATGCCCAAATCTTATCAGCAGGCACTCCGCTCTCACGTCGTTTCTTAATCCAGGCTTTTAATAGTACTGATATCGGCCGTGCCTTGGATGTCTTGTGTCACAGTGGCGTTGTCTCATACGATAGTAGTCAAGATTCCTACGTCGCTGCAGGACAGATGTTCCCACGATGGTTTAATCAATTTGGAATTGTTCAAAATACCCCTGACCTGACCGAGCGAGTTGATCGCTTATTGAGAGATTTAGAGAGAGCACTTAGAAACTTGCTTCAAAAGCACCTCAGTCAAAAGTACGGGGAAGATTGGCTAAATAAGTGTGTGGCTAAAATATCCACAAAAACCCGCAACGGAACAGTTTCTTTACTGGATGCTTGGTGTGCAAATGCTAAACGTCCAGATGGAAAATTGGGTGCCGAAGAAGCATTACTTTACGCCGAACTTGGTGATCTATTTATGTTGATCAGCAGAGAATGGGGAGATCTGAAGAATTACTTCGAGTTCAGTCGTGATTCCGGAAGGAACAAACTACTATTTGATGAACGTAGGGATTGTTTGGTAGCAGTGCGTAATGCACTGCGCCACGTAAGAGAAGAAACTATTAGCACAACAGAATTGTTGAAAGCACAGGCTTTCTGTATAGAAATCATCGAGCGATTGCGATAAGAAGAGACAGCGGGCTAACCTGCGCTTCGTGCGACCCGTTTACCCGAAACCGTGGTGACACGGGGGCTGGGTATGGACGCAGGGCTGCTATACGAGAGAGCACAGGTACGGGAAGAGTGTGGGTTCGAAAACCGGACCCGATGTCCAACTCTGAGAGTGCGTGGGCCCAGTCCTGATGCCGATGACAACGACGTGTGGGCCAGGAGCCGGATGAGGGGAAACTCTCACGTCCGGTTCTGGAACGGCGGTGGGGCGGGCGACTGCCCCACCGACCGTAACCACCTGACGCCGCTCCGCTGCGCTTCGCGGCGCAGGTGAAGCGCGGCCGTTAGGCCGCAGGAGTCATATGCAATGTTTGCAAAAGCCTTTTCTCTGTTCTTGATAATTGCTCTGCTCGCTGCTTGTAGCCCATCGTCTCCGCCGATGCCGGCTGCTTCTGCCCCTGTTCCCGGCCCTTTCGTTCCAGTTGGAGAACCCGAAATCCACGACTTGGGCCCCACCACTGAAACAGTGTGGAATTGTGGAAGCGGCGGTGGCACTGTAGTCAAACATCCTACGATGTCAGTGGTGAGCAATTATGCAGTTGAGTGGCAGGTGGGAGGAACAGGCGGTGTGGGGGTGCGAATTGGTGATGGCGTTATTCCCGGTGGAGTGGACTTGAGCGCGACATTGGAAGGTCGTTACACAACCGGATTTGAACAGGGTATTCAGCAAGGCACAGGTTGGGATCTGCCTGCCGAACCGAATACTATTGTGATTTACACATTGATGTGGCGTGAGGTATGGCAACCAGGTTATGTGGATGTGCGTCTGGCTGACCAAAGCGTTGTACGGGTCAACGTGCGCTGTCGCACGGGCATCCAAAGCGAGATAGTGGGGAAACAACAGCGGACTTGTGGCGAAAAGCAACAAGTGCCCAATGAGCCTTCGGAAGTGCAACCTCGACCACCATTAGTTGAAGGCGCAGGTCCACTTCGAGACCATATAGCAACATCAATCGGTACGGGTGCGTTTGCGGATGTGACGTTTTCAGATGGACAAGCCCCCTACGACGAAAACTGGCTTTGGGCGAATGATCACTTCAACATACAGCGAATAAGGCGAGAAGAGAACCCCAACGGTTGTGGAGTTGCACAGTACCAAGTCAGCCGGATATGGATTGGTGTAGCTGCTGTAGCGACGGTTACGGTGAACGGTTCAGAAATTGGAACAATTACGACCATCACACCACAGCAAAGGCACGGTTATATAGCCGCTGTATCCCTGGATGTTGGCGACGAAATTTGCATCACACCCATTCCTGAAGGTGGGTTCCAAATCGTTTTTGGCCCAGATATCTACTATCACTATGATAGTTATTGTTACCGGGGTTCTTGTTGACAAAGACAAACCAGTGTTTCTGCATAGTCCGGTAAGCGGCCTAACATCGGGTGAAGCCGACGCCACCCTTGGCGGCGGCCAAAAGGGCTGCGCTTGCAGTGGTGCTTTTCGGCGAAGGTGGTTGGGTTAGCGAGGACAGGCGGCGCGGCTTACCCATACCGTTGGGCGGCCTGCGCATCATCAATGTGAGCAACCCGGCCGCTCCCAGCGAGGTCGGTTCCTATGACACGCCGGGGGATGCCTGGGGCGTGGCGGTAGCGGGGGCCTACGCATACGTCGCCGATGGGTTGATGGGCCTGCGCATCATTGACGTGAGCAACCCGGCGGCTCTGCGCGAGGTCGGTTTCTACGACACGCCATGGTCTGCCCGGGGCGTGGCGGTGGCGGGGGACACCGCCTACGTCGCCGATGGGGATGGTGGGCTGGTCATCCTGCGCTTTCTCTCGCACCGAGTGTATCTGCCGCTGGTGTTGCGGAACCGCCCGTAGTGGTGCGGCACAGGGGGGTATATGAATTCATCCCGTAAATCCGCCAAGAGCATTCCAGGGAAAGATGCGAAGAAGGCAACCGCCCTCCCTGGCTCGCGCGCAGACAAGGCGGACGGCGAAAGCGGTGTGCTTGCGAAGATCGCCGAGATGCCGGAACCGGAGCGCACTATGGCTGAGCGGCTCCATGCTATCATCAAAGCCAGCGCTCCATCCCTCTCGCCGAGACTCTGGTATGGGATGCCAGCATACGCCAAGGACGGCAAGGTCGTCTGCTTCTTCCAGAGCGCCCAGAAGTTCAACACGAGGTACGCGACCTTCGGCTTCACCGACGCGGCAAACCTGGACGAAGGTGCTATGTGGCCCGTCGCCTTCGCGCTGAAGGAGTTGACTGCTACCGAAGAGGCAAGGATCAGCGCGCTTGTGAAGCAAGCGGTGAGTTGAGGGAGGGCGGCTCGTCACGTTATCCCGAATTCAGCGCCAACCGCGGAGGTCTGTTGCAGAAAATTGCTGTCCCAACCGTTGCGCAGGCGAGTCGCCACCGTTAACGGCGGCCGCATTTTAGCAACTATTTCAAAGTCCAACATATTGCAAAAGGAGGTGTGAGATGTCCAAGATTCTGCGGGTCAACATGACCGACCGGACGGTCAAGTACGAAGACGTCCCCGAGCAGTACCGCTTGCTGGGAGGGCGCGGCCTCACCACCGCCATCGTCTGCGACGAGGTGGACCCCCTCTGCCACCCCCTGGGCCCCAACAACAAACTGGTCTTCGCCCCGGGCATCATCACCGGCACCAACGCGCCGACCTCCGGCCGCGTCTCGGTGGGCGCCAAGTCCCCCCTCACCGGCGGCATCAAGGAGTCCAACGCCGGTAGCGGCTGGCCCCAGTCGGTGGCGAAACTGGGGATCAAGGCCATCATCGTGGAGGGCTTCCCCCAGGACGGCGGCTGGTGGGGGCTGCATATCACCAAAGACGGCGCCACCTTCTTCCCCGCCGACGAGTACGCAGGCCGGAGCCTCTACGAGGTCTACCCGCTTCTCTTTGAGCGCTTCGGCAAGAAGGCGGATATCTGCTCCATCGGCGTCGCCGGGGAGATGAAGATGGCTATGGCCGGGGTCTGCTTCAACGACGCCCACGGGCGACCCAGCCGCTACTCCGGGCGCGGCGGCCTGGGCGCGGTGATGGGCTCCAAGGGCCTCAAGTTCATCATCGTGGACTCCGAAGGCGGCCCGGGTGTGCACATCGCCAACCCCGACCTCTTTGATCAGGGCCGCAAGAAGATGCTGGAGGCCCTCCGCCAGCACGACATCACCAAGCCCAAGGGCGGCCTCAACACCTACGGCACCGCTATCCTGGTCAACATCCTCAACGAGGCAGGCGCTTATCCCACCCGCAACTTCCGGGAAGGCCGCTTTGAGGGCGCCGCAGCGACCTCCGGCGAGGCCATCTTTGAGAACAACAAGAAGCGGCTGGGCAAGGAACTCTACAACCACGCCTGCCACCCCGGCTGCGTCATCCAGTGCTCCAACACCTACTACGACGAGCAGGGGAAGGAGATCGTCTCCTGCATTGAATACGAGACCACCTGGGCGCTGGGGGCCAACTGCGGGATCGACAACCTGGAGGCCATCGGCAAACTGACCTGGCTCTGCAACGACCTGGGCATTGACACCATTGAGGCCGGTGGCACGCTGGCGGTGGCGATGGACGCGGGGCTCCTGCCCTTTGGCGACTGGCAGGGCGCCATCCGGCTGCTGGATGAGGACATCCGCAAGGGGACACCACTGGGCCGGATTCTCGGCAACGGCGCCGCCCTCACCGGCTGGGCCTTCGGCTGGCACCGCGTCCCCGGCGTGAAGGGGCAGAACATGCCCGCCTACGAGCCGCGCGGCATCAAGGGCATCGGCGTCACTTATGCTACCTCCACAATGGGCGCCGACCACACCTCCGGCTACACCATCGCCCCGGAGATTCTGGGGGTGAGTGGCAAGGCCGACCCGCGCGACGTCAAGAAGGCGGACCTCTCCCGCAACTTCCAGATTGCCACTGCCTTCATTGACTCCACCGGCCACTGCCTCTTCATCGCTTTCGCCATCCTGGACATCCCCAGCGGCTACGAGGGAATGGTGGAGGAGTGCGCGGGCGTTCTGGGCGTGGATTGGACGACGGATGACGCGGCCCGCATCGGCAAGGAGATTATGGAGAAGGAAGTGGCCTTCAACCGGGCGGCCGGCTTCACCAAAGCCCACGACCGGATGCCCGAGTTTATGAAGTACGAGCCACTTCCGCCCCACAACGTCGTCTGGGACGTGCCGGACGAGGAACTGGACGCGGTGTGGTGGTAGACCCGCATCAACAAGCACCCGGCACCGGAAGGTGCCGGGTGTTTGTTTTTCCGGCGGCTGCTCTTATCGCCGCAAGAGCCGTTTTCGCGCCGTTTACGCCGCGGCGAGGATGCCCAGAACAGCAGCCCAGAACAGAATCTGTACGGCCAACGCGCCGCCCCAGAGCAGATACGCAGCCAGACGCTCATACCGGTAGAGCAAACCGCCCAGGACACCGTTCACCGTCAACACAATCAACCCGATCAACGGGATAAAGAAAATCTGCCCTCGCACTCCCAAGCGGTCCGGCACACCCAGAGCGTCAAAGTGGAGCGGGATCAGGGGCGGCAGAGAGGGGAAACGGAAACAGAGCAGACCGGTCAGCCCCAATAGTGCCCCCAGTCCCGCCACCAGCATCACCAGCGCTGGCCGGTCCCGCCAGAACTCCCATCGGGTGAAGGCCGGCCCATAAGAGGCCTGCTCCACCCACTGGGTCGGGCCCATCTGCATCCGGATGTGGAGCGTCTGCAGGAACCCGTCCCGGTCCTCCGGAGAGATGCCGTAGGCCAGACCGGGCGTCACCAGAATCACCTGCTCCTCCAGCGGCGCAGTGGCGTAGAACAGGACCGGTCCCAGACCCTCTATTTCCCCGTATCCCACCCAGTATCCGGGCCAGCGGATGCCCCGGAAACGTACGCAGCCTGATACTTCCTCCCCCAGCAACACCCGCTGCACCTGCGGTAGCGGGATGATGTGTTCGCTCTCCCCCCAGAGAATGACCAGCGCGTTGCGGTCCAGGACATAGGCGGATTGGACCAGGCCGCTGATCCAGTAGCCCATCAGTCCAATGACGATCAGGCTACCCAGGACGAACAGGCCCACGAGAAAAGTCAGCCCGTCTACCGGGCGGGTGGCCACCCAGATGACCAGCCCAATGTCGGCCAGAAGCAAAGCGGCAATCAGTGCCAGTCCGACCCGCAGGCCGGTCTGGGGGTTGGTATACCATTCAGTCATCGGTTCTTCCGAATAAAAGGATCGCCTGAGCCTTTCCTGGCATCTTCGCCGAATTATACCCGGTTATCCCCGCGTGTCAATCGGCCCCGGAAGCGAAACCTTCGGGCCATTCCGCTTCTTCCCCAAGGGGGGAAAGAGAGGGATCACGACAGGCGGCTCCGCCGCCATCCCCCACCCCACCCCTTCCCCCTCTCGCCGCCTTCGACGGGGAGAGGAAGGGGAAACGACCATACCCTACCGGGAGACAACAAAGACCACCACCTCGGGGTGATCGTAGACGACGAAACTCTCATCCAGGCGCGGCAGGCGGAGCCACGCCCCAGCGGGGCGACAGGCCAGGTGGGGGAGTGGCAGACCTGCCGCCCCGAAAGGGTCATCGGCCAGAGCAAGGCCGGCCAAGGACGGCCAGCGCCCCCAGCAGCCCGCTGCCGTAAACCCGCGCTCACCGGCGAAGAGGGCGCGGTAATAGTCCAGCGTCCTCGGGAAACGGTCGGGCCAGCGGGCCAGCGCCCCATACCCGCGACGGCTGGCCACCACCACCGCGTCCGCCTCCGCCAGCACCGAGGCCATCATCCGCTCTTTCTCCTCCCCCTCCGGCTCAAAGACCGGCAGTATCCGCAGCGTGTAGCCCTCCGCGTCCAGCGGCAGGGGGTGATCCCACTCCTCCACCGCGATGACGGAGCCCGAAGGAATGTGCATCTGTATCCATTCAGAGGCCGCCACCCAGGGATGCGGTCGGCCGTAGGAACCCACCAGAGCCAGGGAGAGCAACGCGGCCGGCAGGACGGCCAGGGTGAAAAGCACAAAGGACGAGGGTCCCCTGCCCATCGCGATGAGCCACTGAGCGGCATAAACAGCCAAAACCGGCATCAGCGGGAGCAGGTAGCGGGGGAATTTGACGTACAGTCCACCGGTAAACGCAAAGAACGGCAACGCCCAGGCCAGCACTACCCATCCCGCCGGGCTCAATCGTCCCCGGGCCGCGCGGGCCGTAATCCAGACCAGTCCCCCAAAGCCCAGAAGCCCCAGCACCGGCCCCATCCCCCAGACCAGTTGCTGGGCAACGGGGTACAGGTAGGGCAGTGTTCCCCGGTACTGAAGGGTATAGGGCACCAGCGCGGCCCCGCGCACCAGCGCCGCCTGGGCGGTCACATTGGTCAGGAAGCGGGAGAACTCCAGCGCGGCGAAGGGGCTGGTGATAGTGAACGTCGCCAGGGCCGCCCCGAGCGCCCCGACGGCCCTCCGGATTCGCCCCCGACGGCCCTCCGCGCCCAGCGCACCCGCCAGCGCGACGGGGATCAGCAGCAGCGGCGCCCCGGCCTTGCAGCCCATGGCCAGTCCGGCCCAGATGCCCGCAAGAAGGCACTCCGCTTCGCTTTGTGCTGGACTCCGAACGAGAGCGCGGGCAGCGAAGAGCAGCGCGCCGGTGGAGAAAAAGGTCAACGGGACATCGGCGGTAGCGAAATGAGCCTGCTGGACGTGGAAAGGCATCACGGCCAGGAAGAGAGCCGCAACCAGCGCTCCTCCGCTCCGGCGGCGCGACCCGCCCGCAGCGGCGATCAGGGTGCAGGCCAGCGCGGCCGTCAATGCCACCGTCCCCACATCCAGAAGTCCGGTCAGCAGGCGGGCCGCCATCAGTCGGTCAGTCCCACCCAACAGGATGAACAAGTAGAGGGGGACATGTCCATAGGGAAAGGATGCATCCACTATAAAGGGGTCCCATTCCAGCAGACGCGCCATCTCTTCCGCCACGCCTACCAGATACCGCTCGTCGGGGTGGGCGCCGATGCCTCCATCCCAGGCGACGCCGGTCAACCGTAGCGCCGTCGCGACCAGAAGAATCGCCACGATGCCCCACAAAGACCGGCTATAGGCTCTTGCTGAACCGTTTCTTGCCATTACTCCCTTTTTGTGCTACACTTACGCCCGACGAATCACGATGTAGAAAGCAGAATGCAAAGGATGCCGATGGACAGACGAAAACTGGCGCTGATCTTGGGGTCGCTTCTGGTCACATATTTGGCTGCTGGAGGCAACTTGATGGCCGCGCCACCGCCGCAGGAGAATGTGGTGATCATCACATTCCCCACCAATGGAGCCACGGTCAGCGGGGTGGTGCAGATTCTGGGCTCTGTGGCCCACCCCAATTTTGACCGGTACAGCATCTACTACGCCCCCGGCCCAGCGGCGACGGCGACTTCCCAGTGGCAACCCCTCGTGCTGGACGTCCGGCAGCAGGTCATCAACGGTGTTCTGGCCCAATGGGACACCACAGCCATTGCGGAGGACGGGTCGCCCCTGATCCCGAACGGGGTTTATCATATGGTCCTGATCCGCTACCGCAACGGGGATGTGACCGACTCGTTCTTCGTGAACAACATCACTGTCCAGAACGAACTGGTCACGCCGACGCCAACCCCGACAGAAGAGGCGGCCGAAATCCCCACCCCCGGTGCGGAGACGCCGACGCCGGTGCCGGTGGAGATGCCGCCCACGGCGACCCCCCGCCCCTCCCCCACCCCGCGCCCGGGAGGGACACCGACGGCCCCCCCAGGAGAGGGAGCAGGGGGAGGGACATCGGCGCTGGATAGCGCGCAGATTCTGAGCGCGTTCATACGCGGGGCCCGCATTACCCTGCTCTTTTTCGGTATCTGGGGCCTGTACTTGCTGGGGAAGAGTCTTCTCCGGTACTACCTGAGAAACCGGAAAGAGGGTTTCTCGTCCCCCAGGACCCACCGGTAGGGGCACCCCCTGCGATTGCCCCTAGGATGGAGGCAACCTCCGCCCCCGCCCTGTAACAACGCTATGTATTTGATCGTTGGTCTGGGAAATCCGGGAGTCCGTTACGCCCGCAACCGCCACAACGTGGGGGCCCGCTGTGTCTCCCGGCTGGCAGCGGTCCACAGCCTGGAGTTTTCTCGTCGTCAGAAAAACGCTCGGGTGGCCCGGGGAACCATTGGCGGCTCTCCCGTCGTGCTGGCCGTCCCCCAGACTTTTATGAACGAAAGCGGGCGTGCGGTGGCCCCTCTGGCCCGTTTTTATCAGGTGCCAGCAGAGAACCTTCTGGTCATCTACGATGACCTGGACCTGCCCCTGGGCAGCCTGCGCATCCGTCCGGAGGGGGGCAGCGGGGGCCATCGGGGGATGCAGTCGGTCATCGCCCACCTGGGCACCCCGTCCTTCCCCCGTCTTCGCATCGGCATCGGGCGCCCGCCGGGGCAGATGGACCCGGCTGATTACGTCCTTCAGAACTTCGCACCGGACGAGGAACTGGTCGTAGAAGAAACGATAGAACGCGCCATCGCCGCCATCCAGACCTGGCTGACGGAAGGGCTGGAGAAGGCGATGAGCCTGTACAATCGGTGAGAAGAAAAGTGAGCCCACAAGTTGCCGTTGTAGAACACATTTTGAGCGCTAACGACCGGCTGGCGGAGGCCAATCGGGCCCGCCTAGATGCCGCCGGGGTCTTCGCCCTCAACCTGATGGCCTCCCCCGGCGCGGGAAAGACCAGCCTGATCCTGCGGACGATTCGGGCGTTAAAGGACCGGTGGCGGATCGCCGTCGTGGAAGGCGACCTGGCCTCCACGCTGGACGCCGACCGGGTGGCTGCCGAGGGCGTGCCCGCAGTCCAGATTGCCACTGGTGGCGGGTGCCACCTGGACGCAGCGATGGTCCGGAGCGGGCTGGATCAACTTCCACTGGATGGCGTGGACCTGCTCATTGTAGAGAACGTGGGCAACCTGGTCTGTCCCGCCGAGTTCCGCCTGGGCGTCCACCGCAACATCCTCATCGCCAGTGTACCTGAGGGCGACGACAAGCCATATAAGTACCCGCCGATGTACCGGGGAGTGGACGCGGTGGTACTGAATAAAACGGACGTCCTTCCGGCTTTTGAGTTCAATATAGAATATTTTCGCCGGGGGGTGGAAGCACTCAATCCCGGCGTGGCCTTCTTCCCACTCTCCTGCAAAACTGGAGAAGGACTGGACGGCTGGCTGAACTGGCTGGAAGGGGAACTGCGCGCTTTCAAGGAGAAGTGAGATGTGTCTGGGCGTCCCTGGTCGGATCATTGAGGTGCAGGAAGGTGGGTTGATGCGGATGGGCCGGGTGGACTTCGGCGGCATCACCCGCGAGGTCTGTCTGGCCTACGTCCCGGAGGCCCAGGTGGGCGATTGGGTCATTGTCCACGTGGGTTTTGCCATCAGCCGCCTGGAAGAGAACGAAGCAATGGAAACCCTCCAGTTGTTGAGGGAGGTGTTCGGTACAGAACCCAGTCCCTGATCGCCCGCGCCAGCCAGGGGGGCTACTCTCCCGCCATTCCCACCCCAGCCACCGCTGTCCCGCAGCGCGGGCAGGTTCCATCCGGGCGGACGCGGTTCTCCAGCACCCAGAAGCCGGCACGGTGGATGAGCAAATGGTCGCAGGCGTGGCAGTGGGTGTTCGTCTCCCCGGAGACATTTCCAACATAGACGTAGTGCAGACCGGCCTCCTTCCCGATTTCTCGCGCCCGCTCAAGGGTCGCCAGCGGGGTTGCCGGATTGGCCATCCGGTATGCCGGAAAGTACCGGCTGATGTGCCAGGGCGTCTCCGAGCCCAGTTCATCTACCAGAAACCGGGCAATGTCCCGGAACTCCTCCGGGTCGTCATTGACGCCTGTCACCACCAGCGTCGTCACTTCCACCCACACCCCCATCGTTTTCAATTTCTTTAAGGAGTCCAGCACCGGCTGCAGGCGCGCGCCAATGTACTGGCGGTGGGTCTCTTCCCGAAATGTTTTCAGGTCCACATTGGCCGCGTCCAGATAGGAGTGGTACGCGTCCAGCATCTCCGGAGTCATATAGCCGTTGGTTACGTAGATATTGGCGATGCCAGCCTGGTGCGCCAGCCGGGAGACGTCGTAGGCGTACTCAAAAAAGACGGTGGGCTCAGTGTAGGTGTAGGCGATGCTGCGGCTTCCGGCTCGGCGAGCGTCGGCGACAACCTGCTCCGGGGGGACGGTCTGGCCCAGAATCAGGTGTTCCTCTCGGGGCATCTGGGAAATCTCCCAGTTCTGGCACCAGCGACAGCGGAAGTTGCAGCCAGGCGTGGCGATAGAGTAGGCCGTGGTGCCGGGATAGAAGTGATAGAGGGGTTTTTTCTCTACTGGGTCCACATTCCGGGCGATGAGCCGCCCGTAGACCAGAGTGTAGAGGGTCCCGCCCCGGTTTGCCCGCACGTGGCAGATGCCGCGCTGGCCCTCAGGGATGACGCAACGGTGGGCACAGAGGCCACAGCGCACTTTATTCTCATCCAGACGCTCGTACAACCGTGCTTCTTGCATCGGCCCCATTCCTCCGGAGATGATTATACTGCAGTTTGTGTCGGTTGGGAATCGGGCTCTCCCCACCGCAGAGGCGCGAGGACGCAGAGAAGCGAAGCAGCAGGTAGGGCTACGGTATCTCCCGAAGATAGTGGTTAATCAGTTGGACGCTGCGGCGCAAGACCATGTCCCGATAGGACTGGAGGTGCTCCAGGGGGACGTGCCGGAAAATCCAGGCCATCTGCTCCGGCGAATGAGCCGCCATTTCCACCATCTCTGCCGAAACTCCCATCCGCTCGGCGAAGACCTCAGCGGTGCGGATGCGATGCCCCGGTTGTAATTGCTCCACCAGAGTATCCCGCCACGCCCGCAGGTCCTCGTCCCGGATGAAGGGCAGCCACCCCTGGGGCTCTGCGGTCGCCAGCGCCGCTGCCTCGTGGCCATCCAGTCGGGCCTGATCCTCCTCGTCCAGCCATGTGCGCAGGACGTTGTGCAGGAACAGCCGCTTCTCCCATGTGCTCCATCCGGCATCCGGACCGAAGAAGGGGTGGAAAATCTCCCGCCACCACAACTCGTCGGCCAGCAGGTGAGCCAGATAACCGGACATAAAAGCCGCGTGGGCCGGTTCCAGGCGCTCCGCACGACCCAGCGCCGGCCAGGCATCCAGAAGGGCCTGGGAGGCTGGCACTGTCGTGCGAAGTGGGAGGGTGTAGAAGTGGGTCTCTTCCCGCCGCTGTCCGCTGACCGTCTGCACGTCCGGGGCCGTATGGCCCAGCAGGAAGGGGCCATAGTGGGCCAGCAGTAACCGCCGTGCGGGCGCGGCCAGAATTCCCCGCTCCAGGACTTCGCGAGCCATAACCAGATGATTGATCGGCGTCGGCATGGGGTACTATTGTACACGAAACAGGGGATTTGGAGAAGAGAAAATCCCTAAAGCGCCGCCAAGTACCGCTTGTAAGGCTTCCCTGACAACCGGTTGGGGTGTATAATAATGACAATCCTGCTCTTTCCCTCACTCCATACCCGCACGCCGCCGGGTAGAAAGAGGTTTGAGGGCGAGGGCTTTAGCGGTGGGTATCGTTTTTTCCCAAGTGCGCAAGGAGGTGTGCGATGACTGTGCGAGCGGGAGTCGGTTGGAGCCTGGCAAAGGATGCCCAGGCAGCGGCGGATGAGATTGTGAAGATGGCGATGGACGGGTTAAAGGGGGAACCCCCAGGACTGGCCCTTCTCTTCGCCACGGTGGATATGGACCTGCCCGTTCTGGTGCGGCAGGTAGCACGCCGGCTGAGGAGGGTGCCGATATTCGGCAGCAGTTCCTTTACCGGCATCCTGACCCCTGCCGGTTTTCAATCCGGCCCCGAGGGGGTCGCCGGGCTGATGCTTATCTCGGGGATATGGGCGGGCGTCTCCCACTGTTTCCTCGGCAAGAACCCCGCCCGGGCTGGGGCGCTGGCCGCCAGTTTGGCTATCCGGAAAGCGATGCAGGGAGGGCCGCCGAACCTGTTCCTAGTCACATCTCCGCCGGGCAGCGAGGAGGCGGTGGTGGCCAGCATCAGCCGGAAGTACCCCGGTGTCCCCATCGTGGGCGGCAGCCCCGCCGACAACACCATTGAGGGGAAATGGCAGGTGTTTGCTGACGGCCAGGTATTGCCGCAGAGCGTCGTCGTGGCAGCCCTCTACGCCCCCGGGCAGGTCGGGTTCGCCTTTGGCAGCGGTTACCGCCCCACCCGGGTTCGGGCACGCGCGGGCGCTGCGGGACGCCTGCTGAAGACACTAGACGGCCATCCCGCGCTGGACGTCTACGCCGACTGGACAGGGAAAGATCGGGCTGCCCTCATCGGCGACTGGAAACTGCTGGGAGAGTGCCTGCTGGCCCCCCTGGCGACCCCGGTACAGGACGCCTATCTCATCAAACACCTGGCCGTGGGGAATGAAGACGGCACCATCGGCGCCTTCGCAGAGTTCGCCGACGGCGAGGACGTCGTCCTGATGGAAGCGACGACGGATGAAATCATCTCCGCCGCCGGAGATGTGGTCCGTCGGGCGGCAGAGGGTATCCAGGACATCCGCGCCGTCTTCCTGGTCCACTGCGCTGGACGGCGCGTCGCGCTGGGAGACCGCATCGGAGAGGTGGTGGGGGCGGTCCAGTCGGCCGTTGGCGATGCCCCACTCTTGGGCTTCTGCTCCTTCGGGGAGCAGGGGGTGCTGGTCCCCGGTGTCAACCTGCACGGCAACCTGATGCTATCCGCGCTGGTGGTAGGAGCGTAAGGGAAGACGATGAGTTCCGAAGAGATGCAGACGTCATCGGAGAAAGAGTCAATTCGCCCCCCGTCGCCGATGGAATTCGGCTCTATGCCTCTGGATCCGGTCTACGGGTGGGGCATGGTCTTTGAGCCGGTGGAGACGCTGATCAACGAGACCGCGGCCTACATTGAGCAACTGGCACGCGAGGTCTACGAACGGGGAGGCGAGTACAGCGACGAGGAACTCCAGGAGCGGTTCTTCGCTTTCTGGGATCGCCTGGTGGCCGAGGGGAGACTCCAGCGGCTCCCCGACCGTCCACCGGAGTTCGGGAGGGCCATTCTGGGCCCCCGCCGCTGGCTGCGGGCTCAGCGCATCCGCATCCGACGGCTGGTGGAGTACTGGCGCTCCGGCGGGCAGTAGCGGCGGGCGGGGGTCGGTCCCTTTGCGGCGGCGGTCTTTCGGGCCGCCGCCGCAGAGCCGGACTCTTGCCAGCACCCACTTTCAGCCCAACTCGTCCAGCAGGGCCAGCAACTCCTCATTGGACGGGATGTCGCTCATAGAGTGCCCGTAGTGGATCCAGCGGACCACTCCCTCCCGATCCACGATGGCCTGCGCGGGCATCCGTCCCAGTTTGAACAGGTTGACCTCCTGCCCGTACCGTTTGAGCACGACATGCCCCGGGTCCGGCAGCCCCACGAAGGGCAACTGTTCCTCCTCCCAGTAGCGGGCAAAAGCCTCCGGCCCCTCGGGCCCGACGACGATGACCTCAGCCCCGCGCTTTACGAATTCCTCATAGTCCTGGCGCAACTGCGCCATGTGCCGGCGGCAGAAGGGTCATATAAAGCCCCGGTTGAAAACCAGGACAACGTGCTTCTGCCCCCGATAGTCGGAAAGGCGCACCGTCCGCCCCCGGAAGTCCTCCAGGGCGAAGTCGGGCGCCGGGGTGTGAACAGTAACCCGTGCCATTTTACCTCAGAAATGCCTCCACCGCTTCCAGGAACGGGCCCGGGCATTCCTCCTGCGGGACGTGCCCACATTCGGGGATGACGACCAGTTGGGCACCAGGGATTTCTCCCGCCAGGCGGATGCTCTGTTCGGTGGGGACGATGCGGTCATCGTCGCCGGTGACCACCAGGACAGGCACCCGGACCTCCCCTAACCGCTTCTCCAGCCCCAGCGGACGGCTGGCGCGGGTGACCTCCCAGAGGGCCCGGTCCCAGTTCTCGGCCCGCAGGGGTTTGGCGTATCCCTCCCAGATTTCCGGCGTCAGTTTCGTCGGGTCGTGCCAAGCGGAACGACCGAAATCCACGCCCCAGTCCCGGATGGAGCGAGCCAGAAGCGGCCCCAGGCGGCGCATCTGGGGAGTGTTCAGGAGCGGCCGCACCCATCCAGGCGCCCCTCCGCCCACGTAGACCGCCGGGTCCACCAGCACCAGCGCCTCCACCCGCTCCGGATAGGTGAGCGCGGTCAGGAGGGCGATGGCTCCTCCGGCAGAGTTGCCCACCAAAACCGCCCGCTCTATCCCCAGCACATCCATCAGCCCCACCGTCAGGGCGGCCTGGGCCTCCGGGCTATAGGGGCTGGGGCCAGTCCATTGCATTGGCCGCTCCGTCAGGCCGAACCCGGGCCGGTCAAAGGCAACGACGGTGCCCCACTCCGACATGGGCCCGATGACCTCCCGCCAAGAGAAGGTGCTGGCCGCGAAGCCGTGAAGCAGGATAAGAGCCGGGCGCCCCGAACCGGCCATTTTGTAATGGACGGTGAGGCCATTCACCTCAACGAACCGGCTATCGGGATCAGCCAGTTGCTCCGGCGGGACGGTTCCTTCCTGCGGGGGCACCGGCACCAGGAACGGGCCGACCAGCAGAACCAGCAACAGCACTCCCAGAGCGATCAGCAGTCCGCGAAGCCAGGGCTTCATAGGGCCTCCCCTGTCCGTCTGCTACAGGGTGATGCTCTCCCCTGGCCTGAGCACCACCGGCTCGGCAGAGGTCTCCGTGCGCACCCGCTCAGCCCAGGCGCGGGGGTCCTGACGGATAATGTCAAAGGTGTCGTAGTGGATGGGGATCACTTTGCGAGGCGTCAGCAGTTTCACCGCTCGCAGTGCATCGTCCGGGCCCATGGTGAAGTTATCGCCGATGGGCAGGACTGCCAGGTCTACCCCTTCCTCGCCGATGAGTTTCATATCGTAGAAGAGGCCGGTATCGCAGGCCAGGTAGATATGGGGGCCCGCCGCCGTCCTGATGAAAAAGCCGCAGGGGTTGCCGCCGTAGGAGCCGTCGGGGAGGGCAGAGCCGTGATGGGCGGTAGTCAGTTTGAGGTAACCGAACGGGTACGGGAAGCCACCGCCGATGTGATGGGGGTGGACGTAAGCATAGCCCTGGGCTTGGAACCAGTTGCAGATTTCAAAGTTGCTGATGACGGTGGCCCCGGTACGACGGGCGATCTCCAGCGCATCTCCCACGTGGTCACCGTGGCCGTGAGAGACCAGGATGTAGTCGGGCTGGAGGGCGTCCGGGGATGCGGCCGCCAGGGGGTTGCCTGTGAGGAAAGGGTCTACCAGCAGATGATGAGGCCCTATCTCTATGCCGATGCAGGCATGACCGTACCAGGTGACTTTGACCATAGTACCTCCTTTTGCAGTAACGGGTAAGGACGTTTAACAATTGGTTACGACGCTTTCGGAGGCCGCCCGCTCTCCTCCGGCTCAATGCGGACGTGCACGGAGACAATCCGGTCGCTGCTGAGGCGGACCTGTACGGTGTGGTCGCCCAGTTCGCGCAGGGGGTCAGCCAGGATTTTGCGCCGGTCAAAGGGCATCTTCAGTTCCCGCTCCAGCGCCTCCGCGATGTCGGCGGGGGTAATGGAACCATAGAGGCGACCGGTCGGGCCGGCCTTGGCCTGGAAGGTCAGCGTCAATTGCTCCATCCGTTCCGCCAGCGCCGCGAGCCGCTGCACCTGACGGGTCGCCTGCGCCACCCTGGTCTGCTTCTGCTCCTGCGCCATGCGGATTCTCCCTTCAGTGGCCGGGACAGCCAGCCCACGGGGAATCAAATAATTGCGGGCATAGCCCTCGGCAACCTCCTTCACGTCGCCCGCGCGCCCCAGATTGGGAACATCTTGAGTCAATACAACCTTCATCTTCACCCTCCGTCAGGACAGTCGTCAGATGAACCCGCCGACCTGTGGTGCGGTCTGTCGTCTGTGGTCTATCATCTACTGCTCCAGGACGACATCCACCGCCTGCGGCCCACGCCCAGTGGGCTGGATCCGGTACCGGACCCGTGCTTTATCGGGAATGGTCTCCGACGTACCTGGAGCCAGGCCGCTCCGGTGGAAGAATATCTCATTCCCGCTGCGCTGGATGATAAACCCGTACCCTTTTTCCGGGTCGTACCACTTAACAACGCCCTCGTGGGGGCCTGGTGTCATCTCATGGGCCCGCAGACAGTCCGGGCAGAGGGAGGGTGGGGTCAGTTCAAAGCCCAGCCCGGCCAATCGCCGCTGTTCCTCCACGGTAAAGACAAACTGCCGGCCGCATTGGGAGCAGGATGCCCAGGTATCCCGGTATGGCATGTAAGACCTCCTGGGGTGGAAAGTGAAACGTGAAACGTGAGACGTGAGACGGATGGGATTAGGTGGGGCGGGGCGGTTGACCGACCCGGGGTTCGGGTAGCCCCCGGGACCACCACCAGGCCAGCAGGCAGAGAAAGGCCGAAAGGCCAAATAGCCCGGTATACCCCAGCAAGTCCACCACCAGCCCGCCGAATCCAGAAATCAGGACGACGATGCCAATCAGTGTGTTGGAAAGCCCCAGATACAGGGAACGCTCCGTCTCGGGCACCAGTTCCAACAGAAAGTTGCTGCCCACTAGCATAGAGGCGGGCGCCAGCGCACCGTTCAAGAGAAAGATGGGAAGGGCCAGGTAAGGTAACCATGGGCCTCGGCTGGGGGAGGTGGCTACCCACCCCGCCAGCGCCAGCGCCAACAGAGCAGTCAAGGCACTTCCCAGCGAGAGCCACAATGTCACCAGACGGTTTCCCTTTCGGTCGCCCAGAGAGCCCCAGGGGAGGTTGGCCAGCAACCCGGCACCGACCCGGACAGCCACGTAGATGCCGACCATCCCCTCCGGGGCACCCAGGACGTTCCGGGCATAGACGCCGTAGAAGGGGAGCGCAATGCCCGCCAGCCCCAACGCCGTCCGCATCCCCATGTATCGCCGGAAGACGGCATCTGTCCGCAGGAGTTGCCGGGCCCGCCGCAGTTGCTGTCTCAGTGTCGGTGTGTGAGAGACGGCTGTGCCCGGCGGCTCCCGGATAATGATAAAGGCCAGCATAGCCGGTATGATGACAGCAGTGTAAACTACAAAGAGCAGAGCATGGCCCCGGGGGAAGGCGAAGCGGTTGAGCACCTCCTGCGTCACCACACCGGCCCCCAAGCCCAGCAGGCCTCCCGTCAGCATCCTCCAGGCGAAGAAACTGCCCCGCCGGTTGGCCGGGATCGTCTTCGCCACCACCTCAAAGAAGCCCAGTCCTCCCAGCCCCGCCGCCAGCCGAGCCACGCCGTACAAAATGAAAAAAGTGACCAGCAGAAGGGCAGGGTCACCCACCAGCCAGACGGCCACCGCCACCAGGGACCACGAGATGGCCCGGACCACAGCGGCCAGGGTGTAACTGAGCATCTTGCGGGGCATCCGCTGGACCAGGCCAGCGATGAAGACCTGCGGGAGAAACCATCCGGCGTCTCCCAGCGGAGCCACCAGCCCCACAAGCAGGTTGGACGAGGTCAACCGGCTGACAAACCAGGTCAGCACCAGCGGGGGGTCAATCAGCCGTTCGGCGAACTCAAAGAGCGCGCCGTTCACTACCCCCAGGATGAAACTACGGCGGATTTCCCGTTGGGGCAGGTGGACGGTCATAGGGACGGTGCTTTTCCCCGCTGGACGGCGATCACTTCGGCCAGGATGCTGATAGCAATTTCGCGAGGGGTCTCGGCGCCAATATCCAGCCCGATGGGCGTGTGAATTCGTTCCAGCCACTCGGGCGGGACCCCCAGTTCCTGCGCCTGCTGGAAGGTCAGCGCGGTGCGGCGACGGCTTCCCACCAGCCCCACATAGGCCGGGGAGCGCTGTGCCAGTACGGCCAGCACTGCCGCATCGCTGGTGTGGTGGGAAGTGACCATCACCACGTAGGTCTGGCCATCTACCGGAAAGCGCGCCACCTCTTCGGCCAGATCGCCGGTAATGCATTGTTCTGCCCACGGGAACCGCTCCGGCGTCGCCAGGCCAGGCCGTTCGTCCATCACAACGATGCGGTAGCCGAGGAAGGCGCCCAGTTCAGCCACCGCCTGTCCCAGATGACCGGCGCCCAGGATGAGCAGCGTGGGCCGGAGCGGGAGGACCTCAATGAGGATGCGCACATCTCCGCCGCAAATACCTGGATCGCCGCGCTCCGGGTCCCGCAGGCGGTAGTGGACTTCCCGGGAGCGGCCTTCAGCGATGGCGGCCCGGGCCTCCTCCATCACCCGGGCCTCCACGCCGCCTCCACCGACGGTACCCACCGTCGTCCCGTCGGCCAGGACGAGCATTTTGGCCCCTGCGCCCCGCGGGGCTGAACCGCCCACTTCCACCACCGTCGCCACAGCGGCGGGCTTCCCCGCGCGCAGGGCGTCCAGAATGGCCTGATAGACTCGCTCCAGTTCTTCGTACATAGAAATCTACCTACCACCGAGGCACAAAAATGATGGTCTATTTTTCTCCGTGTCGTGGGAAATATACCAGTTTGCGCCCTACCTCAGCCCCAGCAAGCGGGCCAGGGCACTTCGGTGAGGGGCGATAACGCCCTCCGGGCAGACCTCCGCACAACACATACAGCCGATGCACTGGTCCAGGTGGAAAAGGGGTGGGCGACCGGCCGTGATGGCCTCCCGAGGGCAGGCCTCGGCACAGCGCCCGCAACCTGCGCAGTCCGCCGGGGCCGTCAGACGGGGGCGGACCCGCGTGACTCGCTGCAGCGGCGCCGACACCCACCCCGGCAGCGGCACCCGCAGGACACGCTGAACCACCGGCAACCGGACCGGGCCGAAATTCAGGACCCGCCGGTCGCCAACCACTTCTATTTCCTCCAGGTCGTCAACCCCCAGCCCGCGCACAGCCGCCTCCCGCAGGTGAAAGACCTCGCCCGGACGGCAGCCCATCGCCCGGCTGAGCACCGTATCCAGTGCCACTGGGTCCGCCGAGGCCGCCAGACAGCCGTAGGCCCGCGGTGTCCCCCCGGCGCCGGGACCGTTCCCCTCCTGCCCGATCACCCCGTCCATAATCGCCAGCCCCGGCCGGATCAGTTCCAGAATGTCCACCAGCGCCCGGCTGAAATCGGGGACAGCGGGAGCCCGGAAGTGAACCTCTCGCTTGCGGGTTCCGGGGATGGCCCCGAAGAGATTTTTGACCGCGCCGGTGTAGAGAGTGAGCGTATGGGTCTTCAGTTTGGGCAGGGTGATGACCAAGTCGGCCGCGAAGAGAGGTCGGGCGATGAAATAGTCCTGCCCGCGCAGGGTACGCCATTCCGCGCCCTCAAAGGGGACCAGGCGCGCGCTCGTCGCCGCCGCCACATCCGCCATGCCGGTCCGCCGCCAGAAGGATTCGGAGTCTCGGATCGGGCCGGCGGGCGAATCGCCGATCCACACTTCGCCCCCAGCCTCCTGCACCATCTCAGCGACGGCACGGACGACAGTCGGGTGGGTGGTGACGGCGCGGTCCAGGGGGAACGGAGCAATGAGATTGGGCTTCAGGAGCACCCGCATGCCGGGCCGAACGAAGCGGCCCATGCCACCCAGTGGTGCCACTGCTGCTTCCAGTGCCCGACGGACGGCCTCGGGGTCGTAGGTTTCGCATGCCACAACAGAAACGACCGTCATCTCGCACATCCTGCTGGTTGTATGACTGTAAAGAATTATACAACGTTCTGCCGGATTGCTCAAACGAAATCGCGGCCCCCTCGGTAAAGGGTTACCTTTGCGGCACCGCAGCGATTTGCCCAAAAGATGAGGTGGGCTGGAGTGCCCAGAAGCCGGAGCGGTGGACTCGCGAACGGGACGAGGCCGCCATCCGGCAACGGCGGGAGGAGCAGTGGCCCCAGGTGAAAAAAGCCTGTGACCAGGGGTGGAGCATCGTCCTGATGGACGAAAGCGGATTTATGCTGCAGCCGATGGTACGTCGCACTTGGGCTCCCCGGGGGAAAACTCCCATCCAGTGAACACCAGCCCTGCTCCGCCGACCCGTTGCCCTTTCTGCGGTGGGGGCTTTTTCAAGGTGCTCCAAGTGTGTTCCAAACCCCTCCGAGACCTGGAAGAGAAAGTGGAGGCGATGCGCTATCGCTGTCTCCGTTGTCGGTGGACGTTTCAGGTCTACCCAACGGTATTTACGATGGCGGGATGAGGAGGGGAAGAGGATAGATGGGACGAACAACGGGGTGGAGCGGGCCATAGGATGGGAGGTGAAAGAGCGGTATCGGACAATGCGGGGTATAAGCGGACGGAGTCGGTGTTGAATGTGAGCAGCCTATTCGGAGAATTGAGGAGAGGGAAGATTTTCTTGGCGGAACTGATGGCCGCATAAGAAAGGGCGGTAAATGGGGAAATATTTGAAATTCAAACTCTATGCTAATTTTGGAACAATCACTGAACAAGAGGGGACGCGCACATTAACAATCCAGCGAAGAGCGCAGGACAGGCAGCAGGAGATTGGCGAGTCTGTTCTCAGGTGTATGCGAACAGAGGCCATTCGGACTGGCCTCTCGGTCGAGGCTGAACGCCGGGTTGCCTCAGGTGCTCAACAGACGCGCACCCACGTCCACGCTTTGCGCACCCTTTCCGGATGCCCTGTCTCGCTCGCTGCCAGTGCTGCTGCCAGCATTGCGTATGGAGGACAATACGCAACAACGCTGGAGACTTCCCATTTTCAGCACCCCCGGTGGGACTCGAACCCACAGCCAGCGGCTTAGAAGGCCGCTGCTCTTCCTCTTGAGCTACGGGGGCATCCAACGCCGATCGTCTTCACCACCAGGAACGAGCGCCGAAACCTGCGCGATTACTCCGAGACCGGCTGCAACCCCTTATAGACCTCCCGGCCCGTCAGAGTCCGCAGAATGGTCTCCGCCGAGCGCCCCACCAGACCCGACAATTGGCGAGGAGTGAGCGGCACATTGCCATTGGCCAGAAGCGCCCGAAAGACGGCGTCCACCAGCGGCAGTTCCTGTTGGAGGTACCCCTCCTGATGGCTGCAGTGCTCCCGAATCAGGTGCTCCAGGCCATCCATCTGGGTCACTTCCGCCGTCTCCGGGTCTACCCAGTCAATGGTCTCAATGTCCAGATGGTTGGCAAACGCGGCCCTGTGCTCCGGGCAGAGGTGATGCCAAAGTTCCACCCGGAGGTTCCGGCCTCCCTGCTCCCACCAGCGGCGGTTAATGTGAAAAGGGGTATCTATCGTTGGTCGGATACGGCTTAAACGCTTCCCGGAAAGACTGATTTCTGCCATTCCCAACCTCTACCAGCCAGGCCGTCCCCGGCTAACCCAGTAGTAATCGCCGACAAAGGTATACCGGTCATCAGTGACCAGCGTGGTCAGGATAGGACCGGGGGGCACCCGCATCACCAGGTTGACCGCGCTGTAGAGAGTGGCCGCATGCACAGTTCCCTGCGGGCTCAATTTGGCCAGTTCAGGGAAAATTTCAGCCACCACGTCTGCCAGAGAGCGACGCTCGCGCCGCACTCGCTCCTCGGCCGCATCCAGTGCGGCGGGGTCAGTAACGGCAATAACCAGCAATTCATCGTATTCGCAGGAAATCATATGGCGGCCCATCTCAAAGTGGAGAGCGCCATCTTCCACGCTGACGGCCCGTACCCACTCCCGCTTCGGGCGAGTGGGACGGCGTCGGATCAGCACCACGCCCGGTTCATCGGCCCGCCGGATTTCCACGTAGGCGCCAACGGGCAGGTCATACCGCTCGTACCACTCCCCCAGGCCGTACACAAAACGGCGCTCCCGTACCACCCATCCGGGCATCTCCTCCCCCGTCTCCCCATCCCGGAAAGTGAAGCGGATGCGGTGCGTCCGCCCAGTCGGGCACACCCGAGCCACCGCAGGGGAAAGGGGCAGGGTGCCAGACCGACGATGGGGATAGGTCAGCACTACCCGAACCGGCTCCTCCACCTTCGGCGGGGCAACCATATCGGACCATTCATCGCCCAGCCAGCGCTCCAAATTGAGGAACGTCTCATCCAGCAGGCGGTGGTCGTATTCCATCTGGCGGGGGCGCAGGCGGGTGGGTGGGTCCAGAATCGGGGCCGGTTCCAGCCGCCGCAGGTACCATAAAATCTGCCCCGCCGGCCCCACCTCGTCAAACCGCTCATCCTCAAAAAGGGCATAGTTGAGGGAGAAGAGCGCCAGTTGAGGGTTGACCTCCTTCGGCATATCCAGGTAGCCAATCAGCGCCTCGGCAGGCAGGGGCCCGCCTCCCGCCTCATCCAGCACCGCCTCCGCTACGTTCAGTTGACCTGTGGAAATCTCCACCAGCAGGTCTTTCAAGAACCATTGCTCCAAGAGGGAGACGAATCCCGGTTCTGCCTCTAATCGGGCCACCAGCGCATTCCGGACACCCCCCCCATAACGGGCATAAAGCTTCTCCGGTGAGAGCGCGGGGCCGGGGTCCCTCTGAGGAATGTCGTTCAGTTTGTGAACAGGCAGTTCAGCCGCGAATTCTCGCATTCGGCCTTCCGGAAAAGCAACCTGAATGACCCGGAAGGGGCCCAGTTGCGGATTACGGCCATCCCGAATGCCGATAACCCGGCCCCCCATAAAGTCCAGGCTGGGGAAAAATACGGTATCTCCCACCTGATAGGAGTTCTTGGGGAGATAAAGACTCCCACTGGAAAGAACGCGAGCAATGCGCTCCTCTTCGTTGCGGCACCGGAAAGCCACCAGCGCCCGGGCCAGTTCCTCGGTGGAAAGAGGCTTTTCCTGTTCCACCAGGAGATTTTTTATGTATTCCAGGTCATCCAGCGTCGGCTGAAAGGTCTCCCAGTATGAAGGTTCCTGCGTTTTTCGTTGAATCACGTCTGCTGTTCCTCAACCAATCATCGCTCTGGCAGAAATCTGTAGGGGGATTATACCAGAATTCAATCGGTTTGACAAATGAAGATGCAAGCGCATTAGGAGTTACACAGTTTCCCAGATTGGGGTATAATTGGCTTATGAATCCACCGAAATGGGACGAACTATATCAGTCTGCAGACAGGCATCTCGTGGTTTGAGGCCCAAACAGCCATTAGCGGAGATTGCGGACGGGGTGAAGATTCCGGAACCGGATAACATCCGGGATTCTGCAACGCTGTCCTGGAGGGAAAACACGTTTCACTTAAGGAGGACACATGCCCACCGGAATTCGCGATAAAGTCGCCATTATCGGCATGGGGTGCACTCGGTTCGGGGAGCGCTGGGATGTGGGAGCCGAAGACCTGATGGTGGAGGCCTTTGAGGAGGCCCTGGCCGATGCCGGGATTGACCGCAAGGAAATCCAGGCCGCCTGGCTGGGCACCTGCTTTGAGGAGATTAGCGTCGGCAAGAGCGCGCTCTCCCTCTCCATCACCCTGCGGCTCCCGCGCATCCCAGTCACCCGGGTGGAGAACTTCTGCGCCACTGGGACAGAGGCGTTCCGGGGCGCGGTCTACGCAGTGGCATCGGGCGCATGCGATATCGCGCTGGCGCTGGGGGTGGAGAAACTGAAGGACGTGGGCTACGGGGGACTTCCCAACCTGGGCGCCACGGCGGGGAGCCTCAACTGGCAGTGGATGCCCAACATCACCGCGCCAGGGGCCTTCGCCCAACTGGCGACCGCCTACGCCGCCAAATACGGTATCCCGATGGAGGACCTGAAGCGCGCCATGGCCCACGTCTCCGTCAAGAGCCATGCCAACGGCGCGCTCAACCCGAAGGCCCACCTGCGCCGGCCCGTCACCGAGGACGAGGTGCTGAACGCGCCCATTATCGCCTACCCGCTGGGCCTCTTTGACTGCTGCGGCGTCAGCGACGGCGCCGCCTGCGCGATTGTCACCACGCCGGATATCGCGCGCGGGCTGGGTAAAAAGGACACCGTCACCGTCAAGGCCCTGCAGGTGGCCCTCTCCAGCGGGGAGGAGATGGGCTATAATGAGTGGGATGGGACGTACTTTATGACCACCGCCAAGTGCAGCCGGGCAGCCTACCAGGAGGCCGGCATCACCGACCCCCGGCGGGAGATCAGCATGATGGAAGTCCATGACTGTTTCTCCATCACTGAACTGGTGACGATGGAGGACCTGCACATCTCGGAGCGGGGGAAGGCCTGGAAGGATGTCCTGGACGGCTTCTTTGACTTGCGCGGCGGGGGGATTCCCTGTCAGCCCGACGGCGGTCTGAAGTGTTTCGGGCACCCCATTGGCGCCTCGGGCCTGCGGATGCTCTACGAGATATACCTGCAACTGCTGGGGCGGGCTGGAGAGCGGCAGATTCCCAACCCCCGCTACGGCCTCACCCACAACCTGGGCGGTATGCCGCATATGAACATCTGCGCCATCACCATTGTGGGGCTGATGTAGCGCGGGCCGTCCGGCCTGTTTGATCCGGTTAACAACCTGCTGCAAAAAGTTAGTGGGAGGCCTTTCTGGGATGTAAGTATGGAGACCGAATCTTTCGTCCATCCCGAACTGAACCGCGCGGTCACCGCCATCGGCGGGCACTACCTATGGGTGAAGGAGGAGCGGCTCCCCTTTGAGGGACAAGAGGTCCTCTACCTGGTGGGCTACGTCGTTCTGGATACCACCTGTTGTGGAGTAGGAGGCTTCGCTGGCGCGTTAGTGCCCGGATTCGTGGTGGAGTGGAAAAGCGCCGTTTCTCCGGAGGGACGTCCCGTCTCCCAGGTGAAGCGGGTGCGAGATGAGGCCATCCAGGCCGAAATCCGCCGCCGCATCCGGGAAACCGAACCAGTTCACCAAATCAACTTCCTATAACCCTTTTCACGCTTCACGTTTCACTTTATCCTGTTTCATTAGCCAATGCTCCCAACCCGCATTACCCAACTCTTTGGCATAAAATACCCCATCGTCGGCGGCTGCATGATGCACATCTCCGGCCCGGAGTTTGTCGCCGCCGTATCCAACGCCGGCGCGCTGGGTGTTCTCGCCTCGGCGATGTTCCCAGACCGGGAGTCCTTCCGAGAGGCCATCCGCCGGACCCGCGCGCTGACTGACCAGCCCTTCGCGGTAAACCTCAGCCTTCATCCTGCCATTCGGCCTATAGACAACGCCGTTTATGTGGACGTGATTCTGGAGGAGGGGGTGCGAATCGTGGAGACCAGCGGGCACCGCCCGCCGGAGGACCTCTTTGCCCGGCTGAAGGCGGGCGGCGTGAGGATGATGCACAAATGCGTCAGCGTGCGGCATGCCCTCACCGCTCAGCGCCTGGGGGCCGACGCGGTGACCGTCTTCGGCTACGAGGGAGGCGGGCACATCGGCGAACTGGGGTTAACGACCCTGGTGCTGGTGCCGCTGGCGGCGGACGCGCTGGAGGTGCCGGTCCTGGCAGCAGGCGGCATCGCTGATGGGCGCGGGCTGGCCGCTGCGCTGGCCCTGGGGGCCGAGGGCGTGGTCATCGGCACCCGTCTCTTGCTGACGGAGGAATGCCCCATCCACCCCAACCTGAAACAGGCGCTGGTTCAGGCCACCGAGACCGATACCCGTCCGATCCTGGGCTCGCTACGCAACCAGATGCGGGCCTGGGATAACGCTGCCGCCCGCAGAGTGTCCGAACTGGAAGCACGAGGCGCTTCCCTGGCAGAGATTCTGGCCGTCGTCGGCGGCCACATGACGCGCCAGATGTATGAGACCGGAGAGGCGGATGTGGGGGTCACAGCCTGCAGTCAGGCGGTCGGCCTTATGCGGGAAATCCGCCCGGTGGCGGAGGTGATTCAAGGAATGGTAGAGGAGGCGCAGGCAGTCCTCAGGCGGTTGCAGGGAATCATCAGTGAGGGCGGCCTGCTGCGTGGCTGACGACGAGCCGGGCTGAGAAGTCAGAAAATGCCCGATAGCGGCCACAAGGGGGACACAAAGGGAGTGTGACGCTCCCTTTGTGCCCTTCTTGTCCTTCGTCGTTTTCGGGCAAGTCCTATAGCAAAGATACCCCCAGCCACCCGGCCAGTACCAGGAAGACCAGCGCGGTGCCTAGTTTGACCGCCGCCGTCCGCTTCTGGAGAAACAGCCCCAACTGCACGGATGTGGTGCCGAAATAGGTGAGGACGAAGACGACGCCCAAGGGCAGGATGAAGGCCAGGTTATAGAGCAGGAGATAGGCCACCGCGCGGGCGCGCAAAGCAGGTACACTGACCACGAAGACGATGGTCGGCAGGTAGAGTTGTCCTGTGCAGGCCAGTTCCAGGAGCGAAACCAGCAACCCGGTGACAAATGCTCCCAGAGTGTAGGCCGACATCCGCTGTCCCTGCCGGATGACGGCGCGGGCCCGCTTTTTCAGCCGGTCCGGCAGGCGCAAGGTCATTTCCTCTATCCGGCCCCGCCGCGCCTTCAGGAAGTCCACAAAACTGAGCACCGCCAGTACCAGGCAGAAGAGCGCCGTCAACCCGTAAAGCCAGCGGCCCACCAGGATCAGCGTGTTTCCCAGGAGGTCCAAAAATTTGTAAAACCCCAGCCCCACCGTCAGATAGGTCAGGAAAACGCCTCCGGCAAACGCCCCGCCCACGGCCAAGACCTGCCGTCCTTTATATCCCCCGGCGGCCAGATACGCGACGAAGAAGATAAGGGTAGCGAAGGCGCAGGGGTTCAGCCCGTCCACCAGCCCTGCGAAGAAGACGGTGAGCGGTCCCAGGGCGCGGAAGCGCTCCACCAGCCCTGATAGTCCCGTTTCCGGGTTGAAGTCCGCCCAGGTCTTTGCTGCGCCAGTGGCCGCGTACTTTTCCACCAGCGCCTGCAAGTTCTGGGGGGTGATCTCCCGATCGCCGATGAGCGCGTCGTCCCCAATGAAGAGGGCCGGGGTGTGGAAGTCCGACCGTCCGGCTCGCTCCGCCAGCCACTGGGCTAGCGCAGCATGCTCATAGATATTGAACTCTTCCACTACCAGTTGCGGGTAGCGCTGGCGGATATAGCGAATGTCCGCCTCGGCGCGGCTGCATTCCTGGCAACCGACCTGGTAGAAGTAGGCAGCCCAGATGGGGGCCTGGGTCTCGCAGGCGGCGACCTCCTCGGGGGAGCAGATTCCGATTCCCCCGGGTTCCACACCCGTGCCAGGGCTTGCAGGCGGCTTGCTGACGCCGTTCAGCGCGTCTGCCAGGCCGGGGATGGGGGGAAAATCCGCGCCGGTCTCTGCCAGACATTTTTCCACCAGGCACGGCAATTGCTGACGGACCTCCTCCTCCCCAATCAGAATCTGGTCACCGATGACAATGGTGGGCAGGCCCCGCTTCTCGGGCGCGACGCCGAAGTACTCTTCTGCCCGCACCAGCAACTCGTAGGCGTTGGGGTCGCCGATTTCCAGGTAACGGATGTCCAGCCGACCGGGGTACTTCTCTTCCAGCGGTTTCAGGACATCCCGCTCCACTGCCTGGCAGTGGGTACAGTCCACCGAATAGAAGTACAGAATGTGGATAACGGACTCGTCGGACGCAGGAAATGCCTCCGCCGGGCGCGCCCACAGGAAGAGAATGCTGCTGACGATGAGGAGAAGTGTCGCCAAACTATTGCCCCGTACCAAGTGGTAAAACCGCTGCCAGTATGGCATCGTTGTCCTCCCGATTACCTGAACAATCTGCCCGATGCTGAAACACTGGGCTCCGTTTACGAAGTCCGCCTGGTGCTGTAGCAACTGGACAAATGATTCCAGCAATCTGGCGTTTTGCCTCACCCCAACTCCCTTTCTCTCCCATTGCGGGGGCAAATCCCCTCGCAGGCTATTACCGGAATCCCATGCTCAGCCGCGAAAGCGTCGGGCTCATTCTGTGAAGCCCCTTCGGGGCCGATGAGCCCCAGGGCTTTATCTGCGCCCGACCGTTACCACTGGGCGAATCTACGCCAGCATCCCTCGGATGATGATGTCCACCGCCTCGTTTTCGCTGAGGCCCCGGGCCATAAGGGTCTCCAGTTCCTTACGGCTCACAGAGCCGATGGCCGCCTCGTGCGTGACTCGGGCCTGGTCGTTGCGGACGATGACGATGGGGGTATTACGGGCGACGGCTTCGCCCCGGACAATTTCCGTGCAGTCCATATGGCCGCGCGCACCTGGAGCATTCCCTTCCGTCGTTGTATAGACCTCGCCAATGGCCCGATCCCGCACCGCAATGCGAGTCTTCGTCAGCCCTCGTGCCTCGGGGCCGTTCAGACGAATGGTCTCCTCCACACGGATATGATCTTCGCCCATCCCGTAGGCCTTGACCGTCAGTTCTGCCACCCCGCGCGCGCCCACGTCTACTTCCATCCGGATTTCCATCCGGCCCACCCGCCCGTAGGTCAGGTTGAACTCGTTCTCAAACCAGCCTCCCTCCTCCACAATGACGTGGCTGGTGGGGAGGACCTGAACACCGCCGTGGGGGCCGTGGTAGTGGGCCTCGGTGTAGCGCATCGTTGCCCCGGGCCCGATGCGGACCGTCGCGTCCATAATGTGCTGCAGATTCACCGCGTTGGGGAAGGTGCAATGAGCCAGGAAGCCCACCTCTGCCCCTTCGTCAATCTCAAACATCGGCAGGATTTCCTGGATGCCCTCCTGGGGGATCATCCCGAAGCAGAGATGGACGGGATACTCCACGCGTGTGCCTGCGTCCACCCGGATGTGGGCCCGGATGCCGGTGGGGGTCTCTTCGGCCTCAATGTGGACGCCCGGGATTTCGTTGACCCAGAGGACCCGGTTGGCGCTGATGACGGCACTGGCGATCCGGTCAGATTGGAGGGCGGAGACTTTGCCGCCAGCGGCCTCATAGGCCTGCAGGATGGCCTCAAAGTCACGCGCCCAGCCAGGGTCGCGCCGGCCCAGGAGAGAAGCGGGAGCGGTGGGCGCAGGATGAGCCTTCATTCGCACACCCCCCGGGTGACGACCTCTTTGTAGGTATCGCCATTGACCGGCTCCCAGGGCTGAGCACCCAGCGTCTCCTCGTGCGGGCGGCAACGCTGAGCGAAGTAGGCACGCACTTCTTCCGGGTCGCCCGTTTTGACGACGGTCCCACCGCACATCAGGCTGGCCCGGTCGGCGGCATCCGCCATTTCGTCCCGGTGGGTGATGAGCAGGACGGCGGTCCCTTCAGCAGCCATATGCCGGATCAGGCTGGCGATCTCCTCCACGCCCAGGACGTCAATCCCCGAATCGGGCTCGTCCAGAATGGCCAGGTGGGGGCGCATAGCGTAGACGGCGGCCAGTTCTATCCGTTTGCGCTCGCCACCGGAGAGGGTTTGGTCTACCGGGCGGCCCAGGTAGGCGGTGGGAGCCAGGGCGACGGCCCGCAGCACCTCCTCCACCCGGGCGAGGGTGGGCTCTTTCATCCCCAGCGCGATGTAGTCGCCGGTACGCAGTCCCTCAAAGCGGGCTGGCTCCTGCCAGCCCAGAGTGATGCCCCGCCGAGCCCGCTCCGAGATGGGGAGGTCGGTGATGTCCTCGCCGTCAAACAGAATACGGCCCTGGGCCGGGCGGTAGCCCGCACAGCCCATCAGCGTGTAGGCCAGACTGCTCTTGCCTGAGCCGTTCAATCCCAGGAGAACATGCACCTCGGCAGGATAGACGGTCAGGTTGACCCCCCAGAGCACCTCCGCGCCAGGGCGACGGACGTGAAGGTTTTCTACAACCAGTAACGGGTCCATAACATCCCTCAAGTCGCAAATTGCAGGGCCTGCGGCTTATAGGATACCACAGGTCGGTCGTTTCTGCCAGGAGCGGTCTATCCACTGGCGGACCCGCTGGGGCATTTCGTCCCGGTTCTCTACCGTTACCTCCCAGAGAGTGACGGTGGGCAGGGCTTTCAGCGCGTCGGCCCAGGGGTTGGGGTGGGCCATCACCGTTGCCAGGACGGTGTACGGACCGCCGATAGCCTGCAGGACGGCGTCCTTGAACGGCCCGCAGAAGAGTTCCATCTTGCCGATTTCATCTACCACCACCAGGCGTTGCTCCCGCATGGCCCGCTGCAGCGCGGTCACCCCTACCCGCGCAACGGCTTCCACATCCACCCCGTAGCGGCCCACGCGCGGGTAGCGAGGGCCGCGAAACTCCACATGGGCCATCACCGTCTCCTCCCCGTCCAGGGTGATGAGACGGAACCCCTTGCGACCTCCAGGCCCTTTGATCTCCTCCGTGTAGAATCCCCCAGCCCGGGAGCCTAGCGCCTCCGCGACCGCTTTAACGATCGTCGTCTTACCGATACCAGGTCGTCCGGTCAAAAGCAATGTCTGCCCCATAGTCCTCCCTCACCCAGTATAGGCCACCGACGACGGACTACGGGCCGTTGTCGGTGGTCCGTCGTCGGCGGTTTGCTGTCTATCGTCCGTCGTCCATCATTGCGTCCAGTTCCCTTTCCTGCTCCGGGTCCAGGGGTGGGACATCGTGCTCTGCCAGTATACGCTCCGCTTCTGCCTGAGCCCGTTCGGCCAGGCCCTCCTGTCCTGTACGTTCCCATTCCTCCCAGGAGCGCCGCTCCGCCAGACGGCTCACCAGAATCTCCCCGGCGCGGAGGTAGCGAATGGTGTGCCGTTGGCCGAGGAAGTTGCGGGAGCCCTCCATCACGGCGGCAATCACTTCCACTGCCAGCGCGTCCTCGTCCACCGAGAAGCCCCGCAGAAGCCGCCGGACGGAGCGTGCGATTTCGTTATCGCAGACCATCTGAGCATAGGAGCCCATCACACCGGCAGCCATCTCGCCGATGCCGGAGAGTTCATCTGCGCCGGCCAGCGCCGGAATGACGGCATTCAGAGCCCGTTCGTAGCCGCTCTGGATGTCCAGCGTGTGAGCGTTGGTGGAGAAGCCGTAGACGTTGACGGGAAGCCCGTAGCGGTGGCCGATCTGAACGGTCGCGGAGGAGGCCAGGCCCAGTTCCACTCCGCCCCAAACTGAGATGCCGGAGCGGGGCTCCATCATTGCCAGCCGTCCGCAGTAGAAGACGGGCAGGCCCGGACGCGCCAGTTGGGCCAGCACGACCGATGCCAGCACCTCCACGTTCTGCTGAACCAGAGCGCCCGCCAGCGATAGCGGCGCCGTTGCCCCGGCGATGGGGCAAGGTAGGGGGCCCAGCGGGATGCCCAGCCGCGCCGTCTCCAGAATCGCCCCGACTACATCGTCTGGAAAGAAGAGGGGGCTGACGGGAGAAATCCCCAGCGTGAGTACCTCCTCCGGCGGGCCGACGATGGAGGCCATTCGGGCGATCTGCCGGACCTCCTCCGCTGTCTGGACCCCGGGGCCGTGGACGGGCTTGGTGGTGCCGGAGAGAGTGTGTCGGTACATCGCCCGGGACATCAGTGAGCCGGGGACGTCCTGGGGGGTGAAGAAGGGCGTCACCGCGGTCACGCTGTCCAGCGCGTCCAGGAGACGGGCGCTATCCCGCACATCCTGGACCGTGGCCGGTCGGCGCTTTCCGGTGCGGGGGTCATAGACGTCCCGCGCTCCGCCCACATTGTGCCAGGAGAGGGAACCCTCCCCCAGGGTCACCTGCTGGCCGCCCCGGCCGCGCAGAGTCACCGGGTGGGGACATTGCGCGATGGCCCACTCCACCAGGTCCGACGGAATCCGCACCCGGTCCCGGTGGACCACTGCTCCGGCCCCCGTCAGCCGCTCCCGCCCTTCCGGATGGGTCAGGACGACGCCGACTTCCCACAGGATGCGCAGGGTGGCCTGATGGATGGCTTCAACCTCGGAATCGCTCAGGAATTGGAGCGCTGGAAAGGATGACATGTTTCCCGGTTAGAATGAGGTCGGCTCATCTCCCCATAGAGGGTTGCTGAATATTCACTGCCGGCGAAAACACGGGTTCGTTTCCTGGATAAGGGCGGATGTACCATTAGCATATCGGCCCCACCCCCTGCCCCTTTCTCCCCGCCGCGGTGGGAGATAAGGGGGCCTGGGGGATGAGGGGGGCTGAAGGCCCTATCCTGTGCCTGCACACACCCTGTTTTCAGCAACACTCAGGAGGGAGAAGATGAGGTCACTTTCCACCGAACTGGTTGACTCTTTGCTTACCTGTCGTGTCTACTGCCAGAACTGAGGCAGATACTCCCGGTAGGTCGTCAGATAATCATCCAGAATCCGCTGGGCCACCTCTATGTCGGTGATCACGGGGTCCAGGAGCAGGCACTGGAGTGCGGCCCGGCGGTCGCCTTTGACCGCTGCGTCCACACATAGCCGAGCCACCGCAATTTCGCGCCGGCACAACTCCGCGATGGGCTCCGGCAGCGCTCCCACGCAGACCCCCTGCACTCCGGCCCCGGTGATGATGCCGGGGACTTCTACAATTGCCCCTTCGGGCAGGTTGGCAATGGCACCCCGATTGGGGACATTGACCGCCAGGTGGTAGTGACGCCCCGCCCCTGCGATGTTTTCAATCATCTCCAGCGCTCCCTCGCTATCTGCCCCGATGAGAGAATCCAGATTCAGCCGACCGTCGGCCAGGCGGGCCATCTCCTCACGCCGGACATCCCGGACTTGCTCCCAGATGTCCCACTCATACAGGTCCAGGCCGTACTTTTCCCATGGCCGAGTGACGGGGTCGCTGACCCAGGGCAGATACTCGGAGAGATGCTCGTCGCCGGGGACCGGGAACAGTCCGAAGATTTCGTACATCCGACGGGTCAACGGCTCAAAGGCGGGGTCCATCTGCGCCCAGCGGGCCGCGAAGAGGGGATAGAGATCTTCGCCGGTGAGCCGGTCCCGCACGCTCAGCATCCAGGTGAAATGATTCAGGCCAGCAGCCTGGATGTCCAGCCGTTCCACCGCCTGCCGGATGACCACCTCGCGCGCCGGAATGGTGGAGAGGGACGCTCGGGTATCGGTGAAGCCCTCGGGGACGGTGAACCCCAGGTCGGCCGCCAGGGCCAGGCCCACCACTGCGTAGCCCACGTAAATCTGATGGCAGAGACCGACGACCTTGATGCGGCTATAGCGGGCAATCGCATCACAGATGCGGACCATCGGATTGGTGTAGTTGATGAGCCAGGCATCGGGGCAGAGTTGCTCCATGTCCCGTACAATCTCCATAACCGGGACGATGTTGCGGGCCGCGTGGGCGAATCCGCCCGGCCCCCCGTTCTCCGCGTAGGGCTGACGGACGCCATAACGGAGGGGGATCTCGTAGTCCATCCGCCAGAGTCTCTCGCGCGGCGTCACCTCAATGGAAAGGACGACGAATTCGGCCCCTTCCAGCGCCTCGGCGTGGTGAGTGTGGGTGGTCACAGTCATTCGGGCATCCCACTCCCGGTTGAGCCGCTGGGCCAGGCGGTCTACCAGTGCCAGCGCGTCGGCATTGCAGTCCACCAGCGCCAGGTGGCTCTCCCGCAGACGCGGGCTCTGCATCAGCGCGGCCAGAGTGTTCAACCCGAAACTGGCACTGCCTGCTCCGATCACGACAATTTTGGTGGGAAGCATACCTCTACTCCTGGATTCGCTTGACGAAAAGAGGTTGCTCCATTATAATGCCGCTATCAAAAGGGAGCAAGCCGGATGTTTGAGAATCTGAGCGATCGGCTTCAGGCCATCTTCGGGCGACTGCGGAAACGGGGTGTCCTGCGCGAGGCGGATGTGGACGAGGTGATGCGGGAAATCCGCCTGGCTCTGCTGGAAGCAGACGTCCACTACAAGGTGGTCCGAGACTTCATCGCCCGCGTGCGGGAACGGGCCATCGGTGCGGAGGTGAGCCAGGCGCTCAGTCCGGCGCAACAGGTCATTAAAATCGTCTACGAAGAACTGGTCGCCACATTGGGGGAGCCCGGGCGACTGGAACTGAAGGGGCCAGCACCTTACGTGATTATGGCCGTTGGCCTACAGGGTTCGGGCAAGACGACAACCGTCGCCAAACTGGCCCGCTATCTCAAAGAGCGGGGCCATCTGCCGCTGATGGTTGCCGCCGACATCTACCGTCCGGCGGCGGTGACCCAACTGGAGGTGCTGGGCCGCCAATTGGGGCTTCCCGTCTACAGCGAAGGGACCTCCGCAGACCCGCCGTCTATCTGCGCCCGGGGTGTGCAGGAGGCCCGCCGCCGGGGCTACGACGTGGTCATCTTGGATACCGCCGGTCGCCTTCAGATTGACGAGGAGATGATGCAGGAACTGGAGGCCGTCGCCCGGCAGGTTCGCCCGGTAGAGATTCTGCTGATCGCCGATGCAATGACCGGGCAGGAGGCGGTGAACATCGCCGGGGGCTTCCACCAGCGGCTGGGCCTCACCGGCCTGATTCTGACCAAGATAGATGGCGACGCGCGCGGGGGAGCGGCCATCAGTATGCGGGCGGTCACCGGTGTCCCTATCAAGTTTCTGGGGACGGGCGAGAAGGCCGACGCGCTGGAGCCCTTCCATCCGGAGCGGCTGGCTTCCCGCATCCTGGGGATGGGGGACGTGCTGACCCTGATTGAGCGGGCGGAGGCCGCCTTTGACGCTGAGCAGGCCCGCCGGATGGCGGAGAAGATTCAGGAAGCGGAGTTTGATCTGGAGGACTTTCTGGAGCAACTGCGCCAGGTGCGCAAGATGGGGCCGGTGACGCAGGTTCTGGAGATGATGCCGGGGATGGGGAAGGTGGCCGGCGCAGTGGACCCGAAAGAAGCGGAGCGGCAACTGCGGCGGGTGGAAGCCATCATCCTCTCCATGACCCCGGAGGAGCGGCGGAACCCGCGCATCCTGAACGCCAGCCGAAAGCGGCGCATCGCCCGGGGAAGCGGGACGACCGTCCAGGAAGTCAACGCGTTGCTCAACCAGTATCGCCAGATGCAGCGGATGCTGAAACAGATGAGTCGCGGACGTGGTCTCCTCTCCGGTCTGGCGCGGATGTTCGGTGGATGAGCGGGGCCGAACCGCAGACGGCCCCATTTGACAAAATAAAAAGGGTGATGTATGCTGAAAACGGCCAGAGTGCTGGCCTTGATGGGGATAAGGATGCGCAAGATGAGTCTTGCGCTACCCCTTGATATGCGCGGGGCTTGCCGCCTGTTTTCCGGGCGGGGCCCTCATCCCAACCCCTGAATCTTTTCCCCTCCTGTCCGTCTTCGGCGGCGGGAGAGGGAAAATGAACAGGGTTCTGCGACGGGCGGCTTCGTCGCTCGCCGCGGGCCAGGGGGTGAGGGGCCGGGAGGCCTGTGCGAACGGCAGGATTTGCCGGCCCAATGTCCACATACCAATCTATCAACTCTCAGGAGGAGCATGGTCAAAATCCGATTGCGACGTGTCGGCGCCAAGCAGCAACCCAGTTATCGTATCGTGGTCACCGACTCCCGGGCTCCTCGGGACGGGGCGTACATAGAGGCCATTGGCTTCTATAACCCCCGCACGGAGCCGGAGACGGTTCAGATTCAGGAGGAACGGGCGCTCTATTGGCTGAGTGTCGGCGCCCAGCCGACGGAGGCGGTCGCCCGTTTGCTGGAGAAACAGGGGACGCTGGCCCGATTTGCCCGTCTGAAGGCAGGAGAACCCCTGGAATCACTGGTCGCAGAGGCGGCCGCCTGACCGATCGTTCTTCAGGGCACGGCCTCGCTCCAGCTATCCGGGCCAGCGGACCGCGGCGGGGAGGATTCTCGCGCCCGAACGATAGCCGAGGGGAGGGGGGAAGAGCCGAGAGACCTGTTCCCACCTGGAACCTCATCTTCGTAAACCGCCCATTCACCATCGTCATGGAGGTCTACCATGTCCGCAATGAAAGACCTGGTTGAGTACATCGCCAAGGCGCTGGCCGATAAGCCGCAACAGGTACAGGTCTCCGAGATTGAGGGAGAGGCCGCGCTCGTTCTGGAATTGCGGGTCGCCCCGGAGGATATGGGGCGCATTATCGGAAAGGACGGGCGAACCGCCAATGCGATTCGCACCCTCGTGCGCGTGCTTGCTGCCAAGCAGGGGAAGCGGGTCACCCTGGAAATCGTCTGATCACCGGCGTCCAAGTTCCCTCAGGGGAGAGCCCGAGACGACGCGGGGCTCAGGGCCACCGCCTCGGCCCATTGAGCCCCGCTTCTTGACCGTTGGCCGCATCCTTCGCCCCCACGGCGTCCGGGGCGAGATGCGGATGGAGATCCTCACCGGCTACCCGGAGCGGCTCCCGCTCCATCGCGTCTTCTACCTGGGCCCGCAGGCCCAGCCGTATCCGGTGGAGTCTGTCCGATTTCACCAGGGGGCCGCGCTGATCAAACTCGCCGGCTGCGACGACCGCAACGCCGCCGAGGCCCTGCGTGGCCTGCTGGTCCAGATTCCCCTGGAAGACGCCGTCCCCCTGGAAGAAGGAGAGTATTACTACTTCCAGGTCGTCGGCGTGGAGGTCTTTACTGAAAGCGGGGAACCCCTGGGCCGAGTGGTGGAGGTGTTGGAGACGGGCGCTAACGATGTTTACGTCGTCCACGGGCCGCGGGGTGAGGTGCTCATCCCCGCGGTGGAGGACGTAGTGCGCGAACTGGACCTGACTGCCCGCCGGATGATTATCGTCCCGTTGCCGGGATTGCTGGAAGACGAAGAGCACACAGAAACATAAAGGCACCCAGCCAAAATGCCTTTGCGTCTCTTGGGATGGGGAAAAATATGGCCGGACGGGAGCGCTACTACGTCGGGTTCAATCTGGTGCGGGGCATCGGCCCGGCTCGCCTGCGCATGCTGATAGATACCTTTGGAGATGTGGAGCGGGCATGGCATGCGCCATCCGAGATGCTCGCCCGCGTCGGGCTGGACCGCCGGTCGCTGGAGAACCTGCTGGAGACCCGCGCCCGAGTGGACCTGGACCGGGAAATGCGACGGGTCGCCGTCGCAGGAGCGCATGTCCTCACCTGGGAGGACGAGGCGTACCCCCGACTGCTGGCGGAGATTCCCGACCCACCGCCTGTTCTGTACGTCCGGGGAGAACTGAAGCCGGAGGATGCCTGGGCGGTGGCGGTGGTAGGCACCCGCCGCGCCAGCACCTATGGGCGGGAGGTCACCCGACGGCTGGTCACAATGCTGGCGCAGAACGGCGTGACCATCGTCAGCGGGTTGGCGCGGGGGATAGACGCGGTGGCCCATCAGACCGCGCTGGAGGCCGGCGGGCGCACGATCGCCGTCCTGGGCTGCGGGATTGACTTGGTCTATCCACCGGAGCATCGGGACCTGGCCCGCCGCATCGCCGCTCAGGGCGCGCTGGTCACTGAGTACCCGCCGGGCACCCCACCAGAACCGGGCAATTTCCCCCCGCGCAACCGCATCATCAGCGGGATGAGCCTGGGCATTCTCATCACCGAGGCTGGGCGAAATAGCGGGGCCCTCATCACCGCCGACTATGCCGCCGAGCAGGGCCGGGACGTCTTCGCTGTCCCCGGCTCTATCCTCTCCGCCGGTTGCACGGGAACCAACCGCCTCATCCAGAATGGCGCCAAGCCGGTCCTGGATGTGGCCGACATCCTTCAGGAACTGAACCTGACGATGGTCGCTGAGCAGAGGGAGGCCCGTCAGGTCCTGCCCGCCACGGAGACGGAAGCGCTGATCCTGGCCCATCTGAGTGCGGAGCCCATCCACGTAGACGACCTGACCCGCGCGGTCGGCCTGCCGGTGGCCCAGGTCACCAGCACCCTGGCGCTGATGGAACTGAAGGGAATGGTGCGCCAGGTGGGTGGGATGAAATACGTCGCATCGTAGCGGGGATTGGGACGGGCGGCTAGGCAGCCCGCCTCAACCCCACCGAATTTCGCTGGCAAAGGAGGCCTATGAGTTCCTACTACGCGCTGATTATGGCCGGTGGCGGGGGGACGCGGCTGTGGCCGCTCAGCCGCCGCTCCCGTCCCAAACAGGCTCTCGCCCTGGTGGGAGAGCGGACGATGTTTGAGCACGCAGTGGACCGTATTGCGTCGCTCTTTCAGCCCGAAGAGATTTTTGTGGTGACCGGGGAGGAGCATCTGGATTCGCTCCTTCTCCAGGCGCCGGAACTTCCCCGGCAGAACTTCCTGCTGGAGCCGGTGGGCCAGGGGACGGCCCCGGCCATCGGCCTGGGCGCCGTTCACCTGCGCCGCCGCGACCCTCAGGCCGTGATGATTGTCCTCACCGCCGATCACTTTATCCGGGACGTGGAGACATTTCGCCGGGTTCTGACCGCCGCCGCCCAGGTCGCCGAAAAGGGCCACCTGGTCACTCTGGGCATTACCCCCTCCTTCCCATCTACAGGATTCGGCTACATCCAGCAGGGGGAACAACTCTATGAGGTGGACGGGTTTGCCGTCTTCCGCGCCCTGCGCTTCACCGAGAAACCCAGCCCGGAGACGGCGTTCCAGATGGTGGAATCCGGCCTCTACACCTGGAACAGCGGTATGTTTATCTGGCGGGTGGACCGGATCATGGACGAGTTCGCCCGTCAGATGCCGGATCTCTATGACGTCCTGATGCAGATAGACGGTGTGCTGGGCACCCCCGCCTACGAGCCGACGCTCCGGCGACTCTGGCCCGAACTGGTGTCCCAGTCCATTGACTACGGCGTGATGGAGGGCGCCGAGGATGTGGTGGTGATTCCGGTGGACATCGGCTGGTCGGATGTGGGCAACTGGTCCAGTATGCGGGAGATTCTCCCCGCCGATGCCGATGGCAATGTCGTCGTCGGCCAGCATGTGGGCCTGGATACCCGCAACACCATTATCTTCGGCGGCCACCGCCTCATTGCCACCATCGGCCTGGAGGATATGATTATCGTGGATACCGACGACGCGCTGCTCATCTGTCCGGTGGAGCGGGAGCAGGACATCCGGGAGATGGTGCGGCGGCTGCGGGAGACAGGAAGAAACGGAGTGTTGTAGTGGAGGCTTCTTGCGAATGACTGACCCAACCAACCCTGTTCTGGATGCCTACTGCGTTCGCTGTAAAGAGAAACGACCGTTGAAAGACCCCGAGCCGGTCTTCACCGCCGGGGGCCGCCCCGCCACGCGCGGCACCTGTCCGGTCTGCGGGACAACCCTCTTCCGGATGGGCGCCACGCCGGCCCACGAGGGCATGGACCCGCCCCCACCCCCCAAACCGGAGGGCCGGCTGGTCATCGTGGAATCCCCCGCCAAGGCCCGCACCGTCGGTCGGTTCCTGGGCAAAGGCTATACCGTCCGCGCCTCGGTGGGCCACATCCGCGACCTGCTGCGCTCTTCTATGTCAGTGGATGTGGAGAACGACTTCAAGCCCACCTACCGGGTTCCGAAAGAGAAAAAGCATGTGGTAAAGGAACTGGCCGAGGAAGTGAAGAAGGCCGCCGAGGTCTATCTGGCCACCGACCCGGACCGGGAGGGCGAAGCCATCGCCTGGCATCTGACGGAAGCCACCGGCATCCGTTCCCACCAACTGCGCCGGGTTGTCTTCCACGAAATCACCCAGCCGGCCATAGAGGAGGCGTTTGCCCACCCGCGCGGGATTGATATGAATCTGGTCAACGCCCAGCAGGCGCGGCGAATCCTGGACCGACTGGTCGGTTACAGCCTGAGCCCGCTGCTGTGGCGCAAAGTCCGCAGCCGCCTCAGCGCCGGAAGGGTTCAGTCCGTCGCTGTGCGTATGGTCGTGGAGCGGGAGCGGGAGATCCAGAACTTCGTCCCCGAAGAGTACTGGTCCATCCAGGCTGAACTGGCCAAACGGGAGGGCCGTCACCGTTCCTTCCTGGCGAAACTCCACCGCATCGGCGGGGAAGAGGTGAACCTGAAGGACGAGCCCGCCACCCGCGCGGTTGTGGAGGAACTGGAGCGGGCGGTCTACATCGTCACTTCGGTCAAAGAGGGCCAGCGCCGACGACAGCCGTCGCCCCCCTTCACCACCAGCACGATGCAACAGGAGGCATCCCGGCGGCTGGGCTTCACCGCTACCCGTACTATGCGCATCGCCCAGCAACTCTACGAGGGGATTGATCTGGACGGGAGCGGGCCAGTGGGCCTCATCACGTATATGCGTACCGACTCCACCAACGTCGCGGAACAGGCCCAGGCGGAGGCGCGCCAGTATATCGCTCGCCGGTACGGAGAGAACTTTCTCCCGCCCCAGCCCCCCGTCTACAAAACCCGGACGAAGGGCGCGCAGGAGGCCCACGAGGCTATTCGCCCTACCTCTGTCTTCCGAGAGCCGGAGGCCATCAAGGACCAACTGACCCGGGACCAGTACCGGCTCTATCAGTTAATCTGGCAGCGGTTTGTCGCCAGCCAGATGCCCGCCGCACTCTATGATACGGTGGCGGTGGAGATAGAAGCCGGAGAGGAGGTGCTCGGCACTTCTCAACGTCCCTACCTTTTCCGCGCCACCGGATCCACGCTCCGCTTCCCCGGCTTCTTGATAGTCTACGAGGAGGCAAAAGACGAGGACGTGCCGGAGGAGCCTGTCCAGCAAATCCCGCCGCTGACGGTGGGAGAGGTGCTGGACCTGGTCCGGCTGATCCCCGAACAGCACTTCACTCAGCCGCCGCCTCGCTACACCGAGGCGACGTTGGTCCGGGCGCTAGAGGAGTACGGCATCGGTCGCCCCTCCACCTACGCGCCCATCCTGGCGACCATTCAACAGCGCGGGTACGTGCGCCGGGATGGAAAGCGACTGGTCCCCACCGAGACCGGCTTCCTGGTCAACGACCTGCTGGTGGAGCACTTCCCGGAGATTATGGACTACGGCTTCACTGCGCAGATGGAGGAGCAGTTGGATGAGATTGCCGCTGGTCAGCAGGAGTGGGTGCCCGTGGTGCAGGAGTTTTACCGCCCCTTCGCCCTTCAGATCGCCCGGGCTGACCAGCAGATAGAGAAGGTGGAACTGGAATCAGCGCAGGTGGGACGGGATTGCCCCGAATGCGGCGCGCCGCTGATGATTCGCTGGGGCCGGTACGGGAAATTCATCGGTTGCTCTCGCTTTCCGGAATGCCGCTACACTGAAACTTGGCAGGAGAAAGTGGGGGTGACCTGCCCCCAGTGCGGTGGCGACCTGGTGGAGAAGCGGACCCGCAAGGGACGGACGGGCTACGGGTGCATCAACTATCCGACTTGCAACTTCTGGGTCTGGCAGCGACCGCTGCCCATGCCCTGCCCGGCCTGTGGCGGCCTGATGACGGAGGCCCGCAGAGGCATCGCCCGCTGCACCGCCTGCGGGGAAGAAATACCGCTAAAGGAGGAGTAGGACGCAGATAAGCGGATCAACGCGGATATTTAATAATCTGTGTAATCCGTGTAAATCTGCGTAAATCTGTGTTCCATTTCTCTGATAATCTGTGTAAATCCGCGTCTCTTCGCGTTCTATTTCTCAGGAAAGGAGTCCAATGGCCCAGGAACCCTCTGATAACGGCTACACCGTTGTCGTCCGGGTCATTCAGCGGAAGGGCCACTGCGCCGCTGGCCATCAGGTCGGCGACGAGGTGGTCTTTGATGGGATGACTGTCCAGGGCAAAATCTGCATCAGTGCGCTCTACTCTATCCTGCCCAAAGTTTTCGCCATGCGCTACGGGGCGACCTTCCCCTGGCTGAAAGACCCGGACGTTGCCACCCACGCCTGCCCTGACGCCTCTGTCTTCTTTAAGGTTTGGCGCATCCGGTGAAGCGACTGGCCCTCTGGACCCTCTGCCTGCTCCTGCTACTGGCGGCCTGCCGGGCCCCCGGCGCGACCCGCCCGAGCATCAAAATCGGGCTGGTCGCCCCTTTTGAGGGTCGCTACCGCTACGTGGGCTACGGCCTCTTCGCCGCCGTCCGGCTGGCCTTGCGGGAGGCCAACACAGCGGGTGGGGTCGGCACCCCCGCCTACTCCGTAGAACTGGTCGCCTACGACGACGGCGCCGACCCCGAAATGGCCCGCCAGCAGGCGGAGAAACTGGCGGTGGACCCGCAGGTCGTGGTGGTCATCGGTCACTTCCGGGAGGGGACGACGCGCGCGGCGCTCCCCGTCTACGCCCGGGAAGGGCTGCCGCTGCTGGCCCCGGCGGTGCTGGACCCGGCGCTGGTATCCGGGCCAGGGACGGTGGTCCGCATCGGTCCGGACGCGGACGAACTGGCGGCCCGGATGCTGGAGGGTGCGACGGAGGCCGGGCTGGTCACCGACGGCGGCCCGCTGGGGGAGGCGCTGAGGCGAGCGGCGGCGGAGCGCGGGTTGCCCCTCCGGCCGGTCGGCCCGCCCGCCGATGTAGCCCGCTGGAGCGCCCTTCCGCCCGTCCTCTTCTGCGACGCGCCGCCCGTGGATTGCGGCGAGATGCTGGTTGCCCTGCGCGCCCGTGGCTGGTCGGGGGAATTCGTTGGCGGGCCGGACCTGGCCGCCGACGAGTTCCGGGCCGTCGCCGGAGATGCGGCGACCGGCGTCCGCGCGGTGACCCCCTGGCCTTACCCCCGGAATCTGCCCGATTGTGCCGACTTCGTCGCCGCCTGCAGTGAAATCTCTCTGGGCATCCCCCCCGGCGACCTGGCGCTCCCGGCGTATGCAGCGGCCCGGCTTGCCCTCCGCGCAGTAGAGTGGGCCATCGCGCGGGACGGCCAACCTTCCCGTCCCGGCGTCGCCGCCGCCCTGACCACCCTCGCCGCCGAACCCCTCACCTACCCCTGCGGCGAATGGACGAGGGACGACGGAACACAGACGCAGGCCAAGGGCCACGGACGATGAGCCGATGATCGTTGCATTCTGTTCGCAGTGCGGCACGGGACGAAGTGAGACGTCGCTTTAGCACCCTTTCGCTTTGGGGCTGGCTGTGAGCATTTTCACTGATTCGTTCGTCGCGCGGCCTGGAACGGAGGAGTGCTGCTTTGGCGCCACAGACCCGCTCTGAGCAACCGTTCACTCTCCTCCATCTGGCCCTGTTGGTCAGCGAGATGCTGGCCCGCATTCCGCCCCTTTCGGTCGCCCCTGCGCTGGCGGGGATGGCCGCCATCGGCGCCTGGCCATGGGGCCAGCCGTCTCTCCAGACGGCAATAGGCCTCTGCCTGGGAGTTGCCATTATCGGGGACGGCGTCTCCCTGGCCCTGCTGCCCCGCAAAGGCCGATCGTTTGGCCCGGTCACGCCGCCCCTGCTGGCTCTGGCCTTCCTGCGGGCCGCGCTGGCCTTCGCCCTGGGAATGGCGGAGGCGAGGATAGATGCACGGGCGGGACTTGCTGCCGCTCCATCAGCGGTCCCTCTGGCCGTTCTGACGGTCGTCCTCCAGGCGGGTATCACCGCCATCCAACTCTATGCCACCTGGGTGGAGCCGTTCCGCCTAACCGTCACCGTCCTGGAAATCCCGTCTCCCAGACTGCAGGGCGGTGAGCCACTGCGGGTGCTCCACCTTTCGGATATCCACTTTGAGGGCTGGACTCCCCGGGAGCGACAGTTGCTGGAGATAGCGCGGTCGCTGGCCCCCGACCTGATTTTTCTGACGGGCGACTACCTGAACCTCTCTTCGGTGGATAACGGCCCGGCCCGGCAGGGGGTACGGGACCTGCTGGCCCAACTGGTCGCCGTCGCCCCGACCTGGGCCATCATCGGTAGCCCGCCCGTGGACCGCCCGGACGTGGTCCCCCAAATCTTCGTCGGACTTCCTATCACATGGCTGGTGGACGAGGTGGCGGAAGTGGAAGTGAAAGGTCACCATCTGCGGCTGATCGGTATCCGCTGCACGGCCGACCATCGGCGGGATGGAGAGCGGCTGCGCCGGCTGATGGAGAGCACGCGTTCTCATCCCACCCCCGACGACGTCAATGAGGGATCGGAGAGATTCCAGATTCTCCTCTACCACTCCCCGGACCTCTTCCCGGTGGCGGCGGAGTTGGGGATAGACCTGCACCTGGCAGGACACACGCACGGCGGACAACTCCGCCTGCCCCTCTTCGGCGCTCTGGTCACCAGTTCGGCCTTCTGGAAACGGTACGAGGCGGGGCTCTATCGCAACGGTCGGTCTACCCTCTACGTGAGCCGGGGGATTGGGCTGGAGGGGATGGGAGCGCCCCGTGCCCGCTTCCTCTCCCCGCCGGAGATCGTCCTCCTGCAGATTGTCTGAAAACTGTGGACCCCAACCCCTTCTCTTCCGGCCGCAGGCTGAGGGGAGAGGGGGGATCAAGGAGGGTGAGGGGCAAAACAGCCCCTGGCAGCATAAGGTGTTGGGGTTATCTCAGTGCATTCAGAGGTCGCCCAATATGAACACTTTCCTGACCCACCTGGAATGCTCCCTATGCGGCAAAACGTTTGATGCCGACCGCCTCTGGCAGGCCTGCCCCGATTGCGGACGACCGCTCCTGGCCCGATACGACCTGGACGCAGCGCGGCGGCTGGGGCGGGAGCGCTTGATCCGCCCCGAGCCTTCCCTCTGGCGCTACCAGGCCCTCCTGCCGGTGCGGGATACGGCCCACATCGTCACTCTGGGCGAGGGATTCACCCCCCTGCTCCCTGCCCGACGGTTGGGTGCGGAACTGGGGATGCCCCGCCTCTACATCAAGGAGGAGAGCCTCAACCCGACCGGATCCTTCAAAGCGCGCGGACTGGCGGTGGCTGTCTCCCGGGCCCGGGAACTGGGAGCGAGAGAAATGGTCATCCCGTCGGCGGGGAACGCGGGAGGGGCCGCCGCCGCCTATGCCGCCCGCGCCGGCCTCCGTCTCCACGTCTTTATGCCCCGCGACGTCCCGGCCCCCTTCCTGGCAGAATGCCGTGCCCTGGGCGCAGAGGTCACCCTGGTGGACGGCCTCATCACCGACTGCGGTCGGGAGGCCCGGAGACTGGCGGGAGAGCACGGCTGGTTTGACCTCTCCACGCTGAAGGAGCCGTACCGGCTGGAGGGGAAAAAGACGATGGGGTACGAACTGGCCGAGCAATTGGGCTGGGATCTGCCCGACGTCATCCTCTATCCCACCGGCGGTGGAACCGGGCTGGTGGGGATGTGGAAGGCGTTTGAGGAGATGGCCCAACTGGGCTGGATTGGAGACCGTCGCCCGCGCATGGTGACCGTCCAGAGCACTGGCTGTGCGCCTATTGTACGGGCGTTCCATGCCGGAGAGGAGTTCGCTGCTCCCTGGGAGAACGCGCAGACCGTCGCGGCTGGGCTGCGGGTCCCGGCGGCGGTGGGGGACTTCCTCATCCTGCGGGCCCTGCGAGCCAGCGGCGGGACCGCCGTTGCGGTCTCCGACGAGGCGCTGCTGGAAGCCCAGAAATGGATGGGCCGGACAGAGGGGGTCTTCGCCTGCCCGGAGGGCGGCGCGACGTTGGCTGCGTTGAAGGTTCTGCTGGAGGAGGGTTGGATAGACCCCGGCGAGCGGGTGGTCCTCTTTAACACCGGGAGCGGGCTGAAATACCCCTTCCCCTCTCCCATCGAGAGAAGGGAAGGAGTGGCAGCGTAGCCGCAGGGGCTGGGGTGAGGTCAGTAATTCCGCAGCACCAGCGGCAGGTAGGCGTACATCCGCCGCTCGTCTGCGCCGATGTCGGGCAGTGTGCCGATGGGGCGCGGGTCGCCGTCAATGTCAATCGTCACAGTAGTGAGCACACCCGCGTCAATCGCCGCCGAGCCGGGGCCGAGGTGGTAGTCTCCGGCTGCCGGATTGACGAAGCGCGGGTCGCCGCTCACCGGATTGGTGCCCTGGATGCCAGGGTAGGTGTTGGCCCAGAACAGATTGTGATCGGCGCTTACGGTGGCGCTGGTCGGGGAGACATTGGTGATGCCCCACGTGGCGCTGACGGCGATCGTGTTGGTGACGAACAACGTCGTGTAACCGGCCACGTAGATGCCGCTTCCCCCGCCGGGGCCGACCAGCGTGTTGTGGATCAACGTGGCCGTCAGCGCCTGCCCGCTCTGCCCCTCGGCGCGGATCACCTGCGAGCCGCTGCGGGCGACGATGTTGTTCGCCAGCGTCGCCACTCCGGGGCCGCTGAACAGTTCCACGCCGATGGCCGTTGCGTTGCTGATCACCTGATTGCTTTCTAGGCGTGGTTGGCCGCGGCTCAGCCAGATCGCACTTTGCCCGTGATTTTCGGCGATCTGGTTGCCGGAGTATGTACCGGAAGCGCTCCAGAGATGGATGGCCGCGCCAGGGTAGTTTGTCCCTGAGGGATTGACCCAGTTGCCGCGCAGTATGTTACCCTCAACGGTCGGCGCTCCGTAATATACCGAGATGCCCCCGCCCCAGCAGTTGGTGGCTTGCAGGGTAGCATAGTTGTTCAAGAACTGGTTGGCGCGCACTTGAGCACTGCTGCTGTTCAAGTGCAGCCCGCCGCCGTCGCCAAAGCCTGTCAGACGCGCCGTGTTGCTGATGATGACGTTGCCGCTGATCACCGCGCCATGCGCGTTTTTGAGATATAGCCCTCCGCCGTAGCCGGTTCCGCTGCCAGCAGCCGACGCCACGTTGTCGGTGATGGTGCTGTTCACGATGAGCGGGCTGGCTGCGTAGACAAAGATGCCCCCGCCGCAGCCGGAGGCCGTGCCGTGAATGGACGGACACTCGTCAGTCTGCCCGGCGGCGTTGCCGTGCGCGATGACCAGGCCATCCAGGGTGGGAGCGACGCTGCCGGTGATGACCACCACCCGCCCCAGCCCTTGCGCGTCCAGCGTGGTCGGCTGGGTGAGGGGAAAAGATGTGCCCCAGTTTGTCGTGGTGTAACCGCCACGGATCGTCACCGACTTGGCGATGTACACCACCTGGGTCATTCCACTGCTCGCCTGCACACCGGTATAGACCCCCGTGGCGACGCGGATTTCGTCGTTAGCGGCGGCCTGGTTGACGGCATGCTGGACGGTGCGGCAGGGGTCGGTGCTCGTCTTGCAGTCGTTGAGCACAAAGAGACCGCCGCCAACAGGGATGGCGTTTCTGCCAGTGGTCGCCACGTAGCGGAGAGAACCTGCGGCGTCGGCGCGGGCGGTTGGCAGTGCCAGCAGCAGGGCCAGCCCCAGACCGAAAGCGAAAGCCAGAAACAAATGTTGGGATTTCATTGTGATCTCCTCTGACCCTCACTCTACCCCCTGGCCCCCTCCCCTCTCCCGAGATCGGGAGAGGGGAGGGGGAACGGGGGAGGGGTGAGGGCTAGTAATTCCGCAGCACCAGGGGCATAGCAGGCGCACAAGCGTACTTTCTCACTTCTCTCCGGAGCGCGATGGTGCGCGACGGGCGCCTGTGCTCTGCGGCCCATTACCGGCGAATGCCGATGCATATAGAGCAGGTGCCAGGCACCGGCAATGCCTGGCACCTGCATTGGCCCGAAGGTGGGGCCGGGACGCACGCCGCAGGTTCAGGAGGAGTAGTTCCTTAGCACCAGCGGCAGGTAGATTCTGTACTGCACCGCTGCGCCGCACCAGTAGCCCAGACAGATGCCGTAGTTGGTGCTGGAGGCAACACCGATGGCGGATTGGCCGACGGTGAAGTTGACGGCGTAGTTTGTGGAGTTAGCCGGCCCGCCGCCCCCGCCGGTCAGCGGGGTGAACCAGTCCAGGCGGTAGTTGGTGGAGGACATTGCCAGGGCACCACCGACAATGCTCAACACAATGAGGAAGGAAAGCGAGAGCGCAATTTTTGCTTTCATCTCTCCCTCCTAATACAGTTCGTGATGGCCCAGACGAATCCGCACACCACCGATTTCGATTATGTGGCCTACATCAGCAAAGTTCAGCCATAGCAGTACAGAGACAATGCCTTCCGAAGCGCTCAGTGTGTTATTGGCCGTAGGGATGACGGAATAACTGGTGTACGTTGTGTGGGTACGATTCGTATCATCATCTGCAAGCGTGTAGAAAGTGCCGTCTGTTTTCCGGCGACTAACCACGGTCCGATCGATGTAGCTGGAGCTGTCAAATGTTTGGTAGAAGATGGTGACCTCTTCCACCTTGACCGGTTGCCCATAAAGAACAGAAGGCAGGACGACCCCGAACTGGATGTACTTGACTCCGGTTGTGGAAGAACAAACCCACACTTGACCTCCCCCGTAATACTCAAGTGCCACACCACTGCTCAGCCCATTCAGGGTGGCTTCCGTGCCCGGCACGAAGATGTAGGAGTCGGCCTTGGAGTCAATGGAGCCGTCGTTGCTGATCCGGAACTCGTCCTCGCCGCCGTCGGCGCCGAAACCCTTGAACAGAGGCCCGCTGCCGTTATTGCTGGAGACGAGTGTGGTGTCGGTCCCCTCAGCCAGCGCCCAGAGGGCAATGCCGGCGGTACTGGTGTTCCTCACCCAGAGTGCTGTGCCGGCTGCGCCACCGCCAGCGGCGCTCCACACCTCCAGGCCGCGACCGGAAATAGCGGTGTTGCTGATGATCGCCCCCGGCCGCAGGCTCCAGGCGTAGGGGACGGGATAGATGGGCTGGCGGGGGGTCATCTCTGCGTCAGTCCCCACCTGGATGCCCAGCCAGAGTTCTTGGCCATTGATGCCGTCGGCTGTACAAGAGTGGATGTACATATTGAACAGCCCGTTGGCGACAGACACACTGTCTTCATCCGAGCAGAGAGCGGTGCCGCCTGAGGGAACATTGTAGAGGCTGGCTGTGATGCTGTACTCGCCATCTGCAACGGGGTTGCCGCCGGCATCGGTCAGGCGGCCCTGGATGGGGATGACGTTAGCGACGACTGCCTCTATCCCGACATCTCCTTCTATGCCGATTTCTTCCGCCGGCGCTACCGGCGTCGGTGGCGGCGGCTCCTGGGCCTGGCTCAACCCCACTGCCAGCGCCAGCAGGAGTACCGTCAACACACTGCCCAAGAGAATCCATTTGCCTTTCATTTTGCACCTCCTTATTTGGATTTTGGATAGAATGGTTTGGACTATGATGGACTTTTCATCGTACACCTCCCGTGAGAATACTGAAAAACTTTTTCACCACAGAGACGCAGAGGGTAGTCTCCCTCTTGAGTGTTTATAAATAGATGGTATAATAAGGGCATCCTACAAGTCAGGAGGTCAGGATGCCG
>JADBJJ010000017.1 GCA_014874475.1 Chloroflexota bacterium
GGAATGGCGCTTTACTTCTGCGGAGGCGCGGGACTGGCTGAAGCGCCTATACCGTCAATAATCATTGTGGTCAAGTAGTAGAAGCGTTATCACACGGAAAGGAGCGGAGTATGTATTTTCCAGACTTATCACCATATCCAATTACAAAGGAATATCAAACTTTGGGCACGTTATGTGTCGGATGGCTAACGAAAGAAGTGCCCTATCCTCGGTGTTTGACTTCAGAGGAGTTCCAGGCCCGCCTCTTTGCCTTTTGCCTGAGACCTGTCTTTCAGATGAGGGGATTTCACAGGTGTGAATTTTGTTCTCCTCCCCCTTCATTTATGATTTGTGTAAAGCGCGGCAACCAGGAGGTATGGTTAGGCTCTGCCGAGATGCGGGTCTTTTACCAGAATCGGGTCTATGCGGCCCCGAATTTGATCTACCACTATGTAACCGAGCATCAATACTGCCCGCCCGAAGAATTTATTGAAGCAGTACTTAAAGGGCCATTGCCCGGTTCGCCTGAATACGAGACTTTCCTCAAAAGATGGGAGCAAGTTAGGTAGTCTCCCTCTGGGGTGTTGCTGGAGGCCCAGCAGTTGGAAGCTGCGGGCAACATCTGCGAAGTCGCCCTACGGCGACTGGATTAGTGTGGAGGCATTCGCAAGAGCTGCCACGACTTCCAGTCGCCAGGTAGCAGCAGCAACACTCAGCAGGGAGACCACCCAAGTTTATGGTGGTCCTATATGACTGCCGCGCCCACTTCTAGCACATAGTACTGAGCCACTTCATCAGCGCCGATCCCATCATTCTGCCGGGCGTGCAGAGCTTGAACCGATACGCGTTACGTTAACAACAACCCATTACTGTACACCGATCCCAGTGGCCACCGGATGGAGACGGCTGGCAGGACGAGACGGTCATCAGCTCAACCTATACCGCCGACGTGAGCGTGTGGGTGGAAGGCACGGCCGAGCCGGGGGCGTTCATCACGCTGCTGGACGGCGGTATCTTCACCGTCACGCTGGAGAACCCCACCGGCGCCGATGGCCGCTGGGCGGGGGAGTACCTCCTCCACGGCGGGGTCAACCGCATCGTCGCCGTCGCCCACGACACCACCGGCATCCCCAGCCCGCCCTCCAACTATGTGCGGGTCACCCACTTTGTGCACCCGCCGCTCTACGGCATAGGGACCGACCCGGCGACGGTGGCCGCCGGTGACACAACCCGCCTGTGGGCGCACGTGCGCGGCCACTGGCCGATGGAGGGTGCGGCGACCACGGCGGCCTGGGCCTTCCCGCCGGTCGGGGAACCGCTCTCGCTGACCCACCGCACGGCGATTTCCGCCGGCCAACTCTGGCTCTGGGACAACCCCTGGGCGGTGCCTGCCGGCCTGCCCTCGCAGGATGCGGTGGTCTACTTGGAGGCGGTGGATGGGGACAACCTGACCGGCTGGGGAGAGGTGGGGCTGGCGATCCGCAATGCGCCGCCTGCGCCCCAGATTACCGGCCCGGCGGAGACCTATCTCACCGATGCCCGTTTCTCCGTCTGGGGCATCGTGCGCAGCGCCGAGGCGCTGACGGTGAGCGTGCGGGAGGGTGCGGATGAGCGGGGGCGGGCCCGCTCCGTTGGCTGGGACCCCACCGTGGGGGTCAACTGGCAGGCGGTGGTGACGCTGAGCGGCGAGGGGGCGCACACGCTGTGGGCGCAGGCGAGCAGCGACTTTGGGCTGGTTTCAGCGCCGGGGCCTGCGCGGACCTTCATCCTGGACCTCCATCCGCCGACGGTGACGCTGGGGGCGCTGCCGCCGTACACCAATGCGCTGGACCTGAACCTGCGCTGGGCGGGGGATGACGGCGCCGGAAGCGGCATTGTCGGCTACGGGGTAGAGCATCGCTATGGTGGGGGAGAGTGGGGCGAGTGGGCCTCCGGCGGGGCGGAATACACGGCGGCCCTCTACCCGCTGCACCAGGAGGGGGTGTATGGCCTGCGGGTGCGGGCGGTGGACCGCGTCGGGCGGGTGGGGTATTCGGCAGCGCAGAGTGTGGTGGCCGACCGGACCCCGCCGACGCTGACACTTGCGCTCACCGAGAACAGCCCCTACGCCCACGTCGCCGGCCAGACGGCCTACTACGGTGTGGGCAGCGGCGGTTTCACCGTCACGGCGACGCTGGCCGACGGGACGGCGGGGCTGGCGGAGGTCGTGTTCCCGGACGCCACCACTTCCGGTGCGGCATACGGGCTGAACGGCGCGGCGAGCGCCGCCGTCAGCCACGCCTACACCTTCACGGCGGCCTCTACCTTCAGCGGCGCCGTGCCCGTCACCGTCACCGACCGGGCGACCAATGTCACCGTGCGGAGGTTCACCGTGGAGCGGGATGCGACCGCGCCGCAGGTGTGGCTGGATGCGCCGACCCGCGTCTACACCGCTCCCTTCACCGTCACCTGGGGCGCAAGCGACGCGCAAGCGGGCGTGGCGTGGTACGACCTGGACGTGAGCGTGGATGGCGGCTCGTGGCAGCGGGTGCTCACCCAGACCACGGCCACTGCCCATACCATTGGCCAATCGGCCAACTACTTCTTCTTCCGGCTCACCGCCACCGACCACGTCTCCAACAGCGCCGTCGTCACCGCCGTCGCCTTTGTCCCTGCGGTCACCAAGTATTACCATCACGGCGGCGCGCGGGTTGCGATGCGGGCGGGTGGTGTGGTATACTACCTGCACGCTGACCATTTGGGGAGCACCTCTTTAACAACCGATGCCGGGGGCAACCGAATAGCCGAAATGCGCTACCTGCCCTATGGCGGGACGCGCTACGAGTGGGGCCACATCCCCACCGACCGCCGCTACACCGGCCAGCGCTGGGAACCATCCCTGGGCCTCTACGACTACCGCGCCCGCTACTACCATCCGGGGGTGGGGAGGTTCATCAGTGCGGATACAATTGTGCCAGAGCCGGGAAATCCGCAGGACCTGAACCGGTATGCGTATGTGCGCAACAACCCACTGAAATACACTGATCCCAGCGGGCATATACTGGGCCTCGGCGATGGAGGAAGACGTAAGCGGGAGCCACCGCCACCACTGTCTCGGGAACGAGGAGGACGTAGGCAGGAGCCACCGCCACCACTGCCTCGGGAACCCGGAAGATCAGTACCTGATTCGTGGAAACAGGTTGAGAAGATTCTCGGTATCGCAGCTACCTGTGACATAGTAGCCGCGGCAGCCAGCATAAATGGTCTGATATTGGAGGGAGCGGGATTCATAGCAGGTGTTATAGGTGAACCCAGTCCAGGTGGAGGAGAAGCGGTTAGTTTCGGGAGTGCAGTGCTGGCGTACTATACGGTGATTAATCCTATTGAGAACAGGATCAGCAGTTGGGGTGCAATGTTCGCTGCGGCTGGTGATTATTTTGGTGGAAGGACGTACTTTGACCGGAAGAACAGCGAACTTGTGATCGGCCAAGACACAATAGTCAGTTATGGTGTACTGGCACTTGGAAATCAGGGGATTCTATCTCTTGAAGGGGTAGGTGATACTCTTGTGAACGCGGGACTGGTGGCCTATGATATGGGCAGATTGGGCGAAAGGATACCCACGGTAGCCGAGAACCGCGTGGGGTTTAGCGTAGATAGAGGGGGATTCTATGTGGATTTGGTTGTCTATGGTGCTTTAGCTGAACGGTGGGGAAGAAAGCCAGGCGACCGATACCAACTGATTTTGAATCTGTCTGCTGAGCAAGGATGGGTACCATGATAAAGTCTTTACGAGGATGGGAGGGGGTGTAAATGGTGGACAGTAGGCTCTTTGCAACCTTGCTATTGGCGGTTGTCTTCCTTGCCACCCAGTGCATCAGGGATTACATTGGATTCCAGTTCTGGCTGCGTAACCTCTTAAACTATTTCGAACTGCCCGGCTGACTAAAAAGGTTGCACCGTGATCTTCGCTTTGGTTGGCGGGTAGTAGTGCTAAGAGGAGTATTGACGTCCCTATCCTGGATGAGTGCAAGCCTAATTCTGTTGATCTGGGTGCCTTTCTGGAACCTGTTGCCAGTGTGCATAGGAGCAAGCTTGGCGATAGGCTTGTACAACATCGTAGGGGATGTTTTTCACCTGCGAAGGTGCCGGCGCTATCGTTCACGAGCTCAAAATTGGGAAGCGCCAAATAGAACTGGCGGAGGCGCGTGATGACCGTAGTGACATGGTTCGCTCTAGTGACTTTGATACTCGCTCTTGTCTCGGTTGTCGGTGGTGCAGCCGGTACAATCATGAGCCTCCACTTGTATAGGGACCCGACCCAGCACAGGTTCTTGACGCGCCCCCGCACAGGGTTCATTCTTAGCCTGTTAACGGGAGTTCTTCTCGGGATATCAGAGATGCTATTCCTGGGATTTCTGTGGTGGCTTGGCCTCTATACTTTCTCGACAGTTCTTGCCGCGTCCATTGCCACAGCGATATTTGCGGCTATTGGAACGTATGGAGGTTGGACGATTGGCGTTAAGAAGTTTAAGAGGCGAATAGACGGCTGAACCTACAGTCTTTCGCGCATCTCGCATTCCGCCATTGTGCAAAATGCCACCCCGCCGCGGGTATGGCTGAACGTACCGTGGCGGGCCTACACCACCCCCTTCACCGTCACCTGGGGTGCGGGCGATGACCAATCCGGCGTAGCCTACTATGATCTCGACGTGAGCGTGGATGGCGGCTCGTGGCAGCGGGTGCTCACCCGGACCACGGCCACTGCCCATACCATTGGCCAATCGGCCAACTACTTCTTCTTCCGGCTCACTGCCACCGACCACGTCTCCAACAGCGCTGTGGTCACCACCGCCGCCTTCGTCCCCGCGGTCACCAAGTATTACCATCACGGCGGTGCGCGGGTTGCGCTGCGCACTACCGGCACGGGCGGGAGCGTGGTATACTACCTGCACGCCGACCATCTCGGCTCCGCCACACTGAGCACCGATGGTGGCGGGCAGGTGGTGGCGCGGCAGTTCTATCACCCCTACGGCACCGTGCGCCACCGCCAGGGCACCTTCCCAACCGATATCGGCTTCACCGGCCAGCGTGCGGATGAGAGCACCGGCCTGATGTACTACCGCGCCCGCTACTACCATCCGGGGGTGGGGCGGTTCGTGAGCGCGGATACGATTGTGCCCGAGCCGGGGAATCCGCAGAGCCTCAACAGGTTCGCGTATGTGCTGGGGAATCCGCTCAGGTATACGGATCCGACAGGGCATTTCAGCGATGCTCAGCTCAAGAAATGGTTCGGAGATAGCTGGCGTACTCTGTTTAGCGAGACTTGGCAACGTATTCTACTCTTGGCAGAATTTGGCGATGCAGTAGTATATGGCAGTGGTGAATATGCGTACTTTTTTATCGTCGCTGGATCTGAGGGCGAGTTGGTGGCATGGAACATAAACCCCTCTCTTTCCCTCAATCTGGGTGAAGTCCAGTTGAGGGATATTTATGAGCATGTTAACACAGATAGCATTGCCCTCTTTCGCTCGAAATACGCTAATCCAGGAGGCGGACCTAGCAGTGATTATGAGTGGGATAGCTATTTTTGCGTTCCCTATGTGTACAGCGATATTCAGGATGGTCCCACTGCTCCCTACCGATACAGATACATTGGTGGTGATACAGGCTATGGGCTGGACAAAAACTTTCCACCTCGCTGGAATCTAGGGCCACCTGGGGTATCCAGTCTGGGCTATTATGTTGAAGTCAGGCATAAGCTGGCGGGATTTGAGTGGCCGTCAGTTCCCGGTCTTATTGGTGGAATATTAGGGCTGGCTAGCGGGGGTTGGAGCAGGATAGTGGGATTAGCTGTCTTTCTTTGGGATTTGCAAACCTACGACACCTCGTATAGGGTGGTCCCTTCCACTCCTACTGTTCGACCAATACCGACACCTGGCCCTGTTTCTACCCCGGCAGGTAATGGGAGATAGACAATGTTAAGGGGCCACGCATTAGATATAGCATGGGGTATCGTAGGCGTTTTGACAATACCCCCTCTGATCAAGTTGGTGCTGGATTTTAATGCTCGTCTGGATATCAATTGGCTGCCAATTTTAATCGCAGCAGGACTAGGAGTATGTGTTGGGCTGGTACCCAGCCTGTGGTTCATGCGCAAGTATCTTCCTGCGCAAAGGATTACACAGGTACGTGTTATACTCTGTTTGGCTGGGATCGTATTGCTCAAACTTTGGCCTGGAGATAAAAGCATCTCCGAGCTTTGGTTCTTTATCAGCGTACTTGTTTTGGCCATTGGACACTTTCAATTCCGGCGAAAGCGCACTGTGCGACCTTCGGCTGAGAGCCACGGTTGAACTGCTGAAGCCTGACCATAGCTCATGTCTCCCGCACCACAGCGCAGCAGCGCTACCTGCCTTATGGCGGCGTGCGTCACAGCGAAGGCGCCTTCCCAACCGACATCGGCTTCACCGGCCAGCGGGCAGATGAGAGCACCGGCCTGATGTACTACCGCGCCCGCTACTACCATCCGGGGGTGGGGAGATTTATCAGTGCGGATACAATTGTGCCGGAGCCGGGGAATCCGCAGAGCCTGAACCGGTATGCGTATGTGCGGAACAACCCGTTGCGGTATACTGATCCGATCGGATACTATAGCGAAGAAGAGATTAAGCGCTCTTTCGGTGTGAAATCTTGGGGTGAAGTGCTGGCATACTTCCGGAAAGGTAGCGTATTGGAAGGTAGGTGGGGTTGGTTAGAGATATTGAGGCGAGCAAAAGACAACTACATGGTAACGGGGAGCAAATCCGTGCCAGTTGACAACCTGCCTAGCGAATACATTAGCGCGTGGCCAGGTGGATTCTTCAGCCGAAATGAGAGGGGAGAGATACTCGTCGGCGGCGAATCACACATTGAATTCGCACTGCGATACGAGGAGTATGTGCTTCGGAAATCTGGTTGGCCGGGCGAACTCGGTCTGTACCCCGAGTTCTACACACGTGCGGACTGGATTCACTTTCACCCCCACCTCCGCTTTGAGCCTGATTGGGAAGCAGCTAAGCGAGATTTAGCTAGCATAGGCCTGGATGTTGTTGGAGTAGCAGCAATAGCAACCAGCACTCCTGAGGGTACCGTAATAGGAGGCATAGCTATAGGATTTGGCATAGCGGTTGATCTTGGGAAATCCATAGAGGGACTCTTGCGACTCATAGCATATAAACATACGGGATCTTATACATCGCATAATTTCCTCGATATGGTTGGAATTGTGCCGGTAATAGGAATATACTCTGATTGGGTAAGCTTTGGCAGCAATCTTACAGAAGTATACATTGAGGTGACACCGTAGGGACATCTTCAGCACGAAACACTCAAACGGGATACCGGGGCGCACAATCGAGTACCGAAAACGGGGAAAGGAAGGATATGATTATGGAATTCGACTTTGACAGCGCTGCCTTTTGGTTTCTTGTAGGAGCACTCCCGGTAGCCCTCGTCGGTATAGTGTTGTACCGAAAGAGAGTGATAAACGCAGAGATTGTAGTACGTGTATTCAGCCCACTGGCTCTTATAGTAGGCAACGTAATCTTCATCTGGAAGGCAGCCCCCACCTTACACATTGGGCTGAAGTTACTTTTCGTGGTCTGTGCCACGCTGGCTGTGTTACCTTTCATAGCATTGGGTGAAATGCTTCGTAGGAGACGGTAGGCACAATGAGAGAGTTATGGTAACTATTCAGCTACCTCCTACTTGCACACTTGCATACCTGCAAACTTGCCCACTTGCCCACTTTTACACCTTCCGTCTGATCGCCACCGACCACGTCTCCAACGCTGCCGTTGTCACCGCCACCACCATTGTCCCCGCCGTCACCAAATACTACCACCACGGCGGGGCGCGGGTGGCGCTGCGCACTACCGTTGCGGGCGTGGGCGTGGTATACTACCTGCACGGCGACCATCTCGGCTCCGCCACACTGAGCACCGATGGCAGCGGGCAGGTGGTGGCGCGGCAGCTGTACCACCCCTACGGCGTTGTGCGCCACCGCCAGGGCACCTTCCCAACCGATATCGGCTTCACCGGCCAGCGTGCGGATAGCAGCACCGGCCTGAGGCTTTGGTGCATAAATTGCGCTACAAACAAACGTGAGCAGCGCTCTCTGTTTCTTGATGACTGTTGGCAGCTCCATTGGGTGACTGGGTCAGGTCACCGCATAACTGTCCGGCATCCCCAGATGCGTCATAATGTTCAACGCCCGGCAGCGAATGAACACCTGGGTGCGCTGGACAGGGAGCAAACGGGCACTCAGATGGTCCCCAAAGATGGTTTTCCGGCGAAAAACAGCCGTCTCCGCCAACGAACGGCGATGATAGTGGCAGTGCCTCTCCCAGGCACGGCGACCGTGCTTCCGAATATAACGCAGATTCTCGTTGCGCGGATGGGGCGGCCCTGGAGCATTAGCGTGTCGCCAGATGCGGGCATCCCGCCGGGGTGGAATCGCGATCGCCACCCCAGGGCTGTGGGTCTGCAGGGCCTCATACACTTCCCGCCGGTCATAGGCCCCGTCACCGGCTGCGCTGGCAATGGGCTGCTCTACCTGCTTCAGCATAGGCTTGACAACCTTAGAACCATGCACGCCGGCCTCGGTCAATTCTACTGCCTGAATTTCGCCCCCTGTGCTATCTACGACCAGATGGAATACCCGCCAGGTGCGCCGTTTTGATGGGCCGCGCAGACGGACTTTCCACTCCCCTTCACCATAGACCTTCAGCCCGCTACTATCCAGCACCACGTGGAGCGGGCCTTGGGCCTTTTTGGGCAGGCGGACTCGCACCGTTCTGCCCCGGCGCGAGAGGGTAGTATGGTCGGGCACCGGCAGGGGAATTCCCATCTTCTGGACAGAGAACGCACAAAGCCCTCTGCTCCCCGATTGGGCAGATGGTACACTTCCCGGAGGGTCAGGACGGTCTCAATGGCCGTGTCGCTGTAGACAAAAGGGGCGCCTCGGTGGGTCGGTCCATCGTACAGCCATCCGGCGATGGCATCGTCCGACACTCAAAGAATCACCGCAAGCCCACGGTCCTCTCTCCATCTCCCCTCCCCGCGCTGCGCAGCCACCGGGCCATCCACGCCGGTTGTCTTCTCCAGCCGACCTGCTATAATAACACTGCGTTCCGCCAATCCCCTGCTGCAGCCCGGAATGAACGTCCGCACAACCCGGTGGGGAGCGGAACGGATGACCCAACCCGGAGGTTCCCCATGTGTCCATCCGCTGCACGTGAACTGCAAAACCTGACCGATGCCTACCTGCGAGCCTACTGCGAAACCTACCCTCACGTCGCCGTCTGGCTGGGGTTCCACGAATACGATGGGCGGTTGCCCGACCTCTCCCGCCACGCGCAGGAAACCCGAGCGGCCGACCTGCGCCGCTTCCTGGCGGACCTGGAGCAGATAGACCCCGCCGACCTGGACGAACGGGCCTGGCTGGATTACCAGGTGGTGCGGTATGAGGCCCTCTTTGAGACCTTCGCCCTGACCAAATGGCGAAAACTGGAGCGGGACCCCATCCCGTATCTGGAAGTGCTGGATGTGGGCAACTATATTCTGCGCAACTACGCGCCACTGGAGACGCGGGCGCGGGCACTCCTGGCCCACCTGCGCAGAGTCCCCGCCGTCCTCTCCTGCCTGCGGGAAAACCTCACCCATCCCATGCGCCCGGCTGTCGGTGTCGCCGCGCGCATCGGGAAAGGCCTGGCTTCCTTCTTGCAAGACGACCTCCCCGGCGCGCTGGCAGGTCTGGAAGATGGCGCCCTGCGGGCAGAACTGGATAGCGCCATCCGGGACGCGGTCCGGGAAGTGGAAGCCGCCGTCTCCTGGCTGGAGAACGACCTGGCCCCCCGCGCCACCGACGACTTTGCCCTGGGCGCGGAGCGGTTCGCGCGGATGCCGGCCCTGAGCGAGGGCGTGGACCTCCCGCTGGATCAGTTGCGGGAAGTGGCGGAGGCGGACCTAACCCGTAACAAGGAGGCGTTCCTGGAGACCGCCGCCCGTCTGGGAGGCCCCGGCAGTGACCCCCATCAGGTGATCGCCGAAGGCAAGCGCCGCCACCCATCCCCCGACAATCTGGTCCCCGAAGTCCGGCGGCTGGTGGATGACCTCCGCCAAATTGTCCTGGAACGAGGTATCGTCTCCGTCCCCTACGACGAGAACTGCATCGTCGCCGAGACGCCACCGTTTCTGCGCTATGCCTTCGCGATGATGTACTCCTCCGGCCCCTTTGAGACCGCCGCGCGCGAATCGTACTACTACGTCACCCCGCCGGAGCCGGACTGGTCGCCGGAGAAAGTGGAGGAGTGGATGACCACCTTCACCTACCACTCCCTCTGGAGCACCTGCGTCCACGAGGCCTGGCCCGGCCACTACCTGCATGGCCTGCACACCCGCAATGCCCCGTCGGCGGTCACCAAAGCCTTTGGCTCCTACGCCTTCACCGAGGGCTGGGCCCACTACTGCGAACAGATGATGTGGGAGACGGTATGTCCCGATGACCTCTGGGCCCGCCTGGGCCAGTTGAGCGAGGCCCTGCTGCGGGATGTCCGCTTCGTCTGCGCGCTGGGCCTCCATACCGCCGGGATGACGGTGGAGGAGGCAACCCGCCGCTTTGTGGAGGATGCCTTTTTGGAACCGGCACCGGCCGAAGAAGAGGCCGTCCGAGGCACGTACGACCCGCAGTACCTGAATTACACCCTGGGCAAACTCATGGTGCTCAAACTGCGGGAGGACGTCCGGGCGCGAGAGGGCGACCGCTTTGACCTGCGGGCCTTTCACGACCGTCTTCTCTCCTTCGGCACTCCACCGGTCCCCGTCGTGCGCCGCCTGATACTGGGCACAGATGAGGGAGATGTGGTATAATAGGACCGGATATTAAATGGAGAGTTATGTCCGATTGGTTCGTCCCTCAGGAACAGGAAATCACTCAGGACCTGGAAGAACTGCGCCGCAAGGTGCGGACGATGCTGGATTTGAGCGCTCCGCGCGACGGTCTGGCAGCCTACTATGTGCTCTACCACAACCCGGCGCGCACCCGGCTCTGGGTGGCCGAACGCGGGTCGCGCGTGGAGGGATTCCTGGCCATCTGCCAGACCGGCTGGGACCTCTTCCGGCCTATCAGCGTCCTGCGCTCCCGCCGTATAGATGTGGCCCAGGTTCTGTTGCAGCGGAGCCTCCTCCCCTCCAGCGGCGGCCCCCCCCACCGTCCCTACTATCTGGTCACCACCCCCGACTTGCTGGGGGTGGCGGAGGAGGCGCTGGAGGTGGAGCGGGTCAGCCTCAACCGTATCTACTACCTGGACCTGAGGCACTACGAACCGGAAATCAACGTCCTGGTGACCCCCGCCCAGGCCGCTAATGGCTCCCCCCGCTTCGTCATCCGTTTCCAGGGGGCCCAGATTGTCGCCGAGGCCGGCATCAACTGGCAATCCCCTCACTTCGCCGAAGTCTACGTTCAGACGGCCCCAGAGGCTCAACAGCGGGGCTGGGGCAAAGCAGTCCTGGATGCCTGCATCACCTGGATTCTGCGCTCTGGTGCTGTCCCCCTCTACGTCGTCGCCGAAGGCAACGAGCCCTCTGCTCGTCTGGCCGAATCGGTGGGTTTCGTGGATAGCGGCGCACGGGAGTGCGTCGTAGAGGGCATCGCCAAAACGTAACAGGGCTGTTAGCCTGTAAACGGCCGGGTGGCCGGCGCTACATCACCGGCGTTACAGACCGCTGGTAAACGATCCGATGACCCCTGACTGGAAAGACCGCCTGGAACGAATCCTCCCCCGCGTAGAGCGCCCCGGCCGGTATGTCGGCGGTGAGGTCAACGCCGTCCGCAAGGACTGGGATGCCACCCCCACCCGCGTCGCCCTCATCTTCCCCGACCTCTACGACCTGGGCATGTCCAATCTGGGCATCCAGGTCCTCTACGATATTCTGAACCGGATGGAGGGGGTTCTGGCGGAGCGGGCCTACACCCCCTGGCCCGATATGGCGGCGGCTATGCGGCGGGAGGATATCCCCCTCTACAGTCTGGAATCCTTCCACCCTCTGGCCGAATTTGACATCCTGGGCTTCAGCCTCCCCTACGAAGTCCTCTACACGAATCTTCTGGAGACGCTGGACCTGGCGGGACTGCCGCTCAAGAGCATGGAGCGGGACGCCCGGTATCCGCTGGTCATCGCCGGGGGACATGCGACGTTCAATCCGGAGCCGGTAGCGGACTTCGTAGACGCCTTCGTCATCGGCGACGGCGAGGAGGCGATTGGGGACGTCGTGCGGGCCTGGGAGCGCACCCGCCACCAGAGCCGCGAGGCCCAACTGGAAGCCCTGGCCCGCATCCCCGGTGTCTACGTCCCCCGGTTCTACGAAGTGGACTACCATTCTGACGGCACCGTCGCCCAAATCCGCGCCCGGCGGCCGGAAGTGCCCTTTCCGGTCCGGCGGCGCGTCGTATCGGTCCTCCCCCCGCCACCCACCCGCCAACTGGTCCCCAACGTCACCGTGGCCCACGATCGGGGAGTGGTGGAAATCCAGCGCGGCTGTATCCGGGGCTGCCGGTTCTGCCATGCCGGAATCGTCACCCGACCCCTGCGGGAGCGGCCCCTGGAAGAGGTCCTGGCAGCGGTGGACGAGATTCTGGCCCACACCGGCTATGAAGAGATAGCCCTGCTCTCCCTCTCCTCCGCCGACTACTCCCGCATCGGCGAACTGGTGAGGGCACTGGCAGACCGGTACGCCGACCGGCATCTCTCCATCTCCCTGCCCAGTCTGCGGATTGAGTCCTTCTCGGTGGACCTGGCGGACGCCATCAGTCGCGGGCGACGGACGGGCTTCACTTTCGCGCCAGAGGCCGGGACGGAGCGGCTGCGGCGGGTCATCAACAAACCGGTCCCGGCAGACCAGATGGTGGAGATCGCCCGGGAGGTCTTCCGGCGCGGCTGGCGAACGGTCAAACTGTACTTTATGATCGGCCTGCCCGGGGAGACCCCCGAGGATGTCCGCGCCATCGCCGACCTGGCCCGAGCCGTGCTGGCAGAGGGGCGCCAGGTCCACGGGCGCAAAGCACAGGTCAACATCAGCATCAGTACGTTCGTTCCCAAGCCCCACACCCCCTTCCAGTGGGCGCCACTGGCCCCGCTGGAGGAGATTCGGTCCCGCCAGCAGGCCCTGCGGGAGCGGCTGCGCGGCGGCGGTCTCAACCCCAGTTGGAACGATCCCCGTATGACTCTGATAGAGGCGGTGCTCGCCCGGGGCGACCGGCGACTGGGAGAGGTCATCCGATGGGCCCGGGCGGAAGGGGCCCGCTTTGACGGCTGGGACGATTGGTTTGATTTCACCGCCTGGACACTGGCTTTTGAGCGGGTCGGGCTCTCGCCGGGCTTCTATGCCTACCGGGAGCGGCCCAGAGATGAGGTCTTCCCCTGGGACTTTGTGGACGTTGGGGTGCGAAAGGAGTATTTGTGGCGGGAATGGGAGCGGAGTCAGGAGGCCCGGACCCGCCCCGATTGCCGTAGCGCCTGCTCGGCCTGCGGCATCGGTGCCGCTTTCGGCGATCTCTGGGCTCCGTCCTGGGTCTGTCCTCCGCCAGAAGGAGACCGTGGCTGACCTCGCGGGCGAAAAACCCGGATTTCTACTGCGACACTCTCTATGGCTGAATCGCTGTACTGCGCAGATGCGGGAAGTTCACGCCAGCCCCTGCTGGTCATTATCGGGCCGACGGCCATCGGCAAGACGGCCCTCTCCCTCTACTTGGCCGAACATCTGGCGGGGGAGGTCGTCTCCGCCGATTCCCGCCTCTTCTACCGGGGGATGGACATCGGCACCGCCAAGCCGACCCCCCAAGAGCGGGCCCGGGTTCCCCACCACCTGATAGACATTGCCGACCCCGATGACACGGTGGGGCTGGCCCGCTTTCTGCGCCTGGCGCAGGCAGCGATTGCCGATATCCACACTCGTGGCCGCTTGCCCGTGGTCGCTGGCGGCACAGGGCAGTATGTGCGCGCGCTGGTAGAGGGCTGGGTCCCGCCCGCCGTCCCCCCGGACCCTGCGCTGCGGGCCGAACTGGAGGAGCAGGCCCGCCGGGAAGGGCTGGAATCCCTTCTGGCCCGCCTGGCTGCGCTGGCCCCCCAGGCCGCCGCCCGCGTGGACCCCCGCAACCCCCGCCGGGTGGTGCGGGCGCTGGAGGTCGCTCTGCGCGCCGGCCCTGCAGGACCCCGCCGTACTCCTCCTCCCTACGATGTCCTTCAGGTCGGGCTGACGATGGAACGGTCGGCCCTCTACGCCCGCGCCGACGCGCGGCTGGAGGCAATGGTCCAGGCCGGACTGGTGGAGGAGATTCGGGGGCTGTTAGAGGCCGGATACGGCTGGGACCTTCCGGCGATGTCGGCCCTCAACTACCGGCAGTTCCGCCCGTACTTTGAGGGCCGGGCGACGCTGGAAGAGGTGCTGGCGCAGATTCGGCGGGACACCCGGCGGTTCATCCGTCACCAGTACAACTGGTTCCGCCTGAGCGACCCGCGCATCCGCTGGTTTGATGTCGCCCGGACGTCGCCGGAAGAGATTCTGGCAGCCGTCCGGGCATGGCTGAGGTGATATGAAAGCAGCCGACGGCGTTGCCATCGGCCACCGGGTTTCTCCTAAAGCGGCGCCACAGGAGGCACTTCCAACAGGGGCAGGAAGCGACCCGCCCCCGGTTCGGCCACTACCTCCCCCTCCCAGAGCACCCGATGCCCCCTCTGGAAGGACATCACGGGCCAGCCCAGAACCGTCCGGCCTTCGTAGAGGGTGTAGCCGGCCCCCGAGTGCATCTCCTCCGCCCGGATGGTCACTGTCCGCCGGGGGTCAAAGACGACGATGTCAGCGTCGGAGCCCTCGGCAATCGTCCCCTTCTTCGGGTAGAGGCCGAAGATGCGGGCGGGGTTCTCGCAGAGAACCTGGACCAGCCGGACCAGGGAGATATGCCCCTGATTGACGCCCTCGTCGTGGGTGACGACCAGCAGCGTTTCCAGGCCCGGCGACCCGTAGGGCTGTTGCCGGAAGTCGCCAAAGGGCTCTTTGCGCTTGGGGGCATGATCGGAAGAGACGACGGAGAGGGTGCCGTCGGCCAGGGCCTGCCAGAGGGCCTCCCGGTCGGCGTCGGTGCGCAGCGGCGGGCCGATTTTGGCCAGCGCGCCGCGCGTCCGCAGGAGGTCCTGCGTCAGCGTCAGGTACTGGGCGCAGGTCTCGGCGAAAATCCGCTGCCCCTCCGCCCGGGCCTGCCGGATGGGCCGCAGGGCTCGCGCAGAGGTCACGTGGACAATATAGAGGGGGCAATCGGCCACTTCGGCCATGCAGATCGCCCGGAAGATGGCCTCCTCCTCCAGCACCGGAGAGTGGGAAAGGTTGAAGAAATGCGCTGCGTTGGGTCCGCCCAGTTCCTCCCAGTACCGGTCCTCCAAGTAGTCAATCCCGCCGCCGTTTTCGGCATGCACCATCGCCATGCCGCCCCGTTCGGCCAGGATGTGCATTGCCCAGAGCAGATGGTAATCGTCGGTGTACCATTTCTGTTTGACGTAGGCCAGGAAGAACTTGAGGGTGCGGACGCCCAGGTCCATAACCCGGGGGATTTCGGGGACCTGGCGCGGGGCCTCAAAGAGGCCACCGTGGAGGCCGAAATCCAGCCGGGAGCGAGCCCGACCGTCCTCCAGCATCCGCTCCACCTGCTCCAAGAGGCTCTCGCCGGTACGGGCATAGGCGAAGTGGAAAAGGGTGGTGATGCCTCCATAGGCCGCCACGCGGGAGCATGCCTCCACGTCGTCCTCGTAGACAGGATGGACGTGGACATCAATGGCGCCGGGGAGGATGTAGTGGCCGGCCACGTCAATCACTTCGCGGGCGGGGTGGTCCCGCAGGTCCGGAGCGACGACAGCGACGGTTTCGCCGCGCACGCCCACATCGGCCCGCCGGATGCCCTGGCCGGTCACCAGCAAGCCGCCAGTGAGGATGAGGTCTAAAGGTTCAGGCATAGCGTACTCCGGTTGCATAGTCTCCACCGTAACACGTCGGATTTTCCAGGTCTATCAGTCCGTGGTCCCAGCGTTGGGCACGGGAGTATACCGCTCCCTTTTTTGCGCCCGTGAACAGCGCAAGACCCTACGCGATGGCACCGCGTTTCGGGCCCGCTAACTTCTTCGTCGTTCGTACAACCCCTATTCGTCCTCCAATCTGCACTTCCTGCTTCCTGCCTCTTCCAGTATTTCCTCTGCACTCCGGTAGGCGGATTCGCCGCTGGCGCCTAACATCTGGGCCAGTTCCTCCACCCGTGCCGGCCCCTCCAGAGGGGTCACCCGGGTGACCGTGCGGCCCTCCAGGGGAGTTTTCTCCACCCGGAAGTGAGCGTCGCCGAAGCCGGCCAGTTGCGGCAAGTGGGTGACGCAAAGGACCTGATGGGCGATCCCGCCGTTTGTTCCGGCGACCGTCAGCCGCCAGAGTTTTTCTCCCACCATCGCGCCCACCCGTCCGCCGATGCCCTGGTCAATTTCGTCAAAGATGAGAGTGGGGGTTTCGTCCACGCGGGAGAGGACAGCCTTGAGGGCCAGCATCAGCCGCGAGGTCTCGCCGCCGGAAGCGATTTTGGTCAGGGGCTTGAGGGGTTCGCCCGGGTTGGGGGAGACGAGAAACTCCACCCGGTCTATGCCGGTGGCATCAAAGCCGAAGCGGGCCGGGAGGGGAAAATCGCCCGGGTCTATGCCCGCCGCCGCGACGTCCTCAGGGGTCAGCGGCACCCCTTCGGGGTCGGCCGTCCAGCGGAAATCCACTGCGAAGCGGGCGCCAGGCATCCGCAGGTCCTGGAGTTCCGCCTCAATACCCTGGGCCAGTTTCCGGGCGGCCTCCCGACGACGGGCGGAGAGGTCCAGGGCGGCGCGGGCCAGTTCGTCCAGGAGTTGCGCTTCCTGGGCGGCCAGCGCGGCGATCCGTTCCTCACTGTGGGTGATGGTCTCCAGTTCCGCCGCCGCTCGTCGGGCATATTCCAGCACTTCGGTGACCGTGGCGCCGTATTTGCGCTTCAAGCGACGGATGAGGTCCAGCCGCTCCTCCACTTCGGCCAGCCGACGGGGGTTGAATTCTACCCGGCTGGAGTACTCCCGCAGGTTGTCGGCCAGGTCCTGGAGACGGTAGAAGAGTTCTTCGGCTTCCTGGAGGCGGGAGGTCAGCGCGGCGTCTATGCGGGCCAGTCCCTCCAGAGCCCGCAGGGCGTGGCCTAACTGGTCGGTGGCGGGACGGCCTTCTTCGCCACCCTCATCCAGTGCCCGCAGCGCGTCGGCCAGGAGGAGGGAGAGTTGTTCGGCGTTGGCCAGCCGTACCCGCTCCTCAGTCAGTTCTTCCTCTTCGCCGGGGCGGAGGGCGGCGGCCTCTATCTCCGCAATCTGGTACTGGAGAAGGTCTATGCGGCGGGCCCGCTCCTGCTCATCCTGTTCCAGACTGGCCCGCTCCCGCCGGATGGCTCGCACTCGGGCCACCAGGTCGGCTACGCCAGCCCGGGCATCCTCCAGGCCGGCGAAGCGGTCCAGGAGGCGGATGTGCTCCCGCACCCGTAGGAGGGAAAGGTGCTCGCTCTGGCCGTGGACATCCACCAGTCCTTCAGCGATCTCCCGCAGGAGGGCCAGGGTCACCGCCCGGCCGTTGACGCGGCAGATGCTACGGCCTTCGGGCCGTACTTCGCGGGAGAGGATGAGGAGGTCGGGCTCGTCGCCTTCCAAACCTTCCCGCTCCAGGAGAGGACACAAGGCAGCCTGATGGGCCGGGTCCAGGCGGAAGACGGCCTCCACCAGGGCCCGGTCGGCGCCAGCGCGCACAACAGTCGGGTCAGCGCGGCCACCCAGGACCAACCCGACGGCGTCAATGATGATGGACTTCCCCGCTCCCGTCTCTCCGGTCAGGACAATGAAGCCGGAGGGGAAGGAGAGGTGAAGTTCGTCTATGATGGCGAAATCGCGGATATGGAGTTCAGAAAGCATCGTCTCACACAAAAACCCAAAGGCGCAGGAGAATCAACTATTGACGGTGGTCGGTGGCCTCTGGTCCCTGGTCATACCCGCAGCCGGGCGACGGCGGCGCTGATGGCACCCACCAGGTAGATGATGCCCCAGAGGAGGGGCCAGGCGATGCCGGTAAGGGACGCGGCGGCGATGGGAGCGCTCAGGATAGGGAGAAGGATGATCAGCATCCAGGGGAGGGCGCCGACCAGGATGCAGGCGGCGACCACCAGCCAGGTGTAGCGGCCGCGCCGGCGGCGGATGGCCCAGCGGACGGCCTCGGCGATGCCCATTCCGGCCAGGGGGCTGAGGAATAGGGCCAGCCAGCCTGAGGTAGGGATGATCCAGCCCGCAAGGAAAGCCAGCGGGAGCGCGACCGCCGCCGCCACCAGGTAGTGAACAGGACGGAAGTCGGCGTAGAAGACCCTTTGCTGGCGGTTGCGGCAGGCGGGGCAGATGTAGCCCACCTCTATCGGCACCGCGCACCGGGAGCAGATGGGCACCCCACATCGGGCGCAGCGCAGGTAGGTTTCTGCGTTGGGGTGATTGATACAGCGAAGAGGTTCGGACATGCTCCCTATCTCTCCCCCAAATACGCCTTCCGTACCCGCTCATCCTGCATCAGTTCCTGCGCCGGGCCGGAGAGGACGACCCGACCGGTTTCCAGGACGTAGGCCCGATGGGCGATCTTCAGCGCCGCACGGGCGTTCTGCTCCACCAGCAGGATGGTGGTGCCGCGCGCGTTGATCTCCCGGATGGTCTCAAAGATGGCCTTGACCAGCATAGGGGCCAGTCCCAGCGAGGGCTCGTCCAGCAGCAGCAGCCGGGGCCGGGACATCAGCGCCCGCCCGATGGTCAGCATCTGCTGCTCGCCGCCGGAGAGGGTGCCGCCCAACTGGTTCTTCCGCTCCGCCAGACGGGGGAACAGGTCAAAGACGCGCTGGAGATTCTCCCGGATGGCCTGCTCGTCTTTGAGCGTGTAGGCCCCCATCGTCAGGTTCTCCATCACCGTCAGGGTCGTGAAGATGCGGCGGCCCTCAGGGACGTGACAGACGCCCATCTGAACAATCCTGTGGGCCGGGACGTGGTTGAGAACCTGGTCATTGAACTCAACGCGGCCCTCGCGCGGGCGGACCAGGCCGGAGATGGTACGGAGCGTGGTGCTCTTACCGGCCCCATTGGCCCCGATGAGGGTGACGATTTCTCCCTCCTCCACTTCCAGGTCAATCCCCTTGAGGGCGTGGACGTGGCCGTAGTAGGTGTGCAGGTTCTCTATCCTCAGGAGTGGCATCGTCACACCTCCTCCTCTCCCAGGTAGGCCTGAATGACGCGCGGGTTTCGCTGCACCTCCTCCGGCGTCCCCTCGGCAATCTTTTTCCCGTAGTCCAGAACGACGATCCGTTCACAGATGCCCATCACCACTTTCATGTCGTGCTCAATGAGCAGGACGGTAATTCCCGAGTCCCGAATCTGCCGGATGAGGTCCATCAGTTCCAGGGTCTCCTGCTCGTTCAGGCCGGCCGCCGGTTCGTCCAGAATGAGCAGACGGGGTCGGGCCGCCAGCGCGCGGGCAATCTCCAGCCGCCGCTGATGGCCGTACGGGAGGTTCTTGGCCAGTTCATCCCGATAATCGGAGAGTCCCATAAAATGAATATACTGCTCCGCTTCTTTGACGATGAAGGCCTCTTCCCCCCGCTGCGCCGGTGGGCGGAAGATCGCCCCCCATACACCAGCCCGGGTACGGTGATGGACTCCCGCCATCACGTTTTCCAGGACGGTCATATTCTTGAACAGCCGGATGGTCTGGAACGTGCGGGCAATGCCCAGTTCGGTGATTTCATGGGGCCGCAGGGTTCGGAGTTGGTCCCACTGCTCCCGGAGCGACCGGGCCGGCACCCACTGCAACCACCAGACCGGGGTGATGAACTTCCGGGCGCCCAGGGGCGGGTGGGCAATCTGGTGGCCGTTAAAGGAAATCTCCCCCTCGGTCGGGGCGTAGATACCGGTGATGAGATTGAAGATGGTCGTCTTTCCAGCCCCGTTCGGGCCGATAAGACCCAGAATTTCTCCCTCGTCCAGGGAGAAACTGACGCAATCCACAGCGGTCAGGCCCCCAAACTGTTTGGTCAGGTTGCGGATTTCCAGAAGCGCCATCTATCCTCTCCGATGGGAATTTGCCACGGAATCCCACAGAACCCCAGAAACTTCAGAATGTTTCCGCGGGTTTCTGTGGCTACTCTTTCTCCCGAATCTCCATTCGGATGCGGCGGCTGGGCCACAGGCCCTCGGGGCGGGCAATCATCATCGCGACCATCGCCACGCCCATCCAGGCATCCCGCCAGGTTTTCAGGAAGCGGAAGATTTCCGGCAGGGTGATCATCCCCAGGGTGCCGACGAAGACGCCGGGGATGGAGCCGGTGCCCCCCAGGACGACGATGCAGAACATCACCACCGATTCAATAAAGCGAGCCAGGTCGGGGGAGACGACGGGAATGCGGGCCACGTAGAGCGCCCCCGCCAGCCCCGCCCACCCAGAGCCCAGCACGAAGGCCAGCAGTTTCGCCCATGTCGTGTCTATCCCCATCGCCTCGGCGGCCGTCTCGTCCTCCCGGACGTACATCCAGGCCCGCCCCAGGCGGGAGTTCTCCAGCCGCCGGACGGCGAAAAGCGTCAGGACCAGGAAAAAGAGGACCAGGTAATAGTGGTGAAGAGGAGTTCGCAGCGTCAGGCCGAAGAGGACAGTCTGGTCAATGCCGCTCAGCCCGTTGGCCCCGCCGGTGATGCCAAAGATATTGTTGACCAGGGCCAGCCGGACCACTTCGCCGAAGGCGATGGTCACGATACAGAGATAGTCGCCGCGCAGGTGAAGGATGGGACGGGAAATCAGGTACCCGAAGAACGCGGCCACCAGGATGCTGATGGGCCAGGTGAGGACCAGGGGGATGTCAAAGTGAAGGTTAAGGAGCGCCGACGTGTACGCGCCCAGCGCGTAGAAGGCGGCGTGGCCCAGTTGGAACAGCCCCGCGTAGCCAACGATGATGTTCAGGCTCAGCCCCAGAATGGCGTAGATGCCGGTGCGCCAGAGCACCGCGCGGTAATAGTCGTTCAGCGGGAGCGGAAGCAGAAGGGCCAGGGCCAGCAGGCCTATCTGCCACACCAGCGGCATCCTCCGGAGACGTTCCATCAGGCTCCCCATTGCTCCCTCCCGCTACAGTTTCTCCGCCACTCGCTCGCCCAGCAGGCCGGTGGGGCGGAAGATGAGAATTAGAATCAGAATCATGTAGGCAATCACATCCTTCCACTGGGGGGAGACATATCCGGCCCCCAGGGTCTCTATGATACCCAGCATCATCCCGCCCAGCATAGCGCCGGGGATGTTGCCGATACCGCCCAGAATGGCCGAAATAAAGGCCTTCAGGCCGAAAATCCAGCCCAGGGTGAAGTCAAACGAGCCATAATAGAGGGCCACGATCATCCCCGCCAGTCCGCCCAGGCCCGGGCCGATGAGGAAGACGGTAGCAATGATGCCGTCCACATCTATCCCCATCAGCCGGGAGACCTCGTGATCCAGGGAGACGGCGCGCATGGCGGTGCCAATGCGGGTGCGGTAGACAAACAGGTAGAGAAGCGCCATCAGGAGAAAGGAGACGGTCAGGACCAGCACCTGCATTATGCTGATCCGGACATCGCCGACCAGAGCGACCCTACCAGCGGGCACCAGTCCGGGGGGATAGGTCTTCCAACTGGCACCGTAGATGTTGCGGGCCAGGCTTTCCAGGATGAAGGCCATCCCCAGGGCCGAAATGACGGGCGCCAGGCGTCCGGCTGAACGGAGAGGACGGTAGGCAATGCGCTCTATCAGGACACCGACCATCGCGATGGTGACGATGACGATAACGGCGATGGGGAAAATCATACCGGGGCCGCCCTGGGCCAGCAGGGCCAACAGGACGCTCAGCCCAGTCAATCCGATATAGGCCCCCCACATGAAAAGGCCGCCGTGGGCGAAGTTAATCAGTTTCAACACGCCGTACACCATCGTATAGCCCAGAGCGACCAGCGCGTAGAACGAGCCGATGGTGATGCCGTTGATGAGTTGCTGAAGCAATTGTTGCATAGAGTTTGCCCCCTGAACAGCGATTCCTGAGAGCCCCCTACATCAAAAAAGGGGGAGTCCGGAGGTTTCCCCGAACTCCCCCCGGCTGGCACGACTCCTATGGTGACGGCTGCTTGGGGTTCAGGATAAACTCGCCCGTCTCGCTGATGACGTAGGCCACATGGATGGTGCCCAGGCGGTCCCCCTTCTCATCCCAGCCCAGGATGGGGCCCGTAATGCCGTTAATGTCCTTGGCCTGATGGATAAACTCCGCCAGCACCTTCGGGTCGGTGGACTTGGTCTGCTCAATCGCGTAGCGGATGACGTTGAAGGCCTCGGCGGCCATCATCCACCAGACGCTGGCCGGTTCCTCGCCGTAGCGGGCCTTGAAGTCCTCCACGTACTTCTTGGCCTCAGGGACGTTCACGTCCTTCGGCAGCGGCTCGGTGGTGACGTATGTCCCGGCAGCGTTCTCCACCCCGGCGATCTGGATCAACTCCGGGTTGTTGCAGGCATTGCCCATCACCCACTGGAGTTTCAATCCCAGGTCAGCCGATTGCTTCAGGAGCAGGCCACCCTGAGCGTGGTAGCCGGTGAAGTAGATGGCATCCAGGCCAGCGCCGCCGATGCGGGTGAGGGTGGGCGTGAAGTCCTTATCGGCCGGGTTGATGGCGTCGTAGAAGGCCACATTCATCCCCAACTGCTCAGCGTACCGCTTGGTGTGCTCCGCCAGACCCTGGGCGTAGGTGGAGTTATCATGGAGGATGCCGATTTTCTGGGCGCCCAGCACTTCCTTCATAAACTTGGCCGCGAAGAGCCCCTGTCGGTCATCCAGGAAGCAAACGCGGAAGAAGCGCTGGAAGCCCTTCTCGGTGAGCCGGGTAGCGGTAGAGGAGGGGGTGATGTGGAGGATGCCCGCCTGGTTGTAGATGACGGAGGCCGGTTCGGTGGCGCTGGAGTTATATGCACCAATAACGGCAATAACACCCGCATCCACCAGTTTCTGGGCCACCTGGGAGGCCTGCCCCGCGTCTCCGGCGTCGTCCTCCACCACCAGTTCAATCTGGCGGCCCAGCAGCCCACCGGCCGCGTTGGTCTGGTCCACCAGCAACTGGATGGATTTGAGCATCCCTTGCCCCTCGTAGGCGAAGTCTCCCGTCAGCGGGAGTTCCACGCCGATTTTGATGGGGGCGGCCTCTTTGGGCTTGCACCCGGCGAAGATCGGCAGCACCAGAATGGCAGCGAGGGCCAGCAACAAGACTTTCCGGAGCATATTTCTCCTCCTTTCAGAATTTGGACGTTAAGAATGTTTCAGAGGAAAAGACGAGGATAACCCGAGCGCGTTCTTTGTTCCCCCCCTTGCACCTCCTTTACCTTGTGGTTGGTTTCATTTATAACCGAACTGGCCGATTTGTCAAGTGGGAAACCAGGTCAGCGCTTCCAGAACCTCCCCGGCAACGCGACGGGCCAGGGACGGGTCCTGCTGCACAAACTGAACCAGCAACTGATAAATCTCCCGGCACGCCTCTTTCTCCTGATGTTCGGGCAGGACGGTACGGCGGGCCGCTTCCACCACTGCTTCGGCGACGGGGCGGGCGAAAGGTGTGGCCGCAGGCCGCCTCCGCCGGTCCACTGGCCCCTCCTGTTCCGGGATGATGCCTGCCTCTTCGGCAATGGCCTGCCGGAGGGACTGGGTAAGAGTCTGGCCCAGGCCGGCCTGTCGCGCCAACGTGCCCTCCAGACTAATGGTCTGCCCATCCCACGGCCGGACTTCGGCCCAGAGCAAGGATTCGCCGTCCGCCGCGGACTGAAGCGCACAATACCCATGCTGGATCAGATAGGCGATGGACGCAAATAGAAGAGCCGCGGCTTCCCGATGGGGGTCCAGAGAGGAGCCAAAGAGGTCTACCAGAACCGTCCGTCGCTGGGCATCGGCGTAGAAGAAGTCGGGGAGGTGGAGGGCTACCACACCACTGGCCACCAGATGGGCGCGCCGGCGGTCAGCAATCAGTTGGGCGGTCCGGCTATCCACTCCGACCCCGACGCGGAGAGATTCCAGTCGGTCTGGCTCCAGGGGGGCACCGCAGTGCTCACAGACCGTCCCTTGATCGTCGGTGTACTGCTTGCAGTGGGCGCAGATAACCATAATGGTCTGCGCACACCATGGGCAGCGGGATGCCGGTACCGCGATCGGGCGGCCACAATGCCGACAGACCAGTCCTCCCTCCATTGGGCCCTCCAATTCCTCGCCCTCCCGCGGGTTTCAACGGCCGGTCTCTTGAACCTGCCGGGAAGGGATGAGCAGCCAGTTGCTTCTATTCCTCCTCCAGTCTCAGAATGGCCAGGAACGCCTCCTGAGGAAGCACCACCTGCCCGAACTGCTTGAGCCGTTTCTTCCCCGCCTTCTGCTTCTCCAACAACTTCCGCTTACGGGTGACGTCGCCGCCATAGCATTTCGCCAGGACGTCCTTCCGCAGCGCCCGTACCGTCTCCCGGGCAATGATACGGCCCCCAATGGCAGCCTGGATAGGGACGGGGAACAACTGACGGGGGATCACTTCTTTCATCTTCCGCGCCAGCGCTGAACCCTTCTCGTACGCCTGGTCCCGATGGACAATGAGGGCCAGCGCGTCCACCGGCTGTTCGTTGACCAGAATATCCATTTTGACCAGATCGCCGGGCCGGTACCCTTCAAAGACATAGTCCATAGAGGCATAGCCCCGCGTGGCCGATTTCAACCGGTCGTGGAGGTCCACAATCATCTCGGAGAGGGGCATATGGAACGTCAGCACCACCCGCTGGCTATCCAGGTACTCCGTCGTCTCGTACTGCCCCCGGCGGCGGGTGACCAGTTCCATCACCGGGCCGATGTAGGCAACGGGGGTGAAAATCTGGACCTTCATCCAGGGCTCCCGGATTTCCCGAATGACCGAGGAGTCGGGCAAGTCGGCGGGGCGGGAGACCTCCAGTACCTCCCCCCGGGTGGTGACGACCTGGTAGGCCACACTGGGCGCGGTAGCGACGAGGTCCAGGCCGTACTCCCGCTCCAGTCGCTCCTGGACGATTTCCATGTGGAACAGTCCCAGGAAGCCGCAGCGGAAGCCGAATTGGAGCGCCTGCGAGGTCTCCGGCTCAAAGGTCAGGGCAGCGTCGTTGAGGTGGAGTTTTTCCAGCGCGTCCCGCAGGTCCTGATAGTCCTTCGCCTCCACCGGGTAGAGGCTGGCAAAGACCATCGGTTTGGCCGGACGGTAGCCGGGGAGGGGCTCTTCGGCGGGACGGGCAGCATCCGTCAGCGTATCTCCGACCCGGCACTCACGGACGGTCTTCAGGCCGGTGGCGATGTAGCCGACCTCTCCGGTCTCCAGCCGACCTGTCGGCTGCATCTGTGGGGTGAAAATGCCGATTTCCACCGGCTCAATCTCCAGGCCGGAAGACATGAGCATCAATCGGCGCCCCTTCTCTACCGCGCCGTCCACCACCCGCACGTAGGCGACAACGCCCTTATAGGAGTCATAGTGAGAGTCAAAAATGAGGGCCCGCAGGGGAGCGTCGGGCCGACCGGAGGGCGGGGGAATTTTCTGGACGACGGCTTCCAGTACAGCCGGGACGTTGGTCCCCTCTTTGGCGGAGACCCGCAGGACCTCTTCGGCGGGGACGCCCAGGAGTTCGGCCACTTCCCTTGCCACTTCGTCGGGCCGGGCGGCGGGGAGGTCTATCTTGTTGACGATGGGGATAATTTCCAGTCCGGCATCCAGGGCCAGATAGAGGTTGGCCATGGTCTGGGCTTCTATGCCCTGGGAGGCGTCCACCACCAGGAGAGCGCCCTCGCAGGCCGCCAGCGCACGGCTCACCTCGTAGGAGAAGTCCACGTGGCCCGGGGTGTCTATGAGGTTCAGTTCGTAGACCTGGCCGTTGGCGGCGCGATAGGTCATCAGCACCGCCGACGCCTTAATGGTAATCCCCCGCTCCCGCTCCAGGTCCATAGAGTCCAGGACCTGCTCGGCCATCTCCCGGGGGGAAATGGTGCCGGTCAATTCCAGGAGTCGGTCGGCCAGTGTGGATTTGCCGTGGTCTATGTGAGCGATAATGCAAAAGTTGCGAATTGCTTCCTGGCCCATTGGTTTTCATTTTAACAGGGGCGGGGGGGATTGTCAAGCGCCGACAAACCACCCCACAAGGATAAACGTCATTCGCCGCATAGATTATTGTCACTTGTACCCAGGATGATTGAGGATATTATCAAGGAGAAATGGAGCATATTTTTGCGCAGCCCAAACCTATCCCATCTTGATTTGCCTTTACACCCTGAAAGGAAACATATGCCCAGGAGGAGCCGTATGCCCAGGATTCTGGTTGTGGACGATGACCCGGATTTCCTACTGATCTGCCGCCGCATCCTGGAGGCGGAGGGCTACCATGTGACGGAGGCCCGCAGCGGCGACCAAGCCCTCCAGATGATGCGCAAGACTCGCCCCGACCTGGTTCTGCTGGATGTGATGATGACCACCACCCTGGAAGGGGTGGACGTCAGTCGGGAAATGGAGGCGGACCCCCAATTGAAAGACATCCCCCTGGTGATGGTTTCCTCCATCGCCACCAGTGAATACGCCAGCGAGTTCCCGGAGGAGCGCGTCCCGATTGACGCCTGGATTTCCAAGCCCATCCAGCCTGAGGTCCTGGTGAAAACCGTCAAGCGCTTTCTCGGCGGGAAATAGAATTGAACCCCAAAGGATGCAAAGACCGGGAGGTTTTTGCGCTCTTTGCGTTCTCTGCGGTTTTGAAAGGTGATTGGACTGGCTCATACTATTAGGAGGTCACACGACTATGTCCTCCCCTCTTCCTACACCACTGACCGAAAAACAACTGGACCGCGAATTTATGGCTCAGGTGGAGCCAGAATGGGAGAAACTGCTGACCTGCATGCAGTGCGGGACCTGCAGCGCGTCTTGCCCCACGGCAGACCTGATGGATTACTCCCCCCGTCAGTTGTGGGAACTGGTCCGCCTGGGGCTGCGCGACGTGGTGATGAATAGCCGTACCTTCTGGCTCTGCACCCAGTGCTATGCCTGCTCCGCCCGCTGCCCGCGCGGCATCCTGACCAGCACCACTATGCGCCGCCTGCGCGAGTGGGCCGTCGCCAACGGCTATACTATCCCCCAGACGCTCCAGATGATGCGCCAGGCCGTCGGCGCCACCCGCAACATCCTCAACGAGGACAACCAGACCCGCCTCATCTGGAGCCAGGGGCTGGAAAGCGTGGCGGAACGAGTCCGAGAGCCCGCAGAGGTGCTCCTCTTCACCGGCTGCGTCTCTGCGCTCTACCCGATGGCCTACAGCATTCCCCAGTCGCTGGTCCAGATTCTGGAACAGGCCCACATCTCCTACACCCTGCTGGGTAGCGAGGAGTGGTGCTGTGGCTACCCTCTCTACGGCGCTGGGTTTAAGGACGAGATAGGGGAACTGGCCCGGCACAATGTGGAGAAGGTTCGCTCCATCGGCCCGAAAGTCCTGGTGGCGACCTGCTCTTCCTGCTACTACACCTGGCATCACCTCTATCCGGAGATGGTCGGCGATTCCTTCGGCTTTGAGGTCATGCATGCCACCGAATTCCTGGCCCAGATGGTCCAGGAGGGCCGCATCCGGATGACCGAACTGGCCTGGACGGTCACCTACCACGATCCCTGCGACCTGGGCCGCAAGAGCGGCGTGTACGAGCCGCCCCGGACGGTCATCCGCAGCATCCCCGGCATACAATTGCGGGAGATGCCCCACGCAATGGAGAACGCGGTCTGTTGTGGCGGCGGCGGAGATGTGGCGATGACGGAGCCGGATGCGGTGGAGCACGTCTCCGTCCAGCGGCTGCAGGAGGCCATCTCCACTGGCGCCGAGGCCATTATCTCTTCCTGCCAGCAGTGCAAGCGCACCCTGCTCCAGGCCGCCCGCAAGACCAAGACGCGCGTCCGGGTGCTGGATGTTTGCGAACTGATCTGGCAGGTAATGGAGAAGTAAGTTGACTGAAGGTAACTGTCACCTCGTGAGGAGGAAATGATGTCCAACGAAGAACCGAGGATTGGCGTTTACATTTGCCACTGCGGGCTCAACATTGCGGCGACGGTGAACGTGGACGAGGTGGTGCAGTACGCCAGCACGTTGCCCAATGTGGTCGTTGCCCGCCCCCATAAGTACACCTGCTCCGAATCTGGCCAGGAGATAATCCGGCAGGACATCCGGGAACTGGGCTTGACCCGCGTCGTGGTGGCCTCTTGCAGCCCCCGGATGCACGAGCCCACCTTTCAGAACGTCCTGGCCTCGGCCGGCCTGAACCCGTACTACTTCCAGATGACTAACATCCGCGAGCACGTCTCCTGGGTGGTGGAGGACCCCGTCGCCGCGACGGAGAAAGCCAAGCGGCTGGTGCGGGCCGCCGTCGCCCGGGTGAACTACCATGAGCCCCTCTTCCCCCGCCAGGAGAGCGTAACCCCAGCGGCGCTGGTCGTCGGCGGCGGCATCGCGGGCATCCAGGCCGCCCTCACCATCGCCGAGGCGGGCTACCAGGTCTATCTGGTGGAGCGGCAGCCGTCCATCGGCGGGCACATGGCCCAACTGGATAAGACCTTCCCCACATTAGACTGCAGTACCTGAATTCTCGGCCCCAAGATGATGGATGCCGGTCGGCATCCCAATATCACCCTCCTGACCTATAGCGAGGTCATAGAAGTCTCCGGGTACGTCGGTCATTTTCGGGTTCAGGTGCGCCAGCGCCCCCGCTACGTCAACATGGACATCTGCACGGGCTGCGGGGCCTGTGCCGAAGCCTGTGTCTTCAAGCGGGGCGTTCCGAACGAGTATGATGCCGGCCTGAGCCGCCGTCGGGCCGCCTATATCCCGATGAACGGCCAGGCAGTGCCGCTGAAAGCCGTCATTGACGACCAGGCCTGCCTCTACCTGACCCGGGGCAAGTGTACCCAGGCGTGCGCGGAAGCCTGCCCCACCAAAGCGATTGACTTCACCCAGAAAGAGCAAATTATAGAACTGAACGTCGGAGCCATCGTCGTCGCCACCGGCTTTGAGATGTTTGACCCCCGCCGTCTCCCTGCCTTCTCCTACGGCAAGTCCCCAGATATTATAGACGGCCTGCAGTTTGAGCGGCTCTCCAGCGCCACCGGCCCCACCCAGGGCCAGATTCTGACGTCCAGGGGCGAGAAGCCTCGCCAGGTGGCCATCATCCACTGCGTCGGCAGCCGTGACGAGAACGCCCATCGCTACTGCTCCCGCGTCTGCTGCATGTATGCGCTCAAACACGCCCACCTGGTTCGGGATAAGACCGGCGCGGAGGTGTTTGAGTTCTACATGGATATCCGCGCTTTCGGGAAGGACTACGAGGAGTTCTACGAGCGGGTCCAGCGGGAGGGCGTCTACTTCGTCCGGGGGCGCGGCGCGGAGGTCGTCGTCCTGGACGACGGGCGCATCCAGGTGAAGGCGGAGAACACCAACCTGGGCATCCCCGTCCAGATAGACGTGGACATGGTCATCCTGGAGACGGCTATGGAGGCCCCGCACGACTCGGACCGGATCGCGACGCTCTTCGGCATCAGCCGGAGTGCCAACGGTTTCTTCCAGGAGGCCCACCCCAAACTCCGGCCCTTCCACACCAACACCGATGGCGTCTTCCTGGCCGGCGCCTGCCAGGCCCCCAAAGATGTGCCGGATACCGTCGCCCATGCCGGAGCCGCCGCCTCGGAGGTGCTGGCCCTGCTAAGCCGGGGCGAAGTGGTCATCTCCCCGACGACGGCACTGGTGGATGAGCGTCTCTGCTCCGGCTGCAAGACCTGCATCACCCTCTGCCCATATAGCGCCATCACGTTTGACGAAGCGGCGCGGGTCGCCCAGGTGAATGAGGCCCTCTGCAAAGGGTGCGGCACCTGTGTCGCGGCCTGCCCGGCCGAAGCCATCACCGCCCGCCACTTTGCCGACCGTCAGATTCTGGCGGAACTGGAGGCGTTGCTAGTCCCAGCATAACCCCAAAGAGACGAAGACACTGGCCATTTCCCTTCGTGTCTTTGTGGTTTGGGCTTTGAGGAGGAACGAATGACCGAACCATTTGAACCCCGGATCATCGCTTTTATCTGCAACTGGTGTACATATACCGCCGCCGACAACGCGGGCGTGGGCCGGATGGAGCAACCGCCGAACGTGGACATCATCCGCGTGATGTGCTCCGGACGGATTGAGCCGGCGTTCATCCTGAAGGCCTTCGCGCTGGGCGCAGACGGCGTTATTGTCTCCGGCTGCCATCCACCGGGTGACTGTCACTACTCCAACGGCAACTTCAAGACCTTCCGCCGCATGCCGCTCCTGGAGCAGTTGCTGGCCCAGTTCGGTATTGAGAAAGAGCGCTTCCACTGGGGTTGGATTTCCGGCGCCGAGGCTGTCCGGTGGGCCCAACTGACGCACGAGTTCACCGAACGAATCCGCGCCCTGGGCCCCCTGAACTGGTCGCGCCAGTTGGAGAGCAAGGAGGAATGAGCATGGCCGGAAATGGGAAACTCAAACTGGGCCTCTACTGGGCCGCCTCCTGTGGCGGCTGCGAAATCGCCGTGGTGGAACTGCGGGAGAAGATTCTCCTGCTGGACGAGGCGGCAGAGATTCTCTTCTGGCCCGTCGCGATGGACTTTAAGGTCAAAGACGTGGAGGCTATGCCGGATGGCCACCTGGACGTCTGCCTTTTCAACGGCGCTATCCGCACCAGCGAGAACGAGCATATGGCCCATCTCCTGCGCCGCAAGTCCAAAGTGCTGGTCGCGTTCGGCTCCTGCGCGTACGAGGGCTGCATCCCCGGCCTGGCCAACTTCTTTGAGAAGAGTTCCATTCTCCGGCGGGTCTACCTGGAGGTGCCCACGGTGGAGAACCCGGAGGGCATTATCCCCCAGCCCGTCACTCCGGTGCCCGAGGGAGAGATAGAGATTCCCCACTTCTACAACACGGTCAAGACCCTGGGCCAGGTGACGGATGTGGACTACTTCGTCCCCGGCTGTCCACCGCAGCCGCACCAGATATGGGCCGTGGTGGAGGCCATCCTCAGCGGGCAACTCCCCCCGAAGGGAAGCGTCGTCGGCGCCACCGAGAAGACAGTCTGCGACGAGTGCCAGCGCATCCGGGAGGAGAAGCGGATCAAGAAGTTCTACCGGTATCACGAAATCATCCCGGACCCGGAGCGTTGCCTGCTGGAGCAAGGCATCATCTGCGCGGGACTGGCGACTCGGGGCGGCTGCGGGGCCCTCTGCCCCACCGTCAACCAGCCCTGCCGGGGGTGCTACGGCCCGCCGCCCAACGTCGTAGACCAGGGCGCGGCGCTCCTTTCGGCCGTCGCCTCGGTGGTGGACGCCGACACAGAAGAAGAAGCCGCCCGCATCGTGGGCGAAATCCTGGACCCGGCAGGCACCCTTTACCGCTTCGGCCTGCCTGCCTCCACCCTGCACCGGGCCCGAATGTGAGGGAAGTTAAGGAGAAATCTTATGCGGAAGATCAGCATTGACCCGATTACCCGTCTGGAAGGGCACGGCAAGATAGACATCTTCCTGGACGAAGAGGGGAACGTTGCCAATGCCTATCTAGTCATCCCCGAACTGCGGGGGTTTGAGAAGTTTGCGGAAGGCCGGCCCGTGGAGGAACTCCCGGACATCACCCCCCGCATCTGCGGCGTCTGCCCGGAAGCCCACCATATGGCCTCGGTCAAAGCCTGCGACGCGGTGTACCACGTGGAGGTCCCCTCAGCGGCGAAGAAACTGCGGGAACTCTTCTATTCCGCCTTCTACGTCGCCGACCACATGACCCACTTCTACATCCTGGCCGGCCCGGACTTCGTCCTGGGGCCGGACGCGCCACCTGCGGAGCGGAACATCCTGGGATTGATCCACAAGGTCGGTTTGGAGACCGGCAGCCGGGTTATCCGCGCCCGGGGCATGGCGATGGACATCATCGGCATGCTGGGCGGACGCAAGGTCCATCCCCTCTTCGGCGTCCCCGGCGGCGTGGGCAAAGCCATCACCGAAGAAGAAAGGGCCCAGATTGAGACCACCGCCCGGGAGGAAGTGGAGTTCGCCCTTTTCACCCTGCAACTCTTCCGCCAGATTGTGCTTGACAATTCGGCGTATCGGGATATGATTCTCTCTGATGTGTTCACCCTGCCCACGTACTACATGGGCCTGGTGGACGAGAAGAACCGGGTGAACTTCTACGACGGTATGGTCCGGGTGGTGGACCCCGAGGGCCGGGAATTCGTCAAGTACGCGCCGTATGAGTACACCCAGGTTATCGCCGAGCGCGTGGAGCCCTGGACCTACCTCAAGTTCCCCTTCCTTAAAAAGATTGGCTGGAAAGGGCTGGTGGCGGGCAAGGATAGCGGCATCTATCAGGCCACTCCCCTCTCCCGTCTCAACGCCGCCGACGGAATGGCAACCCCCCGGGCCCAGGAAGCGTACGAAGAGTTCTACGCGACCCTGGGCGGGAAGCCGGTCCACCACACCCTGGCGACCCACTGGGCCCGGCTGATAGAACTGCTCTACGCAGCGGAGCGGTTGCTAGAACTGAGCACCGATCCGGAGATTACCAGCCCCTATGTGCGCAACATCCCCACAGCGACGCCGGATGAGGGGGTGGGCATTGTGGAGGCCCCGCGCGGTACCCTGACTCACCACTACATCACTGACGAGCGGGGGCTGGTGGTCAAGTGCAACCTCATCGTTGGCACGACCAACAACTACGCGCCCATCGCGATGTCCGTCCGGCAGGCAGCGAAGGGGCTGATCCGCAAAGGGCAGGTCATCACCGAAGGGTTGCTCAACCGAATTGAGATGGCCTTCCGCGCCTACGATCCCTGCTTCGGCTGCGCCACCCATGCGCTGCCGGGCCAGATGCCGCTGGAGGTGCGCATCTACGACGCTGAAGGGAACCTGAGAGACGTCATCTCCCGATAAGGGCAGGCAGCGCGCCGTTTTCGCAGCGGCGGTTTCACTGTCGCTGCGAAAACGTTATTCTGGAAAAGTTGACGTCTGTGGTGAGAGTCCCGATGATCATCCCCAAAAAGGAGGTACACCATGCAGATCGCCGGCATCGAATTCCCTGATGACCTGTACTACGACAAACAGCACAACTGGGCCCGGGTGGAGGGCAACACCGTCGTCCAGGGCATGACCGATTTCGGTCAGCGCATCGCCAAAGAGATTGTCTACGTGGAAATCCCCCCAGTGGGAAAGGCCGTGACCCAGGGCCAGACTTTTATGTCTATGGAGTCCGGCAAATGGGTCGGGCGCGTCCCTGCGCTTGTCAGCGGCAAGATTGTCGCCGTCAACGAGGAACTGGAATTTGAGCCTTCCCTCATCAACCAGTCTCCCTTTGACCAGGGCTGGCTGGTCAAGATTGAGATGTCCAACCCAGCAGAACTGAACAATCTTTTCCGGGCCGATTCCCCCGAATTCCGCGCCTTCGTTGAGGAGGAAGCGGCCAAATACCAGGCCCTGTTGGGCGGATAGAACCCTTTTCGGAAGCGCCTTTTCAGCAACCGCAAAGGGCACAACAACACACAAAGAAACCGGAAACCCTTTACCCCTGATGGCTCGCTCATCCAAACCGCATGAGTGGAACTTTATCGCGCCAAGAAGCCATCACTCTTCACGTTTCACTCTTCACCCTTCACCCCACCAGCAAGGAGGCCCCCCTGTGATCCATCAAACCCGACGTTCCGGACCTGTCCTCCTGCTCTGCCTGGCCGGTGTCGCCTGCCTCGTGCTGCTGACGGGCTGCACTCCCAGCCCGCGTTTGGTCCCTCTGATGGACCCTTCACCGGGCTGGGCCATAGACCTGGAGCGATTCCGGGCTTCGGCCCATGGCCACCTGGACTGCGCCACCTGTCACCCGGATATCACCCCCGCCGACGAGTTGTCCCCGCATCCGGACCCGGCCCGGCTGACCCAGGATGCCCGCGCTCTCTACGATTACGCCCGCTGCGCCGAATGCCATCCCAATGAATATGCCGCCTACGAACAGGGCATACACGCCGACGCCCGGGCCCGGTCCGAAGAGGGCGCCTTTCCCGCCCCCACCTGCGGCCACTGCCACGATGCCCATTACGTTGCTTCCGGGACGCGCGCCCAGGTGATGCAGTTTGTCACCCAGACCTGTGGCGAATGCCACCCCAAGGCGCTGAAGACGTACCAGCACGATTATCATGGCAAAGCCGTCATCCTGGGCCGGGAGAACTCGGCCACCTGTGCCGACTGCCACGGCGCCCACAACGTCCTGGCCCTGGCGACCCCCGAGGAGGAATACCAGGCCTGCCGCCGCTGCCACCCCCAGGCCACCCTCGGGATGACGGGTTACTACGTCCACGCGCAGAAGACACTACAGGCCGCGCCGGATGACCCCCGTCGCCAGGACTTCGCCCTGTTCTTCTGGGTGCAACTCTTCTTCGTCGTCCTGACGGCCAGCGTCCTGACGGTCTTCTACGCCCACACTGTCCTCTGGTTCCTGCGCAGTCTGCACGAGCGGCTCCGCCAACCCGCCGGCCACGCGGCAAAAAAGGCCAAAGAAGAAGGGCCCCAGTACTGGCGCTTCAACATCTACCACCGCCTGGTCCACCTGCTGGTGATGACCAGTTTCTTCGGCGCCACGATCAGCGGGATGCCCCTAAAGTACCCGACAGCCGGCTGGGCCCAGTGGCTCACCCGTCTCCAGGGCGGAGTGGAGGTGATGGGCATTATCCACCGCATCAGCGCGGTGGTGATCGCCATCTGGTGCCTGATGCACCTGGCCTACATCGTCCACTACGTCTTCGTCCAGAAGCACAAGCCCTGGGGGCCCGATACCCCTGTGCCGACGATCAAAGACTTCAAAGACATCTGGCAGAACTTCAAGTATTTCATCGGCAAGGGGAGCCGTCCCGTCTTTGACCGCTTCGCCTACTTTGAGAAGTTTGACTACTGGGCCGTCTTCTGGGGCGTCCCGGTCATCGGCCTTTCTGGGCTCATCCTCTGGTTTGAGGACTTCTTCTCCCGCTTCCTGCCCGGCATCGTCATCAACATCGCCCACATTATGCACAGCGATGAAGCCCTGCTGGCTGTGGGCTTCATCTACATCGTCCACCTCTTCAACACCCACATCCGGTTTGACCAGTTCCCGCTCAACAAGGTCATCTTTACCGGCAAGGTCAGCGAAGAGGAGTTGCGCCACGAGCGGCCGCTGGAGTGGGAACGGATTCAAGCCGACCCCAGGCGTGCAGAGGAGATGAGAGTACGATGAAGACCATCCGCGTCCTGCTCATCCTGCTGCTGATGGTACTGATCGGGGCCGTCGCCGGTTCGGCCGTCCTTGCCCAGGGCCCCGGGAACGGTGGCGGAGAGGCCAACTGCTGGGCCTGCCACCGACAGCCGAACCCGAACACCCTCTCCGGCGCTGAGGCGGAGATTGCCTTCTGCCTGAAGTGCCATGGCGACCCACAGGTGGAGACCTGGGCCACCGAAGGCCGCACGCCGGTCTACGTGGACCCGGCCCGCCACGCGCAGACCCTGCACGGGCGCGTCGCCTGCACCGCATGCCATACGGACGTGGCCCGCAATCCCCACCGGGCCACGGAACCGGTCGCCTGCGAGAACTGCCATGCGGCCATTCTGGCCCACGTCCACATGGGCGCGCCGCACCTGAGCACCGACTGCGCGGCCTGCCACCGCCCCGACCTGCCCGTTATCCGGGATACTGCAACGGGCCGTATCGTCGTGGCGAAGACCGACGCAGCCGGAAACCCCGTGGACCGGACCGCCCACGCGTTGGTCGCGCGGCCCGACTGTGAGAACTGCCATTATACTGGGAATCCAGTGGGGGCCCCGGCAATTGCGCTTCCGGCCCGGAGCGTCCTCTGCATGCCCTGTCACGAGGCTGCCCCTATTGTCAAAGACCCCTGGTCGGCGGTCGGGCTCCTGATCTTCCTGGCCGGGATGACCGTCAACATCTCCATCTATCTCCGGGGCGAACTCCCAGGCCATCCGGGCGCAACCGCGATGCAGAAACTCTCCTACATCGCAGAAGGCTTGACCCGGCTGATATTCTCCCGCCGCTTCTTCCGGGTGGTCGGCAGCAAACTGGCCGACGGCATCTTCCTGCGCCGGTCGCTTCAGGAGAGCGTCAGCCGCTGGGTGATGCACACCCTCATCTACTGGCCCTTCCTGGCCCGCTTCCTGCTGGGCCTGATCACCTGGGCCGGGGAAGCCTTCTGGCCCGCCGCCCACTGGACCCGCGTCCTGGCCGACCGGGACACGCCGGGCGTCGCGTTCTTCAACGACCTCTGCGCTGCGCTGGTCATCCTGGGTGTGCTGATTGCGCTCCACCGGCGCTTCATCCGCCGCGACCCCCGTCTGCGCACCGGAGTGGAGGATAAGGCGGCCATCTCCCTGCTGGGCGCGGCCTTCTTCCTGGGCATTCTCCTGGAGGGCGTGCGACTTCTGAGCGTCGGTCTTCCGGCCGACCGCGCGGCCTGGGCGTTCCTGGGATACGCCGTTGCGGCCATCCTGCGGCCACTTCCTCTGGACTGGACCCAGGTTTACCCGGTGCTCTGGTATCTCCACGCCCTGCTGATTATCGCGGTGATCGCGTACCTGCCATTCAGCAAATTGCTGCATATCCTCATCACGCCGCTGGTTGCCGTCATCAACACGGTCCGGGGAGGGCACAAATGAGCCCGATAGACCTCACCTGCTACACACCACGACAACTTCTGGAACTGGACGGTTGCACCCGCTGCGGCGAGTGCACCCAATGGTGTCCGACGTTTGCAGAAAAGCCGGACCTGGACGCCATCACGCCGCTGCGCAAAATTGAGGCGGTGCGGCGGTTTGTCCGGGGACAGTTTGGTCTCCGGGCCCTGCTCTTTGGCCCCCGGCCGCCCAGACCGGAGGCGCTCCAGGCCCACTCCGCCGGTACATACGACTGCACCCTCTGCGGGCGCTGCGCCGTCGTCTGCCCGGCCAACATCCAGACCCGCGAACTCTGGATCGCCATGCGCCGGGACCTGGTCCGGCAGGGCACCTATCCGGCAATTTTTGACCGTCTCCGGGAGACCTTCCTGACAGCCCACAACATCTCCGGCGACGATAACGCCAACCGGCTCATCTGGAGCCAGAACCTGCCCGAAATCCCGGAGGGGGTGGGCCGGAAGACGCGGGCGGAAGTGGTCTTCTTCGTCGGCTGCGTCGGCTCCTTCTACCCCCAGTCCTATTCCATCCCCCAGAACGCGGTCCAGGTGCTGGAGCGGGCCGGAGTAGACTACCTGACGCTGGGCGAGGAGGAGTGGTGCTGCGGCTTCCCGTTGGTCATCGCCGGGATGGGGGACGCGGCGGTGGAGACGATGCGCCACAACCTGGAGGCGGTCCGCCGGGCCGGGGCACGGCGGCTGATCGCCGCCTGCCCGTCCTGCTACCACACCTGGAAGCACGATTACCCGCGCGTCCTGGGCGAGCCGCTGGGCTTTGAGGTCCTGCATCTGACGGAATTTGTGGCGGAACTCCTGGCGGAAGGGCGCATCCCGCTGAAGCCCCTGGAAGAGACGGTGACCTACCACGACCCCTGCGACCTGGGGCGGACCAGCGGGGTGTACGACGCTCCCCGGGAGGTCATCCGGGCGGTCCCCGGCATCCGGCTGGTGGAAATGGAGCATCACCACCAGTACTCTCTCTGCTGCGGCGGCGGCGGAGATGTGGAGATGGCGGATAAGGACCTGGTCGCGGCGGTCTCCCGGCGGCGCATCAGCGAAGTCCAGGCCACCGGGGCGAAGATTCTGCTCTCCGCCTGCCAGCAGTGCAAACGGACCCTGGCGGGCGCGGCCCGGCAGGAGAAACTGCGCGTCCGGGTGCTGGACGTGGTGGAACTGGTGACGCAGCAGATAGAGTAGGGGGAATGAGCGGCGGCGGCCCAAAGGGTCGCCGCCCTGAAAAACAACCTTTGTAAGGAAGCCAGGGAAATGGAGGAACGAGTTCTCCGGAGGCGAGAATCGCTCTTTCTGCGGCTCAGCGAGGATTGGTGGGCGGTCATCCTGGGGCTTCTGCTCATCGCCCTCGTCCTTCTGGGCGTTTTGAGTCCCGTGCCCTGGTAACCCGGAGAGGATTTCGTCGCGGCTATAGGGGTAGGGCCGCAGAAACCCGCGCCGGTGGAGATGGCACAGAGAGGCCCGGACACAACGTCCGGGATCGGGATACCAAACCCTTCGGGCTACCAGGGTCCCGGGTAGGCCGGATTTTCAGTCCTCCGAAGGGGGCTTCGCCACGGACTCCGGCGTTTTACCCCTGGGCAGCGAGCGGCGGCTGCTGCCCGCTTGCCGACCACGCCGTTCTGTAGTACTATCACTCTGGGACAACGTACGGCGTTTTCTCCCTCATCCCATTCCCCTGCCCCCTCTCCGAAGTTTGGCCTTTTCAGGAGATGGTAGCGGAAGACGCTTTCCGGGATGGGATGGCCGTGAATTCTGAAACTGATAGGAGGAGTAGGTGGAGGCCCTATTCGGCACCGACGGCATTCGCGGCACGACTGAATTCACCAACGAGCACCGCTCGCGCAAACTGACGCCCGAACTGGCCCTGCGTATCGGACAGGCGGTGGGGTGGGTCCTTACCTCCGCCCCTTCCTTCCCCTCCTCTCATCCCGTGGACGGGAGAGGAGGGGACATCGGGGTGGGAGGGGGGGCGAGAGCCTTCGCCATCATCGGCCGCGATCCCCGCGTCTCCGGCATAATGCTGGAGAGCGCGCTCACCGCTGGCCTACTCTCCCAGGGGGTGGACGTTCTCCACGCGGGCGTCATCCCCACTCCTGCCGTGGCCTATCTGACCCGCCATCTGGGAGCCGGCCTGGGTGTGGTCATCTCTGCCTCCCATAACCCTGTGGAGGATAATGGCATCAAGTTCTTCGGCCCCGACGGCTACAAACTGAGCGACGCACTGGAGGACCGGATTCAATCGCTGGTTCTGGACCCTGCGCAGGTCTTCACCCCACGGGATACTCGTGATTTGGGGAGGTCCCGCCCCGCTCCCGAACTGGCGGCGGTCTACGTGGACTACCTGGTGCGCTCGTGGCGGGGGAAGCGAGACCTCTCCGGTATCCGGGTTGTCCTGGAGTGTGCCAACGGCGCCACTTCCTGCGTCGCGCCGGAAGCCTTCCGGCGACTGGGGGCAGAGGTGGAGGTCCTCAGCGGCCAGCCCGATGGCCTGAACATCAACGAGAGTTACGAGTACATAGCACCCTGCACCCTGGCGGCTCGCGTCGTCTCCACTGGCGCTCACCTGGGTGTCGCCTTTGACGGTGACGGCGACCGGGTCATCCTGGTGGACGAGCAGGGCGGCTTTGTGGACGGCGATGGCATCCTGGCGATTCTAGGCCGTCACTTTCACGCCCGGGGCCTGCTCTCGGTCCCCCTCATCGTGGCGACCCCGATGAGCAACTTCGGCCTGCATGAGACTCTGCGCCCGCTGGGGATTGAGGTCGTGGAGGCAAAGGTGGGGGACAAATTTGTCCTGGAGCAGATGCGGGAACGGGGAACGGTACTGGGCGGGGAGCAATCAGGCCACATCCTGATTCTGGATCGCGGCCAGACCACCGGCGATGGCATCTATACAGCCCTGGTCGTCGCCGCGCTGATGGTGGATGAAGCGGATGGCCGTCTCTCCCGCTTGACCGCCGGGATTCCCCGCTATCCCCAGGCAATGGTCAGTCTGGACGCGCCGCGCATCCCTATCCCGCTGACGGACGTGCCGGAAATCCGGGCTGTCCTGGACGGATTGCAAGCCCGGGTGGGGGACGGAGCGGAAGTCCTCCTGCGCTACTCCGGCACGGAGGACAAACTCCGCCTCTCCATCCGCACCCGCACCCACGGCGATGCGGCGACGCTTGCAGAGGAGACCCGCCGCGCGCTGGAGCGGATTGTCGCCGAGGTGAAACGAATAGCAAGAGTCCAACAAACATCCGCTCGCTGCTGACGGAAACTCAAAGTAGCGCAGACGGTCAGCCGGTATGCAGGCCCGGCGGCCTGCACGGCGAAGGGTATCGGTGGAGGGACGACCGCCAGCGTCGCCCTGTGCGGCTGCCCCTGCGCCGACACCGGGGAAATGCCCGAAAATTATCCCAACCAGATGGGGGATCACTGTGACTCTGAACCTGACCCGTCTATCCCGCGCAGCGGATGAGATGGGACGTGCGCTGGCCCGGCAGGAACGGGAGTTCGGAAGCCAGGTTGCCGCCGCCCGCCAGTGGATGGAGGAGTTCGCTGAAACTGGCCTCTCCCTTCAAGAAGCCGCTGCGGAATTCGGAGCGGCCATCCCCACATCTGAACCCCTGAACACTGGGGTGGCCTGTCCGCTGGCCCCTCCCCGTTTCACCGTCATCGGCGCCGACGGAAGCACCATTGGACCGGACCGCCATAGCCTGGCCCTCTACTATCTCATCAATATCGGCAGCCTGGTCTTCCGGCATGGCAGTGGGGAAGCGCCCGAGGCTCGCAGCATCCCCACCCTAGCTTTCCAGGACGAGGACCTCTACGAAGGGGATTTGCTGGTCTCCGGCAACCTGCTGGACGTGCGGCGGGACTGCGCCGAAATCGCCCATCTGGCCGACCTGGTGGAGGCGGAGCCCCCTGGACCGACGCTGGCGCTGGTGGATGGTACGCTCATCCTGTGGGTTCTGGATGACCTCCCCGCCGCAGGGCGGAAGGAGAAAATCGCCTTCTATCTCCGCCAACTGGAGCGCATCCGGGGAAAGGGAGCCGCGCTGGCCGCGTTCATCAGTCGGCCGCGCCATACCGAAGTGGGGAAACTTCTGCATCTGGCCCGGGTCGGCGGCGACTCGGTACGGGCACGGGGGGAGAAAAATCCATTGGGGCGCATTCCCGACCGGACCCTCTTCGCTTTTCTACCACCCGGTGCCCGCTCGGCTCGCTTCGTCTCGCCCAGCGGGATCAACCGAAATTACTATGAACCGGAAGGGCACGAGATACAGTTTTTCTATCTGAACGTCGCGGCGGAGGGGAGGGAACCGATTATCGCCCGGGTAGAGATGCCGCGCTGGGTGGCGGAGGATTCAGATGGGCTGAATTTGACCCACGCCGGGATTGTCGCCCAGTGCCGCATCCTGGGGGGATTTCCCTACGTGCTGGCCCGCGCGGACGAACTGGCTTACATCAGCGGGCCAGAGCGGGAACAACTGGAGGAGATGGTGGGGAATGCACTGATGAGCGCGGGCATCGTTCCCGCCCCATCCCCGAAAGCATACTACAAGGGGTTAACCCGCAGGTGGCGAGAGGTCTGACCTGCCTGAGAGGGTGTCTGAAAAATTGGCGGAAGACTCTTGAAGGGCGAAACTCCTACTTTAAGGCCAGGGGCAGGTCTGATAGTCAGCACCGATGATGAGCCGGAAACCGACCGGGGCATCCGGGTCATCCTGATAGGTCACCCGTCCGTCAGGGATGCTGAACATCTGCTGGAGATGCTCCACACCCGTCCCTTTTGCGTAGGCCCGAAAGACAACCAGGGTGGTGTGGGGGTGATCATGGCGGTCTGAGGAACCGATGATCGCCGGGAATCCGGCCCGGACGAGGCGATCCACGGCCAGATCATCCCAATCGGGGTTGGAAGTTCCGTTCCACACTTCCACCCGGTTGAAGAGACGATTCAGGCGGGCCTCCGGCACCGGAGCCATCGCCTCCGCCAGGAGAGGCTCTATCTGCTCCCAGCGAGGCAAAAATACGTGCCCCCCATAAGGAGTGGTCCAGGGTACCACCAGATCAGGGCCAATATTATAGAAGCGAACGTTTTCCTCTTCCAGCCGAAGGGCAACCTGGGCCAGTTGTAGAATTTCGGTCATGCCGAGATCGGTGACGACCATCCGTCGGGCCTGAGCCCAGAGGGCGGGAACCTGCCGCAGGACCCCCGTACTTCGCGCCCGGCGCCAGATCGCCTGCAAGACCTGTTGCTGCCGGCGCTCCCGGGAGAAGACACTGGTAGTCTGACGGGATCGGGCGTACCAGAGCGCCGTCTCCCCATCCATGTGGTGAACCCCTGGCTCCATCGTCAGGATCGGGTATTCTCCATTCTCGTCCGGGTACGGCCAGTGATCCCTCAAGCCGCAGTGGACAGGGACATCTATCCCGCCCAGCGCGTCCACAATGCCGATCAGCCCATCAAAGTCGGTGCGAACGAAATAGTCGGCGCGGATGCCCAGATTGTAAAGAAGCGTATCCCGCAGGAGCCCGGTCCCCCCGCCCGGATAGCCATAAGTCTCCCCATAGTAATCGGCAAAATTGATGCGGCTCATCCAGAACCCCGGGATATAGACGTACAGGTCCCGGGGAATGGAGATGACCGACACGGCAGGACGGCTGGTCTGCACAGAGACGACATGGATGGCATCCGTATGCCACTCGGACCAATCCGGACGGCGGTCACTCCCCAGGACAACGATGTTGATGGCGTCGGATGCGACCGGGACGGGAGGCACTGGAGTAGGAACAGGTATGGGAGTAGAGAGCACCATCTGCCAAGAGATGCTGGGGGTTGGGAACGGAGAGAGGACAACCAGGTACGGCGTTGGTGTTGGCGTGGCCATTGGTGTAGGGGACGGCGTGGAGGTGGCGGTCGGCGAAGGCGTCCGGGAAGGAGTGAAGGTGGGGAGAGCGGAGGGGGTCGGAGAGAGGGACCCGGCAAAAGGAGTGGGAGGGAGGATACCTCCAGCCAGAGAAGCCTCTTTGCTGATCGCCCATCCCCCCATCGTCCACGCACCGAACAGGAACAGCACTGCCAGAAAGAGGGCCCATAACCCATACCTGGAAGAGGAGCGGGAAGGCAGAGGTGCCACGGCCTCCGCCGAAGGGGAGAGGTCGGAAGGAGCAATTGCACTCCCGGCATCGGAGAAAAGGGCATTGAGGGCCTGCCATAAGTCTGGGGAGGACGTGGAGAGAGGGGCCTCCACGTTCATAAACAGGTCCTCTACCCGTCCACGCAGGTCACTCTGGAGATTTCGGGCGCTCATAACGACATCGTGGACTCTCTGGAAGAAGATTCCGCCAATATAGGCTCGGACAATAGTTCGGTTGCCAGAAGACGATACTGTTGCGCCCCCCGGCTCCTGGGAGCATACCGGTTGATCGGGTTACCAGCCATCCCACTTTCCTTTAAGCGAACATCTACCTCTACAATAGTCCTTAGAAGCCGGTGCCCCAATTGCTGCTGCAACTGCTCCAGGACAAGATGGGAAAGGCGGATGCGCCGGTCGTACATCGTAATCAGGATGCGGTATTCCAGGGATGGGTTGGTCCGCTCCCGAACCAATCTGGCCATCCCAATCGTCTGACGTAAAGAGCGGGCCGCATAGGAGTCGCACAGGATGGGAATGACCAGCAGGTCAGCGGCAGTGAGCGCATTGAGGATCAACGGGCCAAAGGCGGGAGGACAATCTATTAGGATGATGTCGTACAGGCTGTTATGCGGCGCGCGGATCTGCTGCTGGAGGAGAAATTCGTAGCCCGCCTGACGATAGAGGATTTTGCTGATCACTGAGAGACTCTGGTTAGCGGGGACGATATCCAGACCAAACGTCCCGGTTTCCCGGCTGGCACCGACCAGAGAGAGATTCCCCAGGAGGACCTCGCTGGCCGTGTAACGGATGTTCTCCGGCTTCAGACCCAGGGAGAGGGTCAGGTGGGCCTGGGGGTCCAGGTCCAACAGGAGAACCATTTTCCCCATCTCCGCCAGGCATCCCCCCAGGGAGAGGCAGGTGGTGGTTTTCGCTACCCCGCCTTTCAGGTTGCCAATCGCAATAACAATGGTCATTGGGAACACTCCCTTCCGCAAACCCCAAAAGCCCGAAGAGGTTTGCTTTCTGAGCCCGGACGTGAACATCCGGGCTTCCGGCGGCCGCTGAGGTTGCGCCTACAGGACCGGGGACAGGGAGGGGGCAACGCTCTGCCTGAAAGAGGCATTGCCCGTTACGATTTTTTGAAGATTCAAACCGTTAGACTTGAGCCGGATTCAACAAACCGATACCATTTTAACCCATTTCCCAGATGGCGGTGTTACGGGGAAGTTACAGGCTGATGACATTCAAGAGTGGGTTGCGTCCTTCGCCATTCTGGGGTTTAATATACGCAGATGAAAGCAAAACCAACCCGGTGGAAATGGTGGTTCTGGGGACGGCTGACGCTCCTGGGGCTGGTGCTGATCACCGTCAGCACGTTCCTGCTCTCTTTCCCCCTGCTCCCCTCTGGCCGCGTGGTCCTGGAGGTAGGAGATGTGGCCCCCCGGGACATCCGCTCGCCGCGCCGCATCACCTATGAGAGCGCCATCCGGACTGCTGAGCAACAGCAGCAGGCAGAGGCCGCCGTGCCCCCGGTCTATACGGCGCCGGACCCCAACCTGCTCCGTCGGCAAGTGGAGCGGGCGCACCAGGTGCTGGATTATCTGAGCGCCGTCCGTGCCGACCCCTATGCCACTCCCGCCCAGCGTCGGGCCTGGACCGCCGCCGTGCCCGAACTGAAAGACCTGCCTCCCGCCGTCGCCGACCTCATCTCCACTCTCTCCGATGAATCCTGGAACAGGGTGCAACTGGAAGTCATCAACGTGGTGACGGAGATTATGCGCCAGGAGGTGCGGGAAGACAGGCTGGAAGAGGCGCAACAGCGGGCCGCCGCAATTGTCGGGCTGGACTTCTCCAGCGATGAAGTGCTCGTCATCACTGCCCTGGCCCAGCGGCTGATTGCCCCCAACTCGTTCTACGACGAGGAAGCCACCCAGCGGGCCCGACAGGCCGCGCGGGAGGCCGTCCCCCCGGTCGTCCGTACCTTTGAGGCCAACGAGGTCATCGTCCGGGAGGGGCAGCGGGTTAGCGCCCTGGACCTGGAGGCCTTGCAGGAACTGGGACTGCAACAGCCCCGTACTCGCTGGACGGAGGTCGCCGCCAACGGCCTCTTTTCCGCGCTGGGCGTCCTGCTGATGGGTGTCATCCTGGCCCGCTTCCAGCCGGACGTGCTGCAGGAGGGACGGAAATCACTGCTGTTGGCGCTGCTGCTGGCCCTGTTCCTGGCGCTGGTCCGACTGATGGTCCCCGATCGGACTGTGCTGCGCTACCTGTTCCCGGCGCCAGCGCTGGGGATGCTGGCCACCGCCACGATAGGCGTGCCCGCCAGTCTGGTCTCCAGTCTTCTGGTCGGGGCCGCAATGGGCCTGATAGGGGACCAGTCCCTAGAACTGGCCACGTACGCGACCGTTGGAGGCATCGTGGCTGCCATCGCCGTCCGCCACACCGACCGCCCGGTCGTCCTGTTCCGCGCGGGATTCCTCTCAGCACTGGCGACGGTGGGGATACTGGTGGCCTTTGCCCTCCTCGCCATCCACCCAGACCCGCTTTCTTTTGGTCTGGCGCTGGCAGGGGCTGTGACCAACGGGGTCATTTCCGCCAGCCTGGCCCTGGCTGGCCTCTTCTTCTTCGGCCCCCTCTTTGACTTGCCCACCACTTTCCGGCTTCTGGAGTTGAGCCGTCCGGACCATCCGCTCCTGCAACGGTTGCTGCGGGAAGCGCCGGGGACATACCATCACTCCCTGATGGTTGCCAGCATGGCCGAACAGGCGGCCGAACGGCTTGGCCTCAACCCACTGCTGGTGCGAGTGGGGGCGTACTACCATGATATCGGCAAAATCACCCGCCCTTATTTCTTCGCTGAGAACCAGATGGAAGGCACGAATCCCCACGACCAGTTGGACCCCCACACCAGCGCGCAGGTCATCATCGGCCACGTTCAGGATGGACTGGAACTGGCCCGCCGCTACCATATCCCGTTCTGGATCCGCTCTTTCATTGCCGAGCATCACGGGACCAGCCGTGCGGGATTCCAGTACGAGCGGGCTGTGGAGCAGGCCGGTGACCCATTATGGGTCAACGAGGCCGATTTCCGCCACCGGGGCCCCCGGCCCCGCAGCCGGGAAACAGCGCTGGTGATGCTGGCTGACCGGTGCGAGGCCGCCGTCCGGGCCTACCGCCCGACCACACCGGAGGGCCTGGCCCAGGTCGTGGAGGAGATGTTCAGGGAAGTAGTGGGGACGGGGCAGTTGGATGACTGCCCGATCACTATGAGGGAACTGAATGAGGTACGACAATCCTTTGTCCATACGCTGAAGGGGGTATTTCACCCCCGTCTGCCGTATCCGACAGCCCAACCTTCTCTCGCTCCGCCTCCCGAACCGAAGGGGTGAGGAAAAACACAGGGACGGGCGACTTCGCCGCCCGTCCCCCCAAATCCTTTCCGGCTACCCTGCCGCCCAGCCCAGACTCTCCAACCCGATCTCCACCGCGCTCCGCCAGACCGATGGCGACGTCAGCAACATCTTCAGGTAAGTCCAGGCCGGGCCCGGACGCATCGCCCATGCCCGGAACGCCCGCCGGGCCCACCGCTCCAGTTCCTCCGCCTGCAGGTGAGGGTAAGCCAGCACCGTGGAACGGTCCATATCCACCTGTTCCCAGCGGATGCCGGGGCGGAACCACCCCTTCTCCACCACATCAAAGAAGAACGGCGAGCCGGGATACGGCGCAGCGATGTGGAAGAGCGCCAGGTCCAGCGGCAACCGCAGGGCCAGACGAATGGTCTGCTGAATCGTCTCCTCCGTTTCGCCGGGGAGCCCGATGATAAAATAGCCCCAGTTGCGGATACCCGCTTCCTTCGCCCACCGCAGCGCCTGCTCTACCTGCTCCAGGCGAATCCCCTTCCCCGCCCGCCGCAGAATCTCCTCGTTCCCCGATTCAATCCCCCACGAAATCATCCAGCATCCCGCGCGGGCCATCATCCGGAGCATCTCGGGGTCCACAAAGTCCACCCGACTGTTGCAGGTCCAGCGGATCCGCAGACCCCGCTCCAGAATCCCCTGGCAGAGCCCCATCACCTGCTCCCGGCTGACGGTGAACAGGTCGGCATACATATGGGCGTGGCGGACGCCCAGCCCTACCAGTTGCTCCAGTTCCGCCAGGATGTTCTCGGGCGAGCGGAAGCGGACGGACTGGCCGTAAGAGACGTGTTTGATACAGAAACGGCAGCCACCAGGGCAACCCCGACTGGTAACGACGAAGGCATACGGCCCCCCCACCAGCGGCGCGCGGTACTTCTTCAGCGGCAGCATGTCGTGCCGGGGGAGCGGGAGATCGTCCAGATAGCGGATGAAAGGCCGGTCGGGGTTAACCACAATCTCATCGCCGTCCCGCCAGACCAGCCCCCGAATTGCCGAAAGGGCCGCGGTTGGGGTCAGCGGTTCGGTGGTCCAGGCGGGCCGCCAATCCGGGTCGGTGTCGGCAAAGAGGCGCCGCAGGCGCGCCCGGACGTCCGGTTCCACCCAGGGCCAGCCCTCCGGCAACGGCGCGCCTGCGGCGAGCGAATCCAGCGTGTCCACCAGTTCCCGCAGCGTCAGTTCCGGCTCTCCCCGCAGGGCGAAATCCAGCGTAGGGAACGCGCGCATCGTCTCCCTGGGGATCGGGGTGACATGGGTGCCGAAGGTGATGGTGATGGCGCCCATACTGCGGGCCAGAAAGGTACCGTACATATCATTTCGGAGCGTCGGCGCAGTGACCTGGGTGACGTAGTAGCGAGGGCGCTTCTCCTCCAGCAACTTCTCAAAGGCTGCCCAGTCCATCCGCAGGGCAATGGCATCTACCACATCCACCCGTTTGTCGGGGAACAGAGCCGCCATCTGGGCCAGACTGACCTGGGGCCATATCATCCCTTCGCGGGACCGGCGCCCGACCCGATGCTGGCTCCGAATCCAGATGCCACCGTCGGGCGCGGGCGGGTTGACGAAAAGGATGTCCACCGCCCCTTCTTCCCGCTGGGCCGCGATACCGGCCCGCACCACCTCGTCCGCGTCTGGGAAGGTGGGCGGATAGACCCGTTCCTGCATGCCGGCTCCCCGATTCACTCCCTGCACGGTCGTCCCTCCAGGTCCCGATTGACCAGAATCTCCCGCTGGCTCAGTTCCTCTAGGACCCGCATGATGACCCAGAAGACCGAAAGTTGCAAGCCGGTCAGCACCAGCATCGCCGCCCCTAAGAGGTAGAGCCAGAGCCGCTCCACGGGCCATCCCCTCAGCGCGAAGCCCAGGCTCCCGGCTCCCAGTGCCAGCCCGGCGATGACTGCCACCAACCCCATCCATCCGAAGTGGCGCTCCAGCGGGCGGTCAAAGAGGGGATTCCCGAAGAGCCCCTGGCGGATGGGCCGTTTGTGAAACAGCGAGACCAGGTAATTGAACGTCGCCCCCAGGGAGAAGAGGGTGACCCCGGCAACAGTGGATAGGGCAGCGATGAAGACGGCGACGACGCCCCACGGGTCCAGATGGGTGATGCCGGAAAGGCGCATGCCGACAATGACAGCGCCAATGAGGGCCGTCACTCCTCCCAGCCCCAGCCCGGCCAGCCCCAGGACCCGGACCGGATTATAGTTGAGGGCGGTCCAGATGATGGTCCGCAGGAAGCGGACACCGTCTCGCAGCGCGTTCAGTTTGGACCGCCCGACCCGCTCCCTGTACGGGATAGCCACTTCCCGCATCTGCACCTGCTCGTGGATGGCGCGCGTACTCATCACGGGGGTAAAGTTCAGCCCATCGGGCAGAGGGTAGAGACGAGGGAGCACCTCCCGCCGGAGCACCCGCATCCCGCTGGCGCTATCCCGGACGCGGTGGTTGCCCAGGATGCTGACCAGACCGGCGAAGAGAATGTTGCCCACCCGCCGGACCAGCGGCATTTCGCTTTCCGCGCCGGACATCCGGGAGCCGATCACCAAGTCTGCCCCCTCCTGAAGGACCACCTGGCAGAGTTTCGGAAAATACTCGGGCGGATAGGTGCCGTCGGCGTCCAGAAACCCCAGCAGATTCCCCCGCGCGTGGTTGAAGCCGGTCTTGAGAGCCGCGCCGTACCCCTGATTGACTGTATGACGGATCAGGCGGACTTCCGGGTAACAGGCCACAATCTCCGCTGTCCGGTCGCGAGAACCATCGTCCACCACCAGCAGTTCTATATCCTCCACACCGGCTTCCCGGAGCCGAGGACGGATGGAGAGCGTGCGCTCAATAATCTGAGCAATGCCCCGCTCTTCATTGTAAGCAGGTATGACAACCGAAAGGACGTTCATCTTCTAACTCCTGAAACAAAAGGGCAAATGTAACGCGAGCTGACGGCCTGCACTGCATATTTATCTCCACAACCGCGGCGGATGCTCCGGCGAAAAGGGGAGGTCGGGCGGCTCTGGCGGCATTGACCGTTGGCGAATCACCCGCGCGGGCACTCCGACGGCGACCGCCAGGGGCGGAACATCGCAGGTGACCACCGCGCCGGCCCCCACCACGGCCCTCTCGCCCACTGTCACCCCGTCCAGAACAATCGCCCCGGCACCGATCCAGGCCCCATCTCCGACCCGGATTCCCCGTGCGACAATGCCCTGCTCCATCACAGGTCGGCTGGGGTCCTGGAAAATGTGCTCCACTGCCAGCAGTTGTACCCGCGGGGCCAGCAGGACCGATTCGCCAATTTGGACGCCTCCCTGCCCGCGAATCAGGCAAAACTCGCCAATAAAACTATTCGCGCCCACCCAGATGCCGGATTGAGGAAGCCCCCGGAAGTTGTAAACGTGCAGTTCCGAACCGTGCATCACAAAGGTACGGTCGCCGATGAAAATGCCTTGGGGACAGGCATGCAGATAGACGCCGCGGTCCAGATAAACCTGCTGCCCCAGATGGATATGGGTGGGCTGCGCCAGCCGGACGTGGTCCTCAATTGCAGGCAGGCCATCGCTGGAAAGGATGAGTTTGTAGGCCAGAGCCCGCAGCCCGATGCCCACCAGTCCCGGAATGCCCCCCAAGAGGGCAAAGAGAGTCTGCTCCAGAACATACCGCGCCAGAGTGGTAGATTGACCTCGCAAGTAATAGCGGAGGGGACCCTCCCGAGCAGCGACGGCGGCGGCATCGGCTTCGCGAGATATGAACGACTCCTGCCCCATAACCTACTGACCACCCCAGACCGGTATGGAGATGTGCCCCGAAATCATCTTCGTCCGCAAGAGCGCGTGGACGGCGTGGTCCAGGTTCAGAGCCACCCGGAATCCCCGCTCGCCCATTCGCCAGCAGCGAATCAGTTCCCGCCGTCCCCGGCCTGTCAGCACCATCCATCGCCTGCAATTGGCCTGCCGCGCGGCCACCATATCGCTCCAGGCGTCTCCGATAAGCCAGGACTGGGAGAGATCAATCCCCATCTCCCGGGCGGCCTGGAAGAGCAACCCTGGCTGCGGCTTACGGCAACCGCAATTTTCGTCAGGACGATGGGGGCAATACAGAACCCGGTCTATCCGCCCCCCAGCGGCCTCCACCTCCCGGACCATCCGACGATGGATGTCCTCCACGACCTCTACAGACACCATGCCCCGGTTGATAATGGCCTGATTGGTAATCACAATGACCAGGAAGTCTAAACGGCTCAACCGGGCCAGGGCATTCAGCGCACCCGGCAGGAAGACAAATTCCTCCCACGACTTTACGTGGTCCTCCCGGTTGCGACAAATCACGCCATCCCGGTCAATGAACACCGCCTGTTGCATAGGAGTCACCTGGAAAAGAGGGTTACACCGGACCAGGGCCCGGAATGACCGATGCCCGCAGGGTCGGGTAAGAGATGCTCAGCGAAAGGGGCGGCTCAATCCTCTGGAGCCGCTGACGGAGGACGGTGGCCGTCAGGTGGCAGAGGACCAGGTGGACATCTTCAACCTGCTCCATGCAATAGCAGGAGACCACCACGGGAACATCCACCATCCGGCTTAACTGCCCGCCGTCAAACCCGGAGAAGCCAATAGTGATGCTTCCCTGCTGACGGGCCAGAGCGACAGCCCGCAGGATGTTGGGGGAATTTCCGCTGCCGCTAAAGGCAACGACCACATCCCCCCGGCCCATCAGGTTAGAGAGTTGCTCAGCGAAGACATTTTCATAGGAGACATCGTTGCTCCAGGCAGTGATCAGAGGGACGTTATCGGTCAAAGCGATAACCCGGAAGCGCGGGCTTCCGGGGACGATAGCCCCCTTCGCCAGGTCACATGCGAAGTGGGACGCGGTGGCTGCGCTCCCGCCATTGCCGATCGTGAAGATGGTGCTCCCCACATACACCGCGCTGAGCAGAACGTCTATGACTTCCTCCAGCGCCTCCGGTGCAATTCGGCCCAGAACTTGCTGAACCTCATTCAGGTACTGGCGAATCTCTTCCACGACAATCTCTCCTCTTGCCGAGATCGGTCAATTGACCGTCCGCACTCTCACCTCACCAGGTCTAATCATTGCAGCGCCTTAACGGGTACAGGATTCTCCATCAGGACAGTCTTTTCAGACCGTCACCTATCCCTATCCGTGCGAGTCAACGATCACAAACTATGGAAAACCCTGAAGGGGTAACGGGACGAGGAGCGGGTCCACGGTATGCCTTGCAGAACCTGGGCCCCTTTGTCCTCAAAAGCAAACGGGCGCCGCTGAAGCCCTATAACCGTCAGCGCCTCTGTGACCGCTGCCTGGTGCTCCGACGGGCAGAAAAGCATCAGAAATCCGCCGCCACCAGCGCCCGTCACCTTTCCGCCCAGTGCTCCAGCCTCGCGGGCTATCTCGTAGTAGCGGTCCAGTTCGGGGTTGGTAATTCCTTCCGCCACCCGGCGCTTTTCCAACCAGGAGCGGTGAAGCAGTTCTCCAAACGTCCTTAAATCCCCGTTTTCCAGGGCGTGTCGGATTTCATACCCCAATTCCTTGATAGCCGTCAGCCGGCAAATCGTCTCGCGGTCCTCCCTCTGGCTGGCCTCTAGCTGTCGCTTTAGGATGGTGGAGGACTGTCGGGAGATGCCAGTGAAGAAGAGCATCAACCCCTGTTCCAATTCCCGGCGCGCCTGGAGAGGCATCCGTAGCGGCTCTACCCGGACCTCATTGCGGAGGAAAGTGAAGCAACTCAATCCCCCGAAGGCTGCCGCGTACTGGTCCTGCTTACCGACGGGCATTCCCAGTTTGCTAATCTCAATAAAACAGGCCAATTCGGCCACTTCCTTGGGTCCCAGGTCCAGCCCACACCAGAAAGCCAGCGCTTTGATCATAGAGACCGCGGCGCTCCCCGATGAGCCCAATCCTGTACCCGGCGGTACCTGGGAGGCCAGGAAGACCGTCAGCCCATCTCGGATGTTGAAGTAGTAGACGATGGCTTTCGGCAGACTCAGGTCCCCGTTCCAGATCAGGTCTTCACAAATCGGGCGCTGGGTGAAAGAGCGATAGTCAGCGGAAAAAATCTGCACCCCCTCCGGCTGACCGGGGGTCAGAATGGTGTAGACATAGTAGTTGATGGTGGTGTTGACAACGAACCCTCCGTGCCGCTCATAGTAAGCCGGGATGTCCGTTCCACCGCCGCCGAAACTGATCCGCACCGGCGCTCGGGCGATAATCAACATAGGGCCTCCTGTGAGGTTCATCAGTATGCTCCTTTTCCCTGGAGCACCACCCGGACTGTATGCAGCAGAAGCCGCAAATCCAGCCAGATGGTGTAGTTGCGGATATAGTACATGTCCAGCCGCACCCGCTCCTCATACGAAAGGTCGGCCCGTCCGCTGACCTGCCAAAGACCGGTGAGACCGGGTTTGACGGTAAGCAGATTGTGCTGCCAGCGGCCGAAGTGAGTCAGTTCGGCAGGGGTAATCATTCTGGGTCCAACCAGGCTCATCTGGCCCTTCAGCACGTTGACCAGTTGAGGCAACTCATCCAGACTGGTGCGACGAAGCCACTTCCCCACCCGTGTGACGCGCGGGTCATTGCGGATCTTCCCCGTCTCCTCCCATTCCCGCTTCAGTTCGGGGTGGCTTTCCAGATAAGCATCGGCGTCCACAATCATCGTACGGAATTTATAGGCACCAAAAACACGCCCGTTCAATCCCACTACGCGTCGGCGGTAAATCACTGGCCCTGGTGAGTCCAGCCGGATCAACAGCGCGATCAGCAGAAAGAGGGGAGAAAGCACGACCAGCAGGAGCGTCGCGCCGACGTAGTCCAGCGCGGCCTTCATCAGGGCATCCATACCCGTGATACGGGTCCGGTTCAGGCTGACCAGCGGGACAAATCCCACCTCCTGCACCTGGACCCCCGTGGTGAAGAGTTCGTAGAGGCCCGAGGAAAGGCGAATGCGCAGGCGATCCTGCCTGGCCCAGTCCCGGTACAGTTCCAGCAATTCCTCCCGCCGCAGGGCAGTAGGGATAACGATGATCTCTTCTATCCCCCATCGCTGGACTAGTTCTCCTAATGCATTCAGCCCCTTCCACACAGGCAAATCCCCTACAGGGACATCAGACCCCCGAGGGTCCAGGAAGCCCACGACCTCCATGCCAGCCTGGGGTGCTGCCCGCAACTGGTCTGCGACGCCGCGTCCCTCGTCATTGGTCCCCACGATCAGCACCCGACGGACGAAGAGCCCTCGCCGCCGGAGACGGTAGATGAGGCGTCGGTAGAGGAAACGGGTCGTCCCCACCGTCAGGACAGAGAGTCCCCAGACCAGCGCCAGCCAGCCGCGAGAAATCTCCTCAGTCCCCTGCCGATCCAGGAAGCCGTAGAGGATCATCCCCACCAAACCCACGGTACAGGCGTTAATGACACCGGTGTATTCCTGCAAGCCACCGAAGAGACTTTCACGATCATAAAGACGGTAGAGAGCAAAGACGACCAGCCATATGGGGATGGTCAGGAGGGTCAGTTGAAAGTAAAAATCCAGTGAGACCGGGTTATGGTAAGGGAGGACCTGGAACCGCAGGTAATAGGCTCCCAGAAGGCTGAGTCCAATACATGTCGCATCCAGAAACAGAAGCGGTACCACTGCCAGTCCGATCGGAGGACGACGCAGTGCTTGCACCATCCTCTCCCTGATGCGTTTACTTTGCACGACCGGGCTTTCCCTGCGAGCAGCCTCCAAGTTCCTCCTCCTGCCAAAGACCCTCTGTTGGACAGGTATCTTTCGGTTTCTCAGTACACGGCTCCGTAAAGTCATCTCTGCCCGAAAGGGGAGACAGCGGCTCTGCCACCGCCTCTCCCTCTAAATGCGCTTTTATATTACCCATAAATTGTCAGAGTTTGGTGAGGGATGCCTTGAAAAAAGATTAGAACGGAAAAGAAGAGATGCGGGAGAGAGCAACTCCCTCTGCCATTGCTTCGTTCTTAACGGAACGGTGGTGCGATCAGGCGCTACTTGGAAAAACGGCTTAGCGCCGCCGGAGCCATGCTGCGGAATCGGCGATATCCGGGCGCGCAACTTTGTAAATTCACTTGACAAACTAACGGGAGTATGGTATAATACGAGCGATTCAGGGGACCGTCTTTCGGTAATAAACCGCTTTGTAAATCCATTGACTTTTCATTCCAATGGACAGATCAACCTCCGCTGCCACTCCATCTCGCTGGCCCAAGGCCACCCGTCAGCAGACCCGGGCCCATAACACCCGCCTGGTGCTCCGCACCATCTACGAGCACGGCCCCCTCAGCCGCGCCGACATCGCCCGCGCCACCCACCTCACCCGCACCACCGTCTCCGACGTTGTCGCCGGACTGATAGAGCAGGGGCTGGTGGACGAGGTGGGATTTCGGCCCTCCTCTGGAGGCAAACCCCCCATCCTCCTCAACCTGGTGGATAACGCCCGCTACCTCATCGGCCTGGACCTGGCCAGCGACGCCTTCCGGGGCGCGCTGGTCAACCTGCGCGGCCAGATCCAGCACCGCATCAGTCTTCCTCTCTCTAGCCGCGATGGCGACCGGGCCCTGGAACTGGTCCGGGAAGCCATCGGCCAACTGATCGCCCAGGCCGATCGGCCCCTCCTGGGCATCGGCATCGGCACCCCCGGGCTGGTGGACGCGGTGCGCGGGATCGTCTACCAGGCCGTCAACCTGGACTGGCGAGACCTCCCCCTGCGCGCGCTATTGGAACAGCAATACCACCTGCCGGTCTATGTGGCCAACGACTGCCACGCCGCCGCCCTGGCCGAATACTATTTCGGCGGGAAGCGGGATGCCGAGAGCCTGGCCGTCGTCAAGGTGGAACGGGGCCTGGGCGTGGGCATCGTCCTCAGCGGACGTCTCCTCTCCGGCGATGCCTTCGGCGCCGGGGAGATCGGCCATCTGCGGATTGTGGATGGAGGGGAGCCTTGTCAGTGCGGGCACAGCGGCTGCCTGGAGACCGCCGTCAGCACCCGGGCCCTCCTGCGCCAGGCTATGGCCATCGCCCAGAGCCGCCCCGATTCCGCCCTCCATCGCTGGGCCGACTCCTCCGACCCGATTTCCCTGGATGCCGTTCTGGAGGCCTTCCAGACCGGAGATGAGGCGACCCGCCAGATGGTCTCCCAGATGGGGCGCTACCTGGGGTTCGGTGTCGCTACGCTGGTCAGCGTGCTGGGCATCCGGCACGTGGTCCTGGCGGGCAGCATCACCCGCTTCGGGGAGCCCCTGCTGGAGGCCGTGCGTCAGGAAGCGCGCGCCCGTGCTCTGGAGCGGGTTGCCCGGGAGGTCCGAATAGATCTCTCCCCCATAGATTCCAGCGATATGGTCATCCTGGGCGCTTCCGCGCTGGTCCTGGCCCGCCGCCTGGGGTTGTTCGCTCTACTGCGAATGTAGTTCGTCAAGGAGGTCTGATGCCTTTCTCTGTCCCGCCGCAAGTCATCCCGCCGCTGGACCCGGACTTCCGGCCCGCCGCCGTGGCGAACCGCACGTTCCGCCAGGCGGTGGGGGAGGTCGGAGACGGTGAACCTCTGGTCCTGGCCCTGGAGCGGCCCGGAGGGTCCGTCTCCCGCCTGGAGGCCCGCATTCTACCAGAGGCCCACCCCCAGGCCAGCGCCAACTTCTGGTACGCCGAACGGCTCTTCAAGTTCTTCCTCTGGCAACGGGGCGGTTTCCGGGCCTGGGCCGGCGGGCCCGAATCGGTCGGCCAGTACCTCCGGTCCCGCTACGGTCCCGAGGGGACCCGCGCCTTTGACCACCACTTTATGGGCGAGACGGTGTACGGCCGCCCCTTCGCCTGGGTCCTCTGCCATCCCGACGAAGTCCCCCCGGCGCGGGAGCAGTACCAGGCCCTGGGGGGCCACCTGGATGGCTATCGCATCGGTTTTGACCTCGGCGCGTCCGATCGGAAGGTAGCCGCAGTGGTGGACGGTCAGGCCGTCTTCAGCGAGGAGGTCATCTGGGAGCCGACCATCCAGACCGACCCCCGTTACCACTACGACGAGATTCTTAAGGGCCTGCGGCGGGCAGCGGAACATCTGCCGCGCGTGGATGCCATCGGCGGGAGCGCGGCCGGTGTGTATGTGGAGAACCAGGTCCGCATCGCTTCTCTCTTTCGGGGAGTTCCGCCGGAGCGGTTTGACCTGGTCCGGACCCTGTTCCTGCGCCTGGGCCAGGAACTGGGGGTCCCGCTGGTCGTCGTCAACGACGGCGAAGTAGCCGCGCTGGCCGGTGCGATGTCCCTGGAGACGTCGGCCCTTCTGGGCATCGCTCTGGGCTCCAGCGAGGCCGCCGGTTTCGTGACTCCCGAAGGTCTCCTGACAGACTGGCTGAACGAACTGGCCTTCGCCCCCATTGATGAAAACCCTCAGGCCCCGGCCGACGAGTGGTCGGGAGACCAGGGGGTGGGCTCCCAGTACCTTTCCCAGCAGGCCGTCTTCAGGCTGGCGCCGAAGGTCGGAATCCACATCCCGGAACATCTCTCCAAAGCGGAAAAACTGGCCTACGTCCAGGAGTACCTGGAGAAGGGCCATGAGGGCGCCCATCTGATTTGGGAGACGATGGGCGTCTATCTGGGCTACGCCATTGCCCACTACGCCGACTTCTACCCCTTGCGGCGCGTGCTCATCCTGGGACGATGTACCTCGGGCAGCGGCGGGCGCATCCTGCTGGAAGGGGCTCAGCGCGTGCTGCGGGTGGAATTCCCCGACCTGGCCGCCCGGATAGAGGTTCACCTGCCCGACGAGCGGAGTCGCCGGGTGGGCCAGGCCGTCGCGGCGGCCAGTTTGCCAGCGATTCCGAAGACCGTAGCGCAAGATTCATCGGGCAATCAGGAGGACGGATGAACTTCCGCAACCCCACCGCCCAGATATTTGTGCCGGATGGCCTTCCCCCCGAGGAGGCCCTGGCCCGAACCACGCATCTGGCCGTCGGCGCCCATCAGGACGACGTGGAAATACTGGCGGCGGCGGGCATCCTTCAGTGCTTCCAGCAGCCGGACCGCTGGTTCTGCGCCGTCGTGGTGACCGATGGGCGCGGCTCCCCGCGCGACGGCCCGTACCGAGACTACACAGACGACCAGATGCGGATGGTGCGGATTCAGGAGCAGAAGAAAGCGGCGGTGGTGGGCGAATACGGCGCGCTGGTCCTGCTGGACTGGCCCAGCGCGACGCTCAAGGACGGGCAGAACCCGGACCCCGTCGCTGACCTGGAGGCTGTCTTTCGGCTGGCCCGGCCGGAGGTCGTCTACACCCACAATCTGGCGGATAAACATCCCACCCATGTCGCAGTGGCGCTGCGGACGATCCAGGCCTTGCGGCAACTTCCGGCTGATATGCAGCCCCGGCGCCTCTACGGGTGCGAGGTCTGGCGGGACCTGGACTGGCTCCCCGACGCGGATAAGGTGGTACTGGACCTCTCTGCTCGCGAGAACCTACAGGTCGCCCTGCTGGGCCTCTACGACTCCCAGATCAGCGGCGGGAAGCGATATGACCTGGCGACGATGGGCCGCCGGCGGGCCCACGCCACCTACAGCGAGACCCATGAGGTGGACATCCGCACCGGTGCAACCTTCGCGATGGACCTGACCCCGCTGATAGAGAACCCCGCATGGGACATCGCCGCCTACGTGCGCGGTTTCATTGACCGCTTCGCGGGGGAAGTAGAGGAACAACTGGCACGGTTGCTTTGACGGTCTTCCCATGATAGCAGAGCCGCCGGCGAAAAGCGATTCCGTAAAAGGAGGTGGTGCGCTATAGCGTAAGCGACGTATTCTCTCGGCCCCAAACGATGTGTATCGTATCCATCCCATTTACCCAGAAGGAGGTCAGAAGAAATGCGCAGCAAAGTGTGGATTCTCGTGGCCGGTCTGAGTGTGGTAGCCCTTCTGCTGGCGGCCTGCGGGCCCAGGCCAACTCCTTCCCCGACTCAACCGCCAGTCCAGCCCACCCAACCGCCAGTCCAGCCCACCCAACCGACCCAACCTCCGGCGGTAGAGAAGGTCACCATTCAGGTCATGGTGGTGGACTACATCCCCGATAAGACCGATAAGTGGCTGGAGGAGGAGGTCGTTCCGGCTTTTCAGAAGGAGCACCCCAACATCAATGTGGAGTTCGTCTATGTCAACTGGGGGACGCTGGATGAGACGATCCAGGGCTACTTCGCAGCCGGTGAGGGCGCCGACATCCTCAATCTGGGCTCCGAGTATGTGGCGGAGTACGGCGACCGGCTGGCACCGTTGGGAGCATACCTCAAGGATTGGCCGGACTGGGCCCAGTTCATCCCCGGGACGCTGGACACGGTGATGTGGGAGGGCGAGCCGCGCGGTCTCCCCTGGCTGACCGCCCCGCGCGCCTACATGTGTCGCACCGACATCCTGCAGGAGGTCGGCTGGAGCAAGGTGCCTGGGACCTTTGACGAAATGGTGAAACTGGCGGGCGACGCCACCATTGTGGAGGGCGGAGCACTGAAGCGCCAGGGCTTCACCCCACTGGATGACTGGCAGGAGTACATCTCCCTCATCTGGACGCTGGGCGGCTCCATCTACAAGGACGACGGCAGCCCCAACTTTGATAGCCCCGAGGCTCGCGCCGCGCTCCAGTTCATGTACGACCGGCGCCGGGCCGTGCTGCCCAACGAGCAGACCGCGGGACTGCCGGAGACGACGGGAGCACTCCTGGCTTCGGACCTGGTGGCCTGCCAGTGGGGGAATCTCTGGGGCGCCCCGGCGACCAGCGATCCCATCTGGGAGAAGATTGAACTCTTCCCCGGCTTCACCGACCCCGACTTCCCCAACAGCACGCCGGTGGTGCAGGTCTTCAACGACTGGCTCGCCATCCCCACCTACTCCAAGCACATCCCCGAGGCGGTGGAGTTTCTGAAATTCCTGGGCTCCGCCGAGAACCTGAACACCTACAACTCTCACTTCGGCTCCTTCCCGCCCCGGAAAGATGCCTGGTTCGGCTATGTGGAGAAGGACATCGTGATGATGAAGATGGGCGAACTGATGGGCCAGTATGGCGTCGGCTTCGCCGACATCCGGGAGACGGCCCAGTTCCGCGACGTCCTGATGGCGGAGATGCCGCTCTACTTCTCCGATGCCCAGGACCTGGACACCACCCTGAAGAACATCCAGGAGAAATATACCCAGATTCTGCGGGACGCCGGACGCCTGCCGTAAAACGGGGTACCCCCCACCCTGCTTCTTGCGCCCCGTTCTTGCGTCAAAGTGGGTGGGGGTTACAATAAAAGCACATCCTCCCGCAGGCGTCTCATCCTGCGGGAGGATTTCCCTGAAAGGTGACTATGAACCCGAAACTCTACACCTTTCTCTGGGCCATTGCGACGGTCATCTTCATCATTCTTTCCAGTCTGGCCGTCGCGTCGTTGGCGAAACTGATCGCCCGCTGGCGGGGGAAGAACCGGCTCTACCAATCCCGCACCTTCGCCGGCTACTTCTTCGCCTCGCCCTGGATTGTGGGGTATATCATCTTCGTGATTGGCCCGACCCTTGCATCCCTCTACTGGAGTTTCACCCGCTTCAAACTGCCCGACCCACCGGTTTGGGTCGGCCCGCAGAACTACATCCAGTTGCTCACCGCCGATGACCAGTTCCGAGTCTCCATCCTGAACTCCCTCTATGTCACCTTTTTCGGCCTTCCTCTCCAGTTGGCAACGGCGCTGGTCCTGGCTTTGCTGCTGTATCGGAGACTGCCGGGCGAGCAGGCCTTCCGGATGATTTACTACCTTCCGGTGATGCTGGCCGCCAGCTCAGCGATGCTTATCACCTGGCGGCTGGTGCTGAACCCCAATAACGGCATCCTCAATACACTTATCCGGATGATAGAGAGCATCTTCCCCTTCCTGGTGCCGGTCCGCCAAGGGATGGTCTGGTTCACGGAAATCACCAATGCGGCCTTTATCGGCCTGCAGCGCGGGAACTTCAACCTGTTGTATCAGACCATTGCCCAGGGGCTCCCCGGCCCGGAAGTGATGCCCCTCTGGCACCAGAGCCAGTTATGGTCCAAGCCGGCCATCATCTTCATCGGCGTCTGGAGTTGCGGCACGATGATGATGATTTACCTGGCCGCTCTCTGCAGCGTCCCCACGCACCTCTACGAGGCGGCACTGGTGGACGGCGCCAGCGGCTGGCAGCGCTTCTGGCGCATCACCTTCCCCATGATTTCCCCCGCCACGTTCTATAACCTGGTTGTCGGCATCATCGCCACCCTGCAGATTTTTGAGCAATCCTATGTCCTTACCGACAACGGCGGCCCGGCTCAGTCTACCTACTTTGTCGCCTACTACCTCTGGCGCTCCACCTTCCGCTTCAACAAGATTGGCTACGGCGCGGCCATGTCCTGGATTCTGCTGGTCCTCATCCTGATTCTGACTCTGATCCAGTTTCGGCTGGCCAACAAGTGGGTCTATTACGAATACGAGGAGGCCTAAGGATGCCCAGGTCCAACCGGCGCGAATCGTTCCTGCCCCGCAAACTCCGCCAAGCGTTCAGTAATGGTATCGTTTACTTGCTCCTCTTGGCAGGCAGTGGGTTCATGCTCTTCCCTCTCTTCTGGATGCTTTCCACCTCCCTGAAGACGATGGAAGAGGCCAACTCGCCCCGCATCACCTGGTGGCCCGCGCAGCCTCAGGCAGACGCGTACCATGAGGTGTTGACGGACTCCCGCTGGCTGCTATATTTCTCCAACTCCGCCTTCGTCACCACGCTGGCGGTGCTGGGGACGCTGATCTCGGTGGCGGCCGTCGCCTACGCCTTCAGCCGCATCCAGTGGCCGGGGCGCAACATCGTCTTCTTCTTGATGCTCTCCACCCTGATGCTCCCGTACCAGACCACACTGGTCCCCCAGTACGTGATGTTCAACAAAATCGGGTGGGTGGGAACGTATAACCCTATCGTCATTCCGGGCTTCTTTGCAGGTGGCGCGCTCTACATCTTCCTCCTCCGGCAATTTATGATGGGTCTTCCCAAAGAACTGGACGAGGCGGCGTTGATTGACGGGGCCAATTACTTTCAGATTTGGCGACACATTATTCTGCCACTGTGCAAGCCCGCGCTGGCGACCATCGCGGTGTTCCTCTTCGTGGGGAACTGGAACGCCCTCCAGGCACCGCTCATTTACCTCCAGCGGGCCAATATGTACACGCTCCCGGTGGTCATCGCCAACCTTATCAACCCCCAGGTGCAGGTCCAGCCCTGGCCACTGATTATGGCCGCCTCCGCGCTGACGATGATCCCCCTGGTCGTCGTCTTCTTCTTCACCCAGCGCTACATCCTGGAGAGCGTGGCACTGACGGGGACGAAGGGATGAACCATTGGGGTCTGAGCAAACATCCGAAGCGCCAGGCACCTCTCAAGTGCCTGGTGCTTATTGGCATTATGGTCGGAATGTTTCTGCTACTGCCATCAGGTTGTCACCCTTCGGGATCTTCCCGCCGGGAGTTTCGCATCGTCGGCTATGCGACGGCCTGGTCGGGCCGGACGCGCGAGATTCCCTTTGACTACCTGACCCACGTCCACTACGCCTTTCTCCTCCCCCACCCGCGCGGCGACGGAAGCCTTCTGCCCATTCAGAACCCGGACAAACTGAAGAACCTGGTCGCGACCGCGCACGAGCATGGGGTGAAGGTGCTCATCGCTGTTGGCGGATGGAACGAGGGAAACGACCTGGGATTTGAGACGCTGGCAGCCCATCCAGAGAGCATCCGGGCGTTCGCGGCGAATCTGACGGCCTTCTGCGACGAATACGGCCTGGACGGGGTGGACATAGACTGGGAGTATCCCGATCCGGGAGAATCGGCGCGGAACTACGGGGCAATGATGAGGGTGCTGAGCCAGGAGATGCACGCCCGGGGCCGCCTGCTGACGGCGGCAGTAGTCGGCAAAGGGCCTCTGGCCGAAGGGGTTCCCGACGAGGTCTTCGGATATGTGGATTATCTGGGCATTATGGCCTACGACGGCGGAGAGGGACCGGAGCATTCCCCCTACGAGTACGCCGAAGGCGCGCTGGATGACTGGCTGGGGCGCGGGCTACCGCCGGAGAAGGCCGTCCTGGGCATCCCCTTCTACGGACGGCCCAAATGGATGGAGTACCGGGCGCTGGTCTCCCTGGACCCCGACGCGCCCCAGAAGGACGTGGTAACGGTGGACGGCGTGCCCGTCCACTACAACGGGATTCCCACCGTCCAGGCCAAGACGCGGCTGGCGCTGGAGCGCGCAGGCGGGGTGATGGTCTGGGAGTTGGCGCAGGACGCGACGGGCGAGGCGTCACTGTTGAAGGCGATTTACCGGACGGCCCGGGAGGTCCCGTAGCCGGCCGCGCTGGCATGGCCGTCCGCTTTGGGATGTCCGTCTTCTCGTTGCCGGTGATGCCCGTCCCCAGAACGTGGCGACCGCGCGGGCGCCGCCATCCGCTTTGGTGTCAGCGGGCGTGGATGACGCCTCTGCTGCGGGCCAGGAAGAGGATGGCCTCCAGCACCCCCCCGCCGATGGCCAGCGCCTTATCCGAAATGGTGAAACAGTGGGCCACGACGGCCCGGGGGTCCACATCCCCCACCTTCATCCCCGCGCAGACCCTCAGCCCATCGTGGAGCAGGCCCCGCAGGACGCCATCCAACGGGGAGAGGATAGGCGTGTCGTCCACGTAGGCCACCACCTCTCCGGCCCGCACCTGGTCGCCGATGGCGCGGACGCCCCGGAAGACGCCGTCGGCGGGCGCGCGCAGGACCCGCCGCGCGCTCTCCCCGCCCACCTCGCCGGGGACCCCCGTATCCGGATCAGCGCTCCCTTCCAGAATGACCCGTCCCAGGTTGTGGCCCCGGTTGGTCTCTACCACCGCGTGGCAATCCACGCCCGCGATAAATCCCGGCCCCAGCGCCACCACAATGGGCGCGTCCGTGATGCGGGTGCCGGTATTGTGCTTGGCCATAATGGCATCCACCACCGCCAGGGGGCGCAGACGCGCGACCCATTCGGCCTGCGGGTCCACCACGACGGGGACCTCGTCGGCGGCCCAGGCGGCCCGAATGCCGGCCTCATCCTCCACCCGCCGCGCAGTGACGCCATCTACGGTAACGGTCCCCTCGTAGACCGCCGAGGCGAAGGCAACGGTACGGCGGATGAAAGTGGGCTGGGCCGTTTCGGTGACCAGGACGCGGAAGCCGCAGCGGTGAAGCCGCCAGGCGACGCCCGTGCCCAGGTCGCCCCCGCCCTTCACGATGACCACTGACCACGAACCACCGACCACCGACCACGGGCCAGGGGCCACCGACGGCCCGTCGTCCGGGGTCTGTAGTCTGCCGTCCGTCGTTCGTCGTCTATCTCTCATAACACGTCTGATAATCGGCGCCAATAATCAGGCGGAAGCCATAGGCGGTGCCCCAGTTGGGCTGGTAGAAGACCCGCTCCTCGGGAATTTGGAACATCCGCTTCAGGTCCTCCACCCCCGTCCCTTTGGCATGCTCCCGGAAGACGATGAGCATCGTCTGGGGGTAATCCCGCCGGTCCGGATGACCAGCGATGGCGGGAAATCCGGCCCGGACCAGCCGATCCACGGCCAGCAGGTCCCAGTCCCGATTGGGCGTCCCGTTCCAGACCTCCACCGGCAGGAAGGTGCGGGTCAGGCGGCCTTCGGAGGGCGGCGCCATCGCCTCCTGCAGGAGCGGCTCTATCGCCTCCCACCGGGGCAGAAAGACGTTCCCACCCCAGGGAGTCACCCAGGGCGTCACGTGCTGCGCGCCGATGTTATAGTAGCGGATGTTCTGATCCTGCAGGAAGAACGCCACCCGCGCCAGTTCCAATACGGTGGGCAGGTCCAGGTTGGTCACAAACATACTCCGGAACTGATCCCAGAGGGTGGGAATCTGCGCCAGCCAGCCGCCGTCCCGGAGTTTGCGCCAGATAGCCTGCAGAACCTGCTGTTGACGACGGTCCCGGGAGAAGACGCTGGTGGTCATCCGGGAGCGGGCGTACCAGAGCGCCTGTTCGCCGTCCAGATGGTGGACGCCCGGCTCCAGGGTGAAGATGGGGTACTGTCCACTGGCGTCGGGGTAGGGCCAGTGGTCGCTCAGGCGGCAGTGGACGGGGACATCTATGCCGCCCAGCGCGTCCACAACGCCGATGAGGCCGTCAAAGTCGGTGCGGACGTAGTAGTCGGCGCGGATGCCCAGATTGTAGAGGAGAGTATCCCGCAGGTTGGCCCATCCGCCGCCGGGGTAGCCGGTGGCCTCGCCGTGGTAATCGGCCAAGTTGATCCGGTTCATCCCGTCGCCGGGGATGTAGACATAGAGGTCGCGCGGGATAGAGATGATGGAGACGACGGCCCGGCTCCGCTGGATGGAGACGATGTGGATGGCATCGGTGTGCCACTCCGTCCAGTGGGGGCGTTTATCGCTGCCCAGGACAACGATGTTGACCGCGTCGGCGGCGACGGGGATGGGGTTGACGGGTGGGGGGATGGCCGCATCGGGCGGCGCGTTGGGGTCGGGTGTGGGCATCGGGAAGGGGGAAGGGACCACCATAGTGCCCGGCAGCGCGCGGAAAATAGGGGTGGGGCACGGGGTGGGGGTAGCGGTGGGCGTGGCGGTCGGCGTCGGCGACGGTATCGGCGTCGGAGTGGGGGTTGGTGTGGGTGTGGCCGTCGGCGTGGCGGTCGGTGTGGCGGTCGGCGTGGGAGATGGAGAAGGAGACGGTGGCGGCACTGGGGTTGGGGTCGGCTGCCGCCCCAGCGCGACAAACGTGTAGCCCACCAACCCCGCCCCGATCAGCCAGAGGAACAGGAATGCAGTGAGCATACAGCCCTGAAGGGCGGCCCAGTTGGTGCGACGGCGCTTCATACGCGCGTATCCCGCTAAGCGCTAAAAGGAGTCCGGGTCAGTGCCACCTGCGCGGCGTAGTCGGCCAGTTGGCGCTCTATCTCTGCCTGGTCCCAACCCAAGCGGGGGGCCATCACCTCCGCGACGGCCCGCGCGCGGCTCAGTCCGCCGTCCCGGGCATCGTAGATGACGTGAGTGCGGCGGATGAGGACATCGCAGAGAGTCACAGCCATTTCGTGCCCGACGGCGTAGAGGGCCTCCGCCAGAAGATACGGCCGCCCTGGCACAATCGGCTCACCCAGCGCAGAATTCTCTTCTATATAGCCCAAAATCCAGCGGGCCTCGCCGCCGTAAGTCTCCACCAGGTGGCGGGCCACCCGATCGTCCGGTATCTCTATTTCCACCGCCTCTATCTGGGCACCCTCCAGCGGTTCCCGGGTCCGGCAGCCGGACTGGGCTCGGACGCCCATTTCGGCCAATCGCTTCTGGGCCCGGTCGGTCAACTCCTCGGCCATGCGGCGGGCAGTCGTCAATTTGCCGCCGGTGATGGTCAGCAATCCCGAAGGACTCTCCACGATGACGTGAGTGCGGGAGACCGCCGAGGGATGGCCCAGTGCAGCCACCAGGGGGCGCAGTCCGGCAAAGGTGCTGACGATATCGGATGGAGTGATCCGGGCGCCGGGAAAGAGATGGTTGACGGCCTCCAGCAAGTACTCCACATCGCCGGAATCGGCGGCGGGGTCATCCAGGTCGCCCTGATAGTCGGTATCGGTGGTGCCGATGAGAGCGAAGTCCTTCCAGGGGATGACAAACATATGGCGGCCGTCGCGCGGAGAGGTGAAGAGGACGGCGTGATGGGTGTGGAGACGGGTGCGCGGGATGAGGAGATGGATACCTTTGGTGGGACGAAGCATCGGGCGGACACCGGGCTCGTCTAAAGCGCGGATGCGGTCGGCCCAGACACCTGTGGCGTTGACGACGATGCGGGCCCGAACCTCTATCTCCCGCCCGGTGCGCGCGTCCACCACCTGCGCGCCGACGATCCGCCCGCCGGTTTTCATCAGGCCGACCACCGGGGCATAGTTGACCACCACGGCACCGTGCAGATGGGCGGCGCGGGCCATAGCCAGGGTCAGACGGGCGTCGTTGACCTGGGCATCGTAGTAGCGGCCGACGCCAATCAAGCCCCGTCCGGCGACCAGGGGCTCCCGCCGCGCCGCCTCCTGGGAGGAGAGCCAGCGGTGCATCTGAACGTTGCGGAAGAGGCTGAGAGCGTCGTAGAGAGTGAGGCCCAGGCGAAGTTTCCAGGCCGGGGGCCGCTGGCCGGCGTAGAGGGGGTAGAGGAAAGCCAGAGGGCGGACCAAGCGGGGGGCAATGCCGCGCAGGATACGCCGTTCGGTGCAGGCGTCAAAGACCAGGCGGAACTCGCGATATTCCAGGTAGCGGATGCCGCCGTGGATCAGGCGGGTAGAGCGGCTGCTGGTGCCGACGGCGAAGTCGCCCTTTTCCACCAGCGCGGTGCGGAATCCGCGCATCGCCGCATCCCGCGCGATGGCGGCGCCGGTGATGCCGCCGCCAATGACCAGAATGTCAAAGTTCTCATCGGCGAGACGGGCCAGGTTTTCTTCGCGCGTAGAAACGGAAAAAGGAAGGTAGTTGGAAGGGAGAAAGGGCTCCAGGGTTAACCTCCGCGTGTGCCGTGCTCCGAATGCCGTAGCCAGGGCTAGGGTCTATCGTCTGTAGTCAGCGGGAGCAGGACGCCCGGGTTCATAATGCCCGTGGGATCCAGAGCGGCCTTGACGGCCTGCAGCGTTTTCAGGCCCACCGGCCCAACCTCTTCCCGGAACCAGCGGGCGTGGTCGCGGCCGATACCGTGATGATGGCTGAGGGTCCCTCCGGCGGCCAGGATGGCCTCCGTCGCCGCTTCCTTCACAGCCCACCACTGCTCAATTTCTGCGCCGGGCACCTGACGGCCCAGGAAGGTGGTGTAGAGAGAGGCCCCCCACGGGTAACTGTGGGAGATGTGGGTCATCACGTACCCGGGGCCGCCGCCGGTATTCCGGATGGCGGCCCGGATGGCCGCCGTCATCGCCTCATAGAGATGGAGTAGGTTGGACCAGGTGGTGGCTGTCTCCAGCGTATCCACCATGACGCCGACGCCCAGAAGAGCGTCCCGCAGGTACGGATGGGCGAATCGTTCTCGCTTCCAGGACTCGCCGACGCTGCGGCCCACGGGCAGGCCACCGTGGTCCCGGCAGATTTCGGTCGCGCGCCGCCAGCAGGAGCCGACATCCTTCGGACGGCCGTCGTAGCCCAGGAGCAGGAAGCAACTACCGCCGGTTAAATGGTGGCCCTTCCAGGCCAGATACCGGTCAGCGGCCCAGTCCATGAACGCCCGCAGGCCGGAGTGGGCATGGGCCAGCACGGCGAAGCCGGCGGTCTCCTCCGGGTCGGAGAGGCGAGCAATGGTGGGGCAGGGGCCCTGCTGCATCAGGTCGCGCAGCGCGGCAACCGCTTCGTCCAGGCGGTGGAAGAGAAACCCCCGATAGTCCTGGACTTCGGGGCGGGGGCAGATGCGCATCGTCGCCTGAGTAATGACGCCGCAGGCCCCCTCCGAACCAATGAGGATCTCCAGCAAACTGGGGCCGGTGGCGGCGGCGGGGACGTCGCGCGTCTCTATGATGCCCACCGGCGTGACCACCTGGACCGCTTGGGTCATATGCTCTATCTTGCCGTAGCCGGTAGAGGTCTGACCGGCGCCCCGGGTGGCGATCCAGCCGCCGAGGGTGGAGAACTCAAAAGACTGGGGGAAATGGCCCAGGGTGAATCCGTGGGCGTTCAGTTGGGCCTCCACCTCCGGCCCGGTCGCGCCGGCCTGGATGCGGGCGGTCCGGGAGACAGGGTCTATGGAGATGAGCCGATCCAACCGGGCCAGGTCCAGGCTGATAGCGGGGCGATCGTCGGGGGGCGGCTCCACGGCACCCAGGACTGTGCTCCCGCCGCCGAAGGGGATGATGAGGATATCCCGGTCAGCGGCCCAGGCGACCACTGCTGCCACCTGTCCTTCGTCAGCCGGATAGACGACGGCATCCGGGGGGTTGAGAATATGGCCGGCCCGCACGCGCACCAAATCCCGATAGGCCTTGCCGCAGGCGTGCTCCACGCGGGTGCGCAGGTCCAGCCGGACCGTCTCCTCTCCAACCAGTCGGCGCAGCGAAGCCAGGACGGGGTCGTCCAGACGGGACGGTCGGAGTCGGATGGACTCCAGCGGAACCGGCGGGCGTTCCTGCAAGTCGTCGGGGAGTTCCAGCCAGGCCCGCAGGGTGGGCCAGAAATGCGGCCGGTTCTCCAGGGGATAGGAGCGATCCAATGTCCCCCAGCCCCACCAGCGGAGATTTGGGATATCCATCGCGCTCCTGAGCGGGCCCCCTGCCAGCGGGTCGGAGCGCGGCAGGAGGCCCCGTTTGGGAATCGGACACGCGGGACAGCGATTCGCTGTTGCCCTGCGAAGGTAAACAGAGTCCGCTTCCAGCCCTGCTTCCGAATGAGGTCTAACCAACCGGGCAGACGGGCAGGGTACAGGTGAGGGAGTGGGTGACCCGGATACCGCCACCCAGGCTGTTCAGTGCGTTCACCAGATCCTCTTCGGAAACACCGGCCACCCGAAGGATCAGGACACTGGTGGTCGGATCCTCACCCATCGCGGTGCCCAGGGAGAGGATATTGCCGCCGATTTCGGCGATCTTGCCGGTCACCCGGGCCAGGATGCCCTTCTCTTCGGGCACCGAGAGAGTGATGCGGATGCCGCTCTGGCGCGCGCCAAAGAGTTCTAGCATCAGTTTGAAGACGTCCGTCTCGGTGATGATACCCACCAGTTTATTATCCCGCATCACGGGGAGGCCGCCGATCTTGTGATCGGCCATAATGCGGGCCGCCTCCTCAATCGGGGTCTCCTCGGTCACCGTGATGACCTCGCGGGTCATGATGTCCCGCATTTTGACTTTGGAGATAAGATAGGGAATCTCGTAGATGCTCAAGGTAGTCGCCGGGGATGGTGAGGCCCGCAGAAGGTCCAGTTCGGTGACAATCCCCACCAGTTTCCCGTGCTTATCCAGCACCGGGAGGCGGCGGATTTTCTCCTGGCGCATCAATTCCAGCGCTTCAGGGAGAGACGTTTCTTCGGTTACGGTGATGGGGCGCGGGGTCATTCGTTCGCCGACCAACATGGGGTGCCTCCTAATCGGTATTTTCGTTGACATTATACCCGCTATCGGCTTTCCTGACAAATGAAGGTCGCAGGGGAAGTCCAGGCAAACCCACGGAGGGCGCGTGCGCTTGCCTCTTCCCCTGGCCGCGCATATAATGGAGAGTTGGAAGAGAGACTACACACGGCTATCCCCACCACCGTAGAGGTTACCTATGTACAGGATTCCCTATAGCAAAACCCACCTGGAATTCACCCTTCCCGCTGGGATGCGGGCGACGGTCGCGGAATCCCGCCCGGTCCCCCCTCTGAGCGACCCAGAAGCGGCAATTGCCGAGGCGCTGACCCACCCGGTCGGTTCCCCGCCCCTGCGAGAACTGGCCCGCCCCGGCGACCGCGTCTGCATTGTCTTCACCGACATCACCCGCGCCAGCCCCGACCATCTGCTGGTCCCGGCCATTCTGCGGGAACTGGAAGCCGCAGGCGTCCGGGATGGAGATATCACCCTCCTGTGCGGCATCGGCATGCACCGTGCCTCTACTCTGGAGGAGAAAGTCGCCAAACTGGGCCGGGAAGTCATCGCCCGTTACCGGGTCATAGATAATGAGCCGCGCAACCCGGAGGCTCTGGTGGACCTGGGGGTCACTCCCGGCGGGGTGCCCGTGCAGGTCCACCGCGCTGCCGTGGAGGCGGACCTGCTCATCGCCACGGGCATCGTGGAGCCCCACCAGTACGCGGGCTATTCCGGCGGCCGTAAGACGGTGGCGGTGGGCGCAGCGGGCGAGGCACTCATCGCCCACACCCACGGCCCAGCCTTCGTGGACCATCCCGGCACCCGACTGGGCCGCATTGAGGGCAATCCCTTCCACGAAGCGGTCACCGAAGCGGCCCGCCGGGCCGGCCTGCGCTTCATCCTCAACGCCGTCCTGGACGACGAGCACCGGATCCTTAAAGTAGCCGCTGGAGACCCGGAGGCGGCCTTTCTGGAACTGGTGGCCTTTGCCCGCACTGTCTACGAGGTCCCCATCCCGCAACAGTACGATGTCGCCATTGGCGGGGTCGGGTATCCCAAAGACACCAACCTCTATCAGGCCAGCCGCGCTCCGTCCTACCTCCACTTCGCCCCCACCCCGGTGGTGCGAAAAGGGGGCTACTATATCATCCCCGCCCGTTGCGAAGAGGGGGCCGGGGAAGGGGTGGGCGAACAGCGTTTCTTCGCCGCCCTGCGGGACGCCCCAGACATCCAGTTTGTCTTGGACGACGCCCGCCGGCACGGCTACCCGCCTGGACAGCAGCGGGCCTTTGTCATCGCAAAAGTGCTGGAGGAGACGCGCATCATCATTGTCGGAAGCGAGCATCCAGATATAGTGGCCGCCTGCAAGATGATCCCCGCCAGCACTATGGAGGAAGCCCTGGACATCGTCGTCCGGGACCTGGGGGCCGATCTGGACGTCCTCATTGTCCCCCACGCGATGCTGACCCTGCCCGTAGTGCAGAGCGTTTGACAATATGGGGAAAACAGGTTATAATAAAAATGGCACACCCTCTTTTGAGGAAAGACATCTCCTCCGTCCTCTTCTCTTACGAAACCGGTTGTCCTTCCCGAAAGCGTTCGTGTGACCCCAGTTTAAAGGAGCAAGATGAACGAGTACGTATTATCCCCGGAAGAAGTATCCCCTCAGAGCATCAAGGCGGTCTTTGACGACGCGCATATGGGAGCCACCCTGACGGCCGACGGTAAGGTCTGTGTGACCGAGGAGGGGATCAAGGTCTTCATCTCGGTGGAAGAGGACAAGCAACTCCTGACCTACTTCCTCCTCTTCGGCTGGCGCAGTGGGACACGAACCCAGGATCAACTGGAACTGACCAATACCCTCAACCAGAACGTGGTCTTTCTGAGAGCGTGGGCATTCCCCGAGGGCATTGTCCTGGATTACTCGCTCCCCTACGACGGCGGATTGCTCCCCCAGCAGGTCCTCAGCGCCTATCAGTGGCTCCGGCGGACCGCCATCTGGGGCATCCAGCAGTACGACCAGAAACGCATCGTCGCCTGAGAACATCCGTTGCCTTATCATCAGGTGACAGTCACCTTCCAGCGACTGTCACCTGATGTCCTCCCCGTGTCAAGTCAAATGATAATGTTACCGGGGCAAGGAGCTCTTCTGGCAGGCCCGATGGCAGATTCAGAGTTTCAAAGACGTTCTCGGTTACCCCTGGCATCGCCCCCGGCAGAGAGAATAGTTGCTCTATCAGATCATACATCTCCTGCCGCAGTTGCGGGTTGGGGGGACCAGGTGGGGCTTGTCCCGAGGCGCCTTCTCCAGAATGCGGCGAACGGTGGAGACGCTCATCGCACCCAGCGGGGTCAACAGATGGGGTTTTCCGTCCCGCTGTCCGTGTTGAGCCAGGTGGGAAGCCATATCCACCCGTACCGGCTGCAATCGTTCTGCACTGGGATAGTCCAGCGCCTGGGCGATGAGGAAGACAGCGGACCGAACGTCGGGGCCGTATACGGGGCCGCGCTCAGTTCGGCGGGGTTTCCGTTGTAAGGAAAGAGGGCTGTGCATTAAACGGATCAGAGACTTCCGATGAAGGCCGGTGACGGCTTCCATCTCGTTCAGGAGAGCGGAGCGCTCTCTGGGTGAGGCCTTCTGGTATCGCCGAGACATCACCGCCAGATACTTGCGGCGTTCGGTGAAGTTCATCTGTTCCTCCGGATGCATACTGACCTCCCAGTAACATTTTCTTTGGGTGACAGTATAGCATCCGGTAACATTTTACGTGAAAGAACGCGCCAAGTTGCACATTCTCCGAAGTTGTGCTAAAATCTACTCGGTTTTCCGTTCCGCCTGGAACGTTGAAAACGGAGCCGACTTTGGAAACGCTTGGGGAAACCGAAAGGGACGTTCTTGAGAGAGACGTCCCGCCGAAATTGCAGAAAAGGGGCGGGGTGAACTCCATCATCCACTGGCGGGATGAGGTTCTGCCTCGCCAACTGGCCCGTCTGACTGTCTCCTGGTGGCAGTGGAGCACTGACCGGCGGGCTTTCTGGCCGTGGCTGAGCCGCACATCGGCGCACGTTGCGCTGGTGATGGCTGCGTTCCTGGCCTTCTTGCTGAGCACCATCCGCATCCCCGTCCAGGCCGCCCGTTCGCTTACCTCCGCCGCGGACCTTTTCGCCTTCCAGAACAACGTCCAGGAGACCCAATCCGTACTGGCTGAGATTACAGCCCGGAATGGTCAGGCTCTCAAACCGGACCCGTGGGCTCCCATCGCGTTGCGCGTTGATCCCCACACCGAAATCCCCAAACGTCCCCGGCTGGGCATCATAACCTACACTGTCCAGTTAGGGGATACCGTCCAGGCCATCGCGGCCCAGTTCGACCTGGACCCCACCACGATTATGTGGGCAAACCCCGCTGTAGAGGATGCCCCGGACCTGCTGCGGATCGGGCAGGAACTGGTGATTCTGCCCATAGACGGGGTTTACCATACCGTTAAAAATAACGAGACGCTGGAATCTATCGCCAAAAAATACCAGGTGGAAGTGGAGGCGATCACTTCCTGCCCATACAACTCCCTCCAGCCGCCCGATTTCACCATTGAGCCGGGGATGAAGTTGGTTATCCCTGGTGGCAAGAAGCCCTGGGTGCCGAAGGTGGTGACCAGTTACACTGGACCTATTCCTGATGGGGCCCGGGGGACCGGACTGTTCCGGTGGCCCACGCTGGGCTATCTCACCCAGGGATACTGGTACGGCCATCGGGCGATAGACATCGGTGTCCCGGTAGGCACGGCAGTGTATGCCGCCGACAGTGGCTTTGTCAGTTTCGCCGGATGGACCGATATTGGCTACGGTTATCTGATTGTCATTGACCATGCCAACGGCTTTGCCACCTACTATGCCCACCTGAGCAACATCTATGTGATGGCCGGCCAGAAGGTGGAACGGGGGCAAGTCATTGGCGCCACAGGGAATACTGGATGGTCCACCGGCCCGCATCTCCACTTTGAGATTCGCTACCTGGGCGTCCCCCAGAATCCCCGCGCGTATCTACCGTAGGATCACCTTTGGAAAGGAGGGGGTTAGGGGCAACTCCGTGGTCCCTGACCCCCTCTTTTCTTGACGGGGCGGGTCTTATCGGTTAGAATATCGCTAAATGTAGATAACTTATGCGGAGTTGTTCTGCAAAATCATACAGCGAGGAGTAAGAACTATGGCGGATATGCCCGTTCGCATCGGCGTCATCGGCGGCTCTGGCCTCTACCAGATGGAAGGGCTGAGCGATGTGGAAGAGCGCCGCATCTCCACCCCGTTCGGCGACCCCTCAGATATCATCGTCATCGGGAGCCTAGAGGGGGTGCGGGTGGCGTTCCTGGCCCGTCATGGACGGGGCCACCGCATCACGCCCACTGAGGTCAACTACCGCGCCAACATCTATGCCCTCAAGACCCTGGGGGTGGAGCAGGTTATCTCCATTTCCGCCTGCGGCTCCCTGCGGGAGCATCTCCACCCGGGTGAAATCGTCGTCCCCGATCAGGTGTTTGACTTCACCAAAAAGCGGGCATATACCTTCTTCGGCAACGGACTGGTGGCCCATATCGGCGTCGCCGACCCGTTCTGCCCGCGCCTCTCAGCCCTGCTGGCCGACGCGATGGAGGCTGCCGGTGGCAGAGTTCATCGGGGGGGACGGTTCATCACCATTGAGGGTCCCCGTTTCTCCACTAAAGGGGAGAGTTTCACCTACCGCGCCTGGGGGATGGACATCATCGGTATGACCACCAGCCCGGAGGTCTTCCTGGCCCGCGAGGCGGAGATGTGCTACGCGGTCATGGCTCACATCACCGACTACGACGTCTGGCACGAGACAGAGGAGCCGGTGAATGTGGAGATGTTGCTGGCCACACTGGCCGCCAACGCCCAACTGGCCCAGCGGGCCATCCGCATCCTGGTCCCGCGCATAGCCGCCGCCGAACGGACCTGCGCTTGCGGTTCCACCCTCTCCACCGCGCTCATCACCCAGCCCGACCTGGTCCCCGAAAGCCTCAAGCGGGACCTGGCGCCCATCATCGGGAAGTACCTGAAGTGAATATGTCTCCTGCAACCATTGTTGCCCGAACCCGTCTCTTTCTACAGATGAACCGGAAGGAGGTGGTCCGCTTCCTGAAGTTCGCTGTCGTCGGTACCACCGGCGCGGTGGTGGACTTCGGCATCCTCTACATTCTTCACATTGTGGCCGGGCTTAATATTGTCCTGGCCAACACCTGCTCTTTCACCGCCGCCGTCCTGAGCAACTTCACCTGGAACCATTACTGGACGTATCCGGATTCCCGCTCCAGGCCCATCTGTACCCAACTGGCCCAGTTTTTTGTCGTCAGCATCGCCGGGTGGGGCATCAACACGGGCATCCTGCTCCTTCTGCGCTACCCATTTGTCTCGCTGGTGGAGACGGTTGCCCGCTCCCTGGCCCTCACTCTGAGCCCGGAACTGCCCTACAAATTGGGCTATAACCTGGCGAAAGCCATCGCCACCGGCGTTGTCCTGTTCTGGAACTTTTTCGTCAATCGCTTCTGGACCTACTCCGATGTCTCCTGAAGGCGGGCCCGTCATCCGTATCCTTTTTGATGGGGGAAGCCGGGGAAACCCTGGCCCCGGCTACGGAAGTTACTACATCCGGTTCCCGGACGGGCGTGGGGAGACAGTCCGCCTGGACTTCGGGCGCCGGATGACCAACAATGAGGCGGAGTACCATACTCTGCTGACGGCTCTGGAGGACCTGTCGGGCCGCCTGCAGGGAGAGGGGCGGAGTCCAGCGGAGTTCACGCTGGAGATCCGGGGCGACTCTGTTCTGGTCATCTCCCAGTTGGCCGGCGACTGGAAGGCCCGTAACCCGCGCATGCGGGCCCTGCGCGACCGGGTGCGGGAATGGTTGGGGCAATTTGGGGGATACCGTCTGGAGTGGGTGCCACGTGGGATCGTCCTTCGGTATTTGGGGCATTAGAGAAAGTCCAGAGATTCTACCACAAAGGGCACACAAAAAGCACTGAGAAAACTTCGTATCCTCTATGTCCTTCGTGGTTTTCAGAATCTCTAACACCATTCTTGCATCGGGTTCTTGATTTTCTCTGTTGAATGTGGTAAAATAGATGACGATCAATTAAATCAGCGTGCCTGCGGCGCGCCTAATCACCCGATGGAGGTACAAAAATGGCCATAGACCCCGTCTGCAAGATGGAAGTGGACCCCAAGACCGCTCCGGCGAAAACCGTCTATAAGGGGCAGACGTACTATTTCTGCGCCCCTGGCTGCAAAGCGGCCTTTGAGAAGGACCCGGAGAAGTATCTGCGGGAGACCGAAAAGGGCGAGGAGCATCACGCCCGGTAGTTCTATCGCCGCAGAGAGCGCCGAGGTCAAGAAAGGCGACGACCCGCGACCTGCAACGGGTATCCTGTTTCTTGAAATCTCTGCGTCCTTTGCGTCTCTGCGTTAAAGAATCGTTATGACCGAACAACGAATTTCTATACCCGTCCAGGGCATGACATGCGCCTCATGCGTCGCCCATGTGGAGGGGGCCCTGCGCAGCGTGGACGGGGTGGAGGAGGTCGCCGTCAACCTGGCGACGGAGCGGGCCACCCTCCGCTTTGACCCGCAGGCCGTCCGCATCGCCGACCTGGTCCGCGCCGTCCAGGAGACCGGCTACGAGGTCCCCACCGAGACCGTCATTCTTCCCATCGGCGGGATGACTTGTGCCTCCTGCGCCGCCCACGTGGAGGAGGCCCTGCGCGCGCTCCCTGGCGTCGTCTCCGCTTCCGTCAACCTGGCCACCGAGAAGGCGACGGTCACCTTCATCCCCGGCGTGGTGGGTATCCCTGACTTCAAGAGGGCGGTAGCGGAGGCCGGGTACGAAGTCCTGGAGACCCCCGCCGCAGGTGCGGTCGCCGAAGAGGACGAGGCCGAACGCAAAATGCGCCAAGCCCGTTTTCGCATGCGTGTTGCCTGGGCGTTCACCGTCCCCATCATCCTCTGGATGCTCCCGGAGATGCTCTGGGGGGTGATGTGGCCGAACCACCTGGTCCTCAACCTGGGTATGATCCTTCTGGCCGCGCCCGTCCTCTTCTGGGTGGGTAGCCGCACCTACCGGAGTGGCCTGACCGCCGCCCTGCACGGCTTTGCCAATATGGATACCCTCATCACCCTGGGCACGGGCGTCTCCTTCCTCACCGGCCCGGCGTCCTTCTTCTTCCCCGTCGCCAACTACGCCGGGGTGGCGGCGATGATTATGGCCTTCCACCTCACGGGTCGGTACGTGGAGGAGACGGCCAAAGGCCGTGCTTCCCAGGCCATCCGCAAACTCCTGGAACTGGGCGCCAAAACGGCGCGCGTCGTCCGGGACGGGATAGAGATAGAGGTGCCCATTGAAGAGGTCCAGGTCGGGGACGTGATGATCGTCCGTCCGGGCGAGAAAATCCCCACCGACGGCGTTGTTCTGGAAGGGGAGAGCGCGGTGGACGAATCCATGGCCACCGGCGAATCCATGCCCGTCAACAAGGGCCCGGGGGACGAGGTCATCGGCGCCACCGTCAACCAAGAGGGGCTCCTGAAAGTCCGAGCGACCCGGGTGGGGCGGGACACCTTCCTGGCCCAGGTCATTCGCCTCGTGGAGGAGGCCCAGGGTTCCAAAGTGCCCATCCAGGCCTTCGCCGACCGGGTGACCGCGGTCTTTGTGCCGATTGTGCTGGGGATCGCGCTCTTCACCCTGTTAGCCTGGCTGGCGTTCCCTGGCCTGATGCGGGCACTCGTCGCGGCGGGGGCGTTCCTGCCCTGGGTCAACCCGAATCTGGGGGTGGTCACCCTGGCCATCATCTCCACCGTCGCCGTCCTGGTGATTGCCTGCCCCTGCGCGCTGGGCCTGGCAACGCCCACTGCGCTCATGGTCGGCAGCGGCATGGGCGCTGAGCGCGGCATCCTCATCCGCTCCGGCGAGGCCATCCAGACCCTCAGGGATGTGCGGGCCGTCGTCTTTGATAAGACGGGGACCCTCACCAAGGGGCGGCCCGAAGTGACCGACGTCGTCCCGGCGGAAGGGATGCGCGAAGAGGCGCTCCTGCGTCTGGCTGGATCCGTGGAGCGGGGGTCGGAGCATCCGCTGGGGCGGGCGGTGGTGGAGCGGGCCCAGGCCCTGGGCCTGGCGCTGGTGGACCCGGCTGAATTTGTGGCCCTGCGCGGCCGAGGTGTGGCGGCGACGGTGGATGGAGCGCGGGTCCTGGTGGGCTCCCGGCGACTGATGGAGGAGAACGGACTGGACCCATCCCCGCTGGAGAGAGTCCTGCGCCGTCTGGAGGAAGAGGCGAAGACGGCGATGCTGGTAGCGGTGGACGGCCGCCTGGGCGGCGTCCTGGCTGTCGCTGACCCCCTGAAGGAGGATGCGGTCTTGGCGGTTGAGGAGTTGCATCGGCTCGGCCTGCGGACGGCGATGATCACCGGCGATAACCGTCGGACCGCCGAGGCTGTCGCCCGGCGGGTGGGCATAGACGAGGTGCGGGCCGAAGTCCTCCCGGAGGGCAAAGTGGCGGAGATCCGCCGCCTTCAGGAGGAATACGGCCGGGTGGCCTTTGTGGGCGACGGCATCAACGACGCCCCGGCGCTGAAGGCGGCGGATGTGGGGCTGGCCATCGGCACCGGCACGGACATCGCCATTGAGGCCGGAGATGTAACCCTGGTGCGCGGGGAACTGACGGGCGTGGTGGAGGCGATCCGCCTCAGCCAGGCCACCTTCCGCAAAATCCGCCAGAACCTCTTCTGGGCCTTTTTCTATAACGTGGTGATGATTCCGCTGGCCGTTATGGGCTGGATGCATCCGGTGCTGGCGGAAATCGCTATGGCCACCTCTTCGGTGACGGTGGTGACCAACGCCAACACCCTGCGGCGGGTAGACATCCGAAGCAGAATACGGATCAGCGAATCGCCAGGTCGCTGATCCTTTGATTTTGCTGATTTTCTGACTGGGGGATATGGAAGAAGCGGGTGTCCCTATGCTGGTCATCCTGGAGGGGGAAGCGGCCGGTCAGCGGTGGCTGATTCGGGAGGACCAGGTGCTCATCGGCCGGGGGCCGACGTGCGACATCATCCTCCCCGAGCGGCAGATTTCCCGCCATCACGCCCGCATTGAGCGGACGGCCGACGGCCGTTATCTCCTCTACGACCTGGGCAGCAAAAATGGCACTTGGGTGAACGGGGAGGAGGTACGGGAGACCCCTCGTCTCCTTCAAGATGGGGATGAGATTCAGTTCGCTCTCTGCGTGAAGATGACCTTTGTCGGCTCGGACGCGACGCTCCCGCTGGGCGGAGAGGGACCAGTGCGGGGGATTCGGGTGGATCGGGCCGGGCGGCGGGTGTTTGTCGGCGGGCGAGAACTCTCCCCGCCTCTCTCACCCGCCCAGTACCGGTTGCTGACCATCCTCCTGGATGCCCGGGGCCAGGTCGTCTCCCGGGAAGAGGTTGTCCGCGCTGTCTGGCCCGATGAAGACGTCCGGGGTATCTCCGAGCAGGCAATAGACGCCCTGGTCCGTCGGTTACGGGAACGGCTGGCCGAACTGGACCCCCAGCATGAGTACATCATCACGGTGCGGGGGCACGGTTTCCGGCTGGAGAACCGATAATAGATCACAGACCCTTGACCGCTGATCACTAACGACAGACCACTGACGGCTACCTGCGAACGACTGACGACTACCCACTGGTTATGCGCCGCTGGATACCGTGGCTGCTGGTGCTGGGGGCCTTGCTGGGCCTGGCGGGGGCAGTGACGTCCTGGATCCCCCATCGGGCCGCCGCGCTCCGTCTGAATGCGCTGGACCTCTTCGTTGTGGTCCGGCTGCTGCCGCCGGTGCGAGACGGCGTGATCCGCCTGGCCCGCGAAGCGTTCCTTCTCCCCCTGCTGGCTCCGGCGCTGGTGCTGGCGCTGGCCCCGACCTTTTGTATCCGGCCGCGCGGGCTGTTCCGCTACGGAGGTCCGCTGATCGGGGCTGCCCTGGCGCTGACCGTGCTCCCCCCGTATCCGCCTATTCTCACCGCCTGGCGAGACCCCCTGTACCGGGGGCAGTTACTTCTGACGGTGGGGTTCTGCGGGCTGGCAGTGCTGAGTTTGTGGGGCGCCCGCCTGCCGGAGCGGATCCGGGGCGGGCTGGTGGCTTTGCTGGCCCTCGTGGGCTGGCTGCTCCCGCTTCTGGCTTTTCTCCGTGTGCGGCCCATCTTCGCCGCGCTCTATGGGGCCCCGGTGGGCGGTGGTCCGGGCCTTGTCCTGGGCGCTCTGGGTGCTGGGCTGGTCGTTGTGGCTGGAGGAATGGCTGCCATCCTCAGGCGCTGACTGCTGGGAACCCTCTTGACATTTCCCCCGCAACTTGGTATACTTTACAACACAGTGCCTCTCCCCAGCCAACGAAAGGAGGTGATACCCGGAAAGATGCGGAACCGTTCTCCTAACCCTCTGTGTATGCTCCTTTCTATAAGTATCAAACGCTAAGGAGGAGAGATGAAACTGCTGCGTATCTTCACCGTTCTGGCTATCGGTGCCCTGCTTCTGGGCGTGGTTGCCTGCAGGCCAACCGCTACCCCGACCACCCCGCCCCCGCCTAAGGTGACTCCGATTCCTACAGTCGAGCCCACCAAACCGCCGGAGGTTGTCCGTTTTATCTTCGGGCGAGGCGGCGACTCGGTGCAACTGGATGCAGCCATCGTCACCGACGGGGAGTCCTTCCGCGTGACGGGGCAGTGCTTGGAGCCGCTCTACGAGTTCAAGCCCGGCACCACGGAGCCGATTCCGGCGTTGGCGGAGGAGTGCGTCCCCAACGAGACGGCCACCGAGTGGACCTGCAAACTGCGCCAGGGCGTCAAGTTCCACGACGGTACGGACTTCAATGCCGATGCGGTGGTCTTCAACTTTGAGCGCTGGCGCTTCACCAACCACCCCTACCACTTCCCCAGTCAGGTCTTTGAGTACTACGAGTACATGTGGGGCGGTTTTGACGACGCCAGCCTCATCACCGCTGTGGAGAAGGTGGACGATTATACCGTCCGCTTTAAACTCGCCCAGCCTCTGGCTCCGTTCCTGGCCAACCTGGCTATGGATATGTTTGCCATCTCCAGCCCGACCGCCATCCAGAAATACGGCGAGAAGTACGGGATGCCGGAAGTGGGGTGTGTGGGCACCGGCCCCTTCAAGTTCAAAGAATGGGTAGAGGGTGACCACATCACCGTAGTGGCGAATGACGAGTACTGGGGTGGCCGGCCCAAGGTGGACGAGATCGTCTGGCGGGTGATCCCCGACGACTCCGCCCGCTTCCTGGCATTGAAAGCCGGCGATATCCACGCCACGGAGCAGGCGACGTTGGAGGACCTGATTGCCGCCGAGGCCGATCCCAACCTCTACATTATGACCCGGCCTGCACTGAACACCGCCTACCTGGCCTTCAACTTCAAGATCAAGGAGTTTCAGGACATCCGGGTTCGGCAGGCCATTGCCCACGCCATCAACAAAAAGGCGTTGGTGGAGAACTTCTACGGAAAGTATGGCCTGGTCGCCAAGACCTTCCTGCCGCCCATCGTGCTGGGCTACAACGATGCTATCCAGGACTGGGAGTACAACCCCGAACTTTCCAAACAACTCCTGGCCGAGGCCGGCTTCCCCAACGGTCTGAGCGAGGTGACCATCGCTGAGGACCTCAAGGATGCCGAAGGGAACGTCGTTTATAAAGCCGGCGATAAAATCCCCTTGAAACTGTATTACATGCCGGTGACCCGCTTCTACTACCCCAGCCCCAAGGAAATCAGCGAGGCGATGGCCGCCGACTTGGCGAAGGCCGGCATCAACGTCCAACTGGAACTGGCGGGCGACTGGCCGACATACCTGGGCCTGCGGCGCAACGGCCTCCTGGTGGGCCTCTACATGCTGGGCTGGGGCGGAGACAACGGCGACCCGGATAACTTCCTGAACTACTTCTTCGGTGGCCTGAGCGCGGAGGACGAGGTGAAAGAGCCCGACCAGCGGGAAGGCTGGTACGCCAACCAGGAAGTTGCTGTCCTCCTGTATAAGGCGCTGGTCAACCCCAATCGGGCCGAGCGGGAAGCCCTCTACAAGCAGGCGGAGCAACTGCTCCACGACGACGTCGCCCGCATCTGGATCGCCCACAACCAGACCCCGCTGATCTTCTCCAAGAAGGTCAGCGGCTACATCCCGCAGCCGGTCGGCGCGGACTACTACGAGGGAGTGGAGATCCAGCCGTAATGGCTCAGCCCTTTGGTTAACTTGCGATGGACATGCAGGGGGTAGGGATAGCCTCTCCCCCTGCATGTCTCTATGTGGGTTCTCTAATTGTAATTGCTGGTTGCCTCGTCGGAGGTCCTGTTGACTCGCTACATTGTCCGTCGGCTCATTTCCCTGATCCCCACCCTGCTGGGTGTGACGGTTGTCGTCTTCCTCCTGTTGCGCCTGATCCCTGGAGACCCCGCCGTCGCGATGCTGGGGGAACATGCCTCCCAGGAAAACGTCCAGCGCATCCGGGAACAACTGGGGCTGAACCGCCCCCTTTTCCTGGACCGGGAAGCATTGAAGCAGGGAGACCTAAAGGGATTCCTGGATAGTCAGTACCTCCGCTTCCTGGGGCGGCTGGTCCAGGGAGACCTGGGAGCCTCTATTCACCGGCGCATCCCCGTCGCCCAGGAACTCTCCCAGCGCTTCCCGGCGACGGTAGAACTGGCCCTGGCCGCGATGGCGGTGGCCATTTTGCTGGGAATCCCCATTGGTATCCTCTCCGCGGCCCGCCGCAACACCTGGATAGATAGCCTCAGCATGGTCGGCGCCCTCATCGGCGTTTCCATGCCCATCTTCTGGCTCGGACTGATGGAAATCATGCTCTTTGCGGTCATCCTCAACTGGCTCCCCATTGGCGGGCGGCTGGATCATGCCATAGAGGTCCGACGCATCACCGGCCTTTTACTGATAGACACCCTGGTCACCGGCCAGTGGACGGCCTTCTGGGACGCGGTGAAACATCTGGTGATGCCTGTGATAGCACTGGCCACCATTCCCTTGGCCATCATTGCCCGAATGACCCGTGCCAGCATGCTGGAAGTGTTGCAGGAGGACTACATCCGCACCGCCCGCGCCAAGGGCCTGCACCAACGACTGGTCCTCTTCCGCCACGCGCTGAAGAATGCCCTGCTGCCGGTGATCACCATCATCGGCCTGCAGACGGGGAACCTCCTGGCCGGTGCCATCCTCACCGAGACCATTTTCGCCTGGCCGGGCATCGGTAAGTGGGTGTACGATGCCATCATCGGCCGGGATTATCCGGTCGTTCAGGGCGGCACGCTCCTGATCGCCCTGGTCTTTGTTCTGGTCAACCTGCTGGTGGACCTCTCCTACGCCACGCTGGACCCCAGAATCCATTACGAGTGAGGAAGCGGATGGTAGAAGCACCACGCCGACCCGACCTGCCCGAGTTCGCTCTGCGCCGACGACGGACCCTCTGGGGAGACGCATGGCGTCGCCTGATCGCCAGCCCCACAGCCCGCCTGGGGATGGCCATTGTGGTGATCTTTATCCTGACGACCGTCCTGGCTCACTTCTTCTGGCCCTATAATCCCAAGACAGACCTGGATTACACGCTCAAATTGAAACCTCCTAACCTGAGGCCGACCGCGGAGATACCTTCCATCCATCCGTTCGGAACCGACAAACTGGGCCGGGACATCTTTCGGCGGGTGATTCACGGCGGATGGAACTCGCTGCGGGTAGGGATCATCTCCGTCGGGATCGCTCTGGTCGTGGGGGGACTGCTGGGGCTGCTGGCTGGCTTCTACGAAAGCATCCCGATGACCCCCGGGGAACGGAGGGGATTGACGGCCGGCGTAGGACTTCTACTGGGATTCATCCCGGCCTGGCTGGCTGACCAACCCATCCTAGCAGTGCTCTTCGCCATCGTAGGAAGCGTTGGAGCGGGCCTGTCGCTATCCCGTCTTGGACATTGGAGATGGCTCCTCTTCGCGGGATCCGGGGCGTTGGTCGGCGGCGTTCCCGCTCTGTGGGTCAGTCCTTATACGGCCATCGTCTGCGGATTGCTGGGGGCCATCATTGGGGTGTTCATTGCGTTTCCCTTGAGCGGTTCCCTCTTCTCCAACCTCGTCATGCGGCTGATGGACATCATTCTGGCCTTCCCCAGCATCCTGCTGGCGATCGCCATCGTCGCCTTTCTGGGGCCAGGGCTTGACCGGGCGATGATCGCCATCGGCTTCGTGGGCATCCCCACCTATGCCCGGCTGATGCGAGCCACGGTCCTCTCTCTGGTCCAGCGGGACTACGTCCTGGCCGCGCAGGCGGTCGGTTCGGGCCACGCCCGCATCCTCTTCCGGCACATCCTGCCCAACACCCTCTCCCCTATCATCGTCCAGTCCACCCTGGGGCTGGGAAGCGCCATCATCTGGGCCGGCGCGCTGGGGTTCCTGGGACTGGGGGCGATCCCGCCAGAGCCGGAATGGGGCGCAATGCTGGGGGATAGTTACCGCTTCTTGGCTAGTGGGGCCTGGTGGGCCGTTACCTTTCCCGGGATCGCGATTATGCTGAGCGTCCTGGGCTTTAACCTGCTGGGGGATGGCCTGCGGGACGCCCTGGACCCTCGTCTGACGCGATAAAGCAATCACCCCACAAAGGCCCAGAGGCACAAAGCGTTTTCTCTCTTTGCACCCTTGTGTCTTTGGGAGAGAACATCCTATCGGGAAGGAAAACATCCATGCGCTGGATTCGTTATGCGACTCCTGATGGCTTCCGCTGGGGTATTCTGGAAGATCAGACCGTCCGTGAACTGAGGGGAGATCCGTTTGGAGAATGGACGGTGGGGGAGGCCGTGGGCCCGCTGGAGGGGATGACCCTGCTGGCCCCGGTGACTCCCACCAAGATTCTCTGCGTGGGACGGAACTACCCTGCCCACGCGGCCGAGCACGGAGCGGACGTCCCCGCTGAACCGCTTCTTTTTTTCAAACCGCCCAGCGCCATCATCGGCCCCGATGTCCCTATCGTCCTGCCGCCTCAATCTCAGCAGGTGGAATACGAGGCGGAACTGGCCGTCGTCATCGGCCGTCGCTGCCGGAACGTACGCCCGGAGGAAGCTTGGGCGTATGTCCTGGGCGTCACCTGCGCCAACGATGTGACTGCCCGGGACCTGCAGCGGCGAGATGGCCAATGGACGCGCGCCAAGGGCTTTGACACCTTCTGCCCGGTAGGCCCCTGGTTGGTCGTCGGCGTCACCAAAGAGGAAGTGGCCGATCGGGCCGTTATCTGCCGGGTGAACGGCCAGATCCGCCAGCACGGGCGCACCTCCGAGATGGTCTTCTCCCCCGCCGACCTCATCGCCTACGCCTCCTCGGTGATGACGCTGGAACCCGGCGACCTCTTCCTCACCGGAACCCCGGCCGGCGTCGGCCCTCTCTACCCAGGAGACGTGGTGGAAGTGGAGGTGGAGGGGATCGGCATCCTGCGGAATCCAGTGGTTCTTCCCTGAAAGGCTTCCTTATGCCCTTTGATGCCCATGATCGCCCCATTCAATACCTGCGGGTCTCGGTGACCGACCGCTGCAACCTCCGCTGCGTCTACTGTATGCCGGAGGAAGGAGTTACCCCACTCTCCCACCAGGACATCCTGCGCAACGAGGAAATTGTCCGCATCGTGCGGATCGCTGTGGAGACGGGCTTCGTCCATATCCGCCTGACCGGCGGTGAGCCACTGGTACGAAAGGGCATTGTGGACCTGGTGGCGGAACTGGCCCGCATCCCCGGCCTGGACGACCTCTCTATGACCACCAATGGCGTCCTGCTGCGCCTGTACGCCGAATCGCTGGCTCGCGCGGGGCTCAAGCGGATCAACCTCAGCCTGGACACCCTTCGCCCGGAACGGTTCCGGCGAATCACTGGCTGGGGAAATCTGGAGGACGTGCTGGCTGGGCGGGAGGCAGCGCTGGCGGCGGGCCTCCGCCCCCTCAAAGTCAATATGGTCGTCGTCCGGGGCCTGAACGACGACGAGGTGGTGGACATGGCCCGGAAGAGCCTGGAGCCAGAGTGGCACGTCCGGTTCATTGAGGTGATGCCGCTGGGGGCCGGGGCCCACTGGTTCGGCAACGGTGTGGTCCCTGAGGCGGAAGTCCGCGCCCGTATAGAGGAGGCACTGGGGCCACTGACACCTGTCCACGGGGAGATAGGCATTGGCCCAGCCCGCTACTACCGGCTCCCCGGTGCCGCCGGGACTGTGGGCTTTATCAGCGCGGTCACCGAGCACTTCTGCCACTTCTGCAACCGTCTGCGGCTGACCGCCGATGGTCGTCTGCTCCCCTGCCTGCTCTCCAGCGCGACCATAGACCTGCGCACACCTCTCCGCAACGGCGCCACCGACGAAGAACTGCGCGCCCTCTTTATGCAGGCGGTCGTCGCCAAGCCGCGCGGCCACACGCTGGCGGATGGAAGCCCCCCAGTCTCTCTCCCGATGTCCCGTATCGGCGGGTAAACCGGAGAGGTAGCACAACCCAGTATGGAAACCCCGTTCTCCATCGCTCCCCTGGAACGGATAGAGGACTTCCTGGCCTGTGAGCGCCTCCAGCAGGCTGTCTGGAACCTGGAGGCCGAACAGATGCCCAAAGCAACCGCCAGTATGCTCATCGCCAGCCAGCGATACGGCGGGATGGTCCTGGGTGCGTTTGACCCCGAGGGCCAACTCATCGGCTTTCTCTTTGCCCTCCCTGGAACGGTCCCACCCGATAATCTTGCCGCTCTTGGACCCCGCTGGCAACTCTGCTCCCGCATTATGGGCGTCCACCCCGACTGGCAGGGTCGGGGCGTGGGGTACCGCCTGAAACTGGCCCAGCGGGAATGGGCCCTGGCCCGCGGCTACGAACTGGTCACCTGGACCTACGACCCGCTGGAGGCTGCCAATGGGACCCTGAATCTGGGGAAACTGGGGGCCGTCTGCCGCTGCTATCTGCGGGACTTCTACGGCCCCATGACCGACGGGCTGAATGTGGGTCTCCCCTCCGATCGGTTTGAAGTGGCCTGGTGGGTCGGGAGCGAGTGGGTGCGGCGACGGGTAGAGGAAGGCTGGTACCCGCCCCGCCTGGAGGACCTGCTGGCATCCGGGATCGTGGTGGTCAATCCTGCCTGCATCCGCCCCGACGGATGGCTCAAACCCGGATCGGTCCGCCCACTGGATGGGGAGGCCGTCCTGGTAGAAATCCCCGCCCGCATCCAGGTTATCAAGCGCACTGCTCCGAGCATGGCCCTGGCCTGGCGGATAAACGTCCGGGATGCCTGCGAGGCTGCCTTCGCCGCAGGATATACCGCCTGCGACGTGGTGAAAGCAGAGGTGGATGGTATACCCAGAGTGTATTATCTGCTGAAAAAATTCTGGGGCTTTGGAAGTTCCACCCAGAGCAGCGCACCACTGAGAGTTTGATTTTAGCCTCCCAATCTCCCATCCCCTTCTCTCTCCGAATTGCGGCCAACAGGTAGAGTGCTATAATGTATACAGTGTAGTCTGCGTTCTTCCTCTCGTGCTTTCCTGCGGAGGAATTGCTATTCCCCGCTTCGGTCCTGGAGCACATCCGTCAGAAAATGATAGAATCTGCGATGCCTGGATAGGAGGTTCATGACCCAATACATCATCGCCCATGACGTCGGCACCGGTGGCAACAAAGCCGTCCTGGTGGATGTGGAGGGAAACGTCCGCGCGATCGCCTTTATGGCCTACCCTGTCCACTACCCCCGCCCCGACTGGGCCGAACAGGAGCCGGAGGACTGGTGGAGAGCCGTCACCACAACCACCCGACAGGTGCTGGAGCGGGCCAATGTCTCGCCGAAAGACATCTTGGCCGTTGTCCACGCCACTCAAATGCTGGGCATCGTCCCTATGGCCCGGGACGGGCAGGTCCTGCGGCGGGCCATCATCTGGCTGGATGGGCGGGCGCCGCAGTATGCGGAGCGCATCATGCGCCGTTTCCTGGGCCGGCGGATCTTCGCGATGATTGCCGGCGCTGAACTCTCCGGCAAGGACGGCATGCCGAAGTTGCTCTGGCTGAAGGAAAACGAACCGCACATTTACAATGGCATGTCCTGTTTCTTGGACGTGAACGGCTACCTGACCTACCGGGCCACCGGGCGGATGGTTTTTGAGTGGTCATGCGCCTCGGCCTTCGCTCTGGACCTGAAAAAGAAGGACTGGATGTACGGGTTGATCCGGTATATCGGATTGGACCCGGCGAAGTTCCCGCCGCTGATCCGCTCCACCGACCGGGTCGGCGGCCTGACGGCAGAGGCAGCGCGGGCCTGCGGCCTGCTGGAAGGCACCCCCGTCTTCGGCGGAGGTGGCGACGCGCCGGGGGCCGCCGTCGGCGCGGGCGCCGTCCGCGAAGGGGATGGCCACATTTACCTGGGGACTTCCGGCTGGGTCGGCGTCGTCACCCGCAAGACCCCCACAGGCCGCCACGGCGTCGCCTGCATTCAGTCCGCCGACCCCCAGAAAGTGATGCTCTTTGCCGAAATGGAGACGGCGGGCGCGTGCCTGAAGTGGATCGCCGACGAGTTCTACCGTCACGAGCAGGCCGACCCCAACATCCCCAACGTCTACGCGCTGATGGACGAGGATGTGGAACGCATCCCGCCGGGGTCCGACTACCTGGTCTGCACACCCTGGATATATGGGGAGCGGGCGCCCATCTCCGACACATGGGTGCGGGGCACCTTCTTCAACCTGAGCGCCGACCACACGCGGGAGCACCTCCTGCGGGCCGTCTATGAGGGCGTGGCCTACAACCTGCGCTGGATAATAGACATCGTGGAGAAAACTTTTGGGTTCCCGCTGCCGATCCTGCGGGTCATCGGCGGCGGCGCGCGCGGTGCGCCCTGGATGCAGATTATCGCCGACGTCACCGGTCGGCGGGTAGAGACCATCGCCAACTCTCAGGAGGCCGGCGCGGTCGGGATGGCCCTGACGGCAGGGGTAGGGCTGGGAGTGTATCCCGATTTTGAGTCGCTGCGGAACATCGTCCGCGTGGAGCGGGAGTTTGAACCCCGGCCCGAGAACCAGGAGACCTATGCCCTGCTGTATCGGACCTACCGCCGTCTGTACGCATCGCTGCGGGGTCTGTACCGGGAGGTGAATCGGGTGCGATTCCGCAGGGGGTAAAGGCAGGGAGGTGTACCAATGGCGTCACAACATCAGGGATTGACGGCCGAAATGTATCGGGCTGTTGTGGCCATCGTGGACGATCGGATGAAAGAGATTCGGGTCATTCGCCAGGATTTTGATCGCCTGGTGGAAGCCCAGGCCCGTACCGAGGCCGCTCTGAATCGGCTAGCCGAGGCCCAGGCGCTCACTGAGGCGCGGGTCCAGGCGCTGGCCGAGGCCCAGGCCCGCACCGAAGAGGAGTTCCGGAGATACCGGGAGGAGTCCGAAGCCCGCTGGGCGCGCATAGAGGCCACACTGAATCGGTTGACAGAAGCCCAGGCTCGCACCGAAGAGGAGTTCCAGAGATACCGGGAGGAATCCGAAGCCCGCTGGGCGCGCATAGAGGCCACACTGAACCGGTTGACGGAAGCCCAGGCGCTCACTGAGGCGCGGGTCCAGGCGCTGGCCGAGGCCCAGGCCCGCACCGAAGAGGAGTTCCGGAGATACCGGGAGGAGTCCGAAGCCCGTTGGGCGCGCATAGAGGCCACGCTGAACCGGTTGACGGAAGCCCAGGCGCTCACTGAGGCGCGGGTCCAGGCGCTGGCCGAGGCCCAGGCCCGCACCGAGGCACAATTGCAAAGGCTCATAGACCGAGAGGGCGCTGTGGAAGGCCGTCTTCTGGAACTCACCTATCAGCAAAAGGCGGGGGCGTATTTCGGCCCTCTGCTGCGGCGACCGCGTGCCCTGCTTCCGGTGGACATAGAGGATCAGGTAGAAGGCCATCTCTCCCGGGATGAGTTTCTGGATTTACTGGCCACTGACCTGCTGATCAGCGGGTATCCCCGTCACCTGGTGGAAGCCCCTCAGGTCTGGCTGGTGGTGGAGGTTTCAGCCACCGTGGACCGACACGATGTGGAGCGGGCCCGCCGGCGGGCCGGCCTGCTCCGGCGGGCCGGTCTGCGGGCCATCCCGACTGTCGCCGGTGAGGATGCTACTATGGGGGCCCGGGATGAAGCCGAGACGCACAAAGTCTTGATGCTTCAGGATGGCCGGGCCTTTTTCTGGGAAGAAGCCCTGGCAGAGGCCCTGAGCGAAGGTCCGTCAGGAGGCGCACAATGAAACGAGAAGACGTGCTGTCCCTGCCCATCGCCCTCCCTGAGCGCATAGGAGAAGTTCCAGCGGGCGGCACAGAACCCCTCCTTCCCCTTCTACCACATCCGTCCGACTTTCCCGATGCCCTCCGGCGGAATTACCCCCAAAATGGTGCCGCAAGTGATCAAAGACCTGGGGCCAGATATTGTCATCGGCTCGGCGGGGAATCCACTCCTATCCACAGGGGCCGGTGGCCGGGGCTCGCGCGTTCCGGCAGGCCATCCAGGCCGCTACGGAGGGCTGTCCGCTGGAGGACGCGGCCCGAACTCCGCGTCGCTCTGGAAACCTGGGTGGACCCGTTTGGAAAAGGACTGGGGGTATAGCCCACATCCCCAGACCATTTAGCAGGAAGCGCTATGAAACGACGCGTCCTGTTTCTCTGCACCGGCAATTCCGCCCGCAGCCAGATGGCGGAGGGCCTGGTCCATCATTTCCTGGGCGACCGCTGGGAAGCGTTCTCGGCGGGGACCCGTCCCACCGGCTACGTCCATCCCATAGCCATCCAGGCTATGGCCGAACTGGGCATAGACATCTCGGATCACCGCTCCAAGTCCGTAGAGGAGTTTCGCGGTCAGAACTTTGATGTTGTCATCACGCTCTGCGACAGCGCGGCCCAGGAGTGCCCCGTCTGGCTGGGACCGGGACAGGCCATCCATATGGGTTTTCCGGACCCCGCCCAGGCCGACGGTATTACAGCCGACCGCCTGGATGCCTTCCGTCAGGTGCGAGAGAGTATCCGGGAGAAAGTGCTGGATTACCTGGAGAAGGAGGCCACTGGATCGCGCAGAAAGTCGCAGAATTTTCATCTCTAATATTTGGCGTAATTCTACGCGTTACTGCGGCTCCTCTAAAGGGGGTAGAATGTTCGTTTTGCGAGAGGACTACGAAGAACGGGAAGCCCGCTTGCTGGCCCCCTACGGCTTCAAAAGTCGGGAATCGCGCGGCCGAGCCGTGCCAGAGGACGAGCATCCTTACCGCACCGCCTTCCAGCGAGATCGGGACCGTATTCTCCACACCACCGCGTTCCGCCGGCTGGAATACAAGACCCAGGTCTTCGTCATCTATGAAGGGGACTACTACCGTACCCGTTTGACCCACACGCTGGAAGTCGCCCAGATCGGGCGGACGCTGGCCCGCGCGCTGGGGGCAAACGAGGACCTGGTGGAGGCCATTTGTCTGGCCCACGACCTGGGCCATCCCCCCTTCGGGCACGCAGGGGAGGCCACGCTGAACGCGCTGATGGCCGGCCACGGCGGCTTTGACCACAATCGCCACAGTCTGCGCATCGTGGATTTTCTGGAGCAGCGGTTCCCCGAGTTTCGCGGCCTTAACCTGACCTGGGAGGTGCGGGAGGGCATCGTCAAGCACGAGACGGAGTACGACGTCGCCGACGCGGCCGGGTTTGAGCCGGAGAAACGGGGGACCCTGGAGGCCCAACTGGCCAACCCCGCCGACGAAATCGCCTACAACGCCCACGACCTGGATGATGGCCTCCGCTCCGGGCTCATTACCCCGCGCGACCTGGACGGCATCGCCTGGTGGGAACGGCTCAAGGAGAGCATCGGCTGGTCCGGTGACTCCTTCACCGAACTGATCCGCCACCGGCTCATCCGCCGGTTCATCGGCCTGCTGGTCACCGACCTGGTCACTGAGACCCACCGTCGGCTGGAGAGATGGCGGCCGAATTCCCCCGAGGACATTCGCCTCCATCCGGAGAATATCGTCGCTTTCTCCCCGGAAGTTCAGCAGATGAACCGGGAACTGAAGACGTTCCTCCTGGAACGGCTGTACCGCCATCCCCGCGTCATCCGGATGCAGAAGAAGGCGGAACGGGTGGTGACGGAACTCTTTGAGGCATACGTGGCGGAACCGGCCCAACTCCCCCTGGAGGTCCAGGCCCGGCTGGAGGAGGGGGAAGACCTGTATCGGGTCGTCTGCGATTACATCGCCGGGATGACGGACCGCTTCGCCATGCAGGAATACGCCAAAATGTTTGACCCCTACGAGCGGGTATGAAAGGGGGCAGCGCTTTATAAGTACTGGACAAAGAAGGAATTTGTAGTAAAATCGTAATCGTTCAGCCCTTACCCTACCCCATTTCCTCCCCTCTTCCGCAGTATGGAGAGGGGAGGAAATTTAGGGGTTCGCAGTGGTTTCGCCACTCCCCCTACTTTTTCCCCGGGGGAGGACCATCGGGGCTCATAAGGAGCAATAACCGCACTCAATATAGGCCCAGCGGGCCATCTTCCTGAGGAGCAGCAATTTCTATGAAACATGTCATCAGCATCAGCCTGGGCAGTTCCACCCGCGATAAACGGGTGACCATCACCCTGGCTGGCGAATTGGTGCAGATTGAGCGGATCGGCACAGACGGCGACGCCGACCGGGCCGCCCAATTGTACCGGGAACTGGATGGCAAGGTAGACGCTTTTGGCGTGGGCGGATTTGACCTGGGGCTCACCGTAGCGGGGCGGTACTACCCCATCTACAGCGTCCAGAAAATTGTCGCCGGCGTCCGCCAGACTCCGATGGTGGACGGTAGCGGCCTGCGCCAAACAATAGAGCGCCAGATCGCCCCATTCATAGAGAGGACCATCGGCCCCGAAGTGAACCCGAAGCGAGTGCTGATTCCTTCGGCGGTAGACCGGTACGACCTGGCTCTTTCCTTTGCAGAGACCGGATATGACCTTCTTTTCGGCGACCTGGGGTTTGCTCTGGGACTGCCGATTCCCATCCGTTCCATCCCTTCCCTCCACCTCCTGGCCCGCATCTTGCTCCCGATTTTGCTGCGAATGCCCTTTGAGTGGCTCTACCCCACTGGCGAGAAACAGGAGACCATCCAGCCCAAGTTCCCTCAGTGGTACGAGTGGGCTACCGTCATCGCCGGGGACTGTCTCTATATTAAACGGCACATGCCGGAGCGGCTAGACGGTAAAATCATCGCCACCAACACCACCACCGAAGCGGATTTGGAGACGTTCCGCCAGCGGGGCGTACGCTACCTGGTTACTTCCACCCCCCGCATAGAGGGGCGTTCGTTCGGTACCAACGTGATGGAGGCCGCTCTGGTCGCCGTGGCGGGGAAGAGCCGCCCGCTGACCTCCCAGGAACTGGAGGAGATGATTCGCCAACTGGGTCTGGAGCCCACTATCCAGCCGTTGAATCCGTAGCGCCGGAGTTAGGAATGAACGGAGTACCGCAAATAGTTGCTATCGTTCTGGCAGGAAGTTCACCCCAGGAGAGCGACCCCCTGGCCGAGCATACGCTGGGCCGACCCAAAGGGCTTCTGCCGATTGCCGGCCGTCCTATGCTGGCCTACGTGGTGGAGGCCCTGGCGGGCTCCCGGTATATCCAGAAAATCATCGTGGTCGGCCTGCCGCCGGAGGACCGACCGCCGCTGGCGGTTCCCGTCACCTATCTCCCGGCCCACGGCGACCTGTTCAGCAACGCCGAAGCGGGGATCAACTATGCCGTGACCGTCCACCCGGACCTGGAAGGTGTCGTGATCAGCAGCGCCGACATTCCCCTGTTGACCTCGGAGATCGTAGACCGGTTTATAGAGGACTGTCTGTGCACTGACCACGATGTTTACTACGGGATAGTGGAACGGTCGGTGATGGAAAGCCGCTTCCCTACTTCCCGGCGCTCCTACGTGCACCTCCGGGAAGGGGATTTCGCCGGAGGGGATATGATTCTGGTGCGGCCTGGAGCGATGCTGGCGAACCGGGACCTCTGGCGGCAGGTGGCGGATGCTCGCAAGAGCGCGCTCTCTCAAGCGCGGATTCTGGGAGGGGTATGGCCCGTGCTGAGATTGCTGGCCCGACGGATGAGTCTGGCCGAAGCGGAGCAACGGGCCAGTCGGGCATTGAACGTACGGGGGCGGGCTGTTATCTGCAGAGACCCCGAGGTCGGTATGGACGTGGACAAACCGTTTCAATTGAAAATTGTGCGGGCCGAACTGGAGGAGCGCTGGCATGGATAAGCAGGTAAAGACGTCATTCTGGGAACGGCTATTTCACCTGGATGCGCGGCTCTCGGCTCGGCTGGCACTGCGGGCCCGTTTCCTGCGCTGGCTGGCGACCTTCTTCGCCCACACCGGCGACGCCGCCGTCTGGCTGGCAGGCGCGGGGACGCTTTTCTTCCTGGCGGAGGCTGCCTTCTGGCGCGAACTGGCCTTGCGCGTCATCACGGCGATGACGGCCGGGGGTGTTGCCTCCACTGCGCTGAAGTGGACGTTTCGCCGTCAGCGGCCGCCGGGGCCTTCGGCTGGGCTCTATTTCCACCTGGACCGTCATGCCCTCCCTTCTGGCCATGCCACACGCGTCGCCTGCATTATGGTGGTGCTCAGCCCGATTCTCCCTGCCTGGTGGGCCAGCGCCCTGCTGGGCTTGTGGGCCGCGCTGGTCTCTCTCTCCCGCGTCGCCCTCCAGATTCACTACCTGCTGGACATCCTGCTGGGGATGGCCGTTGGCGCGCTGGTGGGGCTGGCAGTCATTCGGCTGATATAGGGGAGCCTCCCTTTCGGATTTGCAGTCCAACGGGTATAGGGGCGGTGTTTTGCAGCGGCCGGAGGCCGCCGCAAAACGTTCTTTTCACGAAATTGACACACACCCGACACACTCCTCATTTCGCATCCTTGCAAAAGTACAGTATAATGAAACTGCGTTAATTACCCTCTTCCCCGCTCTTCTGAAAGGAGGCGTGCCATGCGAAGGGCGTCTGTGTTGACTCTCGTGCTGCTGCTCCTGACGCTGATGGCCCAGGCAGCCTCGGCAGCACCGGCCCGGTGGGCCATCCTGGGATACCACTTGGTTAAGCCAGGGGAAACCCTCTTCTGCATCGGCCGAGCGTACGGGGTAGACCCATGGGCCATTGCCGCTCAGAACAGTCTCATAAATCCCAGCCGCATCTACGCGGGGATGAACCTGGCTATACCGGACGCGTACCGGACTCTGCCCTCCGGCCCACGCTGTGTCCCCCAGTTCGGTCCTCCCACTCCACCGGTCTGTACCTGCGCAACGTACTACACTATTCAGACTGGGGATAACCTCACCCGCATCGGCATCCGGTTCGGGGTGAGTCCATGGCGTATCGCCGAGTGCAACGGCATCTACAATCTGAACTACATTCGTGCTGGCGACACGCTATGCATCCCCAACCCATAACCCTGCACTCTCAACGCTGCCACTGGCCCGGCCCGGTCAAAGAGCCGGGCTTTTGTTTGTCAAATAGCCCATCCTTCCTCCCACATTTCCATTCATGCTTTGCTTGCCCCCTATGACCCCATAGTGGTCTCCCCATAGAGGGTTGCTGAATATTCACCGCTGTGCAAGAAAGCCGGGTTCCGTTTCCTGGATAAGGGCGGGCGTACTATCCAGCATATTGGCCCCACCCCTCTGCCCCCCTCCCCCGCCCGGCTGCGCTGTGCGGGGAGGGGGCGCTAAAGGCCCTATCCTGTGCCAGCACCGACTCGGCGATGAGCCAATAGCGTTATCTTTTCAGCAACACTCAGGAGGCTAACTGACCTCATATAACTCGCCATAAAACTGAAATAACTTTCAAGATGCAAATGCATTTGACTTTCCCCCACGACGTGATAAAATATCTATACGATTCTGGATACCTGTCCGCAGAGCGCGCTGGATAGACCGTTCCTATTGCCAGTTTCGCAAAGATAGGAGGGCAAGAGAAGGCACGGGGCTCCGCGATGCTGGGTATGATCCATTTCCCCGGCATCGACCGCGCCGCAGTAAGAGCGTTGGCGAGGCCGGGTTTTTTTGTGGACAGGTATCGGGCTGGAGGAGAGGAATTATGGTATTGGAGTTCACCGCATCATCAGCCCAGCCGGAGACGGCTGTGGATATGGAAAGTCTGCTCCAGGAACAGGAGGGGTATATTGCTCGCCCCGGAGAAATCCGCAAGGGACGGGTCATCCAGGTCACCGAAGATGGTGCTCTGGTGGACGTGGGGCTCAAGCGGGAGGGGTTTGTTCCTGCCAGCGACCTGCGCCAGGTACGCAAAGAGATGGGGGAAATTCAAGAAGGCGACGAAGTATTCGTTAAACTCCTGGAGAGCGAGAGCGATGGTTATATCAAGGCCTCCATCTATCAGGCCCGCCTGGAGGAGGATTGGATTCGGGCCGAAGAAATGATGAAGAGCGGCGCCCTCTATGAAGGGCGGATCTCCTCGTACAACCGGGGTGGGTTGACGGTTCCATTTGGTCGCCTCCGGGGCTTTATCCCGGTCTCCCAGGTTGTGGGTATCCCGCGCGGCCTGAAGGAAGCGGAGCGACGCCAGCGACTGGCCGAGATGGTCGGCCAGACCGTTGGCTTGCGAGTGGTGGACGTCAACAGGGAGGAGAAGCGGCTCATTCTCTCCCAGCGGCGTGCCCACCGGGCATGGCAGCGCATTCTGCGCAAGCGCCTACTGGATAGCCTGGAGGTCGGACAGCGCCGTTGGGGGAAAGTCTCCAGCATCACCAACTTCGGCGTGTTTGTGGACCTGGGGGGCGTGGAGGGAATGGTCCACGTCTCCGAACTCTCCTGGCAGCGGGTGGAGGCCCCCCATCAGGTTGTACGGGTGGGGGATAAGGTGGAGGTCGTCGTTCTGGAAGTGAACCGGTCCAAAGAGCGCATTGGCCTCAGCATCAAGCAGACCCAGGAAGACCCCTGGACCCGGGCAGGAGAGAAATACCGCGAGAATCAGTTGGTGGAAGGGCGGGTGACCCGTGTCGCCGATATCGGCGCTTTCGTGGAACTGGAGCCTGGAGTAGAGGGGCTGCTGCATGCCAGCGAACTGATCGGCGCTCCGGATGTGACGCCCCAGCAGGTGCTGAAGCCGGGCGAGACCATCCTGCTAAAGGTTCTGGAGGTCAACCCCTCCCGCCGCCGCATCCGCCTGAGCGCCCGACGGGTCCGTCGGGATGAGTGGGAACGCTGGGCCGCCGAAAAGGCCGCCCGCGAGCGCACAGCGGAACCGGTCCCCGAAACAAAGGTGGTCGTTTCCGAAGCCGAAGCAGCGGCTCCCGATGAGCCCGCCGCCGTCCCCGAGGCGGAGCCAGTGGCCCTGGCTAACGAGGCGTGAGCCGGAACTCGCCCCTGCTCCCCTTTCATCTCCTACACAAAAAAGAATCTTTTTCATTGCGGCGGCTTCGCCGCCGCAGTGAAATTTTTTTATCCTTTATCCTGTATCCCCAGGAAAGGGTGGTCTATGGCCAAACGAGAAGATAAAGTAGAAATAGAAGGCACGGTAGTGGAAACTTTGCCCGGCACCCAGTTCCGGGTGAAGTTAGATACCGGCCATGAAGTCCTGGCCTATCTCTCCGGCCGGATGCGCAAATACTATATCCGCATTCTCTTGGGCGATCGGGTGCGGGTGGAACTCTCCCCATACGACCTGACCCGGGGACGGATCGTCTACCGGTACAAACGACCGGAGGAAGCCGATTTGGGAGAATAAGATTATCCGTACTGGAACGATACCCTGGCACGCCAGGAGCAATGATGATGATGATGAATGGCTGCCAGGCTTTTCCTCGTATTCCCCTGCTCCCCCTACTTCCCCGGTGGAGGCGCAATGGGCGACCATATCCTTGCCATAGATGTTGGCACTCAGTCAATCCGAGCACTTCTCTTTAGTCCCCAGGGCCATCTGGTCCACAAAGTCCGTATCCCCATAGAACCCTATGTCTCCCCGCGGCCTGGCTGGGCAGAACAGAACCCCGACTACTTCTGGGAGAATCTCTGCGCGGCCTGTCGCCGTCTCTGGCAGGAATCGCCCGTCCCTAAAGACGCAGTGGCCGGCGTGGCGTTGACAACCCAGCGGGCGACAATGGTCAATGTGGACCAGGACGGTCGCCCTCTGCGCCCGGCTATCGTCTGGCTGGACGCGCGCCGCACGGAGGGGCAAAAGCCCATCGGTGGACTCTGGGGCCTGGCCTTCCGCCTGGTGGGCCTCACCGACACCGTCGCCTATTTGCAAGCAGAGGCGGAAGCGAACTGGCTCCGCACCTTCCAACCCGAAGTCTGGCAGAACACGCACAAGTACCTCTTCCTCTCCGGCTACCTGACCTATCGGCTCATCGGCCGGTTTGTGGACTCGGTGGGCTGCCAGGTCGGGTACATTCCCTTTGATTACAAACGGCTCACCTGGGCCCGGAAGTGGGACTGGAAGTGGCAGGTGGTGCCGATGGATGAGCGAATGCTGCCGGACCTGATTCCACCGACTCAGGAGTTGGGGCGCATCACCCCCCAGGCCGCCGAAGCGACGGACATCCCGGAGGGGCTGCCCCTCATCGCTGCTGCTGCCGACAAAGCCTGCGAGGTCCTGGGGGCGGGGGCGCTGGAGCCGGAGGTCGCCTGCCTTTCCTACGGCACGACGGCAACGGTCAACACCACCAGCCGCCGCTATGTGGAAGTCATCCCCCTTATCCCCCCTTATCCCAGCGCCGTCCCCGGGGCCTACAACCTGGAAGTGCAGATTTATCGGGGCTACTGGATGGTCAGTTGGTTCCGGCAGGAGTTCGGCCTGCGGGAGGAGCAACTGGCCCAGGAGCGGGGATGTGCCCCGGAGGATTTGTTTGACGAACTGGTGGAGGCGGTGCCGCCCGGCTCTATGGGCCTGACCCTTCAGCCGTACTGGTCGCCGGGGCTGCGGCGGCCCGGGCCGGAGGCGAAAGGCGCTATCATCGGCTTCGGCGACGTCCACACCCGGGCCCACATCTACCGGGCCATTCTGGAGGGACTGGCCTACGCCCTGCGGGAGGGGCTAGAGTGGACTCAGCGGCGACTGGGAGTTCGGACGCGGGAGATACGGGTCTCCGGCGGTGGGTCGCAATCGGACGCGGCGATGCAAATCACGGCGGACATTTTCAACCTGCCCACCTCCCGCCCCCACATCTACGAGACGGCAGGCCTGGGCGCGGCCATAGACGCCGCCGTCGGCCTGGGATTGCATCCCGATTTTGCGACCGCCGTCGCAGAAATGACGCGCGTCCGTCAAATCTTCTATCCCCGCCCAGAGGCGCAGGAGATGTACCAGGCGCTATACGAGCGGGTGTACCGGCGGATGTACCGGCAACTGCGACCTCTCTACGAGGAGATCCGTCGTATCACCGGATATCCGCCCCGATAGGACTTCGCCTCCTCCGCGAGACCAGAAAGTCCCCCTGCCCGGCGATGCTCGAATCTCCCGCGAATTCCCTCATCGTGCTGGTTACCGGTCCCCGAGGGGTGGGGAAGAGCACCCTCTGTCTCCGCACCGTCGCCCTGGCAAAGAGCGCGGGCTACTCCTGCGCTGGTCTGCTGACATTGCGGGAAGAAGGGGACCTGCGAACCGTAGTGGATGTGCGGACTGGCGACCGTCAGTCGCTGACGGCCTCCGGGCCGACCGGCGTCCCTGTGGGCCGGTACCTCTTTGACCCCGACACTCTGGCCTGGGGGACAGCCCTCCTGGCCCGCAGCGCTCCCTGTGACCTGCTGGTGCTGGACGAACTGGGGCCACTGGAGATGACGGGAGGCGGATGGGCAATAGGGATGGGGATCCTTCGGGAAGGTCACTTCCTCCTGGCCCTGGTCGTTGTCCGGCCCGAACTGATCACCGACGTCCTGAGACAATTCCCCGATGCCTGGGTGGTGGAAGTCACCCCGGAGAACCGGGATGACCTCCCCACCTGGCTGGCAGGCCTTCTGCCCCCTCGCTCCATTCCGGGATGACTGCTACATCTGCTCCAGTTTTCGCCGTAGGTCCTCCGGCGTCGCAGCGATGAGCGGGATGTAGCGGGTGCCCGGGTAGTACTGCCGGAAAAAGGCCTCCAGGTCACCTGGCCACAGGCTCGGATTAATCGCGATGACCGTCTTGCTCATCAGTGCTCCGATGCCCGCGTCGTCGGCGCTGCTGCCGATAGTCCACCGGTACCGCTCCCAGACGCCACTCTCCAGGATGGCGCGCACCCATGCCGCGTTGGCATTGGGCGGCAGCAGGACATAGGTGCGGTCGTACTGCTCCCGGGGCAGGCCCCATACTTTGAGGAGGACGGTGAGGGTCATCTGCGCCAGCGGCGCAGCGACCCCTTCGGCCAGCAAAGCGACCCGATGGTCTCCGGCCTTCTGCGGGGTAAAGTTCCAGATATAGGGCGGGCTGATATTTGCCCCTCCAGGAGTCACCCCAAGCAGGACACCGTCGGGCCCGGCGACGCGCAGCGTCGCGCCGGCCAGTGGTTGGTCGGATTGGGCTGTCACCCGGACCGTCTGCCCGACCTCCGGCGAGGTCGGTTCCGCCGTCAGTTGTATCTGGGGCGTCGAGCTGATCGCCTCCAGCACCACATCGTCCCAGTAGGCGTCGTTGTGCTTGAAGGACCAGAGAGTACGGGAGCGCAGGAAAACAGTCACCCTCTCTGACTGGGCGACCACCTCCACCGGCGGGACCTGGTGATAAGCGTTGTAGATATGGGCGCCTTTTCCCCAGACCACCGTGGGAGCGTAGGGATGGGTGCCGCCCGTGGGGTCCATCCCCACCCAGAAGGTAAAATTGCGGTCGGCGTCGTCCAGGCCCGGGGTGCCTTCTTCGGCGAAAAACTGATTATACCCCACGTGGCTCCCCTCGCTCCAGCGGGGGTCGCTCTCGTGGGGAGAGCCCCAGTGGTTGCTCCAGGCATGGGCCCAGGCGGAGAGGCGCAGACGAGTGCCAGGGGCCACCGTCACCTGCTGAAAGAGCCCGGCATCGTGGATGCGGGAGAAGGTGAAAACCAGACAGCCCCAATTCCCGGTATGGACCCGGTTCGGTGCGGGCTGGAGCCCGCATGGCCGTACCTCTGGCGCTGCCCAGCCAACGCCATTCTGCGGGTCATGCTCTACCGGCAGGCCGTGCAGATACCACACTCTCCAGCCCTCGGGGCAAGCCATTTCCCCTGCCTCCCGCTCGTAGGGCATGCCCCCCACCGGATAGACAACGCACTGACGGTGTGTGCCTTCCCATCCCCGCTCAAAATCGCCGTTGTGCAATAAATTGGGCGCCATAGTATCCCCCTTTAGAAATAGACGCGGATTTACCGATAACGGTCACTACCGGCAGAGTTGTTGCATCCTGAAAGTCGCACCGGGCAACACCCTTTTCGGGCGGCGCGTGGACCCTACCTCCCCACCTGGATAAAGGGACGATAGCAGCAAAGCCAACGCAGACGCAAGAACGTCGCCGTTACGGACGACTCCGCACCGATCGCCCTATTTCCGCCTTCGGAAAAGGTCCAGCCACTCCCGAATCTCGTCCTCGGACATCTGCGGAGCCCGCTTTTCCTGTGGAGCCGGGGGTGGACTCCGCATAGCGGCGGCGAACTCTTCCGAGGAGACCACCCGCGCGCCAGCCTGCCGGGCTATGCGCTGGATTTCGCGGTCGGATGACACGACGATCCAGCCAGCGGGGTCGCGGGCCTTCCGCAGCCGCTCCTGAATGATGTCATCGGCGCGGCGGCCCGCGGGAGCAAAGAGGACCTCCACCTCGGGCGCGCTCCGGGCCCTGGCGCGCCCCCCGACGATGCCCGCATCAAAAACCACTGTCGCCCGCCGCCGATGACGCCGGCAGTATTGCTGTATCCGGCGCACCAGTTCCGCTTCGTCATCTGGGTCCGCCAGGCTGAGCCCTGCAGTCTTGCCGATCAGATTGTGGCCATCAATCAGAAAAGGCATAATTGCAGATTCAGGTGCGCTTGGCCTCAAGGGCTTCAGCGTAAAGGCGATAAGCATCTCCGACGGTGCGGACCTGCCAGGCCGCCTCTATCGGGATCAGGATTCCCTTTTCCTCCAGACTGAGCATCATCTCCACCAACTGGATAGAATCGGCCATCAGGTCCTCCACGAACGATGCCTCCGGCGAGACCTTAGACTCGTCCACGTCCAGTTCTTCTGCCACAATGCGGCGGAACTCCTCAAAGGTAATCCTGGGCATTGGGACCTCCTGAAGTGAGACGAGTGCACAATGATTACGAGAGTGGATCCTCCGTCTCTTGCTTTTTTCAAACCAGCGATTGTTGATACACCCGGAAGTGTTTGTACCGTTCGGCTCCCCACCGATGGGCGACCAGGTTCATCATCAGGTTGTACTCCCCCGTGACAGACCCATCCAGCCAGGCGTATCCCCGCCGGATAAATCCCCGAATCACACCCAGATACAACACCGCATCTATGCCTCGCATCCGGTACCGGTCCAGCACTCCCATCAGTTTGAAGGATGCCACATCAATCTGGCGGATCAGGCTGCGCACCCGTATCCAGTTGAACGGAAACAGGCGCCCGTTCAGGTGAATGAGGACCCGGTTGATGTCTGGAATGGCTATTCCGAAACCCACCGGTTCCCCGTCAATTTCCGCGATGAGCGCCATCTGCGGGTCTATCAGAGAGCGCAGCGAGTTCGCCATCGGGATGAAATCTTCCTCTGCCATCGGGATGTAATCCGGGAAATGCTTTAGGGTTTCGTTGAACAGATACCAGACTACCCGCACCTCCCGGTCCCAGTCGTCCAGGCGAATAGAGCGGAGGGTGACCCGGTTGACCCGCTGGGCAGCCTCCGCCACGTGGAGAATCTCCTGAGGCACATGCTCCAGATTTTCGCCAATCTGGTGCCGGAAGATGCGATAGGCGTAGAAATCGGCATGTTTCTCCATACCGTACTGCTCCAGGAAGCGGGCGTAGTACGGTGGATTGTGGGATTGGAGCATCACTGGGGGGCAGTCGGCCCCGGCAATGAGGACGCCTCCGTGGTCGGACTGGGTGAAGTTCATCGGGCCGCGCATCACTGTGGCCCCCCGCTCCCGGAGCCAGTCCCGGGCTGCATCCAGCAAGGCAGTAGCAACGGAGTCATCCTCCACCACCTCAAAGAAGCCGAAGCCTCCCACTGCCTCGCCCCGGTACTCATTGGCGCGGTGGTCCACAAATGCCACAATAGTTCCCACCACCTCCCGCCCCACCCGGGCCAGCAGACGGAGGACGTCGGCGTGGCGGAAAAAGGGACTGCGCTCAGGGTCCAGACGCTTCATCTGGTCGGAAATCAGGGGCGGCACCCAGTTCCGGTCCCCGCGATAGACCCGCCAGGGGAAGCGGACAAAGGCTTCCAGGTCACGACGACTCCGGACCGGCTCAACGGTCACCATACCCTCACCTCCAGTGGTACTATGCCACTAAAAAGAGAATTTGTCAAATTCGGACCGCGGGCGACCGACCGCGGACGATGGTGGTCCGTGGTCGGTGGTCAGATTGTGGGAACGGCAGCCCTGTGCTACAATATTTCTATGCCACTGATGTCTGCTCTAAAGCGATTCATCTGGATACTGGGCGTTCTCTGGGGGCTGGTTCTGGTTGTCGGCCGCGCCGGTGCTCAGCAGGAGAGTCCGGCGATGGAGTTCTATGCGCGGGTTAACGAGGCCCGGTTGGATAACGGCCTCCCTCCCTACGGCTGGTCCGACCTGCTGGCCGCTGCTGCGCAGCGGCACGCCAGCGATCTGGCGGCTCACCGCCTGGCTTCCCACACCGGCTCCGATGGCTCCACCCCCCGCCAGCGCATCGCTGAGGCGGGCTATGCTGCATGGGGCAACGGCGCGGTCGTCGGGGAGAACTTCTGGACCGGATACGGGGATGTTCAGGATGCGCTGGAATGGTTTATGGCAGACCCGCCCCATCGGGAGAATATCCTCAGCAGCCGCTACCGGGAAATCGGCATCGGCGTCGCGACGGATAGCGACGGGCGGGTCTATTACGTTCTGGATTTCGGTGCGCGGCCCAATGTTCTTTTTATTTTCATCAATGACGGCGCCCCCACAACAGAGTCCCCCCAGGTCGCCATCCGATTGACTAACGAGGAAGCGTATCCCCAGGGGGAGGGGAGCGGTTATATGGGCCGCGCCATAGAAGTGCGCCTGAGCAACACGCCGGATTTCAGTGGGGTAGCCTGGCAATCGTGGGAACGGCTGCTGCCGTGGACCCTTCCCGCCGAGCCAGGGGAGCACTGGGTGTACGTGCAATTTCGGGATGGGGCCGGACGGACGGCGGGCTCTGCTGATAGCATCCTTCTGGTGCTGCCTGGAGTATCTCCTATCCCGCCCACTCCCACTGAGACGCCAGCCCCGCCGCCTACCTTCACGCCACCCCCCGCGCCATCCCCATCCCCCACACCGCTACCGCCAACAGAGATTCCCACCCCATCCCCGTCGCCGACTCCCGGCGAGATGCTCTCCCCATCTCCGCCGCTCCCGACTATCCCCCGTGCTGCGACCCGGACTCCGTTTCCCACCTGGACGCCCCTGCCCACCATCCCTGCCCGGGCAGGGGGCGGTTCGGACCGCCTGCTGGGGCTCCTCTTCGGTCTTGAGGGGTTCGCCATCATTCTGGGCATCTATCTGGCTCTGCGACGGCGGACTTAGTGGTTCATCCGGTAAATCCGTGGGAGAATCCTGCCGCTTCCTGGGGCTCTTCCCAGGGCGTCATTGCGAGCCTCCGAAGGGGCGAAGCCATTCCCGGGAACGATTGTAGGATTGCTTCGGGCGCTCTGCGCCCCGAATGAACGTGCCAGGCACTTCAGCAAGTGTCTGGCACGTTACTATCCGGAGACTGGTGGCCAGGTGGAATCTTTCGCTTCGTGCCTCCACCAATTTCTTCCTGTGGGAATGGGCTTTGCGTGATAGGGAACTTGCAAGTAACGGGAGTGACCGGTCGCGGCAGAGGGCATCTACGCCGCCGGAGCCAGCGGTAGAGTAAAACTGAAGACGCTCCCCTCGCCGGGAATCCCCGAACTCTCCACCCCGATCTCTCCACCCATCTTCTCCACAATGCGGCGAACGATGGAGAGTCCCAACCCGTGGCCGGTGGCCCTCTGGGTTCCCAGTCGCTCAAACGGTTGGAAGAGACGGCCCTGCTCCTCCGCCGTCAGTCCGGAGCCGTTATCCCGGACCCAGAAGCGGACCTGGCCCCCCTCCGCTGTGGCGCCCAGTTCCACGCGCGGGGGATGCCCACCGTACTTCACCGCGTTGCTGATATAGTTGGCCCAGACCTCCTCCACCCATGAGGGATAGCCCAGGGCAACCGGCCAGGCCGGCGGCACGAGAACCTCTGCCCCTGCATCCTGAATGACCAGCGCCATCCGGTCCATTACAGTAGTGACGATTACAGCCATATTCAGCGGTTGCATCTGGATCCCGGTTCGGTTCAATCCAAACAGCAGCATTAACTCCTCAATGATGCGCTCCATCCGGCGAGCGACGCGGATGATATTCCGAACGGAGATACGCCTTGCCTCTTCGGAGAGGATGGTAGACTCATCATCCAGCAACTCAGCAAACCCCCGGATCGTCGCCAGGGGACTCCTGAGGTCATGCGCCACGGTGTGCCCAAAGGCGTCCAGTTCGTCGGCGCGGGCCTGCAATTCCCGATTGGCCTGCTGCAGCGCCTCTTCGGCCCGTACCCGTTCGGTGATGTCCCGCAGCAGGATCAGTTGGCCCCCATAATCCCGATGTCCGTCGGTGAGCGGAGACGACTGGATTTCCAGTGTGTGATCGCCACCCTGAGTACTTCGGTGAATGCGGGTTTCCGGTGGGATGCGCTCAACCCCTGAACACTCCGGAAGCACGGAAGCCAGGGACTGGCCTGCAACCTCTGCGCCTAGGCCCAACACCCGGCGCGCAGCGGGATTGAGGTCTATCAGCCGCCCCCCCGCATCCACGACGACCACCCCTTCCTGCATCTGCTCTATCATCGTCGCCCGAGCAATCGGGATCAGGTCCAGAAGACGATAGCGAAAAATGGCCACCGCAAACGCAACCCCGGCAAAAGCAAAGGCCAGAGGGGTGTAATCTTTCTGCAGTCCAGGGATAAGCCGGAAGATGTAGATAATATTGAAGACCAGGGGAAACAGGGCACCCGCAATGATCCATACGGATTGCTGGCGATAGGGATAGAGGGCAAAGGTCTGAGTCCCGATGATCAGGACGGCGCCGGCGATGAGCAGCAGATAGGAGTAAGACATATGGATCCAGAACCAGGGGCCGTAGGAGACGCTAATGGTCAGCATACCGCCAACGGGCTGGAACGTGTAGGTGTCCCACAATAGATGGTGGCGAAGGTTGGTCTGAGCGAGGAGGAATGTCACCGCCGGGATCACCATAAGTGGCCAGAAATTTCGGGGGGCCAGCCAGGACGTCTTCCCGGTATACTGCAAGGCGAAAGCCAGCCAGGTCAGAGGGACAGCAATGATGAAGAGGTAGTCCAGTTGGGCCCAGAACAGGGTGCCGGCCTCTGTGGGCCACACCAATTCCAGGGTGTTTCCGATCAGGAATCCAGAAACCGAGAGCATATATAGCCCCAGCGCGGACGCGCCAGGGACATAGCAATGGCGAAGGGCGTATCCGGCAATCGCCAGAGAAATGATTGCCCCTGTAGGCGCCAGAGCAACAAAAAGAATGTATTGCAATTCGCTCCTTCAATTCAATTATATCCGAACTCCATGAAAAGACAAGAGAGGCCCGTCCCGAAAAGCCTCTTCCCAATGTTTCAGACACCCTTTTTACCGTCGGGGGACCAACGGCCAGCCATCATACCGTTTGCAACTCCACGCGGTTCTATAGGCTACCCGGTGCCAGGGTAAACGGGCCTGCGAGCCTCTTTACCCCACGCCCGGACCCCCGCTGGATGAGGGCAACGTCAAGCGCTCTATCATTGCCCCGCTCGGGGACTGTGTTATAATATCTCCAACTCTGAGGGGGCTGTTGTGGCGGAACAGGTGTCGCGGCTTAACAAATGATTCCGGCAGTAGCCTGCGGGCTGGATTTGCCTCCTCACTTCTCTTATCCCCGTCCTTTTTGGAACAGCAACCAAACTTTGAGGGGAGCCTCCATATGGAATTAACCCAACTGAGCCAGATGGTCCAGTGGCTGGACGAGGAGCGCCGCAAGGATAAAGCGCTCATCGCCGCCCTGCAGGAACAGGTCAAACTCCAGGCCCAGCAACTGGCCCAGCAGCAGGAACTGATCGCGGCTCTTCAGCGGACGGTCGCTGGGCTGGAGACCCTGTCGGCCCAGATCGTCGGCTTCGCTCCCGCGCTGGAAGGGCTGAAAGCCGAAGTGGGCCGGATGCTGGAGCTGAGGGAGGAGCAGTGGCGCAAGGAGCAGCGGGAGTCTGACCGGGCCCGCCAACTGGAAATCGGCGCGCTGAAAAATGAAATCGCCAACATAGCCGAGGGCCTGCGCCCTGTCATCCGGATGGAAGAGACACTGGCGGCCCTCCAGGCCGAAACCCGCCGTCTCTACGAGAACCAGCAGCGGCTGGAAATGGCTGCCACCGACCTGAAGAAACAGGTAGAAGACCGGGCATCCGCTGTGATTTACCTGGAGGAGCAGCGTCGGGCCGACAATAAGCGCATCACCGCGCTGGAGGCAGAAGCCACCGAACTGCGCCGCCGCGTAGAGGCCACCGACGCCAAATTTCCCCTCCTGGAAGAGGCCGTCCAGAAACAGAAGCGGTATCTGGAAGAGGGCCTGAAGCCCATCAAGGAGTTTGAGAAGGTTGTGGAGGAACTGCGCGTCGCCGACTTCCGCCGCAATCAGGAAGTCAAGAAGTGGGCCGGACAGGCCGAAGAAGTGCGCGCAGAACTGGAACGGCTCCGGGATGAGCGACAGCGGTTTATGGAGCAGTACCAGCGGGCCCAACGGGCGCTGGATGCCCTTTCCGGCCTCCAGACCCGGCTGGAGACCCGCCAGAATGAGACCGCCGAGATGCAGCGGCTGGCAGAGGAACGGCTGAAGCGGCAATGGGAAGAGTGGCAAGCCGCGCAGGAAAAGGCCCGCCGCAACTGGGAAGTCTCGGTGGAGGAGCGCTGGCGCCACCAGGAACGGGTTAACGCATCGGTCGGCAAGCGGCTGGATGCTCTGGCCGCGACCGCGAAATTCTGCTACTCCCAAATTGCCGCCATCTGGGAGACCCGCCGCGCCGACATCGTGCGCACTTTCGCCCACGCCCGCGAGGCCTACGAGGCCCGTATCACCGAGATAGACGGGCAACTGGCCGCCCTGAAAGAGCACCCGCCGGAGGAGTAAGGATCAAAGGGTTAGCGAGTCGGCCATGGGCTGATTCTTTGATCCCCCCGATTCAGCCAAGAGGTGTCCCGTGCATGTCATCGGTACTGCCGGCCACGTAGACCACGGCAAATCCACCCTTGTCCAGGCCCTTACCGGTATCAATCCCGACCGCCTCCGAGAGGAGCAGGAGCGGGAGATGACCATAGACCTGGGCTTTGCCTGGCTCACCCTTCCCAACGGCGAGCAGGTTGGCATTGTGGATGTCCCCGGCCACCGGGACTTCATTGAGAACATGCTGGCGGGCGTCGGCGGTATAGACGCTGCCCTCTTCGTCATCGCCGCCGACGAGGGCGTGATGCCCCAGACCCGGGAGCACCTGGCGATTCTGGACCTGTTGCGCATCCCCGGCGGCGTCGTTGCCCTGACCAAAACGGACCTGATAGACGACCCGGACTGGTTGGAACTGGTCCAGGCCGATATTTCGGAAGTCCTCCAGGGTACCGTCCTGGAGAGCGCTCCCATTATCCCCGTCTCCGCCCGTACCGGGCGGGGGCTTCCGGAGTTGACGGCAGCCCTGCAGGAGGTGCTGGCCCGTACCCCGACCCGTCCCGACCGGGGCCGTCCCCGCCTCTGGATCGACCGGGTCTTCACCATCGGCGGATTCGGGACGGTAGTCACCGGTACGCTGGTGGACGGCCATCTGGAAGTCGGGCAGGAAGTGGAGATTCTGCCGCGCGGCCTCCGGGCCCGCATTCGCGGCCTGCAGACCCACAGGACGAAAATCCAGCGCGCCGTCCCTGGGAGCCGCGTCGCCATCAACCTGACCGGCGTCTCCAAGCAGGACCTGGCCCGGGGCGACTTGGTGACCGCTCCCGGCTGGCTCCGCCCCACCACCCTGGCAGATGTCCGGCTGGACGTCCTGCCCGATGCTCCCTTCCCGCTGAAGCACAACGCCTACGTCAAGTTTTTCTGCGGTTCCGCTGAGACGGTCGCCCGGCTCCGGCTTCTGGGCGCCGAGGCCCTGGCGCCCGGAGAGTCGGGCTGGGTCCAACTGGAACTGGATGCCCCCCTCCCCCTGGTCCGAGGCGACCGGTTCATCGTCCGCATCCCCTCTCCGGCGGTCACCGTCGGCGGGGGGGACGTGGTGGACCCCCATCCGGGCCGTAAACACCGCCGCTTCCGCCCCGAGGTGCTGGCCCGGCTGGAGACGCTGGCCCGAGGTACCCCCGCCGAGGTCCTCCTGCAGTCTCTGGAGCGCGGGGGCCCGCAGACGGTGCGGGACCTGTTGGAGGCCTCCGGCCTGGGCGAGGCGGCACAGCCCGCCCTGACGGAACTCCTGGCTGCCGGCGACGCGGTGATTCTGGACGCGATCCCTGAACCGGCCCCGGCCCGGCTGGTCGCTGCCCGTGCCTGGTGGTCGGCTATGACGGGCCGGATGCGGGAGGAACTGGCGGCCTACCACGCCCGCTATCCCCTCCGGCCCGGCATGGGTCGGGAAGGGTTGCGCAGCGCGCTTCGGCTGGACCCGCGCGTCTTCAACAGTCTGATGGCCCGCGCGGCGGCGGAGGGCCTGGTCGCAGACGAGGCCGCCACCGTCCGCCTGCCCCAGCACGAAGTCCACTTCTCTTCTCAGCAGCAACAGGCTGTGGACGACCTCCTGACCCAGTTCCGCGCCGCGCCGTATGCCACCCCCTCCGTCAAAGAGGCCGCCGCGCGGGTCGGCGAGGAGGTGCTGGGCGTCCTCCTGGCCCGGGGTGACCTGGTCCAGGTCTCCCCTGAGGTGCTCTTCCTGCGGGAGACGTACCAGGAGATGGTGGAGCGCATCCGCGCCCACATCCGCCGGGAAGGGAGCATCACCCTGGCCCAGGTGCGGGACCTCTTCCAGACCAGCCGCAAGTACGCGCAGGCGCTGCTGGAACATCTGGATGGGGTTGGGGTGACCCGCCGGGTGGGAGATGAACGGGTGCTGGCGGAGAAATAACTATTAGGGAGACTTGCCGGGCACTTCTGCAGTGCCTGGCGTAGCCAACACCCCCCACCAGAGGCTCAGGGCGACTTGAGGATACTTCGGCAATCAGCGATGGGCGGACATCAGGCCCTGGGCCAGCATCTGGCAGGCAGATAGTTGCCCGGTATGGAATGTAAACTGCTTCGGCTATTTGGCCACCCGAAAGTCGCAACGGTGCTGCTCCTCCTGGCCCTCGCAGCCGCCATGGCAGGATCGTTTTTCCCGCAGCGCCCCACCGGAGACCTCGCCGCGCTGGCCCGCTGGGAAGAAGCCATCCGCGCCCGCTACGGCGCCCTGGCGGCCCCACTGGGCTGGTTGGGTCTCTTCCGCTGGTACACCTCTCCCCTCTTCTGGGTCGCCCTGGCGCTGCCAGTGATGGCGACCGTCCTCTGCATCCTGAACCGCTGGCCTGTCCTTCGGTCGCGCCTTCTTCGCTGCTCCGCTCCCCATTGGGGGACTCTGGTCACCCATCTGACCGTCCCCTTGTTCCTGCTGGCGCTGGCGCTCAGCGGCCTGGGCTGGCAGGAGGAGGTGACCCTCGCGATGGGGGAAACCGGAACGTTTCCCTCCGTCAACCTGGCCCTGCGCTGCGACGCCGTCACTCTGGAGCGCCATCCCGACGGCAGTGTCGCCGACTACCGGGTGGAGGTCACTGTTCTGGTGGACGGCCGGGAGGTCCGGCGGGGCACCGTCCGTCCCAACGCGCCTCTCAGCATAGGCAATGTCGCAGTCTTCCTATACGGCTACGCAGCGCAACAGGGGCACCCGTTTATTACACTGCGGGCAGTCTACGATCCGGGATACGTTCCCTTCCTCGTGGGGGGCGGGCTGTTCCTGTTGGGCCTGGTTCTGCGCTGGACGATGGGCAATGGGCAACGAAAGACCGAAGACCCGGTTTGAGATGTCCGCTGGCGGCGTCGTCTTCCGGCGAACGGAGGCCGGGGGCGTGGAAGTGGCCTTGGTCGCCACTCCAGGCGGCCGCTGGGCGCTCCCCAAGGGGCTGGTGGAAAAGGGGGAATCGCTGGAGGCGACGGCCCTACGGGAGGTCCGGGAGGAGACCGGCCTGGAGGTAGAAATTGTGGAGCGGTTGGACCCCGTTGAGTACTGGTACTGGTGGGAGGAGGAAGGCCAGAAAGTCCGCCACCACAAAAAAGTCTACTTCTTCCTGATGGCCTGCCAGGGCGGCGATGTGGCCCGCCACGATTGGGAAGTGGAAGAAGTCCGCTGGTTCCCCATAGATGAGGCCATCCGCCAGGCGTCCCACCGGACGGAACGGCAGGTCCTGCAGCAGGCGGCAGGAAAAATCAAATTGGGAGAATCAGGGGGATTATAAGGAATCGTAGATTCGGGCCGCCCAACCGTTTTCAGCAGCGGCTCTCCCGCCGCCTTCCACCTGGCGGGAAACCGCTAAACCGTCTGAAGGGCTTTGTTTTCCGAGTCCGGACGTAGACGTCCGGGCGGGATGGGCCCAAAGGGTCGGGTGGCGAGTTGTGGATTGATCTTGCGCTCCTACAAGGCCAGGAATGCTGACCATCGGGTACGGATTTCTCTGGAGCGCCCTCATCCTCTCCGGCCTGGAACGGCGGACGGGGAGACGCTGGCTGCGCTGGGCCGCTTTCGCCCTGAGCGCCGTCGCCTGGGGGCTGTGGACGGCGGCTCTGGCCGGACGCTGGCAGGCGTCCGGCCATTGGCCTATGAGCACCCGCTACGAATTCGGACTGGCGTTCGTTTGGGCTCTGTTGGGTCTCCACCTGCTGACGACGGCGGATATCCCCCGCGCGGGTGGGGGCGGGCTGTTGCTGACCCTCGCCCTGGCCACCTACCTCCTCACCCGTCCCGCCGGAGAGCAGACGGCGGCCCCGCTCCTCCCCGTCCTTCGGTCCGTCTGGTTTCCGCTGCATACTCTCTCCGCCGCCCTGGCCTACGGCCTCTTCGGTGTCGCCGCCGGCCTGGGCCTGACCGGATTGGCGGAGAGAGATGATGGGGCGCGGACCCCCTTACTGGAGCGGATGGAACGCGCCACCCACTGGGGCTTCCTCTGGCTCACGCTCAGCATGCTCCTGGGCGGCATCTGGGCTCGCTACGCCTGGGGCCGCTACTGGGGCTGGGACCCCAAAGAGACCTGGACGCTGGTGGTGTGGCTTCTCTATCTTCTCCCGTCCCACCTGCACCCGCTTCCCGCCTGGCGGGGCCGTCGCCAGATCGCGCTGGTCCTGCTGGGCTTCACCGGCGTACTCTTCCTTTGGCTGGGCGTCCCCTGGATAGTGCGGGTGGGCCGCCTGGAGAGTCTGCACGGGTTCTGACCAATTCGCCGATTCCCTTTTTCGTGCTATAATCAAGGCAAAACCGCAGGAAGCGAAGATTCTCCCTGCCATGTGCAACTGCTTTTCAGGACATCCGGGGGTATGCCGACGCCAGCCCTCACCCTGCCCCCAACCCCGTCCCTCTCCCGTCCGCCTGCGGCGATAGGGAAGGGAAGAAAGGGGCAGCGGCAAAACCGCCGTCCTTTCCATCAACAAGGTGATTCTTCATATTTGCGTCTGGATGAGAGATTTTTCACTTCGGGAGGAGACATGTCTGCGATGGAGCATATTCGCTATCTGGCCGAGACGGTCGGCCCGCGTGGCTCCACTACCCCCCAGGAAGCCGAAGCGGCCCGCTACGCCGCCCGGGTCCTGAAGGACCTGGGACTGGAACCGGTCACCGAACCTTTCACCAGCGCCCGCTCCGCCTGGTATCCTTACGTCCTCTTCACCGGGCTGGCCCTCCTGGCGGAGATTCTCTTCTGGGCCGCCGGGCGGACCGGCGCCATTATTGCGGCCGTGCTGACTGCGGTCGCGCTGGCCTCGGTGCTCCTGGAACTGGCCTTCCGCCCCAACCCCATCCGCTGGCTGCTTCCTAAAGGCCGTAGCCAGAACGTCTGGGCCCGCCGGATGCCCACCGGCGAGGTACGCCGGAACGTCATCGTGATGGGCCATCTGGACACCCACCGCACTCCGCTGGCCTTCTCCACTGACCGCTGGGTGCGCCTCTTCAGCCGACTGGTGCCCATCGGTCTGGCCTCCGCCGTCGCTCTGCTGCTGCTCTTCATCCTCGGCGCGGCCGTGCCGGGCCTGATCTGGCGGCTTCTCTCCCTGCCCTTCGCTCTGGTCATTCTGGGCGTCTTTCTCATCACTCTCCAGGCCGACTTCTCCCCGTATACCGCCGGGGCCAACGACAATGCCACCGGTTCGGGCATCGTCCTGAGCCTGGCGGAGCGGCTGAGTCGGGAGCCGCTGGCCCACACCGCCGTCTGGCTGGTCCTCTCCGGCTGCGAGGAGGTGGGTTGCTACGGGGCGGAGGACTTCGCCCGCCGTCACCGACACGAACTGGGAAACGCCATCTGGATCACGTTGGATAGCGTGGGCGGGGCCCACTCCAGTCCGGCCTACCTGACCCACGAGACCTTCCTGCTCACCGTCCCCAGCGATCCCCAACTACTAACACTGGCGGAGCGCATCGCCGCCAACCACCCCGAATGGGGTGCCCACCCCCACCATTTCCGGGGTGCCTATACCGAAGGGAGCATCGCCGCCAAATACGGCTTCCGCGTCCTCACCTTCACCAGCCACCGGCGGGACGGCGTCCTCCCCGAATGGCACCGTCCCACCGACACCGTGGACCATCTGGACCCGAAAGTGGTGGAACATACCGAAACATTCGTATGGGAACTGCTGCAGGAGATAGACCAGGAAAAGGACCGCTAATTTTTGCCGATGGACGCTCAGTTTTTGCCTTTCGTATACCCTGCGCGCTTTGTGGTAGAACGGCCCTCGGCGCCTCTGTGGTGAATGGGAGAACAGATGTCCGCTCAAACAGATAACCAGTTAGTCTATTTCTTCCGTCCTTCCTCCGTCGCCGTCATCGGCGCATCCCGGGACCCGGAGAAACTGGGATACGCGGTGCTGGCGAATCTGAAAAACGGGGGGTTCTCCGGCGCCCTCTACCCGATCAACCCCAAGGCCGACGAGATTCTGGGACTGCGCGCCTACCCCACTGTCCTGGATGTCCCCGGGCCGGTGGACCTGGCCGTGGTCGTTATCCCGTACTCGCTGGTGCCGGGCGCGCTCCAGCAGTGCGGCGAGAAGGGGATTCCGGCGGCCATCATCATCAGTGCGGGCTTCCGCGAGGCCGGACGGGAAGGGCTGGAGCGGGAACTGGAAGTTATCGGCATCGCGCGCCGCTACGGCATCCGCCTCATTGGCCCCAACTGCCTGGGCGTCATAGACACGAATACCCCGCTCAACGCCACCTTCGCCGCCGGGATGCCCCCGGGTGGCCCTATCGCCTTTATGTCCCAATCGGGTGCGCTGGGGACCGCCGTCTTGGATATGGCCTTGGCCGGACGCATCGGCTTTTCCCGCTTCGTCAGCCTGGGCAATAAAGCCGATGTCAATGAGGTGGACTTGTTAGAGGCCTGGGAGGACGACCCGGGTTCCAAAGTCATCCTGGCCTACATTGAGGGACTGCCGGACGGCCAGAGGTTTATGCAGGTGGCCCGACGGGTCACCCGGCGGAAGCCGGTGGTGGCGGTCAAATCAGGCGTCACCCGCTCCGGCGCGCGGGCGGTCTCCTCCCATACCGGGAGCCTGGCCGGCTCCGAGGCCGCCTACCATGCCGCCTTCCGTCAGGCCGGCGTCATCCGGGCCGAATCTATGGAGCACCTCTTTGACCTGGCCCTCGCCTTCGCCTACCAGCCCCTGCCCCCGGGCGACCGCATCGCCATCGTCACCAACGCCGGAGGGCCAGGCATCCTGGCCACGGACGCGCTGGAACACGCGGGGCTCCAACTGGCCCGCTTCCGGCCCGAGACTGTCCAGGCCCTCATGGCCGACCTGCCCAGCGCCGCCTCCGCTGCCAACCCTGTGGACGTCCTGGGAGACGCCCTGGCCGACCGCTACGAGCATGCCCTGCGGCTGGTGCTGGCGGACCCGGGGGTGGACGGCGTCATCGTCATCGTCACCCCCCAGGCGATGACCCAGATAGAGGAGACGGCGCACGTCGTCGGGCGCGTCGCCCGGGAGACCCAGAAGCCGGTTCTGGGATGCTTTATGGGCGAATCCCGCATTGCGGCCGGCGTTGCCGTGCTGCAACAATATGGCATCCCCAACTACCCCTTCCCCGAGCGCGCGGCGGCAGCACTGGCCGCGATGGTCGGCTACCGACGGGAACGGGAACAGCCCTCCTACCCGCCCGCCCACTTTGAGGTGGACCGGGCTGCCGTGCAGAAGGTACTGGATGAGGCCCGCGCGCAGGGACGGGTGAGTATCGGCGATGCCGAAGCGCGCACGATCCTGGAGGCCTACGGCTTCCCGCTCCCGCCGTCGCATCTGGCTGCCACGCCGGAGGAGGCGATTGCCGCCGCCGAGGATATGGGCTACCCCGTCGTCCTCAAGATCGCCTCACCGGATATCCTCCACAAGACCGACGTGGGCGGCGTGCGGCTGAACCTGCGCTCCCCCTCCGACGTGCGGGATGCCTTTGACCTGATCGTCTACCGGGCCAGCCGGTACGTCCCCGGCGCGCGCATCTGGGGATGTCTGGTGCAGAAAATGGTGCCCCCGGGCCGGGAAGTCCTCATCGGCATGAGCCGCGACCCGCAGTTCGGGCCGCTGGTCGCTTTCGGCCTGGGCGGCATCTACGTAGAGGCCCTCAAGGACGTCGTCTTCCGCATCGCCCCCTTCGGGCCGGAGGAGGCAGCGGAGATGATCCGGGAGATTCGCTCCTACCCGCTACTGGAGGGCGTCCGGGGGGAACCGCCCGCCGACCACGCCGCGATAGTGGACGCCCTCTGCCGGGTGAGCCAGTTGGTCACCGACTTTCCCGAAATCGCTGAACTGGATATCAACCCCCTGGTCGTCTACGAAGAGGGTCGGGGGGCCGTTGCCCTGGATATGCGGCTGGTGCTGAGTTAAAACGATTTTCTCACACCAGGACACAAAGAGCCCGAAGTGGCTTTGTGGGATTGGAAAGGAGAACCTATGAAAACCCTGTATATTCCTTCTCTCCAGAGTTTCTCTGGCAAAACCGCTGTCTGCCTGGCGCTGGGCCGACGGTTGCAGCAGGACGGGTACCGGGTGGGCTATTTCAAGCCCCTCTCCACCCAGGCCTGGGAGCCGATTCCCGGCCAGACGCCCGACGAGGATGCCGATTTCGTCCGGCAGGTGCTGGGGCTGGAGGAGACGACGGAGGCGTTGATCGGCCTCCGGCTGACCCCCTCCATCCTGCGAGATATCCTCTGCGGCTGTCTGGGACGGGACTTGCTGACGGAGGTGCGCGTGGCGTATGAACGGATCGCGGCGGGCCGGGACGTTGTGCTGGTAGAAGGGGGCGCCTCCCTGCGGGAAGGGGTCGGCATCGGGCTGGGGCCTGCCGATGTCGCCGACGCGCTGGACGCGATGGTCCTGGCCGTCATCCCCTTCTACAACGAGATGAACCTGGTTGACGACTGCGCTGTGGCCCAACTGCGCCTGGGTGAGCGGCTCCTGGGCGTGTTGGTGAACAGCGTCCCTCAGGAGTCCTGGTCCTTCGTTCAGGACGTGGCCCGCCCGTGCCTGGAGGGGCGCGGCATCCGGCTGTTGGGGGTGGTCCCCCGGGAAGAGCGACTGCGGGCCATCAGCGTCGGTGAACTGGCCCAGGTCCTAGGCGCGGAATTCCTCGCCATGCCGGAGCGCCGCGACATCCTGATAGAGAATCTGGTGGTGGGCGCGATGGGCGTGGACCAGGCCCTGCCTCGCATCCGGCGCATTCCGGCCCCCAAAGCCGTCATCACCGGCGGCGACCGGGCCGACATCCAGTGGGCCGCGCTGGAGACGAGCGTCGCCTGCCTGGTCCTCACCGGTCACCTGCGCCCGCAGCCGGAGGTCCTCCGCCGGGCCGAAGAACTGGGCATCCCCATCCTCCTGGCTCGCCAGAACACTATGGAGACCGTGGAGGCCATAGAGCGGGTCTTCGGCAAGACCCGGCTGGCCCAACCGGAGAAACTGGCCCGCTTTGAGGCGCTCATGGCGGAGCACTTTGACTTCGCCCGGCTGTACCAGGTACTGGGGCTGGCCCCATCCGCGAGAGATTAACCGCGAGAACGACCTGCGACCTTTCTGGAGGAGGAATGTCCAATTTCATTGACTTCTTCGCCCAGCGGGTGGATGCCGCGCTGGACCTCCTGCGCGGGCTGGTGGAGATGGAATCCCCCAGCACCGATAAGGTCGCCGTGGACCGGGTGGTCCGTTTCGTGGCCGACCGGGCCCGCGTGGCCGGCGCTGAGGTGACCATTATTCCCCAGGAGCGCTGGGGCGACCATCTGCTGGCCCGCTGGGGCGCAGGCGAGGGCGGGTTTCTCCTCCTCTGTCACCTGGATACTGTTTGGCCCACAGGGACCCTGGCGGAGCGGCCCTGGCGGGTGGAGGGAGAGCGGGTCTTTGGTCCCGGCGTCTACGACGACAAGGCCAGCGCCGCCATCATCCTGACCGCACTGGAGGGGTTGCAGGCCATGAACCTCTCCCCCCGCTATCCGGTGACCGTCCTCTTTAACTCCGACGAGGAAGTAGGGAGCCCATCCTCCCGCCCGCTCATAGAGGCGGAGGCTGCCCGGGCGCGGGTGGTCTTCTGCGTGGAGCCTGCCCGACCAGACGGCGCGCTGAAGGTGTGGCGCAAGGGGACAGGCCGGTACACGGTCACCGCGCTGGGGCGGGCCGCCCACGCCGGTGCTGACCACGAGAAAGGCATCAACGCGATAGAAGAACTGGCCCACCAGGTCCTGCGGTTGCAGAGGATGACCGATTACGGGGCCGGCACCACGGTCAACGTGGGCCGGATAGAGGGCGGCACCCGCGCCAACGTCGTCCCCGATCAGGCGTCGGTCCGGGTGGACATACGGGTGAAGACAATGGCGGAGTGGGAGCGGATTTCGGCGGCCATCACTGCTCTCCAGCCCTTCCTGCCCGGCGCGCGGCTGATGGTGGAAGGCGGGATGAGCCGTCCACCGATGGAGGCCTCCCCTGTCACCCTGGAGCCCTTCCGGCGGGCGCAGGATATTGCCGCCGGTCTGGGCTTGACCCTCACCGCCGATGGCACCGGCGGCGCCTCGGACGCCAACTTCACCGCCGCGATGGGCATCCCCACCCTGGACGGCCTGGGCGCGCTGGGCGACGGCGCCCACAGCGTAGACGAGTACGTCCTGATCCCCAGCCTGGTCGAGCGGTCCGCATTACTGGCTGCCCTGCTGAGAGAGTGGTAGTCCATACGAGCGCTGTAGGGTGGACGACCTGGGCTTTGTCCATTTACCTGTATCATCGTCTTGGTGAGATACTATTGTGAGATGGGTTCTGAAAAATTGGCGGAAGGGTAACGGTTCGTAGTGAGCCACGGTGCAGAGGGGCGTCAGGACGGCCCTTCGCTGCGCTCCGTGCCCTGCTACGGACGGGTTTTCGGACGACCTCTGAGAATCCCCGTTCGCCTGCGTTCATCTGCGTCCATTGCGCCCACGTCCATTGGAAACCGTGAAACCGGTCGTTTTCGGGGCTCTTCTGCTCCTGCTGGTGCTCCTGGTGGCGTGCGAGGCGCCACCGACTCCGCTCCCCGCGACCAGTCCCCCTCCGACTTCCGACCCCTTCCCGGCCCTTCTGGCCCTGGGGGATGCCCGCGCGGAGGACCGGGAACGGTCGGCGGCGGAGACGGCTTACCGTCAGGCCGCGGCCACCCGTCCCCAAGACCCTGTGCCGTACCTGCGCCTGGCCCGCCTCTACTGGGAGTGGAACCGCCCCGAGGAGGGGCTGGACGCACTGGCTCAGGCGGAGGCGCGAGGGGCCGGCCCAGGGGAAGTAGCGGCCCTGCGGGCGGCCTTCCACGCCGCGCAGGGGGATTGGGAGCGGGCCGTGGCGGAAGGGGAGCAGGCCATGGCCCTGAAAGATGACCCGGATACGCTCCATCTCCTCGCGCGCGGGTATCTCCACCTGGAGCGAGAGGAGGCGGCGCGGGCCGCGTACCGAACCCTGGTCGGGCGCGACCCCGCTGACGCAGAGGCCCGGGAGCGGTTGGGGTTCCTGCTGGCTCTCACCGACCCTGCCGCTGCCCGGCCCTATCTCCAGGCTGCCGGTACTCCTTTCGCCGGTGAGGTGCTGGCCGCGCTGGAGGAAAAAGAAACGGCTGTCCGCCTGGCGCGGATGGGACAGGTCGCGCTGGCCCACGACGAGCCGGCTCTGGCCGTCTTGGCGTTGAAGCGGGCCACGGCCATCCTCCCGACCTTCGCCGATGCCCACGCCCTGCTGGGGCGCGCGCTGGACGGGGTGGGCCGTCCGGAAGCGGCCCGCACCCATCTGGAGACCGCCGCCCGCCTGGCGCCGGATTCGCCCTTAGCCCGCTCTCTGCTGGGCCTGCACAACCTGAACCAGGGGGACCCCGCAGCCGCCCGCCCGCACCTGGAGGCCGCCTACGACCTGGACCCGCAGAACCCGGCTTTCGCCCTCTACCTGGCCCTCCTCTATGCTGACCTGGGGCAGTATGCGGTGGCTGACCTCTGGCTGGTGGAGGCGACCCGCCTGGCGCCGCAAGACCCCCATATCTGGGAAGCGGTCGCGCAGTTCTATCTGGACCGGTTCCCCGGGGATGCGCGCGGAGTAACTGCGGCCCGCGCACGGGTCCGCCTGACTCCCGATGAGGCTTCGGCTCACGCCTTGCTGGGCCGCGCGCTTCTCTTTGCGGGGGACTATGCCGGAGCCGAGGAGGCGCTGCGTCAGGCCCTGGAGTTGGCCCCTGGCCTGGCGGTGGTCCACTACGACTTGGGGCGCCTCTATGCCCTGCAGGGCCAACAGGAATCGGCGCGCGCTGCGTTCTCCCGTGCCCTGGACCTCAATACCGACCCGCGCTTAAGGGAGGAGATAGAGCGGATGGGGGAGAGGGAGGGGCGTGGGACGGGGAGCGCGCAGCCGGTTGCGGGACGGCCCTTTTGGTGATATACTTAACCCAAAGGTTTCCCAATCCCCGCCAGGACCGCCTGGAGGTGCCGCGATGGCCACCCACAAGCAGATCGCCCAAGCCGTGGACGTGTTCCTGGAGGTGCTGGGCACCCTGGACGTCCCCGGCACCCCCCTCGCCCGGCGCGCCGTCCAGGCCGTAGAGGGCGCCCGCCGCTCCGCAGAACTCCGCCGCCAACTGGAAGCCCTGCTCCATCAGACCGAGCAGGAGTTCCTCCAGGAGGCCCACCGGCAGCGCCTGGACAAAGTCGCCCAGTGGGTGGCCCAACTTCCCATTCAGGACCTCCCATCCTTCCGCCGCGCCCTGGAGTCCCTGCTGAAGCACTGGAACGAAGAGAGGCTGGAGCAGGTACTGGAAGACGAACTGGCCCCTATCCCCGGCCTGCGGAAGGCCGACCGGCGGCGGGCCGCGACTCTCTATCTGCGCATCCTGCGCCGGCACCTGGTCGCCCACGAGCCGTTCAACCGGATCATCGTCTCCCTGAGCGTCCTGCGCACCGAGGCGGAGGTCCAGGCCCTCTACGAGGCCCTCACGGCCCTCCTGGGCCTGCCCGTGGAATGCCTCCGCTGGCCGGTGACAGAGCCCCCCCGGGAGGGCGGCCTGCGGTCCCACCTGCTCCATCCCAAGTACCGCCTGGTGCCCTACATCGGCGACGTCTTTCAGAACGAACTCCAGAACCTGCTGGGCTGGGCGCGTGAGCTGGAGGAAGCGAAGGGTCAGGTGGGCCTGCGCATCTACATTGCGCCGGGCGGCAGCGGCAAGACCCGCCTGCTGATAGAGGCGGGGGAAGCCCTGCGCCGGGAGGGCTGGTGGACCGGGTTCCTCTCGGTGAAGGCGCTGGACGATCGCCTGGCCGAATGCCTCGCCCGTGACCCCCGTCCCATCCTCCTTATCTTGGACTACGTCGCCGAGCGCGCCGGCGCGGTCCTCCCCCTCCTGCGGGCGATGGCCCGCGTCGCTTCCGACCGGGAGAACCCCCGCACCACCCCCTTGGCCCTGGTGTTGCTGGAGCGCCATATGCCGGACTGGTTGCAGAAGCAACTGACCCGCGTGGGCGACCCGGAATGCCTCCACTGGCCGGAGTTTCTCTCCCTCTCCGGCGTGGAACAGCAGCCCCACTCGCTGGCCAGCCTGGAGGAGCCGGCGGACCGCGAAGAACTCTTTGCACAGGCGATGGAGCGGTTCTGCGGCTACTTTTCCGCGCCCCCTGGGCGCGTGACCTACAACCCCGAAGACCTGCCCGACCGCCCCCTCCTTGTTCTCCTCCTGGCCCTCCACGCCGCCGCCGGTGAGCGGGTTCCCCGCCCGCAGGAAGAGGAGGCGGTGCTGGATTTCACCTGGAGACGGGCGAAGGAGGCCTGGGAGCGCCACCTCCACCCCTATCTGCAAACGCAGGGGATGGTCTGGGCGCTGGAGGGAGCCATCCGATGGATAGAGACGCTGACCGTCCTGGCCACCCTGGGGCGGAAGTTTCCCGACGCCGCCCACCTGGCCGCGTTCCTGCGCGCCCATCCCCAGCATTTTCCGCCCGTCCAGGGCCCCCGGAAGGGCGAGGAACTGGGCGAAGCCTGGCTGGCCGCACGGATTCCCCAACTCTTCCCCCAGGCCGAAGGGACCCTCGTGCCGCCCATCGCCCCTGACCCGCTGGCCGATTTCGTCCTGGAGCGGGCGCTGGACACCCACCCCGACCTCCTGACCCTGGCGCTCCCCACTCCGGAGGAGGCGGTGAGGGCGCCGGAGGAGGCGGCGGAGGCCATCTGGCAGGCGCTGATGGTCCTGGCCCGCCTCTGGCCGCAGGATCTGTGCCAGCAGGTGGGGAAGGTGGAGCGGGTGGCGGAGCACCTGGCTGCCTGGCCCTGTCCGCTGCCGCCGGTGGAGGCCGGGCGGGCCTTCTGGAAGGCTATGGAGCGCCACCTGCCCGATCCCACCATACTTTTCCGGCGCCTGGCGGTAGTCGTGTACCAGGCCCAGATGGCCCATCTCCTCCCGGGGGAGGTGGCGGAGCGGGCCCGCCTGCTGAACAACCTGGCCCGCAGTCTCTCCGCCCTGGGCCGGCGGGAGGAGGCACTAACGGCCACCGAAGAGGCAGTGGGCATCTACCGCCCACTGGCCCAGGCCAACCCGGTGGCCTTTCTCCCCGACCTGGCGATGAGCCTCCACAACCTGGGCCGTGCCCTTTCCGACCTGGGCTGGCGGGAGGAGGCGTTGGCGGCCACCGAAGAGGCGGTGGGCATCTACCGCCCACTGGCCCAGGCCTACCCCCAGGCCTTCCTCCCCGACCTGGCGATGAGTCTCAACAACCTGGGTCGTGCCTTTTCCGACCTGGGCCGGCGGGAGGAGGCACTAACGGCCGCTGAAGAAGCGGTGGGGATGTACCGCCAACTGGCCCAGGCCCACCCCGAGGCCTTCCTCCCCGACCTGGCAATGAGCCTCCACAACCTGGGCCGTGCCCTTTCCGACCTGGGCCGGCGGGAGGAGGCATTGGCGGCCACCGAAGAGGCGGTGGGCATCTACCGCCCACTGGCCCAGGCCCACCCCGAGGCCTTTCTCCCCTACCTGGCCGGGAGCCTCCACAACCTGGGGCTGATGCTTTCCGAACTGGGCCGGCAGGAGGAGGCACTAACAGCCACTGAAGAGGCGGTGGGTATCTACCAGCAACTGGCCCAGGCCCACCCCCAGGCCTTCCTCCCCGACCTGGCCAGGAGCCTCCACAACCTGGGCGCGATGCTTTCCGACCTGGGCCGGCGGGAGGAGGCATTGGCGGCCACCGAAGAGGCAGTGGGCATCTACCGCCAACTGGCCCAGGCCAACCCGGTGGCCTTTCTCCCCGACCTGGCGATGAGCCTCCACAACCTGGGCCGTGCCCTTTCCGCCCTGGGCCGGCGGGAGGAGGCGTTGGCAGCCACCGAAGAGGCGGTGGGCATCTACCGCCCACTGGCTCAGGCCGACCCCCAGGCCTTCCTCCCTGACCTGGCCGGGATCCTCAACAACCTGGCCAATCGCCTCTCCGCCCTGGGCCGGCGGGAGGAGGCGCTGACGGCGGCGCAGGAGGCAGCTGAACTGTATCGTGAACTGGCCCGCGCCCACCCCGAGGCCTTCCGCCCTGACCTGGCCGGGAGCCTCAACAACCTGGCCAACCGCCTCTCTGCCCTGGGCCGGCGGGAGGAGGCACTGGCGGCTATTGAAGAAGCGGTGAAGATTCGTCGCCAACTGGCCCAGGCTAACCCCCAGGCCTTCCTCCCTGACCTGGCGATGAGCCTCCATAACCTGGGCACGATGCTTTCCGCCGTGGGCCGGCGGGAGGAGGCGTTGGCGGCCACCGAAGAGGCGGTGGGCATCTACCGCCCACTGGCCCGGGCCCACCCCGAGGCCTTCCTCCCCGACCTGGCCAGGAGCCTCCACAACCTGGGCGCGATGCTTTCCGACCTGGGCCGGCGGGAGGAGGCGTTGGCGGCCACCGAAGAGGCGGTGGGTATCTACCAGCAACTGGCCCAGGCCTATCCCCAGGCCTTCCTCCCCATTCTGGCCGCAAGCCTCGCCAACTTGGGCACGATGCTTTCCGCCGTGGGCCGGCGGGAGGAGGCGTTGGCGGCCACCGAAGAGGCGGTGAAAATCCGCCGCCAACTGGCCCAGGCCCACCCCCAGGCCTTCCTCCCCGACCTGGCCGGGAGCCTCAACAACCTGGGGCTGAGGCTCTCCGCCCTGGGCCGGCAGGAGGAGGCACTAGCGGCCGCTGAAGAAGCGGTGGAGATGTACCGCCAACTGGCCCAGGCCCACCCCCAGGCCTTTCTCCCCTACCTGGCAATGAGCCTCCACAACCTGGGCCGTGCCCTTTCCGCCCTGGGCCGGCGGGAGGGGGCGCTGCGGGCGGCACGGGCTTTTGGGGAGGGGCTGGAGGTTCTCCTCCCATTTCTGCGCACCTGGCCGCGGGCCTTCGCCCCGCTGGCGGATACCCTGCTGGAGGGCTACCGGAGTGCCTGCCGGGCCACGGGTCAAGAGCCGGATGCCCGGCTGGTAGCGCAGGTGATACAGGCGCTGGGATCGGCTGGAGAACCCGCCGCAGTTTAACATACCCTTGCAGGCACCGGTAGTCGCTACATTGAGCATTGATAAGGATTCCAGGTCAAAAATTCTCCCAACTCCATTGATGGTCGCTCAAACTCATAGCCATTGCTGGCGTCCTCTGCCAATACCGCTTTCCATGAGAGGACTCCAGCAACAACTCCCGTAAAGCAGGATGCGAACGAATCCCGTTGTGTTCAAACCGATAAACCGTTCCCGCAGCATCCCACGTCTGGGAACTCTTGGCAAACGCGTGCGTCTTGCGGGTCAGGCAGTTCAGACGATCCCCCCAAACGCCGTTCAAACGTTCAATGGGAACGATGGCGGGAAACTCTACTGCCACCCCCGTTACGTGGCGGATCGTCACTTTGACCACCCTCCCCTTCCGACGACGTTGGACTACCCGGGTCAACCCTACCCCCGGAGTGGATACCAGCCGCGGACGGCCTCGCTTCCTTTCTTGCTGTGGGCCGCGGTCCGTGCGAGCCACCTCCCGGCAATATACTTTTCGGCCATCGCTGGCCCATGGAACACCCCTCTGTCCGCAAGTTCGCTGACGGGTCTGCCAGACCCTTTCGGCAGCCATCTCGTCTTCGGAGGCGTCAAACCAGCAGGCAACCACGAAGCGGGTAGGAAGGATTATCCGGAGAAGGTTTCCGTCCCGTTTTTCACATCCTGCTCTTATCATACCAAAAATCACTACAGTTAGAGGGGTTACCCGTTTATGAGATAAACTCTAATAATGAGGTGAATATGGTACCAAGCAAAGTGGACTTACTGCAAGCAGAGCTTCTGCTCTTAGGGCCAGACGAGAAGCCGCAACGTGCCCGTATACTTACTGACCTATGGCATACTCTTTCCGAACTGGGCCGGTGGGAAGAGGCGCTTGCGGCGGCCACAGAAGCCACCGACCTATATCGGGAACTGGCCCGCACCCGCCCCCGGGCTTTCCTCCCCGACCTGGCGATGAGCCTCACCAACCTGGGTCGTGCCTTTTCCGACCTGGGCCGGCGGGAGGAGGCACTAACAGCCACTGAAGAGGCGGTGGGCATCTACCAGCGACTGGCCCAGGCCAACCCCGAGGCCTTCCTCCCCAACCTGGCGATGAGCCTCCATAACCTGGGCACGATGCTTTCCGACCTGGGCTGGCGGGAGGAGGCGTTGGCGGCCACCGAAGAGGCGGTGAAGATTCGTCGCCAACTGGCCCAGGCCCACCCCCAGGCCTTCCTCCCCGACCTGGCGATGAGTCTCTACAACCTGGGGCTGATGCTCTCCGACCTGGGCCGGCGGGAGGAGGCGTTGGCGGCCACCGAAGAGGCGGTGGGCATCTACCAGCGACTGGCTCAGGCCAACCCCGAGGCCTTCCTCCCCAACCTGGCGATGAGCCTCAACAACCTGGGCACGATGCTTTCCGCCCTGGGCCGGCGGGAGGAGGCGTTGGCGGCCACCGAAGAGGCGGTGGGCATCTACCGCCCACTGGCCCAGGTCGACCCCGAGGCCTTCCTCCCCGACCTGGCCGGGAGCCTCACCAACCTGGGTCGTGCCCTTTCCGACCTGGGCCGGCGGGAGGAGGCGTTGGCGGCCACCGAAGAGGCGGTGGGCATCTACCGCCCACTGGCTCAGGCCGACCCCGAGGCCTTCCTCCCCGACCTAGCCGCAAGCATTACCGATATGGGCAATGTGCTTTCTGCCCTGGGCCGGCGGGAGGAGGCACTAACGGCCACCGAAGAGGCGGTGGGCATCTACCGGCAACTGGCCCAGGCCCACCCCCAGGCCCTCCTCCCCGACCTGGCGATGAGCCTCAACAACCTGGGCACGATGCTTTCCGACCTGGGCCGGCGGGAGGAGGCGCTAACAGCCACCGAAGAGGCAGTGGGCATCTACCAGCAACTGGCCCAGGCCTACCCCCAGGCCTTCCTTCCCGACCTGGCGATGAGCCTCCACAACCTGGGTCTGATGCTTTCCGCCCTGGGCCGGCGGGAGGAGGCGGTGGCGGCCACCGAAGAGGCGGTGGGGATGTACCGCCCGCTGGCCCAGGCCCACCCCGAGGCCTTCCTCCCCGACCTGGCCACCAGCCTCAATAACCTGGGGGCAATGCTTTCCACCCTGGGCCGGCGGGAGAAGGCGCTAGCGGCTATTGAAGAAGCGGTGAAGATTCGTCGCCAACTGGCCCAGGCTAACCCCCAGGCCTTTCTCATCGACCTGGCTGCCAGCCTCAACAACCTGGGCCGTGCCCTTGCCGACCTGGGCCGGCGGGAGGAGGCGTTGGCGGCCACTGAAGAGGCGGTGGGTATCTACCAGCAACTGGCCCAGGCCTACCCCCAGGCCTTCCTCCCCATTCTGGCCACAAGCCTCGCCAACTTGGGCACGATGCTTTCCGCCGTGGGCCGGCGGGAGGAGGCGTTGGCGGCCACCGAAGAGGCGGTGGGCATCTACCGCCCACTGGCTCAGGCCGACCCCGAGGCCTTCCTCCCCGACCTGGCCGGGATCCTCAACAATCTGGGGGCGATGCTTTCCGCCCTGGGCCGGCGGGAGGAGGCATTGGCGGCCACCGAAGAGGCGGTGAAGATTCGTCGCCAACTGGCCCAGGCCCACCCCCAGGCCTTCCTCCCCGACCTGGCGATGAGCCTCACCAACCTGGGGCTGAGGCTCTCCGCTCTGGGCCGGTGGGAGAAGGCACTAACGGCCACCGAAGAGGCAGTGAAGATCCGTCGCCAACTGGCCCAGGCCGACCCCCAGGCCTTCCTCCCCGACCTGGCTACCAGCCTCAACAACCTGGGGCTGAGGCTCTCCGCCCTGGGCCGGTGGGAGGAGGCACTAACGGCTACCGAAGAGGCGGTGGGCATCTACCAGCGATTGGCCCAGGCCCACCCCCAGGCCTTCCTCCCCGACCTGGCCGGGAGCCTCAATAACCTGGGCCGTGCCCTTTCCGCCCTGGGCCGGTGGGAGGAGGCACTAACGGTTGCTGAAGAAGCGGTGGGGATGTACCGCCCGCTGGCCCAGGCCCACCCCGAGGCCTTTCTCCCCGACCTGGCCGGGAGCCTCAACAACCTGGGACTGATGCTTTCCGAACTGGGCCGACGGGAGGAGGCATTGGCGGCCACCGAAGAGGCGGCGGGCATCTACCGCCAACTGGCCCAGGCCCACCCCCAGGCCTTCCTCCCCGACCTGGCAATGAGCCTCCACAACCTGGGCCGTGCCCTTTCCGCCCTGGGCCGGCGGGAGGGGGCGCTGCGGGCGGCACGGGCTTTTGGGGAGGGGCTGGAGGTTCTCCTCCCATTTCTGCGCACCTGGCCGCAGGCCTTCGCCCCGCTGGCGGATGCCCTGCTGGAGGGCTACCGGAGTGCCTGCCGGGCCACGGGTCAAAAGCCGGATGCCCGGCTGGTAGCGCAGGTGATGCAGGTGCTGGGATCGGCTGGAGAACCCGCCGCAGTTTAACACCCTTGCAGGCACCATAAACCATAAAAAAGATAGGAACGCGGACGAGCGCGGAAAAACGCGGATAAGCGCCGAACATAAAAGAAATTAAACAAACATCCGCCTCCATCCGCGTTCATCCGCGTCCTGATTCGTGAACCGCATCCCCGCCGCCAAGGAGAGAAACGGTGAAAAAGACCCTCTTCTACCTCCGCTACTCTATGGGCAACTTTGCCAACACCATCGCCTACCAGGTCTTCGGCAACCGCATCCAGTTCTACTACGTGGACGTCCTGGGGCTGAGCGCCGGGATCGCCGGCATTATCTGGACGGTCTACGGCCTCTGGAACGCCCTCAACGACCCGCTGATGGGCCAGATTTCGGACCGCACCCGCACCCGGATGGGCCGGCGCGTCCCCTATGTTCTCTTCGGGGCCATCCCCCTGGGCCTCTCGTTCTTCTTCCTCTGGACGCCGCCGGGCCACCCTCCAGCGCTCCTGGCCGCCTACTTCTTCCTCATCCTGTTCATCTTTGACACCCTCTACAGCCTCACCTTCATCGCCTACACATCCCTCTTCCCGGAAATCGCCGAGACGGTGCGGGAGCGGGTGAATCTCTCGGCGGCGCGAGAAGTACTGGGAGTCCTCGCCCTCCTGCTGGCTTTCATCCTGGCCCCCATCCTGGTGGACGCGGTCAGTTACGTCGGGATGGGCGCTATCATGGGCGCGCTTGTCGCCGTGGGTTATCTCGTCTCTATGATCGGCGTCCGGGAGCGGGGGATTGGGGTCAAGGATACGGTGAGCATCAGCCGGGCATTGCGCATCGTCCTCTCCAACCGCGCCTTCCGTTGGTTCCTGGGCACCAACATCTCCAAAGAGTACATCTGGCTGGTGCTGGCGGCCATGCTCCCCTTCTGGCGGAAATACGCCCTCGGCATCACCGCCCCGGCGGAAATCTTCGGCGTGCGGATGGGGGTGGGGGACCAGGAAGCGCTCCTGTTGGGCCTGCCCATCCTGTTGACGGCTCCATCGCTCCTCCTGTGGCGGCCCATCATCCCCCGGCTGGGCTACCGCCGGGCCTGGATTCTGGCCAGTTTCACCTTCATCCCCGGCCTCCTGATTATGACCTTCGCCAGGGATTTCTACACCGGCCTCCTGGGGACCATCCTGGCGTCTCCGGGGCTGGCCGGTTCTATGATTATGCCCTGGCCGGTCCTTTCCGAAATCATTGACGACGACGCCGCCCGGCACGGCTACCGCCGGGAGGGCATCTTCTTCGGGATGAATACTGGCATCGTCCGGCTGGCCTTCTCCGCCCAGGGATTGGTCTTCGCCGCCGTGATGTCGGCCGCCGGATATGTGGCCGGAAGCGAGATACAGACCGCCAGCGCGATATGGGGCATCCGCTTCCTCATCGGCATCACCCCCATCATCGCCTGCCTCCTCATCGCCTACTGTATGTACCGATACCCGCTGGGACGCAACCGGGCCACCTGACCCGGTGATAGTAGAGGCAACCCGCCAGGTTGCCCTGGCACTTCGTAAGGAGGAAACAATGGGCATCCCGAAACAAGGTCGTCCGAAAGAAGAGATTTTCGCCGCGCTGGAGCGCTTCAAGGCCCACGACCTGGACTGGAAATCTGGGCGGGTGTGGGCCTACGTCTACAACCCCGGAGACGAAGTCCGGGAAGTCGTCAACCGGGCCTACACGATGTTCCTGACCGAAAACGCCTTAGACCCCACCGTCTTTCCCAGTACGCTCCGGCTGGAGACGGAGGTGGTACGGATGGTCGCCGACCTGCTGCGGGGCGATGAGAACGTCGTCGGCCATATGACCACGGGCGGGACGGAGAGCAACATGCTGGCAGTGAAGACGGCCCGGGATTGGGCCCGCGCCCACCGCCCGGAGGTGGACCGGCCGGAAATGGTGCTCCCCATCACCGCCCACCCGTCTTTCCACAAAGCCGCGCACTTCCTGGGCGTGAAACCGGTGGTCGTGGGGATCAACCCGGAGACCTTCCAGGTGGAGCCGGAGGCCATGCGCGCCGCCATCACCCCCAATACAATTCTCCTGGTCGCCTCGGCCCCCAACTGGCCTCAGGGGGTAGTGGACCCCGTCCCGGAAATCGCCGCGATCGCCCAGGAGTATGGCCTGCTTTTTCACGTGGACGCCTGCGTGGGCGGCTTCTACCTCTCCTTCCTGCGCCAGATGGGGGAACCCGTCCCCGATTTTGATTTCACCGTGCCCGGCGTCACTTCCATCTCCGCCGACGTCCACAAGTACGGCTACGCCGCCAAGGGCGCTTCCACCGTTCTCTACCGCAACAAAGAACTCCGCCGCTACCAGATGTTCGCCTGCGCCGAGACGCCCGGCTACGCCGTCATCAACCCGACCATACTGAGCACCAAGTCCGGTGGGCCGATGGCAGGGGCGTGGGCAATACTGAACTACCTGGGCGAGGAGGGCTTCCATCGCATTGTCCGGACGGTCCACGAGGCGACCCAGCGGCTGATCCGGGGCATCAACGAGATTCCCGAACTGCGGGTGCTGGGCGAACCCGTTATGTGCATCTTCTCCTTCACCTCGGACCAGGTCAACCTCTTCCAACTGGCCGACGCGATGGCCCGGCGGGGATGGTACATCCAGCCCCAGCCCTCCACCCCCTTCACGCCGCGCAGCCTGCATGTTTCGGTCAACTACGGGAACGCGCATCTGGTGGACACCTTGCTTCAGGACCTGCGGGAGGCCGTGGAGGAGGTCAAACAGGCCCCGCCCATTGACCGGGAGAGAGTTCAGGCACTGGTGGACTGGGCCTTGCAGAGCCCGGACCCGCAGGCCGCGTTCCGTCAATTGAGGCAGACGGTGGGCATTGAGGGCACTCAGTTACCCCAAGAACTGGCGCTCATCAACGAGATTCTGGATATTCTTCCCGACCACCTGGCCGACGCTCTGCTCATTGACTTCTTCAACGACCTGTACGTCTGATTGGAGGGGCCAAGTGGACATGTTCTGCATCCGTTGTGGTCGGACGTATCCCCCGGAGCCGACGTGCGTCCGTTGCGAATGCGGCGGCGTGCTGGAACTGCGCGGCGCGCCCGCGCTGGACCCGGCCCAAATCCGGCGGGACGATTTCACCCTCTGGCGCTACCGACACACCCTGCCCGTCCCGTCGGACGTTCCCCCGGTGACATTGGGAGAGGGGATGACCCCACTGGTAGAGGCCCGCTGGGGAGACTGGCCTATCTTCTTTAAATGCGAATTTTTGAACCCTACCGGCTCCTTTAAGGACCGGGGGACAACGGTGCTGGTGACGGCACTGGCAGCGGCGGGGGTGGAGAACGTGGTGGAGGATTCCTCCGGCAACGCCGGATGCAGTCTGGCGGCCTACGCGGCCCGGGCCGGTATCCGCGCGGCGATTTACGTTCCAGCCCATGCCTCTCCCGGTAAGCGGGCCCAGATCGCCGCCTACGGCGCCCAACTGGTGCCGGTGCCCGGCCCCCGTAGCCAGGCCACCCAGGCGGTGCTGGAAGCGGCCGCCTCCGGCGCCATCTACGCCAGCCATGTCTATCATCCCTTCATCCATGCCGGGATGAAGACCGCCGCGTACGAAATCTGGGAGCAACTGGGCGGCCGTCTCCCCGATGCGGTCGTCCTTCCGGTGGGGCATGGAAGCCTGCTTCTGGGGCTGGCGCAGGGGTTTGCCGAACTGGGGGGACGGATGCCCCGCCTCTTTGGGGTCCAGGCGGCGGCCTGCGCCCCCCTGACAGCGGCATGGGAGGCTGGCGCCGCCGACCCCCCCCCAGTCCCGGAGGGGGAAACCGTCGCCGAGGGGGTGCGCATCGCCGTGCCCGTGCGCGGGCGGGCCATCCTGGAGGCCGTCCGCAAAAGTGGCGGAGCCCTTCTGGCGGTGACGGACGCGGAAACCCTGGCCGCCCAGCAGCGGCTGGCCCATCAGGGCTTCTTTGTAGAGCCGACTTCCGCCCTGGCCGTCGCCGCGCTGGAGCACCTCCGGCCCCATCTGGAAGGGACGGTAGTGGTGGTCCTGACCGGCAACGGGCTGAAAGCCCTTCGGTGAATTCAACCGATTACGGCACCAGCACAATCTTGCCGAACTGCTCCCCTCGTTCCATCAGTTCAAACGCCCGCTTCCCTTCGGCCAGCGGCATCACCCGGTCCACCACCGGTTTCAGTTTCCCCGCCCAGATGAGCGCCATCACATCCCGGAAGTCCTGATGGCTGCCCATCGTGGAGCCGATGATGCTGATTTGCTTGCTGAAGAAGAAGCGGATATCTATCTGGGCTTCGGGGCCGGAGGTATTGCCGACGATGACGATGCGGCCGCCCCGGGCCACCACTCGCATACTCTGGGTCAACGTCGCCCGTCCCACGTTGTCCACCACCACATCCACCCCCCGCCGGTCGGTCAGTTTATAGAGCGTCTTCGGCCAGTCGGAGTCCTCCCGGTAGTTGAGGACAACATCGGCCCCCAGTTCCTTCGCGCGAGCCATCTTCTCCTCGGTGGAGGTGAGGGCATAGACGGTGGCCCCGGCCAGTTTGGCGATCTGAATCGCCATAGAGTTGACCCCGCCGCCCGCGCCGATGATGAGCACGGACTCGCCCGCGCGCAGGCGGGCCCGATGAATGAGCATCCGCCAGGCCGTCAGGGAGACCAGGAGCGGCGCGGCCGCCTGGGGAAAGTCCCACCCGTCCGGCATCGCCATCAGATTGCCGGCCGGCACGGCGATGTACTCCGCCTGTCCGCCCCGGATTTGCTCCCCCAGGATGACGTATCCTGGACTCACAGAGTCCTCCCCCCGGCGGGTATATTCGTCCTCGGTAGTGGAGATGCCAGGGTCTATCACCACCCGCTGCCCGATCCCCCAGCCGGAGACACCGTCTCCCAGGGCAACGATTTCCCCGGCCACATCCGCCCCGCACCAGTGGGGCATCTGGAGTTTCAGCCCCGGCCACCCCCGCCGTACCCAGATGTCCAGATGGTTGAGCGCGCAGGCGCGCACCCGGACCAGCACCTGTCCCGGCCCTGGCTGCGGGTCGGGGACGTCCTCATAGCGCAGCACCTCCAGGTCTCCATGTTCATGGAAGCAGAGCGCTTTCATCTAAATTCCTCCGCTTGACAGATTAAGGGGTCGGCCTTATTATTGTACGAGAAACGGGCAGAAGTGCAAAATGATAACTGCTTTTCTGGAGAAATCCGCGTCCATTTTTATGAAACACTGGCAAACCCTGGAACTTCCTAAAATCCTGGAGCGGCTGGCGGCCTATGCCTCCTTCTCTGCCGGAGCCGAAAAGGCCCGCGCTCTGACCCCCAGCACCGACCTGGCGGAAATCCGGGAGCGGCTGGCGACCACCACTGAGGCCCGCCGCATCCTCTCTCTCCATCCTCAGACCGACCTGGGCGGCGCGCGGGACATCCGCGCCATAGTGGAGGCCGCCCGGCGGGAGGCGATCCTGAGTCCCCCGGACTTGCTGGATGTCGCCCAGACCCTGCAGGCCGCCCGGCGGCTCCGGCAGATGCTCACCCGGCAGGAAGCGCTCTTTCCCCGTCTGGCGGCGATGGCTACCCGCCTGGAGCCCTGTCCCGACCTGGTGGAGGCGATAGAGCGCGTCCTGGACGAGCGCGGAGAGGTCCGGGACGATGCCTCTCCTGCCCTGGCGCGCATCCGGAGCGAACTGCGGGTCGCCCACGACCGGCTCATCACCCGCCTTCAGCGCATCATCTCCTCCCCGGAGACGGCTCCTTTCCTCCAGGAGCCCATCATCACGATGCGGGAGGGCCGCTATGTCATCCCTCTCAAGGCCGACTTCAAGGGCCGCCTCCGGGGCATCGTCCACGACCGCTCCGCCTCTGGCGCGACCCTCTTCATTGAACCTCTCTCGGTGGTGGAACTGGGAAACACCTGGCGGGAACTCCAGGTGGCGGAGGAGCAGGAAATTCGGCGCATCCTGGCCGACCTCTCCGCCCGCGTCGCCGCGCGCAGCGCGGCGATTCTGGAGACGGTGGACGCGCTGGCAGACCTGGACCTGGCTTTTGCCAAAGCCCGCTATGCCGACGAACTGGATGCCGTAGAACCGACAATGATGGACGGCGATGTCCGCAGTGCGGCACAGAGCGCAGCCGGGCGCCGTGACCGCCTTCGCCTCCTCCGCGCCCGCCACCCTCTCCTGGACCCGACAACCGTCGTCCCCATAGATGTCATTCTGGACGGTGAGACCCATGTCCTGGTCATCACGGGCCCCAACACCGGCGGCAAGACGGTGACGCTAAAGACGGTCGGCCTGCTGGCGCTTATGGCCCAGGCCGGCCTGCACATCCCCGCCGATGGGAACTCTGCCCTCCCGGTCTTCGCCGCCGTCTACGCCGACATCGGCGACGAACAGTCCATAGAGCAATCCCTTTCCACCTTCTCTGCCCATCTGACCAACATTCTCTCCTTTATCCATCGGGCCGACGAGCGCTCGCTGGTCCTTCTGGACGAACTGGGCGCCGGGACAGACCCGGCGGAGGGCTCGGCACTAGCCCGGGCGCTCCTGGAGACTTTCCGGCAGCGGGGCGCGCTCACCCTGGTCGCCACCCACTACCCGGAACTGAAAGCGTACGCGCAACTGACCCCGGGCGTCTGCAACGCCTGCGTGGAGTTTGACCCGGAGACGCTGCGGCCCACCTATCGCCTGACCATTGGCATCCCGGGCCGCTCCAACGCGCTGGCCATTGCCCGACGGCTGGGCCTGGATGAGGAGATTGTCCGTCGGGCCGAAGCGCTCCTCTCTCCCCAGGAGCGCCAGACGGAGCACCTGCTGGCGGACCTGCACCGGTTACGGCTGGAGGCGGCGCGCGCCCGGGACGAGGCCTACGCCGCCCGCGCCGAGGCCCAGCGCCTGACCGAAGAACTTCGCCGTCGCCTGGCCCGCATAGACGAAGAACGGGCCGCCATTCTGGAGGAGGCCCGTCGGGAGGCGCAGGAGGAACTAGAACGGCTGCGGGCGGAGGCCCGCGCGCTGCGCCAGCAGTGGCGTAGGATGAGTCTGGCGCCATCCGCATCGCAGGATTTATCTGGCCCGCCGGGCCTGCCCCCGACCATCGCCGAAGCCGAGGCCGAACTGGACCGCCTGGCGGCGGAGGTAGCCGAATCCTTCCCGGTCCCGGAGCCTCTCCTCCCCACCGGCCCTCTCCGACCGGGGGATACGGTCTGGGTGAAATCGCTGCGGGCCGTCGGGGAGTTGCGGGCCCTGGAGGACGACGAGGCGGAAGTCCAGGTGGGCCCCCTGCGGGTGCGAGTGCGCGCGGGGGAACTGGAGCGGCGCGCCCCGCTGACCCCAGCGGCGGAGCCGTCGGGCGTCCGCTACGCGCCCCCCACCGTCCCGCTCCGGCTGGACCTGCGCGGCCAGACGGTGGATGAGGCGCTGGAGAACCTGGACCGCTACCTGGACGCGGCGGCATTGGCGGGCCTCCCCTGGGCTCACGTCGTCCACGGCAAGGGGACCGGCGCCCTCCGCCAGGCAGTGCGGGACTTTCTCCGCCGCCATCCCCTGGTCCGCTCATACCGCTCCGGCGAGGAGGGGGAAGGCGGCGATGGCGTCACCGTCGTCGTCCTGAGCGAAGAGGCGGAGCGCAGGCTGTAACACCTTGACCAATCATTCCGACAATTCGGCGCTTTTGCCTTCACTCTGTGTTCCCCCTCCGCCCGAAACGGGGGAAAAGGGGGCGATGGAGACGAGGGGGATACCCCCTCGCAGGCTATCGCCGGAATCACTGGCTGAGCCGCAAAATCTGGCGCCCTGTTGTCCATCAACGCAAATTCCAAAAACTGACCCGCAGCAAGGAGAACCGAAATGTCATCCATCCATCTGGACGTCTGGCTGTATGGCCCGGTGGCCCGCTACGGCGGCGCAGAAGACCAGGGCTCTTATGCTCATCTGAATCTCGCTATGCCCGAGGGAACCACTCTGGAGGACCTGCTGAAACACCTGGGCATCCCCTCAGAGGAACGGGGGATTGTGTTTGTCAGCGGGGCCGTGGCGGCCTTTCCCGGCCTGGATGCCGGCCTGGATGTAGTGCTCAGGGACGGCGACCGGGTAGGCATTTTCCATTCCCGCACCATGTGGCCCTTCCAGTACCGCTTTGGTGCGGCGATGACGCCCCAACTGGCGGAGGCGATGCGCCGCCGGGAGGACGGTGGCATCCGCCACGCCTACCGGAGTGGGAAGCAGTGACCCTGGCATCTCTGGATTCTGTCCCCCGCCGGGTCCTGATGTTCGGCGGAAAGGGCGGGGTGGGCAAGACCACTTCCTCGGCCGCGACGGCCCTCCACTTCGCCCAGCGCGGCCTGCGCACTCTGATCATCTCCAGCGACCTCACCCCGTCCCTCTCGGATATCTTTGAGACCGAGAGCGGCCCCGTGGAGCGAATGATCCCCGGCGTGGAGAACCTCTACGCGCTGGAGATTGACCCGGACGAGGTGATGCGCCGCTGGAAGGAGAAGTTCGGGCCCGAGGTGTACGCGGCCGCCTCCGCGCTGGTGGACCTGCCCTACGACGAGGTGGTGGACTACGTGGCGATGGCGCCGGGCATCCAGGAGGAGTTTATGCTGGATTACATCCTGGAGCGCGTCCGCGACCACCGCTACGACCTGATCGTGTGGGACACCGCGCCGGCCGGAGATACCCTCCGTCTCCTGGGCCTGCCCCAGCGCTTCCTGGAGCACCTGCGGGTGGCGCCGAAAGTCTACCTGGAGGTCCGGGATACCTTCAAACTCTCCCGCACTCCGTTCCTGGAAATCATAGAGAGTTGGAAGCGACTCTCCGAGCAGACCATCCGTTTCTTCACCGACCCGGAGAAGGTGGAGTTCATTATGGTCACCATCCCAGAAGCGCTGGGGGTCTACCAGAGCCGCCGGGTGATCCGCGACCTCCGCCGCTATGGCCTGACCGTCCGCTACCTCATTGTCAATGACGTCATCCGGGAGCCGGACTGCGAGTTTCACCGCCAGCGGTGGGAAATGCAGCAGCGCTACCTCCGGCAGTTGCGGGAGGAACTGGACGGCCCTCTGACCCTGGTGGAACTGCCGCTTTTGCCCTACGAGGTGAAGGGCGTGGAGCGGCTCAGGGAGGTGGAGCGGTATCTGTTTTCGGGGTAAGATAACCTTCGTGTGCAGGAGATAGAATGATGCCCAAAGAAACTTCCGCCAACTCTTTCCTGGAAGAGGTTATGGCTATCCCCGGGGGGGAGCGACTGAAGTCCTGTATCCAGTGCGGCACCTGCGGCGGCTCCTGCCCCTCTGGAGAGGCGATGGACTACACTCCCCGCGAACTCTTCGCCATGATTCTGGCCGGGATGCGGGAGGAGGTCCTGAAAAGCAACACCTTCTGGTTCTGCGTCTCCTGCTACTACTGTACCATCCGGTGCCCCCAGGAGATTCCCATTACGGACATTATGTACCGCCTGAAACGACTGGCCATTCAGGCGGGCTACTACACGGCTTCCATCACCGGTTTCTCCGAGACCTTTGTCGGGCAGGTGGAGACCTACGGGCGCAGTTTTGAACTGGGCCTGGCGACGGGGCACTACCTCCGCCACCATCCTCTCCAGAGCATCCGCATGTCTCCCTTGATGCTGGGTATGGTGACTCGGGGCCGGATGTCCTTCACTCCCCAGCGAATTCGGGGCATTCGCCAACTGCGCGCCATCCTCCGCCGGGCTAAAGAACTGGGAGGTGCATGGTGAAACAGTACGCCTATTACCCCGGTTGCTCCCTGGAGCGCAACGCGGCCGCCTACGACGAGTCGTTCCGGGCCGTGGCACAGGTGCTGGGCATTGAACTGGTGGAGATTGACGACTGGAACTGCTGCGGCGCCACCGAGTACTTCTCTCTGGACCTCCTCCCCGCCTACGCGCTGGTGGCCCGAAACCTGGCCCTGGTTCCGCCCAAACTGAACCAGGTCGTGGCTCCCTGCTCCGCCTGCTACTACAACATGTACAAAACCGACAAGAATATGGCCCACTACCCCGAACTGGCGCAAGCGATCAACGAGGCCCTGGCCGCAGGCCATCTTCACTACGAGGCGGGACGGGTCCGCTCCCGCCACGCGCTGGAGGTGGTCGTGGAGGACTTCACCCCCGAAGAGATTGCCGCTCACGTCCAGAAGCCCCTGCGGGGCCTGCGCCTGGCCGCCTACTATGGCTGCGTCACTGTCCGCCCCGCCAGCCACGACGACCACGAGTACCCCGCCCGTATGGAACGGTTGCTACAGACTCTGGGCGCGACGGTGGTGGACTACACGCTGCGGGCCAACTGCTGCGGCGGCCACATGACCCAACTGGACGCTGACACCGCTTATCGGATGATTTACTACCTCCTCTCCAACGCGGCCCGGCTGGATGTGGACGCGCTGGTGGTGGCCTGCCCGATGTGTCAACTGAACCTGGATGCCTACCAGGGCCAGGTCAACGCGCATTTTAACAGCGACTTCCGCATCCCGATCCTGTATTTCACCCAGATGATGGGCCTGGCCTTCGGGATCGCCCCGGAGCGGCTGGGCTTTGGGCAGGAGATGGTCTCGGCGGAGCGGGTTCTGGAGAAGTGGCGCAACCCGCCACCGGAGGCGGAGACGGTGGAGCGCAAACCGCGCCGGGGGAAAGTCGGCCTGCCGATGCCGGAACCACTCGTCGGAGTTGGCAGTCGGTAGTCAGTGGTCGGCGTTGCACCCTGCTTCCTGCATTCCCCTTCTTGCGGAGGTCCTTATGAAAATCGGCGTCTATATCTGCCATTGTGGGTCCAATATCGCCGGGATAGTGGACGTGGCGGAGGTGGCCCGCTGGGCCGCCTCTCTGCCCGACGTCGCCATCGCTCGGGACTACCGCTTTATGTGCTCCAGCCTGGGCCAGGAACTGATCCAGAAGGACATCCGGGAACTGGGCCTGGACCGGGTGGTGGTGGCTGCCTGCACCCCCCGGATGCACGAAACCACCTTCCAGCGGGCTCTTGCCGGGGCCGACCTCAATCCCTACTACTTTGAGATGGCCAACATCCGGGAGCAGTGCGCCTGGGTTCATGACGACACCACTGTCGCCACGGAGAAGGCTCAGGCCCTGGTGGAGGCCGCCGTCATACGGGTGCGTTACCATCAGCCCCTCTTTGCCTCCCGGGTCCGTATCAGCCCTGCCACCCTCGTCGTCGGCGGGGGCATCGCGGGCATCCAGGCCGCCCTGGACCTGGCCAACGCCGGATATCCGGTCTACCTGGTGGAGCGGGAACCCTCTATCGGCGGCCGGATGGCCCAACTGGATGAGACCTTCCCCACCCTGGACTGTAGTGCCTGAATTCTCGGCCCCAAGATGATGGATGCCGGTCGGCATCCCAACATCACCCTCCTGACCTACGGCGAAGTGGAGGCGGTCTCCGGCTACGTGGGCAACTTCACCATCCGCGTCCGCCAGCGAGCCCGGTCGGTGGACAAGGAGAAGTGCACCGGATGCGGCCTCTGCCAGGAGAAGTGCCCCACTCAGGTGGTGGATACCGTATATGAGGCTGGCCTGGGCTACCGCAAGGCCGTTTACCGGCCCTTCGCCCAGGCGGTCCCGCCCGTCCCCGTCATTGACCGGGTCAACTGTCTGTGGTTCACTAAAGGGCGCTGCCGTCTCTGCGAGAAGGTCTGCCCCACCGGCGCCATTGACTATAACCAGCAGGATACCATTCTGGAACTCCAGGTGGGCAATATCATCCTGGCGACAGGCTACGACCCCTTTGACGCCCGACGCATCCCCCAGTTCGGCTACGGACGCTTCCCGAACGTCTTCAGCGCGCTGGAGATAGAGCGAATGCTCAGCGGCGCCGGCCCCACCGGTGGGCGCGTCGTCCTGCGGGACGGCGAAACCGTCCCCCAGCGGGTCGCCATCATCCACTGCGTCGGGAGCCGGGACCGGAACTACCGGGAGTACTGCTCGCGCGTCTGTTGCATGTACAGCCTGAAACTGGCCCACCTCATCCACCACAAGACCGGCGCGGAGGTCTATAATTTCTATATTGACATCCGCGCGCCGGGCAAGATGTACGAGGAGTTTTACCACCGGATGCTGGACGAGGGCATCCGCTTCGTCCGGGGCAAAGTGGCCCAGGTGACGGATGCCGTCCGCGGACCGGAAGAGGAGGGACGGCTGGTCGTCCAGTACGAGGACACTCTCATTGGTCAGCAGCGGCGCCTGGCGGTGGACATGGTGGTCCTCTCGGTGGGACTGGAGCCCCGGCACGACAGTCGGGAGGTCGCCCGCATCTTCGGCATCAGCACGGACGCGGATGGCTGGTTCCGGGAGAAGCATCCCAAACTGGACCCGGTGGCGACGATGACCGAGGGCGTCTTCATCGCCGGGTGCTGCCAGGGCCCCCGCGATATCCCCGACTCTGTCGCCCAGGCCTCGGCGGCGGCGGCGAAGGTCCTCTCCCTCATCGGGCAAGGAGAGGTGGAAATTCAGCCCTCGGTGGCCGTCGTAGACGAACTGATGTGCACGGGTTGCACCCAGTGCATCCAGACCTGCCCGTACACGGCGATAGAGTATCTGCCCGATAAACGGGTGGCGCATGTCATTGAGGCTCTCTGCAAAGGGTGCGGCACCTGCACCGGGACTTGCCCGTCCAAGGCCATCTCCCTCCGCCATTTCACCGACCGACAACTGGTCTCAGAGATGATGGGGGCCATTTTCGCCATGCGGGCGGAGGTGGAGCCATAACGTAGCGCAGGCCGCTGGGCCTGTATAAGGCGTCAAACAGCATTGCCCCTTCACTCCCTTGATCCCCGAGGGAGGGGCAGGCGCCTCCCGCCTGTTCGGGCAATCCCGTCGCATCTGACGTTATCCGGTGTGCCCTTTGGGGTAGAATTTTCGGAAATCAGACACAGGGAGGTTCAGATGAACGACTCTCTCCGGGCCGTAGAGGGCTTCCGGGCCCACTTCGGCCACGCGCCATCCCTGGTGGTGCGCGCGCCGGGACGGGTAAACCTTCTGGGAGAGCATACCGATTATAATGAGGGATTTGTCCTTCCGGTAGCGGTAGACCGGGCCGCATGGGTGGCGGCCTCCCCTACCCCCGGCCGTACCGCCCGGGTGGCCGCGCTGGATATGGGGAATGAGGCGGTGTTCCCTCTGGACGCCATCCCGCCCCGTCGGGGAGACTGGGCCGACTATCCGCGCGGGGTGGCATGGGCGCTGGGGGAGCGGTTCGGCCCCCTATCCGGCATGGAGGCTGTCCTGACCTCGGACGTGCCGATCGGCGCTGGTCTCTCCTCATCGGCGGCTGTGGAGGTCGCTTTTGCCTGGACCTGGAAGGTTCTCTCCGAATTGGCGGTGGAGCGGACCGAACTGGCGCTCCTTTGTCAGCGGGCAGAGAACGAGTATGTGGGTGTCCGCTGCGGGATTATGGACCAGATGGCCTCCGTGTGGGGGCAGGAAGGGCACGCCATTTTGCTGGATTGCCGGACGCTGGAGGTGGAGCGGGTTCCCATCCCGCCCGGCGTCGCCATCGTGGTGGCCGACACGCTGGTGCGGAGGGAACTGGCAGCCTCGGAGTATAACCGCCGTCGCCAGGAGTGCGAAGAGGCGGTCCGGATACTGACCGAATTCCTCCCCGGCATCCGCGCGCTGCGGGACGTTTCGTCTCAGGACTTGGACCGCTGGGGCCATCATCTGCCCCCTGTTCTGCAGAAACGGGCCCGCCACGTCGTCCATGCGAACGCGCGGGTGTTACAGGCCGTCGCTGCGTTCCGGGCAGGGGATTTGGAGACGGTCGGTATGGCGATGAAGCAATCCCACATCAGCCTGCGGGATGATTACGAGGTCAGTTCGCCGGAACTGGACTGTCTGGCGGAGGCGGCCTGGGAGGTGCCGGGCTGCTGGGGCGCGCGGCTCACCGGCGCCGGTTTCGGCGGCTGCATCGTCGCTCTGGTCGCCGAGGCGGCAGTGGATGACCTCACCCGTCATCTGGAAAAGGTCTACCAGGCGCGCTTCGGGCGCCGCCCGCCCGTCATCGTCTGCCGGGCGTCGGATGGGGTTGGGGTCGTGGGGAGTGAAGAGTGAAAAGTGAAACGTGAAAGAAGTGAACGGGGGGTTGGGCTTTTTTTGTCTTGCGCTGCATTGCTGGCGTTCTGGGCGGTTGCTCTTCGGGGGTTGGGCACGGCCAGTTTCTGGTACGATGAAATCTTCAACGCCGATCTGGTGCTCAATTTCTCGCTGGGCGAGGTGCTGCGAACTCTCCATACAGCCCAGCCCTATCCCCCCCTCTACCTCCTGCTGCTGAAAGGATGGGCCTGGCTGGCCGGCGCGCAGCCCTACGCGCCGGGTCTGGAACCGGAAGGAGGGCTGGAGACGCTTTTACGCTTCCCCAGCGTTGCCGCGGCCGTGCTGATGCTGGCGACCCTTCCTCCACTGAGCCGCTACGTCGGGAGGAACAGCGATTCCGCAGCAGGCCGCCTCGGCTGGCTGGTTCCCTTCCTCCTGGCTTTTCATCCGACGCTCCTGGCGTATGCACGGGATACCCGGATGTACACCCTCTGGGGGTTCTGGGTTCTCCTGGCCCTTCTGGGCCTGCTCTCGGACCGCCTCTGGCTGTGGGGAGTGGCCGGGTCGGCCGCGCTGCTGACCCACTATTTCTCTTTTTTCCCACTGGCTGCTGCCGGGCTGGTTGTCTTTCCCTCTCTCGTCCGCCGGCGGCCCGGACGCTGGCAGAGCGCGCTGGCGCTGATGACCCCCTTCGTACCCGCCACCCTCTGGGGCCTGTGGGCGTTGCCGGTGACCGTCGGCTTCAGCAGTTTCGCCACCATCTCCCCACCGACCCCGACCGTCTTCCTGAACGAACTGGGGCCGGAGGTGCTGACGGCGCGGGACTGGCTGGCTCCCCTTTCTATCGCCTTGCCTCCTGATTGGGGGTACGGGTGGCTGGTGGTCGGCGGGCTGGGATGGCTGGCGGCCGCACTTCGCTCTCTCCGGGGCCAGATCGGTGCGGCCTCGCTGCTTCTGGGGGCCGCAGGGCTGTTCGCCTTCTGGCAAGTTCGCCCGGTTCACGGTTCCCGCTACCTTTTCTGGGCGCTCCCGCTGGTGGCGCTGGGGGTGGTCGCTCTGATCGGCGAGATATATCGGGCGGGGAGCGCGGGGCGGTACGCGGGCCTGGTACTGGGCCTGGGGGTGGCGGCGACCGCGCTGCTCTGGGGGGGCCGCTCTGCGGCGATGATGCTGACAGCCCCGCGCACCATCTGGTACCCCGATTTCCGCCAGGCGGTGGCTCTGCTGAATACCCGCGCCCAGCCGGGCGACCGGGGGCTGACGGTGGCAGCGCACGGCATCCAGGCCCTACGGGTCTATCGGACCGCGGTCCCCTTCGTCCCCGGGCCGGAAATCGGTCAGCGAGCGCAGCCGGAAGCGGGAGCGCGCCTGCTGGAGACCCACCGTCCTCCTGACAATGGTCGGTACTGGGTTCTCCTCTATCAGGATGAGGCAGTGGACCCCGGCGGCGTCATTCTGGGGACGCTGGAGAGGGCGGGCGGATACCGGGTGGAGATGCTGTACACGCGGGAGGTACGGATGTATGCCTACGCGCTGCCGGAGGGTGTCCATTTCCAGCCCCTGAGGCCGGAGCGGGAGCGAAACGCCGTATTTGAGGGAGGTATTGCCCTGCGCGGCGTCGCAATCCATCGGGAGGAGCGTCTGATCCCGATCTACCTTTTCTGGGAATTACTGGCTCCCCAGAGCGTCCCTCCGCTGACCGGCTCCGTCCATCTGACGGCGCGGCTGGGAGAGCGCCCGGTCACGCAGCAGGACCGGCCGGTCCTGAACGAGTACTGGCCGCTGGCGCGGCTTCCGGTGGGGGAGGTGCTGCCCAACCGGTACGAACTGGTCATCCCGCCGGACCTGCCGCCCGGCACCTACCACCTCTGCGCGTTTCTCTACGACCCGGCGACGGGGGAGCGTCGGCGGCTGGAGACCGGGGAGGACATGGTGGACCTGGGAGAATTTCTGTGGCCCTAACAGGAAGGTTTTGGGGTTTTCAACTCTGTACCCTTTGTGACTTTGTGGTAAAATTTTGTAAGGAGCGAATCCGCGTGGATTCGCGTCCGATTTCACAGTGACATTGGAGGCCCCTTGATGCTTCCCAACCTGCGTATCTATCACCGTCCGGAAAGTCTGGAAGAAGCGGTCCGGCTGATTCGGCCCCCCGCCGTGGTGCCGCTGGGCGGGGGGACGGTTTTGCTCCCCACCCGTGACCCGGCTGTGGAGGAGGTGGTGGACCTGAGCCGATTGGGCCTGACCTATATCCAGGCCGTGGAGAACGGAATCCGCATCGGCGCCACCACTTCCCTGCAGCGTCTCCTGGAGTCCCCTCTGCTGATGGACTGGACCGGCGGCTATATGGGCCTGGTGCTCCGGCTGACCGCCTCCCGTAACCTGCGCGGTCAGGCGACGGTCGGTGGGACGGTCGCGGCCGGAGACCCGGAGAATCCGCTCCTGGTCCTCCTCCTGGCTCTGGATGCCCACCTGACAGTGTATCAGCCAGAACCCTCGTACCTCTCGCTGGAGAGGTTCCTGGCGGTCCGGGATGACCTTCGGCGGGAAGGGGCTCTCATCACCGAACTGTTTATCCCGGCCCCCTCTTCGTCCCGTCGGATCGGGTTTGCCCATGTGGGCCGTACGCCCCGGGACCGTCCCATCGTTTGTGCGGCCGCCTGTGTGGATGTGGACGGCGAAATTTGCCGGGAAGTCCGGCTGGCTCTGGGCGGAGTAGGCCGGCATCCCCTGCGTGCCCGGAATGCGGAGGAATTCCTGCAAGGCCGCCCGCTGACCCCGGAGAACATCCGGGAGGCCGCCGAGCGAGCCGCTTTCTCCCTGAATCCCCCCGGCGACTTTCGCGGGAGCCCCGAGTACCGCCGGGCGATGGCCGGGGTGCTGGTCCGACGTGCTCTGGGGGAGGGATTGGGAAGTCCGGAGTAGGAAGTATGGAGGATCAGCCGCGCGTGGTCTTTATGGGGAGTCCCTCTTTCGCCGTCCCCACGCTGGAAGGGTTGGTGGGGAGGTATTCTGTCGTCGGCGTGGTCACTCAGCCGGACCGGCCCGCCGGACGGGGCTCCCGCCTCCGCCCCCCACCGGTCAAGGTGACGGCGGAGCGTCTGGGCCTGCCGGTCTTTCAGCCCAAAAAGGTCGCTGCGCCCGACGCGCTGGAGCACCTGCGCGCCTGGGCGCCGGATGTGATCGTCGTTGTGGCCTTCGGGCAGATTCTCCCTTCTGAACTCCTTTCCCTTCCGCCCTATGGTTGTCTGAACCTGCATGCCTCGCTGCTCCCCCGCTGGCGGGGCGCGGCACCCATCGCCGCCGCCATTCTGGCCGGGGACGAGGTCACCGGAGTGACCCTGATGCAGATGGACGAAGGGGTGGATACGGGGCCCATCCTGGCCCAGCGGGAGGAGCCCATCCGGCCCGACGATACCACCGGCAGTCTCACCGACCGCCTGGCCCGCGTGGCGGCAGAGTTGCTGATGGAGGTGCTCCCGGACTATCTGGCTGCGAAGGTCCGACCGGTCCCTCAGTCGGAGGAGGGTGTCACTTATTGCCGCCCGCTGAAGAAGGCGGACGGGCGGCTGGATTGGACTCGTCCGGCGGCGGAACTGGAGCGGCGGGTGCGGGCCGTGAACCCGTGGCCGGGGGCGTTCACTTTCTGGGAGGGGCAGATGGTGAAGGTCCTGCGGGCTGCATCTCTTCCCGATTGGTCCGGGCCGGAGCCGCCGGGGACGGTCGTCCCGCTGGAGGCTGGCGCCGCCGTCGTCGCCGGGCAGGGGGCACTGCAACTCCTGGAAGTGCAGATGGCGGGAAAGAATCCGCTGCCCATAGAAGCCTTTCTGAGAGGCCGGCGGGATTTTATCGGAGCCATGCTGGAATAGGGGCATTGACATTTATGACCCCGTCGTAGGGGCCGGGCAGACGGCCGGACGAGGCACCCGCATCCACTGCACAAGCCCCAGGCAGGCCAGCGCAATGAGGATGCCGGCCAGGAAGGTGTACTGCGGCCCCACCGTCTCCCAGATCAATCCCCCCACCACCGGAATCACCACCGCCGCCATATGGTTGAAGGTCTGCCCCAGTGCGACGTTCGGCGTAATCTCCCCCCGGTCCAGCACGATTTTCTGAAAGTAGCACTCCAGCGCAAAGGAGAAGCCAAAGAGGACGTTATCCGCTACGAAGAGGCCCAGCAGAATCAGCAACGCCGGGGTGGCGGAGAGGGCCGGGAAGAGAAGCCAGGACCCGATACGGAAGGCCGGGACCGGGAAGACGATTGCTGCCAGGGCCGGCATCTGGGGAACCCAGAGGTAGCCCATAAAGATCAGCGCCAGCAGGGCGAAGTTGACGGAGAGCACCGACCGCTCGCCAAAGCGGGCCACCACCTGCCCGAAAAACTGGTTCAGGTAGGTGCCCATGAGACTGTTGAGCAGGTAGAGAAGGGTGATAACCTGGGCGGGCACCTGGTATTCCCGGATCAGCAGATAGACGGCAAAGGTGGTGAAGATGTGGCGGCGGCTGCCGAAGAGGACCTGCAGGGTGTAGTAGAGCCAGTAGCGGCCGCGCAGCGGGGCCCGTCGGCGCTCCCGTCGGGCCGGGGCCAGGGGGGTGCGGAAGAATAAGAGGATCAGCGCGCACGCGATGACCGCTATGCCGGCCACCTGGAAGAGGCTCCGATACCCCCAGCGGCCCAGCGTCCCGAAGATGAGCAGGGTGCCCATGACCGATGCCGCTGCGCTCAGGCTATTCAGCCGTCCCAGGACGCGCGGCGCCGCTTCCTGGCTCACCGTCATCAAAACCAGGGAAGAGTTGGCGGGCATGAAGAAGTGGAAGCCGGTGCTCATCAGAAACGATGCGGCCACCAGCGCGGGGAACCCGTGTACCCCTGCCGTGAGCAAAATGCCCGCTCCCATCAGGGCCAGGGAGAGGTGGGCCAGGCGGAATTCCGTCAGTAGGAGGGCCAGGAATCCCGCCAGGAAGCCCAGCAGGCCGGGCACCTCCCGGATGGCGTGGATCAGACCGATCTGGGCCGCGTTGATGCCGATTTCTTCTATAGCGAAGTTGTTGAAGGTGGATTCCCAGATGCGGTATCCCAGCGTCCAGACGAAGTAGCCGATGGCGATAGTGATGAGGATGGAACGGACGCGGCTCATAGGATAGTCACCCGCTCTTTCGCCAGTGGTCACCGCGATTTGATGCACTGGCCCGTCATCGCATCGTAGCCGTCGTAGTGCGCTTCCGAAGTGTATGCGATCCAGAGGACCGGATAATTGGCCAGTTCTGCATCCACGCCGGCCAGGTTTGCGTTTGTCCTCAGTTCCAGGTCTACAGGAGAGGTTCGGAACGGTATCTCGGTGGAGTCCACCCAGCCTTCCAGGTTAAACGACGGCAAACCGCTGAAGGCCATCAGATGCTCCTTGAGCAGCGTAGCGCCCGAACCTGCCCGCACACAGAAGACCAGGGCCTCTTCTGCTGCCTCTGGGGGGCCTTGAAGATCACCACCCAGTGCTCCAGCCGGCCATCACTGCTGAACCCTTTATCGTCTTCCACCATGAAGGGGGAGCATTCCTCTCCGGCGTACCGGGATATCGGGCGACGAAGACCAGAATCGCTTTTGCCCTCCAGTCGGTGTTCAGGGCCGCGTAGGCCTGCTGGACGGCTTCTCTGGCGCTGAGCCATCCGCTGGAGGAGGGAGCGCCCGGTTTCGTTTCGGACGGCTGTCATAGGCCTGGTCGCCGATCAACCTCCTGGGCAGTTGCGGAGCAAAACGGGCCGCCAGTGTCGCTCACCTCAATTATCAGGGTGAGCATAGTATACACCAATCTGGAAAATCTACGAGATGAGTTCAAGCAATAACATCTGCTGTAGTGTATTCAAAGGATTCGCCGGTGGAGTAGGCGGCACGATTAGTACTCTGTCAAGTCTGAATCTTTGGATACAGATGTTTCAATTTGATGCGCGCCTCAGCAGTGGTAAAGCGCCAATCTACGCCAATGGCCTTCCGATTTCGTTCATCGGCCCACACTTGCGCTTCCCGGAGCAAGGTGGTCTGATCCGGAATGCGCCGGTCCAGACAGGTCCTCACCATAGCGCTCAGCTCCATCTCGGCCATATTCAACCAACTCCCGTGCTTAGGGGTGTAGTGAAACTCAAAACGACGGCATAGCCGGCGGGCTTC
>JADBJJ010000001.1 GCA_014874475.1 Chloroflexota bacterium
TTGGCATGGTCTCCTTCCCTCCGCAAGAATGTTTCGGAAGAAAGGATACCACCAAAAACCAGAGTGGTCAAGTACTACGCTGTGGGCATACAGAATAAGGTGTTGGAAGCGATGGCGATGGGGACCCCCATCATCTGCACCCGCGCGGCGGCAGGGGGCCTGGAGGCTCGGCCGGGAGAGGACTTGCTGGTCGCCGACAACGCTGACGAGTTTGCCCGCCAGGTCCTGCAGGTGATGGAAGACCCTGCGCTGGCTGAGCGTCTGGCAGCGGCCGGGCAGCAATATGTGAGGACCTATCACAACTGGAGATCCATCACCGAACAACTGTTGGCGGTGTACCAGAGCGGAGAAGGGTGCGCCTCAGGCAAGCAAGTATAGAGATTTTTGAATAGTTCGTTCACCATAAGCATACCCGTACCGGGTATATTTTTAGCAACCCGTTCCTGCCTGTCGCCAGATTCTGATTCGGAGGCTGTCATGTCTTCCCATCTTTCCCAAACAAGCGTTGCGGTCATTCCCCACCGTCCCGGTAAGGTCGTGCCCCGTCATGTGGCAACGGTTCTGACGGCTCTCGGCCTGGCCCTGATGATGTTAGGCATCGTGCTGGCTGCCAGCAATACCGCCTCCTTTCTGCCCGCCGCGGAGCAGATTACCCTGGGCGAGGGCTACAGTGGCACCTATACGGATACCCAGGCCGCCGACGGTATCTATCGGGTGCTCCAGGAAGCCTACGTCACTGGTACAGCCCGGACGCTGACCGATAACCCGGCCGAGTTCCCTTACTCCGACTCCTACACCGGCATCATCGCCTTTATACCCTACACTATGCCGGCCGAGGGAGGATTCATCTACCGGATTGCCCCCTACATCGTTCAAACCGGCACGACGCAAGTGAGAGTGGCGCTGTATGCCGAGACCGACAGCCTCCCCCGCCTCCTCCTGGCCCAGAGCGAAGTGCTAACGGTCAGCGATGTCCTCACTGAGCCCGGCTGGCTCTGGTTTGATATTGAGCCTCAGCGGATTCCAGGCAACACCCGCTACTGGATCGCCTACCAGGCGAATAACGACCAGGCCAAATTGGGCTGGAAGTTGTCTTCCACCGCAGAAGAATACCGCCAACGCTCGTGGGATTGGGGGCCATTCCCTGGCCTGGCTGGAATGACCTGGGGAAGCGGTACCGGCCGTCGCGCCTGCTTCGGCATCGCCTACACGGCCACCCAATACGCTCTGGATGTTGCCTACACAATCCCTGTAACCCCTGCGATGGATGTCTACACTCTGACGGTGCGGGGGGGCACTTCGGGCGAACCCTTCAGCGTCACTGCCGACGGCGTCAGCGTCGGCGCCATCACCTATAGCCCCACGGCCCACACTGCCTTCTCCGACGATATGGAGAGCGGCATCGGCGGATGGACGGCAGATAACTTTACCCGCGCCATTTCCGGCACGGGATATTACAGCAGCCCCGAATACGCCTGGTGGACCGACGACGTGCCCTACACCAGCACCGCCATCCTCACCTCTCCTCCCGTCACCATCCCCTTCAGCGCCCGCGATATGGAACTCCGCTTCTGGATGCGGATGGTCTCGGAGTCTGAGTGGGACGGCGGCTGGCTGGAATACCGGATTCAGGACGCAGAAGGGGAGTGGTCGGACTGGTCGGAAGTGCCGCCCACTGCCTTCATCAAGGGCGGTTATAACTGCATCCTGGGAGCCCCTGCCGGGTGCAAGGGACTGACACATCTGGTCTCTGGTCCCCACAACGGCTGGAGCGGTGAGTATGAGAGTCTCAGCGGCACAATCCGGGTCCAGGTACCGGTATCGGCCACCGGGCGCCTCATCCAGTGGCGCTGGGTTTTTGAGTGCGACCCGATTGGCGGCGAGGCAAACACCACACCCAACGGCTGGTGGATTGACGACGTACACATAGTCGGAACCGTCTCCGAAGATACCGTTCTGGTTGTGCCTCTGGAACTGGCCCCGGTTAACGACGGCCAGGTCGTTATCCGTTTCCAGGACACCCTGACCAATACCTATCCCGACCTGCTGGGCATAGACCTGATTGAGGTGACCGGCGTCCTCTATAACCGCGCCCCTGTCGTGACCGTCACGTTGCCCAACGGCGGCGAGTACCTCAGCGGCACCCAGACGGTCACCTGGACCGGCCTGGACGTCAACGGCGACGTCGTCACTTACCACATCTACCTGAGTCTGGATAACGGCCAGAACTGGTCACTCAGTCTGTATGAAGTGGCCTACGCCGAGGGGAGCACTCCGACCAGCCATTCCTGGAACGGGTTCAATACGGGCGCTTTCACGGACTGTAACCAGTGCCTGATCCGTATCGCCGCATCGGACAGCGAGGCCGAGAGCAGCGATACGTCGAACGCGACCTTCGTCATTGACAATACCCCGCCCTCCGTCACCCTGACCGCCCCCGACGGCGGCGAACTCCTGCGCGGCGGCCAGACCTTCACCATCACCTGGAGCGCCACCGACGCTCACTTCGGCGCACAGCCCATCGCCCTGGCCTACTCCACCGACGGC
>JADBJJ010000019.1 GCA_014874475.1 Chloroflexota bacterium
CTCATCCTGGCGGACGAGCCGACGGGGAACCTGGATAGCAAGGCCGGGCGGGAGGTGATGGCCATTCTCCAGCGGCTCAATCGGGAGCAGGGGATTACAGTGGTAATAGTGACCCACGACCCCACCATTGCCCGGCACACAGGGCGGATCATCTACCTGCGGGATGGTCTGGTGGAGGGGGAGGAGGTCATCTCCACTCCACTGCTTGCGGCAGAGTAACGGAACACGGTACGGAATACGCAAGTAATCCGTACTCCGTTGGGTATGGAGGTTGGGATGAATCTGGCGGAGAGTCTTCGGGTGGCGTTACGGGCGCTGGGGGCAAACAAGTTGCGCTCGGCGCTGACGATGCTGGGGATTGTCATCGGTGTGGCAGCCGTCATCGCGCTGATGGCAGCGGGCCAGGGTGTGCAGGTGTTCGTCACCGAGCAGTTCCAGGGCATTGGCAGCAATCTTCTGTTCGTCCTGCCCAGCGTCGGGCCGAACACCCGGTTCGGCGGAACGACCTCACTGCGCTCGCTGACGATGGGGGATGTTCGGGCTCTTTCGGACCCCCTCCGGCTGCCGGATGTGGCGCGGGTGGCGCCGCAGGTAGACCGGAATGGGACAGTGAGTGCCGGAGGACGGCAAGCCTTTACCACCATTCAGGGCATCACACCGGAATTTGCCGCCGTGCGCAAATGGTATCCAGAGATCGGGGAGTTCATCACGGCTCAGGACATAGAGGGGCGGAGCCGGGTTGTCGTCCTGGGCAAGACGGTCGTGGAGACCCTGTTCCCCGATAACCCCGCGCCTATTGGGGAGACGGTCCGTATCAACAACGTCCCCTTCCGGGTGGTGGGAGTGATGGAGGAGAAAGGGGGTACGTTTACCGATCAGGACAACACCGTCTTTGTCCCGCTGACGACGGCCCAGAGCCGCCTTTTCTCTTTGAGGGCCCCCAACGGCGAGTACCGGGTCTCCTACATCCTGGTGGAGGCAGTGAGCGAGGACCGGATGGACGCGGCCGCCGAGCAGATTCGCGCCGTCCTGCGGGAACGGCACCGGATTGCCTTTGAGGACGAGGACGACTTCATCGTCCTCAGCCAGGCCGACTTGATTCAGACTTTCGGCAACATCACGAGCGTGCTGACGGTCTTTCTGGGCGCCATCGCGGGCATCAGTCTGCTGGTCGGCGGCATCGGGATTATGAATATTATGCTGGTCTCGGTGACGGAACGGACGCGGGAGATCGGCCTGCGGAAGGCGGTCGGCGCGCGGCGGCGGGATATCTTGGTGCAGTTTCTGATGGAGGCGGTCACCCTGGCAGTATCGGGTGGGCTGATCGGCATCGGCATCGGCTTCGCCGGGGCGCAGGTCATCTCCGCGCTGGTGGAGGGATTCCGTTCTGTGGTGACGCCGCAAGCGGTACTGCTGGCGACGGCCGTCTCGGCCGGGGTGGGGCTGGCCTCGGGGATATACCCCGCCTGGCGGGCCTCAAGGCTACACCCCATAGAGGCGCTGCGCTACGAGTGAAATGGGGCTCTGGCGGCGGCTCTGCCGCTGCCAGAGCGACAACTTCTACTGAACCCCCACATCATCCACGTTCATCGCTGCATTCCATTCATCCCCGTCGTTCTTCACCCCAATGTAGAGGGTAATCTGCTGGCCCGCGTAGGGTGTCAGGTCTATCCTTCGCTCCGTCCACGCGCCCTCCGGCAGGTCCCCCGGCCGCCAGGAGTCCAACAGTCGGAATTGTCCGCTCCCGTCATAGAGGCCCACGTAGAAGAGATCGTCCCGGTCGCCCCCGGTCCGGAGATAGACCCAGAGGCTCAGGGTGATTATCGGGCCCGCCGGGACGACGAAGGTCTGGGAGACGGAGGAGTAGACAACCCGGCCAGCAGGTTCTCCCTGCAGGATACCCAGCCGCATGCTCCGCACGCCGGAGCGGGCCAGGGAGGCGTCGTAGGCAGCCAGATAGTTCAGCGTCCAGCCTTCGTCGGTCTCAAAGCCCCCGTTGCTCAGGGCCGGTGATGGAGAGGACCCCCAACCTCGCAGGACCAGGGGCAGGAAGACCTGTTGGCGGACAAAGGAAGGTTCGCCTGTCAGAAAATCCAGAGTTCGTTCCATCACCGCCGCATGAGCAAGTGGGTTTACGGTCTCCAGGGGAAAAGCGAAATAGACCAAACGGGAGCAGCCGTTGGTGGACTGAACGGCAGCGACACCGCCCGTACCGCCTACGTACTCCAGCACGGCGACCGACCCGGCAGTGGGGCTGATGACGTCGGGGAAATCCGGGTCATACATCCTCGGCGCGTCAAAACGGAAGGGCCCCAGACCTTCAAAGACGGAACCGACAGTGGGAGTGACCATGTAGGTCCCGGCATCGTCGGCGACGTATTCCGCCCCCAGATAATTGTGGTAAAAGTCCGGGTCGGCATCCAGGCCGTCCAGATGCCAGCCGATCTCCGTCCCGCTGATGAGGAGCGCGCCGCATCCATCCAGGTAGGCCCGAAGGAGTGCTCGCTCTCTCGGATCCAGTGTCTGATCGGGGGCGGATTCCTCGCCCAGAATCCAATCCACCAACCCGTAATCGGTCAGGCGGACATCGCCATCCCGGACAGCCTCGTTGCTGGCGCTGTCAAAGGGAAGTAAGATGGCCTGACCGTGCTGGATGGCGTAGTTATAGGCGTTCATCTGGCTCAGGAACATCCGCAGGTTGAAGCCCATTACCGGGTCGGTTTCGGGGACGAGCATCGTGCGGTTGAGGCGGTCAAAGCCAGTGACCAGGAGAGCCATCCCCCCCACCCCCCTGTCCCCCTCTCCCAATGAGCGAGAGATGGAGAAACCGCCGGAGGCAGCGGAGGCGGGGGTGCGGACCGCCAGGACTTCGGTCGGGAAGGATTCACCCCCGTCGTTGACGGCGGTGACGCGAACAAAGAGCAGTTGCCCCGCCGGGACATTGGTGAGGGTGTAGACGGTGGTGGTGACCAGGGCCGCCGCCCGCCAGCCGACGCCGTCGGTGGAGGTGTAGACCCGGTATCCGGTGGGCGGGTCGCTCTCCAGGCCAGGGGTGTCCGTCACGGGCGGACGCCAGGAGACCTGAACCCGTCCATCTCCCAGATTCTGCACCGCCAGGTGGGTTGGCGGCTCCGGGAGGAGGGGGAGGTCTATCCCGTCGCGGGTCTCAAAGTACCGGACGATGCCTCGGTAGACGGCGCGGGCGACCAGTTGGTTGAACTTGGGCTCCTTCAGGGCGTCGGTGTCGGTGGGATGATCGTGGTAGGCAACCTCTATCAGGACGCCGGGCATCTGGACAGCCGGGTCCGGGTCCCAGAGTTCCCGCAATTCGCCCAGGTTGAGCGCGCGCTTTCCCAGGTCAGGCCAGGCAGGGTCCCAGGCGGCCCGCAGAGTACGAATGATTTCGGTGTGGATAGCATCCTGGAGTTCGGTTCTGCCGGGGGTGACGGGGCGGGTGATCCACTCGCCGTTGTAGATATAAGTGATGGTGCCCCGGGTGGTCGTCTGATAGCCGTTGATTCCGTTGGAGTGCCATGAGATGTAGAGCGCATCGTCGCCGGTCCCGGCGTGCTCCCAGCGGGCATACATAGGCCGGGCGACGACGTCGTTGAAGTAGCCGTAGGAGGGCCAGCCGGAGGGGTTCAGGCCCATGCGTTGGACGTAGTAGTACGCGGCGATCTCCCACCAGGGCTTGTTGGGGGCATAGGGGGCCGTCGTGGTGTAAATCCCGGTCAGGCTGGAGAAGGTGCCGCCGCCAACCCGGACCGCGTCCGCAATGACGGCCCGGCCCGGATATGCGGAGAAATTGCTCAGGGTGATGGTGGCGACCTGCCCGGCACGGAAACCGAAGGTACCGAGATACCGCCAGGTGTTGCCGTGGACGCGCTGGTCCACGACCACTTCCGTCGCACCCCCGGCATGGTGGACGGTGTAGCGGGCGTCCGGGGCACGGTTGGTCCCCTGGCGGTACCAGGCGTACACTCCGTACTCTCCGTCGGTGGGGACGGTGAAAGTCCAGGTGGCGGTGGCCGTTGCGGTGCCGGCAACGGTGGTCGTGTAGCGGTAGGTGCCGCCCAGGTAGCCGGTATAGTTGCTGGTGGCCCAGAGGTCCGTCTCGGCGTAGCCGCCGGGAGCGTTGTTGTCCACGATAGCGGCAGACGGGTTCATGTCCCGCTCCCGGACGGGGATGACAGTTGCGCCGGCGTTCTGGAGGTAGGGGATCAGATACTGGTTGACGGCTTCGGCGTTGTTGTGGTCCTCAATGATGGGGCCGACGTAAGGAGCGGTGGGATAGGGGGGCCGCTGGGTGCGCCAGCGGGAGAGGTCGGAGTTCCAAAGCCAGCCATGCCCCGCGCTGACGTAGACCGTCTTGCCCTTCAGCCCACCCTGAGATAGGGTGGTGGCAGCAGCCGCGGCCACCGCCAGAGAAGGATCGGCCGTCGTCATTACCGGCTCTTCCCCGGAGACCGACTCTTTTCGGGGCACGGGCATCTCCGGCAGGAAGGCTGCCAGGGGGACAATCTCCCCGGTGGCGGGGTCGCGGGTCTGAACCCGCAGGTCCTGCCAGCCCAGGGGCTCCAGCGTCCCCGCCAGTTGCCAGACCATCGCCTCAAAGGCAGCGGGGTCCAGCAGGGAGAGGGCCTCTGGGGGGACCTCCAACTGGACGATGGCGGTACGGTCGGGTTCCAGGCGGAATCCGGCCAGGCGGGTGCCGGGCGGGAAGGCGCTGATCAGCCCCTGCGCCTTCTCCTGAGAGGTGGGGCCGGCCAGGAGGGCGCGGAGGAACGCGGCCCCTCGCGCGCTCTCATCCCGCTGTTCCGCGCTCCCAGCGGCGAACGTCGCGCGCTCCACACAGACCGGTCCCCGGTCGGACCAGAAGCAGAGTCTGGCAGCGAAGGGCTGCGCCGAAGGCTCGCCCGGGGCGTCGCCGGTCGGGGGCGGAGGTTCGCTCAACCGCAAATGGTCGGGCTCAGACATCAGGCCCTCAGGTGGGGATGCCTGGACTTCGGGCCATCTCAAAGCCCCCCCGGTCATCAGGGCCAGCAGGAAGAGGACGCTACCTGTCAGCAAAAGGCGCTGGATTTTCATGGTCTGCTCCCTTAGCAGTGCCTGGTGCGTCCATTATACCCCCAACGATACCCGGCGCGCGGGCGAAAGTGTTAAGGTTTCGTTACCTCATTGGGATCCATTGACCCGGCGAAGGCTCCCAGACGATGGCATCAGATCCCCAGGCACTCCAGGGGCGCTTTCAGCCGCAGGCTGACCGTCTCACCGACGCGGGGGGCACGGGAGAGGAACACGTAGAGGCCGTTCTCCAGGGAAACCCGGAAGTGTTCCCGCTGGAAGAGGATGTCGGTCACGCGGGCGCGGATTTCGCCTTCGGGGTGCTCCTCCGCCGCAGACGGGCGGAGGATCGCTCCAACCCGCGTCCCTTTTGGGTGACAGTGAGGACAGGAGAGAGGAAATTCGCCCAGGGCCGTCTTCAGAACGGACGACCCGGAGCCGGGATGACACTCGCCGAAAAGGATGTTCCCCACGCCCAGGAACTGGGCGACCCAGAGGGAGCCGGGGCTATTCCAGACCTCAAAGGGAGTCCCATCGCGGACGATTCTCCCGCGGTGGAGGACGAGGATGCGGTCGGCGATCGCGGCCGCCTCCTCCTGGTCGTGGGTGACGTAGATGGCAGCGACATCGCTGGCGCGAAGAATTCGCCGCAGTTCCTCCAGCAGTTCCTCCCGCAGGGCCCGGTCCAGCGCGCCCAGGGGCTCGTCCAGCATCAGGACGTGGGGACGAGGAGCCAGGGCGCGCGCCAGGGCCACCCGCTGCTGCTCGCCGCCGGAGAGATCGGTGACCCGCCGGGCTTCAAAGCCCGTCAGGCGGACCAGTTCCAACACTTCCCGCACGCGTGTCTGCTGGTCTTGGGGAGACCATCCCTGCATCCGGAGGCCGAAGGCCACGTTTTCCGCGACGTTCAAGTGAGGGAAGAGCGCGTAGTCCTGGAAGACCATCCCCATCCGGCGCCGATGGGGTGAGACGGCGGTGATGTCCTCCCCTTCCCAGAAGACCTGGCCGCGCTCGGCCTCCTCCAGGCCGGCGATGATGCGCAAAAGGGTGGACTTGCCGCTCCCGGAAGGCCCCAGCAGGCAGACCGTCTCGCCGCGCGCAACGGTGAAGGAGACGTCCTCCAGTAGAGGCTGACCTTCGTAGGTTTTGCGGATGTGGACGATTTCCAGCATCTTCCTGGATTTTACCACAAAGGACCCAGGGAACCAAAGCAAAAAACGCCACGGCGTACGCGGTTCACCTGTTCATGCTTGGGGATGTTCAAAATTCCCCACCCGCTGGGGAGCGCAGCCTTTCTATGAGCAGGATACCCCCGGTCGTGAAGGCCATCAGAATCGTTGTCATCGCCATCGCCTGACCGTAGTTCAGCCCACCCGGCTGGGAAAGGAAGCGGTAGATAGCGACGGGGAGAGTGGGGTACTCCGGGCGGGCCAGGAGCAGGGTAGCACCAAACTCGCCCAGGGAGACGGTGAAGGCGAACGTCGCCGCGGCCAGGACGGCGCGCCGGAGGATGGGCCACTCCACGGTCCGCCATGCCCGCCAGGGGGATGCTCCCAGAACCTGCGCGGCCTCCTGTAACCGGGGCGGGATGGACGCAATCGCCGGCTGCAGGGTGCGGACCACCAGCGGCAGCGCAATGAGCGTGTGGGCCAGCGGGACCAGCCAGGGGGAGGTCACCGCGCGCCGAAAGGCGAGGAGGAAGCCCAGCCCCATTGTCACCGCGGAGGTGCCCAGCGGGAGCAGAAACAGGATGTCCGGTCCCCGGGCCCAGCGGTTCCCGCGGGCCAGCGCCGTCGCCGCGGGGAATCCCAGTATCAGCGAGAGGAACACCGTCGCCAGCCCGTAGAGGAGAGAGTTGCGCGCAGCCTCCAAGGGCGGCACGTAGAAAAGGGAACTGAGCCGGTTGACAAAGAGTTCCCGGTAGTAATCCGCGGTCAGGCCGTAGTGGACCTGCCCTCGCTCGCCGCGCGCGGCCTCCATCCGGACAACGGACCGCACGGGCACCGAGACCATCGGGAACAGGAACAGCACAACCACCAGGCTCAGCATCCCGACCAGGAAGAGTTTTTCCCTCCAGCGGCGCGCGGGGCGGATATTGGCTGCAGCGGGGCGGGGCGAGAAGGGAGTGATGACCCGGTTCAGGAGACGGCTGTAGAGCCAGGCCTGGGCAGCGGTGCAGAGCAACTGGACGACCGACAGCAGGGCGGCCAGGGGAAGATGGAGCAGGTGCATGCCCTGGACATAGATTTCCACCTCCAGCGTGGCGAACTTCGGGCCGCCCAGGAGCAGGATGACGCCGAAACTGGTGAAGTCAAACAGGAAGACCAGGGACGTCGCCGCCAGGAGGGACGGGCGCAAGAGCGGGAAGGTCACTTGCCAGAAGGTCTGCCAATCGTCGGCGCCCAGCACGCGGGCCGCCTGCTCCAGGCGGGGGTCCAGGTGCTCCAGGGTGTGGGCCAGGATGCGGACAACGAGGATGGTGTTGTAGAAGACGTGGGCGACCAGGATCGCGATCAGAGTACCGGTGAAGGGAATAGGGGCCTTCTGGAGGTCGAGGAGCCGCATCAGGGTCAGGTTGACCCAGCCCCGCTCGCCCAGGAACGCGTTGAACCCCGCTGCGACGACGACCGTGGGGAGCATAAAGGGGACGGTCATCATCGCGCGCCAGAGGGACTTGCCCCGGAACTCGTAGCGGGCAAAGAGGAGGGATAGCGGCAGGCCAATGGCCAGGGTGAGAAAGGTGGAGAGGGCCGCCTGGTAGACGGTAAACCCCAACGTCCGTCCGACCGTGTTCCAGGTTGCCTGCTGGAGGAGCAGGCGAGCATCCAGAGCAGAAGAGAGAATACGGGCCAGGGGGTAGAGGTAGAAGATGGTCAGGAAAAGGCCCGCAGGCAGCAGCAAAAGGAACCCCGTTTTTCGTGGCAGCGGCAAAGCCGCCGCCACGAAAAACCGCTTGTCTTTCATCGCAATACCGTCTCCATCCAGGCCTGAATCCACTTTTCCCGGTTGGCCGCAATGAGCGCCGGGTCCAGCGTCGCGGGCTTTTCGGGAATTTGGGCGTAGCGGACGAAGGCCTCCGGCAATTTCGCGTTGGGGTTGACCGGGAAGACAAACATCTGGAGCGGCATGTCCTCCTGGAAACGGACGCTGAGCATGAAGTCCACAAACTTGCGGGCTATGTCGCGGTTCTTTGTCCCCTTCAGGATGCCGACGAACTCAATCTGGCGGAAACACATCCCCGGCCCGACCAGGGATGCGGTAGGGGCATCCTCCAGCGGCTGTTCGGCGAAGATGACTTCGGCGGGCGGGCTGGAGCCGTAGGAGACGACCATAGGCTGGGGCCCTCTGCCGGAGGAGCCGCTGAAGTTCGTGTAGTAGGCTGTCTCCCAATCGTTCACGACCACCACGCCGTTCTCCCGCAGCGCGCGCCAGAAGTCCAGGTAGCCCGGATCGCCGAAGTGGGCGATAGTTGCCAGGAGGAAAGCCAGGCCCGGCGACGATGTGGCGGGATTCTCCACCACCAGCAATCCCCGGTACTCCGGACGGGTCAGGTCCTCCAGGCTCTGGGGGACAGGCAAATTGTGCTCGGCAAAGTAGGCCTTGTCGTAGTTGATGCAGACATCACCGTAGTCCACTGGTAGCGCCCGGAACTGGGGGTCCAACTGGAATTCGGCGGGGATGTCTTTCAGAAGCGGTGAACGGTACGGCTCAAACAGGTCAGCGTCCAGCGCGCGGGAGAGGAAGGTGTTATCCACCCCGTAGAAGACATCGGCCAGAGGAGCGTCTTTGGAGAGAATGGCCTTGTTCAACGCCGTGCCCGTGTCACCGGAGGCCAGGAAGGTCACCTTGACGTTGTTCTCCTCCTCAAAGGAGCGGATGACCTCCTCGCTGACGGCAAAAGAATCGTGGGTCATCACCGTCAGCGTGGCCGGCAGGCGCGGCCCGCAGGCCGTCACCACCAGCAGCCCGAGAAGCAGAGGGATAAGGATTTTTCTCATTGGTGCACCTCCTTTTATCACGTTTCATATGTTTCACGCATCCCACTATCCCGCACCTCTCCGATGGACGACGAACAAGAGCCCGGAGCGGATGCGAACGTGGGCCCGTGGGCTTGTCAGTTCGTTGCTGATGCCGCGGGTCCGGTCCGGGTAGAGGGTCTCCTCCCGCAGAGGCCAACGCAGGCCCTCGGTAGTGATTCCTTCTACGGGCATCCCCCAGGGGATAAGGGAGACAGTTTCGCCGGGCAGGCCCTCTACCGTACCCTCGGAGCGGACCAGCAGAACTTCCTCCAGGCCGTCGTCCAGGCGGACATCTATGCCCTCCAGCCAGGGGGCGGCCAGGAGCGCCATATTGGCCAGCGTCTGGTCCAGGCGCAGGCCCACTGCGCCGACGACCCGGATGGCCTGAGGGCCGTATTCCAGCGCGTGGCGGAGGGCCAGTTCCAGGTCGGTCTCGTCCTTCTCGCGGGGATAGGAATGGATGACGGTTCCCTGCTGCTGGAGCGTTTCCAGAAGCAAGGGATGGAGGGAGTCCAGGTCGCCGACCACCGCATGGGGCTGGAACCTCAGGGCCAGCAGGTACCGGATGCCACCGTCGGCGGCGATAAGAATATCATCGGGGCGAACCATTGCCTGGGCCCGTTTTGGGTCAGGCAGGAACCCGTTGACGAAGATGAAAACCCGTTGGTCCACAGAAACCTCCTGGAAAAAGAAGCCGCCCCACTAGCGGTGGGGCGGCGCGGGGCCGGTAGGGTCCGGTGTTCCGCTTTCCCTCCCTCCGCTGGCATGACCCAGATCAGGTTCAAAGGGTCGGTGTCGGAGGCATACGCCCGTGGACACCCTCTCAGCCCGGCTCTCCCGGGCTCCCCTGGGAAGGTTTCGGCTGGTAAAGCGAATGTTTTTGTGAAGCGGCACAGCCGCTTTATAGAATTGTACCCCCGTCTTGCGAATTTTGCAAGGGGGTGTATCTCAATTTCGGCGGTGAACCGTCGGGCTCCATTGCAAATTCTGCAGTCCTATCCAGAGATGGGGATACAGTCCACCAGAACCGCTCTTGACAGTTCTTTGGGCGATTGCTATAATTGTAGCGATACAACCGATACAAACGCCAGTCCCACAGAAAAGGGTCTCCGATGAAACACAGAAAAGGATCTCCGATGGGGTACAGCCTCTTGCTTCTCTTCCTCGTGCTGACTGCCTGTGCGACCCCGGCAACGCCTGCATCTCCCTCGCTCCCGGCCAACCCGGAGGTCATCCTCGCTACCACAACCAGCACCCAGGACTCGGGCCTTCTGGATGTGCTGGTGCCAGACTTTGAGGCGAAGACCGGGTACAGAATCAAGGTCATCGCTGTGGGCACGGGCGCAGCCCTGGCTATGGGCCAGCGGGGCGATGCGGATGTGCTCTTTGTGCACGCGCCGGCAGCCGAGATGGAACTGTTGGCCTCCGGCGATGCTGTGGACCGCCGCCCAGTTATGCACAACGATTTCATCATTGTCGGGCCAGAGAATGACCCGGCAGGCATTCGGGGTACGGTCAAGGCTGCCGATGCCTTTCGGAAGATTGCCCAGGCCCAGGACCTCTTCCTTTCGCGGGGCGACGACTCCGGAACCCACCAAACGGAGTTGGCCCTCTGGAAGGAGGCCGGCCTGACGCCCGCGGGTGCCTGGTACCAGGAATCCGGCCAGGGGATGGGAGCGACGCTCAAGATCGCCTCGGAGAAGGGAGCGTACACCCTGACAGACCGGGCCACTTACCTGACTATGCGGGCCAGCCTGGACCTGGTTCTGTTACTGGAGGGGGATGAGACCCTTTACAATATCTACCACGTTATGGTAGTCAACCCAGAAAAACACCCCGGCGTGAACTACGAGGGGGCTACGGCCTTTGCCGACTACCTGACTTCGCCGGAGGTCCAGAGGGTCATTCGTGAATACGGCAAGGACCGCTTTGGTCAACCCCTCTTCTTCCCCGCTGCAGGGAAGCCGGAACCGTAGGCGTTGAACGAAAATAACAGCCCTTTGCGCTCTCCGGGGTCAGTACGAGCCAAAATCTCTGGGGGAAGGCAAGAGAGTGGATACCTTTTTATCAGGACTGAGACATGCTATCTGGCTTCTGGTGCATCTGGACCCAATCGTGGTGGAGGTCACCCTGCGGACATTGCAGGTCTCGGGCACGGCGACACTAGTGGCTTCCTTTGTAGGCATCTTAGTGGGGACCTATCTAGCCCAGGCCCGCTTCCCGGGCCGCCGTCTGTTGGTGAGCCTGGTGAACACGGGGATGGGGCTCCCGCCAGTGGTGGTGGGGCTCTTCGTCGCCCTGATGCTCTGGCGCAGTGGCCCCCTCGGCCAGTTGAGGCTCATCTATACCCCCGCCGCTATGGTCATTGCCCAGGCCATTATCGCCACTCCCATTGTGACGGGAGTGAGCATCGCCGCTATCCAGCAACTGGACCCCCGCCTGCGCCTACAACTGCTGGGGCTGGGGGCCTCGCGAGGACAGGCGGCCCTCCTCCTTTGGTGGGAAGCGCGCCGCTCTCTCCTCGCTGCCGCTATGGCGGGGTTTGGCGGAGCCGTTTCAGAAGTAGGCGCATCCATAATGGTAGGCGGCAACATTGCCGGCCAGACCCGCGTCCTGACCACGGCCACCGTCCTGGAGACCAGCAAGGGAAACTTTGATACGGCTATGGCCCTGGGCATCCTCCTGCTTTTCCTCTCCTTCTCAATCATGCTGGGGGCTACCTGGCTCCAGCAGAGCGGGAGGGGCGATCGGTGAACGGGGCACTCCTCTCCCTGCGAGAGATCCAAGTCCGCTGCGGTGACCACCTGATCCTGGAGGTGCCTGCTCTGGACCTCTACCCGGAGGAGATCCTGGCGGTCATTGGGCCCAACGGGGCCGGCAAGACCACCCTCCTCCACACTGTGGCCGGCCTGGTGCCACTGGCGCGGGGCCAAGTTCTCCTGCACGGCCAAGCGGTGGACCCCCGTCGGGTCTCTTACCGTCGGCGCCTCGCCCTGGTCCTTCAGGAGCCAGTACTGCTGGACCTCTCGGTGCTCGCCAATGTTCTCGTGGGTCTGCGGCTGCGCCGCATACCGCAAAAGGAGGCCGAGGCCCTTGCCCTGGAATCTCTGGAACGGCTGGGAGTGGCCCACCTGGCCCACCGGTCGGCGCGAACCCTCTCGGGTGGCGAGGCCCAGCGGGTCTCCCTGGCACGGGCCCTGGCCCTTCAGCCAGAAGTACTTCTCCTGGATGAGCCCTTCAGCAGCCTGGATGCTCCCACCCGGGCTGCTCTGCTGGCCGACCTGAGGGACCTCCTGCGAGGAACTCGTACCACTACCCTCTTCGTCACCCACGACCAGGACGAGGCTCTGCAGTTGGGGGATCGGGTAGCGGTGCTCCTCCAGGGGCAGGTACGGCAAGTGGGTACTCCCGAGCAGGTCTTCGGAGCGCCGGCTGATGAGGAGATAGCGGCTTTCGTGGGGGTAGAGAACCTGATACCTGGCCGGGTCGTGGCCCGGAGCGACGGGGGGGTGGTGGTGGAAGCCGGCTCCCGGCGGCTGGAGGTGGCAGCGGAGGCTCCGATGGGCGAGGCGGTGTGGGTCTGCCTGCGCCCCGAGGATGTGGTTCTTTCTCTGACCGATCCCTCCCCTACGACGACCAGCGCCCGCAATCGCTTCCGGGGGCAGGTGGTGAAGATAGCGGCCCGGGGCCGCCTCTACCACGTGACCGCGGACTGCGGGTTCCGTCTGGTAGCAGCCATCACGCCCCGCTCCCTCCACGAACTGAACCTGACCTGCGGCCAGGAAGTGACGGCCACCTTCAAGGCCACGGCGGCTCACCTCATCTTGCGCGGGCAGTGAGAAACTATCCATAACTTCTCCGCGCACTGAGAGGTGGGTGCTCTCCCCATAGAGGGTTGCAGAATATTCACCGCCGCGCAAGAAGACCGCGTTCCGTCCGACACATCGGCCCCACCCCCTACCCCCTCTACAGCAGGCAGAGGCAATCCTTCCGGCCAGAACGGGAGAACGGCTTGACAGGGGAGAGGGAGTATGTTAAGATGAAATTGCTCCAGGTCGGCCAGGCGGTCGCGCTCCGCGCCTGGCGCGGGGTGAGGAAAGTCCGGGCTCCACAGGGCACGGTGCTGGGTAACGCCCAGGCGGGGTAACCCGACGGATCGGGCCACAGAGACAGACCGCCAGGTTGGGAGTTGGTACACCGATACACCGGTAGCATGGACCAGTTCAGCCGCCTGTGTACCTATCTGCCCAACACTCGTCTACCGACCTGGTAAGGGTGAAAAGGTGGTGTAAGAGACCACCGGCGTTCGGGGCGACCCGGGCGGCCAGGCAACCCCCACCGGGAGCAAGGCCAAGCAGGGGCGACGCGGGGGCAGGGTTTGTCCCTGCCCCTGCACGGGGCGGCCCGTCCCGTTCGAGCCCCGGGTAGGCCGCATGAGGCGGCGGACAACCGCCGTCCCAGAGAGATGACCGCCCCCGACAGAACCCGGCTTATCGGCCGGCCTGGAGCAGCCATTACCGGGAACACAACTTGCCGTTTACCCATTTGCTAAAGATTGGTTTCTCGCTAGAGGCATAGAGTGGCCCAAGTTGCTCTACGCCCTCTCGGAGCCGGAGTCTATCAAGGTGAACGTAGCGCAGCGTTTCGTCCATCCGGCTATGCCCAAACACCTGCTGCACCATTGGTAAACCGAGGCCTATTTCTTCTAAACTGGACTCTGGCGAAAATATAACTTATCGCCCCAACTGTTCAGCGTCCTCCCGCCGGAATGGATAGCAGTCTGCCATCCCCCGGATGCCACCGACACCCAATAGCCCCTTCCTATTGCTCCACTTGTATGTTGTACAGGCTAACGTCTCTCCCACTGGCTGTCCCACCGACTTGCGCTTTTCAGAATCTGGTCTATATTTGTAGGTGGGATTAGATGTCGCTCCGCATCCGGCCCGTTCAACCCGAAGATGCTCCCGCCCTGGCCGCTCTGGCTGGGCAGTTGGGGTATCCTGCTGCTCCGGAGGTGGTGGCGGCCCGACTGCAAGCACTGACGGAGGACGACTACCACGCGGTCTTCGTGGCGGTGGGGGCAAACAGCGAGGTGGTGGGCTGGATTCACGTCTATCTCTGCCTGCAGGTCATCGCTGACCGGGAGGCCGAGATCGGCGGGCTGGTGGTGGATGAGGCCCACCGCTCTCAGGGAATCGGCGCGCGGCTGGTCCAGGCGGCGGAGGACTGGGCCCGGGCGCACGGATGCCAGGGGTTGACAGTCCGGGCCAACGTGGTGCGGGAACGAGCCCACGCTTTCTACCGCCGCTGGGGTTTCCGGGAAGTCAAGGTTCAGCGGGTGTTCCACAAATCCCTACGAGAGGAGAAATGAAAATCCCTCATCCCTTCCTCTGGTTGATTGAATCCCAGCAATCCCGGGCCTTCACTGTAATTTCCGTAATTGCTCTCCTGACTATGACCTCTCTCCAGGTGCTGAACATACCGCTTCGGACGGCGGCTGCGCCCTCAGGCATCATCTCCTACGAGTTTGCCCGCGACCTGGAGGGCGCGCGCCGGATTCTGACTTCCTGGGGGCCTGAAGAGCGGGTCTACGCCGGGCTCAACCTGGGGCTGGATTACCTGTTTATGGTCGCCTACGCCGGCGCGCTGGGGCTGGGGTGTGTGCTGGTGGCCCGCCGGTTGGGTCGGTGGAGCGGAGCCCTGGCCGCGCTGGGGGTGACTCTCTCCTGGGGCCAGTGGCTGGCGGCCCTGCTGGACGCAATGGAGAACTACGCTCTCATCCGGCTGCTCCTGGGGTCGGAGCGGGCGTTCTGGCCCGCGCTGGCCTACGGATGCGCGCTGCCCAAGTTCCTGCTGGTGGGCGCGGGGATTCTGTTTATCGGGGTAGGGGGTGTTCTCTCTCTGCTGAAGCGGGGCGCGGGCCGGCGCGGATGAACTGGGGTCTGAAGGAGCGCCGGCCACCAGGCTCGTGGATGTAGGCTAACCGCCTGCGTCACCACGCAACCCAGGCCGCCCGGCCCGTCCGTTCACTCTTTGCCTCTTTAGTTTGAGAACGGAAGGGAGTAAATGAAGGTCATCGTCCTCGGGGGTGCAGGGGATATGGGCAGCCAGGCCGTGGAGACGCTGGCCCGTTGCCCGGATGTCCGGCGAATTACGATTGCCGACCGGAACGTCGCTGGGGCGGAAGCGCTGGCCCGCCGCCTGGCCGGGGTCGGGCCCGAAATCGTCGTCCGACCACTGGATGCCCGGAACTACTCCGATGGGGTGGAAGCGATCCGGGGGCACGACGTCGCCGCATCGGCCCTGGGGCCGTTCTACCGCTTTGAGGCGCTGCTGGTCCGGGCTGCCATAGAGGCTGGAGTGGACTACGTCAGCATCTGCGACGACTGGATCGCCGCAAAGCAAGTTGTGGAGGAATTGGACGACCTGGCCCGCCAGCGCGGCCGCCGGGCCGTCATCGGGTTGGGCACCAGTCCGGGGCTCTCCAATCTGGCTGCGGCGGTCCTGGCCCGGCAGATGGACCAGCCCCTTCGGGTGACCATCACTGTCTACCAGCCGCCTGAATCGGGGCATGGGATGGCCGTCCTTCAGCACGTCCTGTTCATTTACGGCGGACCTGCGCCGGTCTGGCGGAACGGACGGCTGGAGATGGTCTGGGCCGGGCGGATCGCCCGCGAGGTGGACCTGCCGCTGGTGAGACGGATGCGGGTCTGGAACGCGGGCCACGCGGAGCCGGTGACACTCCCGCGCCATTTTCCCACTCTGGAGGAGGTCACGTTCCTGATGTCGGTGGGGGCGTGGACGCACCTGTTCCTTTGGCTGGGGCGGCTGCGCCTGACGGCGACACCGGAGCGGATAGACCGGGTGGCGAATGTCCTGGCCCGCCTGCTCCCGACGCCGCAGGAAGGGGCGCCGGAGCCGCCCGGCGCGCTGCGGGTGGACGTGGAAGGGGTCCTCGGGGGACAGTCCGTCCAGCGGACCCTCTGCGGGGTCGGGCAGATGCGCCCGGCGACGGGGGTACCGCTGGCGCTAGGGGCCGTGATGCTGGCCCGAGGTCAGGTCCTGACAACGGAGGGAGGCGTCTACGGGCCGGAGGCGGTCATAGACCCCGTTGCACTCCTGCGGGGCCTGCGGGAAGAGACGGGCCTTCAAGCCTATACGGATGTGGCGATGACCCAGCCGCTGGAAGTGTGAACTTTGAAGGTTTTGGGGGTGGAGGCCAGCGGCTGCTTTCTTCAAAACCCTCTTTCATCTCTACTGGAGGAGATGTCTTATGGAAGAGTTCTCTCTGCACGGCAAGGTCGCGCTGGTCACTGGGGCCTCGCGCGGTATCGGGCAGGCGATTGTGTTGCGCCTGGCCCGCGCGGGAGCCCGGGTCGTCGTCTGTAGCCGGAAACTGGAGAACGTCGCGCCGGTGGCGGAGGAAATCCGCGCCGGGGGCGGCGAGGCGCTGGCCCTGGAGGCCCACGTCGGGCAGACGGAGCAGGTGGAGGCCCTGGTGGCCCGGACTCTGGAAGCCTTCGGCCGTATAGATATCGCCATCAACAACGCGGCCACCAACCCGCACTTCGGCCCGATCCTCACCGCCGACGAGGGCCAGTGGGATAAAATCCTGGATACCAACGTGAAATCGGCCTTCCGGGTGGCGAAAGCCGTCGTTCCGCATATGCAGGCCCAGGGCGGCGGCAAAATCATCAACATCGCCTCGGTGGCGGGCCTGCGCCCCTCGCCCGCGATGGGCGTCTACTCCGTCTCCAAGGCGGCCCTGATTATGCTGACCCAGGTCCTGGCGGTGGAACTGGCGCCTTCCAACATCCAGGTCAACGCCATCGCGCCGGGCGTCATCAAAACCCGCTTCAGCCAGGTTCTCTGGCAGACCCCAGCCCTGGCCGAACCGATTCTCAAAGCCACACCGGCGGGTCGCTTCGGCGAGCCGAAGGACGTCGCTGGGACAGCCCTCTTCCTGGCGTCCTCCGCGTCCGACTACATCACCGGCGCCGTCTTCGTCGTGGACGGCGGGATGAACATCGCCTCGGCGCTGTAATCCCCGCCGCAGAGAACGCCAAAATCGCAAGCAGCCTTCACATTTCACGTTTCACTCTTCACTTTTCACTTTTCACGCTTCCCACTTCAGGAGGCCCACGATGCCGATCAACCTGGACGCTCTCGGCAAGAAAATCGGCCCGATGACCAGCCAGTACTCCTGGAAAGAGGCCGTCCTCTACGCCCTGGGGGTCGGGGCCGGGTTTGACGAACTGGAGTACGTTTACGAGAACCGCCTCAAAATCATCCCCTCTTTCGCTGTGCCGCTGGCCTACCCCTTCTTCGCCGAGGTCGTGGCCCGTTCCGGAATCAACCTGGCGGGGTTGCTGCATGCCGAGCAGGAAACCGTCTTCCACGCGCCGCTGGCGCCGGAAGGGGACACGCTGACCACCGAGGGGCGCATCACCCGCATCTACGACCGGGGGGAGAGGAAAGGCGCTTTCGTCATTGCCGAGGCCGAGACCTTCGGGTCCGACGGCCGCAAGCGGTTCACCAACATTATGACCCTCTTCGGGCGGCTGGACGGGGGCTTTGGGGGAGAACCACCGCCGAAGGAGGAGTTCGCCTTCCCGGATCGCCCACCGGACTTCGTGGAGGAGCAGTTTCCGTCGCGCGATCAACCGTTGATTTACCGCCTCTCCGGCGATACCTTCGCGCTCCACGTAGACCCGGACTTCGCCCGCGCCAGCGGTTTTGAGGGGCCGATTATGCATGGCCTCTGTACTCACGGCTTCACCTGCCGCGCCGTCATCAAACACCTCTTCCCCGGTGAACCGGAGCGCATGTCTCGCTTCCGGGTCCGTTTCTCCCGCCCGCTCTACCCCGGCACGCCGATCCGGACCGAAATCTGGAAACTGGAGGAGGGCCGGGCGGTCTTCCGTACCGTCAACGTCCAGACCGGGGAGGTGGTGCTGGACCGGGGAGTGGTGGAATGGGTGAGCCGAGAGGAGGCCGCCCGTCGCGCGCGGGGCGAGATTCGCTTTGACGGGCGGGTGGCGATTGTCACAGGTGCTGGCCGGGGGTTGGGCCGCGCCTACGCCCTGGAACTGGCCCGTCGGGGCGCCAAAGTCGTCGTCAACGACCC
>JADBJJ010000010.1 GCA_014874475.1 Chloroflexota bacterium
CTTGTGGACACGCTTCCAGTCGCCCTGCCGTGCTGCTCGGTAGATGCGCTTTTGGAGTCGGTAGACGTTGCGCTGAAACTTCTTCCAGCACAACGCCTCCCAGTCCTCAGTCCGTTGCGCTTCTGCGCCTCGTCTGCCCAAGACCTAAACTCCTCCAGTACCTCTACCTTCCCACGAACCGGGTTCACGTCAGCATATCCCCGGCGTTGCCCTGGGCCTTTGCTTCTTGAACCATCCTTCTCCCTTGCGGCATCCGGCCGGTTGCCTGCTCACCCCAATGAGAGCCGCAAGGGGTTGCCCCGTTCCGTATGCCCATTTTCCGCGACCACAGGACGGTGCTCTACGCCGTGTCCCTCGTATCGGGCGGATACCCTGTGACGCTTGAGCACAGGGCCGAGTGGGGACAGTTCCCGTTGGGGCCTGCCGTCTGTTTTGCGAACAGGTAGCCATTCGGCAGGTTCCAACTGACGACGCTTCATCCACACCTTCGCTTGCGCTGTCCATAGCCGCCTGCTGGGGGTGTCGCCGCCTGCGGCTGGCCGCTTATCCCCTTTTCACCCTTGCACTCCGCCGTGCGTTCACCAAGCGCACAACGTAGGGCGATGCGGTCACTCCTCCGCCTGGAGGTCAGGAGTTGGGGAGGTCTCCCCGCACCTGAATGGGCATACCGTTGTCAAAGTTCTGAGCGTGCCGGTCGCTCTTCCCTTCGCTACCCAGCCCCCGTGTCTCCACGGTTTCGGGTAAACGGGTCGCACGAAGCGCAGGTTAGCCTGCGCTTATTTCACCATACCACCGTCTTTAAGTCATCCACCTCGTCAAAGTGTGCATCGCGCGTCACCAGCGTTAACGTATGTTCTAACGCAATCGCCGCAATCCACAAATCGTTCTCAGGAATCGGATGCCCCTTGATACGCAGAGCATTCTTGATCTCACCATAACGCCGAGCAACCTCAAGCCCACACCCCAACACTACGCTCTCTCCTGCTAACTCATCAATGCGAGCAAGGTTCTCCTGGACCCGTTGCGACTTCCACGCCCCATAATAGAGCTCCCCAATCGCAATGCTCGGAATAAAGACCTCCTCCGCCTGAGCCAGCTTTTCCTTCACGGACATCTCATCGGCCAACAAAGCAATCAAGATGTTGGTGTCCAGAAGGTATCTACCACTCATTAACGTCAACCTGTTCGCACCCTTGCTCTATCGCCTGACGCATCAACTCCACTTCGCTAACTGGAATTGCACCGGCAAAGCGTAGCAACTGCTTCCCAGGAACGCCGCGTGGAGTAGAGAACGCCAAGGCACGGGTAAATTCCAACACGCGCCACTGCAATTCATAAGGCAAATCCTTCAATTGCTCCACCACTTTTTCTATCACCGGTGTGTTCATTCGGTAGTGCCTCCGAATAGCCCTTGTAGGAGATGCAATGGGACAACAATGCGGTCTTGAGTATCTCAACTACCTCTCCAGTGGAACACGCAATAACGTCATCACCTGTTGGGGTGATTGCCGTTCATTCTGTCTAATGCTGATGCAAAGCGCAGGCTAACTATAAATTATACGGATGCTGCCTAACCCCCTGCCCATCAAGGGATATAATATCCCCGTCTAATTCTCCCAGGAAGGAATTTATACAGCAATTTTGCCATCTAAATCACTACCGGGGAATTTACGCGCTGATGCGGAAACCGAATCTGCGGTATAATACACCGGCGGGTCTGACGAGGAAGAGGACATCCTGAAAAACCAGGGAGGATGAGGTTGCAGACCAATATGCCGCCTTCACCTCCTTTCTCGCTGGCAGCAATTTGCTGATAAAGACAAGTATCGCGAAGGCTGGCTGTGCGAACGGTCTTATTTAATGATAGCAAAAATTCGCGTTTTGTCAAGTCGTGAAAGCGCTGCGCTCGTCGCGCTTGACAGTTCCTCAATCTTGTGGTATAAAATCACCAACAACTGATACCTCAAAAGACGAAGATCAGGAAGAGTAGGCATCGTAGCGAGGTTCCAGAGAGTCGGGCCGTTGGCTGGAAGCCTGATACCAGCGCCGATGCCGAATGGGCCTGGGAGTCGCTCGCCGAACCCCGACCATAAGGTCGGGTAGTAGTCCGGGCCGGAGCCGCCACCGTTATCTGGGCTGAGGGTATGGGCCCGGCCGCCTATGCGGTCGGCGCCGTGCCTGCGAAGGAGTGAGGCTGGCTTTTCTCCCGACGCGCCGTCACCGGCGCGTTTTTGTTTATGAGGGAAAAAAGCCCCTCAGCGGGGTGGCACCACGGGAAAACGCCCGTCCCGGCAATGGGACGGGCGTTTTTTGTTTGACTGATGGGAGGCGAACCGGATGCGGCTGCCGGACAAGCCCGATGATTCTGACGGAAAGGAGGTGGAAGACCTGAAAATGCGCTACAGGAAAAGGAACTGAGTTGATTCATCTATCATAAATCCGTTTACCAAATACAGGAGGTGTGAGATGATAGAACAAAACCGCTTTCTGCTTTCCCCAGACCGCTTGCCCAAAACCTGGTACAACATTGTCGCCGACATACCCTTTGAGGTCCCGCCGCTGTTGCATCCGGTGACCCGCGAGCCAACCCGTCTTCCTCCACCTCTGTTCTGCGACGCGCTGATAGAGCAGGAGGAGACCCGGGAGCGATACGTGGAGATACCGGCGCCGGTGCGGGAGGTCTACCGGCTCTGGCGGCCCACTCCGCTGGTCCGCGCCCGACGGCTGGAGCGGGCACTGGATACTCCGGCCCATATCTACTACAAGTACGAGGGGGCCAGCCCTCCCGGCAGCCACAAGCCCAACACGGCTGTCGCCCAGGCCTTCTACAGCAAGGAGGCCGGGGTGAAGCGGCTGGTCACCGAAACCGGTGCCGGGCAGTGGGGCAGCGCGCTGGCCTTCGCCTGTAACCTCTTCGGGATGGAATGCGGGGTCTATATGGTGAAGGTCAGTTACCACCAGAAGCCCTACCGCCGGGTTTTGATGGAGGCATGGGGCGCGCAGGTTGTCCCCAGCCCCAGCCCGGAGACCCGAGCGGGGCAGTCCATCCTGGAGCGGGACCCCGATTCGCCAGGCAGTCTGGGTATCGCCATCAGTGAGGCCGTGGAGGTCGCCGCCACCCACGACGACACCAAGTACTCCCTGGGCAGCGTCCTCAACCACGTCCTGCTTCACCAGACGATCATCGGCGAGGAGGCGCGGCTCCAGATGGAGATGACGGGAGAGTACCCCGATGTGATGATTGGCTGCGTAGGCGGGGGGAGCAACTTCTCCGGATTGGCCTTTCCCTTCCTGCGCGACCGTCTGCAGAACGGCGCTTCTACCCGCTTCGTTGCCGTAGAGCCCACCGCCTGCCCCAGCATGACCCGGGGGGTCTATGCTTATGACTACGGCGATACGGCTCATCTGGCCCCCATCGCCAAGATGGATACTCTGGGGCATACCTTTATCCCGGCGGGCATCCATGCTGGGGGACTGCGCTACCACGGTATGGCCCCCCTCGTCTCCGCCCTGCATCGGAATGGCTATATAGAACCGGTCGCCTATCCCCAACTGGCGGTCTTTGAGGCGGCACTCCTGTTTGCCCGGACGGAGGGGTTCATCCCCGCGCCAGAAACGGCCCATGCCATCCGCGCCGCGATAGATGAGGCGCTAGCCGCGCGGGAGGCTGGAGAGAAGAGAGTCATCCTCTTCAACTTCAGCGGGCATGGCCACTTTGATATGGGGGCTTACGAAAGTTACTTCGCCGGCAAACTGGAGAACTACGAATACCCGGCGGAGCGAGTGCTGGAGGCGCTGAAGGACCTGCCGGCGGTGGAGGAGTGAAGGCCGGCGATCAGCGACGGAGTGGCTGCGCGCCATCTACGCTCCCATCGCCTCGGGGGAGCCCGCACGGAATCAAAAAATCGCCGCGATCCGATGCCGATCGCGGCGATTATTCGTTGCCCCGGAGAGGACTCGAACCTCCACGCCCTGTTGGGCACAGGCCCTCAACCTGCTGCGTATGCCTATTCCGCCACCGGGGCTGACGACTAAATTATACTCCGATGTGAAAACTTGTCAAACGACGGGTGGCATTCGGGGGGTCCCCAAAGAGACGCCAAGGGGCCTCATCCCGTGTCCAGCAGGCCAGCCAGGCGCGGGGGCACCATAGCGACCACTCGCAGCCCACGCGCGGTGGGGGTCTGCAATTCTATGACTCCGTGTTCGCGAACCAACTGAAGCAGGTCGCCCCGTTCAAAGGGCAAGACCACATCCACCCGCACCAGGTCTTTCTTCAGAACGCTTTCCACTTTCTCCAGGAGGTCGGAGAGGCCGTCCCCTCGGAGAGCCGAGATCAGCACCGGGTTGGGTAAATCGGATGCCAGTGCCCACGCCTCTTCTCGGTCTGTCAGACGGTCTACCTTATTCAAGGCGGTAACCATTGGCTTACCCGCCGCGCCGATCGCCTCCAGGGTTTCCAGGACCGCTTCAGCCTGGCGACGAGCCTGAGGGTGGGTGGCGTCCAGGACATGGAGCAGCAAGTCCGACTCTGCCACCTCCTCCAGAGTGGCCCGGAAGGCTGCGACCAGATGGGTGGGAAGTTTCTGGATGAAACCAACGGTGTCGGTGAAAAGGACAGTCCGCCCGCTGGGCAGCCGCACCCGTCGGGTAGTCGGGTCCAGTGTAGCGAACAGTTTATCTTCCACCAGGACTCCGGCGTTGGAGAGCGCGTTCAGGAGGGTGGACTTGCCGGCGTTGGTGTAGCCGACGATGGAGACGACCGGGATGCCCTCCCGGCGCCGCCTGCTACGGTACCGGCTCCGATGCGCCCGCACTTCCTCCAGTTCGGCTTTCAGATAAGCAATGCGTCGCCGAATGACCCGGCGGTCGGTCTCCAGTTGGGTCTCACCGGGACCCCGGACGCCCACGCCGCCCATCGCGCCCCCCGCACGTCCGCCGGCTTGCCGGGCCAGGTGGGTCCAGGCCCGGGTCAGGCGTGGCAGACGGTACTCATACTGGGCCAGTTCCACCTGCAGCGCACCCTCGCGTGTCTGGGCGTGCTGGGCGAAGATATCCAGAATTAGCGCGGTACGGTCCAGCACTTTGACCCCCTCACCTAATGCTTTCTCCAGTTCCCGCTGGTGGCGAGGGGAGAGTTCTTCGTCAAAAATGACCACATTTGCCGCTGTCTCATTTACCCGCTCCACCAGTTCTTCCACCTTGCCCGAACCGATAAACGTGGAGGGGTTCGGCCGTTCCAGCCGCTGAGTGATCTGTCCCACAACTTCCAGGCCTGCCGTCCGGGCCAGTTGGGCCAGTTCCTCCAGCGATGCCTCTACTGGCCAGGCGCCATCGGGCGACTCGCCCAGTGTCTTCCAGTCCACACCAACCAGAACGGCACGTTCCTGGGCGGGGCCAGTGGGTTCGGCGGGTTTAGCGGGTTTAGCGATCTTTCACCTCCTGAGAAGAATCGGGTTGCCGACGGGCGACCGAGGAGGGGGGAACCCTGAAGCAGTAGCCAATTTTTCGCATCGTTATCAAATACTGGGGGTGTTTGGAATCTTCCTCTATGGCCTTCCGCAACCAGTGAACGTGGACTTCCAGCGTGCGGGTATCGTCCAGATAGTCGGTTCCCCAGACTTCTTTCATCAAAAATGCACGGGTAAGGACTCGTCCCGTATTCCGCATAAAGGTTTCCAGCAATCGGGCTTGTCGGGGGGTCAAGCGGTGCTCCTCGCCCTTTCGGATGACCACCCGTCGCTGGAGGTCCAGAACTAACTCTCCGGCTCTCAGCAGATGATTGCCGGGTGGAGAAAGAAGACGTTTCACCCGGTTAAGCAGTTTGCGGGTCGTGGGAGTCCCGCGCAGCACAACCACACCGGGATAATGGGGCCGTTTCTGGTCCTCGGGGAGAATCAACAGGATGGGGATGTGCTCCCCGGTGGCGCTCAGCGTTTCGCAGAACCGGAGCCCATTGAAGCGCAGGTATCGGGTGTCTATGACCAGAAGGTCCGGAGTCGTCGTTTCCAACGCCGCACAGGCCGCGCGTCGGGTGTGCGCCCGAGATATCCGAAAGCCCCATTCCTCCAGAATGGGTGCGCAGGATATCTTGGCTGCTCGTTCCCCCTCCACCAGCAAAATATGGCCTTCCATACTCCTGCTCCGGTCTTATCTGGGGTGATTGAAATTTGCTAAACGAAGTGTGGCGGGCCAGCGGTCAGGACGACGAAGCGATTCCATTATACTCCAACTGCCTGAGAAGGCAAGAGCCGTTCCGAAGGGCTTTGTGTTCTGAGCCCGGATGTTGCCATCTGGGGCTTTCAGAGCCGTCCCGACGTAAATCACGGTTCGCAATCCTGCCCGAAGATGGGGATAAAGTCAGGACTCAATGCACCTTCCCTTATTGCATATTTTCAGGTATAATCCCTACAGAATTGATCCTAATCCAGTCGGAGGAACACTGCTTATGCAATCCCTACTTCTTCTTCGCGACCGACTGGCCCAGGCTGTCGCTATGGGCAAGGGAGATGATTTCCCATATGCTGTACCTACTCTCTGGGTGACCCTCACCAGTCGGCCAACCCGAGAGATCGTCAATCCCTATCGGTTCTATCTGGAGCGAGTGGAGGAGATTCTGCATCAACCTCCCATACCTCTCCTGCGAGGGCCGGATGGAACCTGGTCCCGACAGGCCGTCATTTATAACATCCTGGTGCGGGCGACAACCGCCTTTGACCACGATGGGGACGGACGTCTCTCCCTGGAGCCCATCGGCGATGGCTGGCAGGAGACCGGCACGTTCCTGAAATCCATTGCCCTGCTCCCTGCTCTTCGGGCTCTGGGATTCAACACCATCCACCTCCTACCGGTCACCGCCGTCGGTGTGGACGGGCACAAGGGCAACCTGGGCTCCGTCTACGCCATCCGCAACCCTTACCGGCTGGACGACCGGCTGGTGGAACCTGCGCTGGGACTGGAGCCGGAGGAGGAATTTGCAGCCTTTGTCCAGGCGGCCCATCATCTGGGGATGCGGGTGGTGGTGGAATTTGCCTTGCGGACTGCGTCGCTGGACGCCGACTGGGCCACCGAACATCCGGAGTGGTTCTACTGGATTCGGGCTGATGTCCCCGACCGCGCACCGGATGAACTGCGAGAGGATGCCTACGGCGCGCCCATCTTCACTCCGGAGGAATTGACCATTATCAAGGAACGAGTGGCTCAGGGGGAGCGGACCGACCTGATTCCACCCCATCCGATCTACCGGCGGATGTTCACGCCGCCACCGCCGCCGGAGTCTGTCCACAAAGAGGGGACTCGCTGGATTGGTGTCTTGCCCGATGGGACGCGCGTGCGTGTTCCCGGTGCCTTTGCCGACTGGCCCCCGGACGACCCTCAGCCGCCCTGGACCGATGTCACCTATTTGCGCCTCTACGACTACCCGGATTTCAACTATATCGCCTACAATACGGTGCGGATGTACGATGCCCGATTGGCCCGGCCGGAGAACGCGGTGGAGTCACTCTGGGCGCGCATTGTGGAGATTCTGCCTTATTATTGCCGACGGTTTGGCATAGACGGCGCGATGATAGATATGGGCCACGCCCTTCCCCCCGAACTGAAGCGGCGCATCGTGGAAGCCGCCCGCGCGGTGCATCCGGAGTTCGCTTTTTGGGATGAGACCTTTTCCTACGACCATGGCCTGGTGGAAGAGGGCTATAATGCCGTCATCGGCAATTACTGGTGGGCCGTCTGGCGACCGGAGCATCTGGTGAACGGCCTCCTGCGGTCACTGGCCGAGACCGGGCTGCCTCTGCCCTTTTTTGCCGGACCAGAGAGCCACAATACCCCCCGCTCAGCGGCCCGGCCCGGTGGCCTCGCGGCAGCCCGGATGGCCTGGGCCCTGGGGTGTATCCTGCCAGCCATCCCCTTCTGCCACTCCGGCCTGGAATTGGCGGAAACGGTTCCGGTCAACACCGGGCTGGATTTCACGCGCGAGGAACTGCCCGACTACCCCGCAGAGCGGCTGGCCCTTTTCAGCGCCGTTGCCTACGGATGGGAGAACGAGCCGAATCTGGTGGAGTGGATTGCCCGCACACTGGAGGTCCGCGCTGGCTATACTGACCTTATCACCGACCCCGACCCCGCCACCTTCCGGTTGGTGGAAAGCACCGATCCCCTGGTGTGGGCCGTCATCCGGCAACGGAGCGATAAAGGATTGGCGCTGGTGGTCAATCTGGACGTTCACCGCGCCCGTCGCTTCTCCTTTCACATGCCGATGAGCCGTTCCGCCGTCACTGACCTGCTGAACGGCACAGAGTGGGTGCTGAAAGAGGGACGGCTGGAGGCGGAATTGCCTCCGGCGGGGTGCGCGCTGTTAGAGATGGGAGACGCCTGATGGCCCCCTGGGGGTGCAAGAGGTAGAGGTCTTGCGGCGGCGGCCAGAAGGGCCGCCGCCGCAACTTCTGTCATAGCAGCCGCCGCTCCCGGACCGTCTCCAGGGCCATCGCGATGAACGCGTCCACCGACATCGCCCCGGGTACTTCCCCGTCCCGGCGGCGCAGGTTGACCTCTCCGTTCTGCATCTCCCGGTCACCTATCACCAGCATGTAGGGGATTTTCTCCATCTGGGCGTCCCGGATTTTGGCCTGCATACGCTCTGGGGAGTCGTTCACTTCCACCCGCAGGCCAGCCGCTTTCAGCCGTCGTGCCACCTCCCAGGCATAGTCCACGTGCCGGTCGGCGATGGGGATGACGACAACCTGTATTGGCGCCAGCCAGACCGGGAACGCGCCGCCGTAGTGCTCCACCAGTACCCCGAAGAACCGCTCTATACTCCCCAGCAGCGCCCGGTGGACCATATAGGGCCGCCGCTCCTGCCCGTCCCGGTCCCGGAAGGTCAGGTCAAACCGCTCCGGCACGTTGAAGTCAAACTGGATGGTTGTGCACTGCCAGGCCCGGCCCAGCGCGTCCTTGATTTTGATGTCTATCTTGGGCCCGTAGAAGACGGCCTCGCCCTCCATACGCTTGTAGGGGAGGTGGCGGGCCTCCAGCGCTTTAACCAGGGATCGCTCCGCCTGCTCCCACATCTCATCGCTGCCGGCGTACTTCTCCGGTGTCTGGGAGTCGCGCACGCTCAGTTCCACCTGGTAGTCATTAAAGCCAAAGTCCTGTAGGATGCTCAGGCTGAAGTCCAGCACGCCCAGAATCTCGTCCTCTATCTGTTCGGGCGTGCAGAAGATGTGGGCGTCATCCTGGGTGAAGCCGCGCACGCGCAGGAGTCCGTGGAGGACACCGCTCCGCTCAAACCGATAGACCGTCCCCAGTTCCGCCCAGCGCAGCGGTAGGTCGCGGTAGGAGCGGGTCCGGCTCTTGTAGATGAGGATATGGAAGGGGCAGTTCATCGGCTTCAGGTAGTACTGGACTCCCTCAATATCTATGGGGGCGTACATGTTCTCTTTGTAGAAGTTCAGATGGCCGGAGCGCTCCCAAAGTTGAGACCGCCCGATGTGAGGGGTATAGACGATCTCGTAGCCACCCTCCCGGTGCCGGGCGTACCAGTGGTCCTCAATGATTCGGCGGATGCGCGCCCCTTTGGGGTGCCAGTAGGCCAGGCCTGCGCCGCCCTCTTCGTGGAAACTGATGAGGTCCAGTTCTTTGATAAGCCGCCGGTGGTCTCGCCGCTCCACCTCCTCCCGCCAGGCCAGGTAGGCCTGCAGGTCTTCCGGCGTCTCCCAGGCGGTGCCGTAGATGCGCTGGAGCATAGGTCGCCGCTCGTCCCCCCGCCAGTATGCCCCTGCGACACTGAGCAGTTTGACTGCGTCCGGGTTGATCTCGCGAGTATTGGCGACATGCGGCCCCCGGCAGAGGTCCACAAAGGGGCCATGCCGGTAAATGGAGAGGACGGGTCGCTTCTCGGTGGGGTTGCCGTCCTCATCCACGCCGCCCGCCAGAATGCCCTCTATCAGTTCCATTTTGTAGGGCTGGTCGGCGAAGAGACGGCGGGCCTCGGCCTCGTCTATCTCCTGATAGACGAAGTCGTACCCTTCGGCGATGATTTCCCGCATCCGGGCCTCAATCTCCGCCAGGTCCTCCGGAATGAGAGGGCGGGGGAGGTCAAAGTCGTAGTAGAAACCGGCCTCAATCGCCGGGCCAATGGCCAGTTTGGCTTCTGGAAACTTCTCCAGGACGGCCTGAGCCATCACGTGCGACGCTGAATGGCGGATGCGCAGTAAACGGTCGTTCTGTGTATATTCGGCCATTTCTCCTCCTCTCTTAGGGATGCAATGGTTGTATATAAACGAAAACCCCCGCGCCCTGGGGCGCGGGGGTCATTCCCACGTGGTTCCACCCAGGTTCGGTCGGTGCGCAAATATTTACCGACCGCCCTCTGAGGCTATAACGGGCCTACCCGGAGCCCCATACTCAGATTCTGCGGATTATTATCTTTTCCGGGGCCCGCTCCCGGGGGGTTTTCCCAGCCGTCCGGCGGGAGGGCTCTCAGCCTCCGACCCTCCCTCTCTGAGGCCTTCACGGGCTGGTACTCGTCCCGGTCTACGCGTTCGGATATCAGGTTTTCACATTTATTATATCCGGTTTGGGGAAATTGTCAAACTCTAATCGCCACCCAAATAGGCTTCTCGGACGCGCGGGTTATCCCGCAGTTCTGCTGCTGTCCCCTCCATCTGGATAACGCCTGTCTCCAGCACATAGCCCCGATGAGCCACTGAGAGGGCCATGTGGGCGTTCTGCTCCACCAGCAGGATGGTCACTCCCTCCTGGTTGATCCGCTGGATAATGTTGAAAATCTCCTCCACCAGGATGGGGGCCAGTCCCATAGAGGGCTCATCCATCAGCAACAGGCGGGGTTTGGCCATCAGCGCGCGGGCGACGGCCAGCATCTGCTGCTCACCGCCGGAGAGGGTGCCGCCCATCTGCTCTGCCCGTTCCCGCAGGCGGGGGAAGATGCTGAAGACGAACTCCATGCTCTCCTCAATTTCCCGCTTATTCCGTCGGGTGAAGGCGCCCATCTCCAGGTTCTCCCGCACCGTCAGTGGGGCGAAAATCTTGCGCCCTTCCGGCACCTGGACGATGCCTATGCGCACAATCTGGTCGGCGCCTGTGTTGGTGATGTCCGTCCCGTCGTAGACGATTTTCCCCCGGTCCGCCAGGAGGAGGCCGGAAATGGTGCGCAGGGTGGTGGACTTTCCGGCCCCGTTGGCGCCGATCAGGGTGACGATTTCCCCTTTGTCCACATGGAACGAGATGCCATGCAGGGCCCGAATCGCTCCGTATGAGACATGCAGGTTTTCCACACTCAAAAGCGCCATCGCGTCCTCCTCAACGAATTGCCTGACGGCCCAGGTACGCCTCAATCACCTGCGGGTTGCTCCGAACCTCCTCCGGCTTTCCCCGGGCGATAATCTCGCCGAAGTCCATCACCGTGATCCACTCGCAGATGTTCATCACCAGCCGCATCCGGTGCTCTACCAGGAAGATGGTCAACTGGAACCGATCCCGGATGAAGCGGATCAGTTCCATTAACTGGTCAATCTCCTGGGGGTTCATCCCCGCCGCCGGTTCGTCCAGGAGCAGGAGTCGGGGCTGAGTCGCCAGGGCGCGGGCAATTTCCAGTCGTCGCTGAAGGCCGTAGGGGAGACCGCCCGCAACGTCGTTCTGACGGTCTGCCAGCCCGAAGATTTCCAGCAATTCCTGGCTCTGTTCAATCATCACTCTTTCTCGCTCCCGGAACCGCCGGGAACGGAAAATCGCATCCGTCAGCCCATAGCCGGAGTGAGGATGGTAGGCGATCAGTACGTTATCCAGAACGGTCAGGTTGGCGAAGAGGCGGATGTTCTGAAATGTGCGGGCGATGCCCATCTGGATAATCTCGTGAGAAGGGAGGCCGATCAGGGGGGCTCCCTCGTAGCGGATGCTACCCGCCGTTGGCCGATAGACGCCGGTAATCAGGTTGAAAACCGTGGTCTTTCCAGCGCCGTTGGGGCCGATTAACCCCACCAGTTCCCCCTCTTTAATGGTGACCGAGAAGTCATGGACTGCCCGCAGACTGTCAAAGTAATGAGTCAGCCCCTCAATCTCCAGGATGACGGGCCGGGCTTCTACTTCTGGACCGAGGTTTTCAGGCCGTCCCTTCATGCTTTCACCTCTCCGGCTTCTGGGATCAGTTTCTGGGCCAGCGAGGGTTCCTTCTTTGGCGGTGGCAGGGGGCGGCGCAGGAAGGCGATTTCGTATCGCCCCATCAGTCCCTGGGGACGCAGGAGCATCATCAGGAGCAGAACTATCGGGTAGATCACAAACCGCCAGGTCTCAAAACCTTCCGGTAGATAGAGCCGCAGGACTCCTTCCAGCAGGAAGATCCAGAAAAAGCCGGTGATGATGGTGCCGGTCATACTGCCCAGCCCGCCGAAGACGATGATGATGAGGGGGTTGAAGGAAGGGAGGAAACCGAACGTTGTCGGGTGGAGGAAGGCCAAGTCGTGAGCGCGGATGCCCCCAGCCAGACCGGCGAAGACGCTCCCGACGACGAAGGCCATGATTTTCTGGGAAGTCGTGTCTATGCCCATCAGTTCCGCCGCTCGCTCATCCTCCCGCACGGAGAGGATGGCCCGACCAGTGGAGGAGTGGAGAAGATTCCGCATGACCAGCACCACGGCTATGAAGGAGAAAAATACCCACGGCCATGTCGTCCATTTGGGGATGCCGACCATCCCACGTGCTCCCTTCATCTCTGGGAAGGGGAGAATGGTGTCGGTATTATCCAGAAGGACTTTGACGATGATGGTGAAGCCCAGGGTGGCGATGCCGAAGTAGTCCGAGCCCAATTCCAGCACCGGGATGCCGAGGAGATAACTGACGATGCCTGCCAGCGTGGCGCCCCCGACCAGGGCCAAAAAGAAGACGATTTGCTGGCTGATTCCGGAGGGGAGCCCGTTCAGGGCCTGATAGAGCGACTGACCAATCGCCGGGTTCACGAACCGCACAGCCAGGAAGAAGCCCAGGACGGCGGCCAGAAAATTCAGGAGAAATTTGGTCGGTGTGAAGACGCCGTAAAACCGGCGGAGGAATGCATTGACCCCGAGCATGAAGATCAGGGCCAGGATGGAGCCGAAAATGACCACTACCAGCGCCGATGGGTCGTTGCGTACCCAGCGGTAGGTGATGTCGGCGGAAGCGTAGGCCCCGATAGCGTAGAAGCCATATTGTCCCAGGGAAAACTGGCCGTTAAAGCCATAGATGAGATTCAGCCCCAGGCTGACCATCGTGATAGCCGCGCCCCAGAAAATGACGCCCTGCCAGTAGGGATTAAGAATTCCCAGGTTAATCAGGGCCTGGACGATGATGAAAACCAGCCCGGCTCCTGCCAAAAAGGTAACATTTGTGTTCCGCAGGAATTGCCGCATCTTGCCTCCTCAGGGTGGGGTGAAATCCTCTGCTACACCTTCTCGCCGGGCGCCTCGCCGAAGATGCCCTGCGGTCGGATGAGCAGGACGATGATCAGCAGGGAGAACGCGACGGCGTCCCGCATCGGCGAGGAGATGAGCCCGGCGCTAAGGACTTCCACCAGTCCCATAATCAGCGCTCCCACAAAAGCGCCAGGGATGCTGCCGATACCGCCGATGACAGCGGAAATAAAGGCTTTCAGGCCGGGGATGATCCCCATCAGGTGGTGGATCCGGTTGTAGGCAGTGGCAAAGAGAACGCCACCCGCCCCTGCCAGACCGCCGGCCAGCGCGAAGGTGGCGGCGATGACCATATCTACATTAATTCCCATCAGCCGGGAGGTCGGCTTATCATAGGCCGAGGCGCGCATCGCCTTCCCAATACGGGTATACCGGACGATGTACTGGAGAATGACCAGCAGAATAACCGAAATGCCCATGATGATCAGCATTGCATTGGATGCCGTCAGGTCAAAATGGGCGCGGACCAGACGGGGCGTCAACCAGATAATGGTGAGCGCTACTCCCAGGAATCCGCCGAAGAGCATGCCGAATTGTAATAGCGGGTTCCGCTGCCAGGCCTGAGCCCGGGCATTTCCCCGACTCCCCCATATCTTGAGCACGCCATATACTGTTGCGGCAATGGCACACATCCCCCACAGGATACCCAGCCAGAGAGGAGGAATCATATCGGCGTTCAGAACGAACACATTAAAGGGGCGAGGATAGGTGATGTAGTTGTTGGTGAAGACAAAGGGCAACCCGCCGAAGTATTCTAGGAAAAAGGAAACACCAATAGCCGTGATGAGCGCGGCGATCCGGGGCATGGCCCGCAGGGGACGATAGGCGAATCGCTCCATCGTTACTCCCAGCGAGGCACAGGTTATCATAGAGACCAGAATGACGGTAACGGTTCCGAGCACGGTCGCCGCTGTGGGGTTCATCCCGGGCCAGACTGTCAGTGGCCACTGGTGCAGGTTCAGAAGGGAGATGGTGAAGAAACTGACGAAGGCGCCGACCATGAAGACGTCGCCGTGGGCGAAGTTAATGAGTTTCACGATGCCGTAGACCATCGTGTAGCCCAGGGCAATAAGGGCATAGATGAAGCCCAACTGAAAGCCATTCAGGATTTGCTGGAAGAAGACGGTGGGGTTGGCAGCGGCTGCGCGACCCACGCTATAGAGAACCAGAATCCCCGCCAGGATGAACAGCACCTGGCTGATCCGGTTCAGGACCATCCCATTGCGTCGCCGGAGCATTCGTTGCTCCATTCGCCGGGCTTCTATCGCGACACTCATTGTACTTCCTCTGGTATGTAATTTCTTGGAGGCTATCCTGTTATTATAGATTGGCCGGGGAGCCATCAGGCTCCCCGGCCAGCGAATTGCTATATCTGGCCGCTACGGGCAGACCGTGGCCCGGTAGGAGACCTTTTCCGGAGAGACCTCCAGAAGGACGGCGCACTTCTTGGGATTGTGCTGCTCGTCAAAGGTGATGTCCCCGGAGACCACCGAGAACATCCCCTTCTCCATCGTCTGGGCCACCTTCACCGGGTCGTCCGTCCCGGCCTGCTGGATAGCCATGAAGAGGATGTTGGCCGCGTCGTAGGCCAGGGCTGCCAGCGCATCCGGCACCGAGCCGTATTTGGCCTGGTACTTCTTCACAAAGTCCTGGACCACGGGCCGGGTGTCCTCAGAGGAGTAGTGGTTGGTGAAGAAGCCACCCGCCAGCGCTGCCTGATCCAGTTCGGGGGAGTCCCAGCCGTCGCCGCCCAGTTTGACGGCCGCGATGCCCATCTGGTTCGCCTGCGTGGCAATGATGTTGACCGTGGAGTAGTAGTCCGGCAGGTAGAGGATGTCCGGATTGGCGTCCTTGACCTTGGTCAGGATGGCGGTGAAGTCCGTGTCGCCTGCGGTGTAGGTCTCCCAAACCACCACTTTGCCGCCGCCGGCTTCAAAGGCATCCCGGAAGAACTCGGCCAGGCCGCGCACATAGTCGTTGCCCTGGTCCAGCAGGACAGCCGCCGTTTTGGCCCCCAGTTCCTCCAGGGCGAACTTGGCCCCCACGGTCCCCTGGAAGGGGTCAATGAAGCACGCGCGGAAGATCGTCGGCTTGGCGTTGCCCGCTTCGTCAACCGTCACCTTGGGGTTGGTGGAGGTGGGGCTGATCTGGAGAACCTTGTTGGCCGTGGCAATCTCAGAGACAGGGATGGAAGCCTTGGAGCAGACTTCGCCGATGATGAATTTCACCCGGTCCTGGTTGATGACCTTGTTGGCCGCGCTGGCGGCGGGCTCCGCCTCGCACTGGCTATCCTCTACCACAGCCTCAATCTGCCGCCCCAGTAGGCCGCCCTTGGCGTTCCACTCCTCAATCGCCAGCATGGCGCCGTCGCGGGTAGAGGCACCGAAGGTGGCGACGTCACCGCTCAGAGGGGCCAGGATAGCGACCTTGAGGGCTTGCGGAGCAGGCCTACAGGCTGCCACCATAGTGGCCAGCACCACCACTACGGCGAGAATCGCAAATGAACGCTTTGCCATTTCTCTCCTCCTTGCTATATGGCATATTGGGGATAAATGGGTGAACACAGAGACAGTTGGGCAAAGGATGTTCTCTTCTCCTCGCTCTCACCTCCCCGATATGAATTTCTTGCGAGGGAAGGGCGCGGGTGAATGAAAACCCCCCAGCAAGATTGCCTTTTATTGTATCGCAAAATGGCAAGTTGTCAAGTGCGCAGAAGCAGAAACATTGGCGGCGGCCCTTCGGGCCGCCGCTGCATCATAGCCGTTTCATCGGCAAGGGGGAACCGGTTTCCCGGAAGACTACCGGTTCCGCAGCACAATCGGCAGATAGAGCCGGTACACCGGGTCAATCCAGGCCGGGACACCGTCATGCGCAAACGGCGGCGGATTCGGATGGGGGTAATCCTCCCGCGCATCCGGAGTCCCGTCGCCGTCCGAATCGGGGTCCAGATAGTTGGGGATGCCGTCCCCGTCTACATCGTTGTCCTGGCAGTTCGGGGTGCCGTCCCTGTCGGTATCCAGGGTGGTGTTGGTGCAGAAATGATCGGTATCAGTGATATGTTCTTCGTTTGTCGGGATGCCATCTCCGTCATCGTCTGGGTCCCGGTAGTCAGGAGTGCCATCGCCATCGGTATCCCGGCCTGCCTCCGGACAGACTGCATTGCCGGTGGGTGGGCTTGTGCAACCGGCCTCTATCCAGTCCGGGATGCCGTCGCCGTCGGAGTCCGGGTCCAGGTAGTCGGGAGTGCCATCGCCATCGGTATCCCGGCCTGCCTCCGGACAGACTGCATTGCCGGTGGGTGGGCTTGTGCAACCGGCCTCTATCCAGTCCGGGATGCCGTCGCCGTCGGAGTCCGGGTCCAGGTAGTCGGGAGTGCCATCGCCATCGGTATCCCGGCCTGCCTCCGGACAGACCGCGTTGCCAGTGGGTGGGCTTGCGCAACCGGCCTCTATCCAGTCCGGGATGCCGTCGCCGTCGGAGTC